>NZ_AZVV01000015.1:0-209883 GCF_000514395.1 Pseudomonas sp. URMO17WK12:I12
CGTCCTAAAGATGACATGGGTATCGGTTTCGCCCGCACCCACGTCAACGATGACGTGAAGAAAAACGCCGAGCTGGTGAACGCGGCGAACAATGTCACTGATTACGAGAACCCACTGTTCTCGCCACTGCGGACCACCGAGTACAACTACGAAATCAACTACGGCTTCCACGTTACCAACTGGCTGACCGTGCGTCCTAACCTGCAATACATCACTCACCCGGGCGGTGTTGATGAAGTCGATAACGCGCTGGTGGCCGGCCTGAAAATTCAGTCGGTGTTCTAACGCTGTTGCGATAAGCTCCTCTCTATGTGCGCATATTTGCGGACAGCCCAGGCTGTCCGCTTTTTTTTTTGTGTGGGCAGCCTGTGCTGCCCATTTTTTATGCTGCTCATAGCGGTGCGCCAGTCGCGTATTCTGGTGGGTGGTGATCGACGTCAGTAGCGTCTGTTCGTCCAGTGCGTCTGGGTTAATTGACAATACCGGACAGACAATTGGGGACGCTGGCGGGTTGAGTCCGCCAGCTGTTGTGCGTCATTTAGCGAAGGGTTGTGGTCTGCGAATGGGCTAACAAGCCGGGTCGAATGACCTGGCCTATTGCGGCAAACCCTACTGAATTTAAAGCAAGACCAAGCGGGATGAGTCCCTGGTCCTGCTGTTGCCCGAGCACCGCACGCACCTGGTTTGCGATGCTGGACAACAGAGGATGTGAACGGCAAACGACCTGACAAATACCCTGGGCTCCCTCGAGGTTGAAAAAGCCGTTTCTCTATTCAGGCTTTATGCCGGCTTGCCTGCGAGTGGGGCGTCCAGACGGCGAAGACAACGAGAGTCAGCGACGTCCTGCCCGTGTACTGACATCTACCCAAACCGCCAATACCAAGATGCTGCCCTTGACGATCATCTGCCAGTAGCTGTCGACGTCCAGCATCGACATTCCGTTATCCAGGCTGCTGATCACCAATGCTCCCATCAACGCACCATATACGGTGCCAGAGCCACCCCGCATGGACGTCCCGCCGATGAAGCATGCCGCGATGGCATCCAGCTCACCCATGTTGCCGGCGGAGGGTGAGCCGGCCGCGAGGCGGGCGGTGTTGACCAGGCCGGCGAGCGCACACATGACGCCCATGATGCCGAAGATCCACAGTTTGACCGCCTGCACATTGATGCCGGACAGGCGTGTGGCTTCCATGTTGCTGCCCACCGAATAGATGCGGCGGCCGAACACGGTCTGGCTGGTGACGTAACTGAACAGTCCCAGCAGGACCAGCAGGAGCAGCACGGGAACCGGAATGCCATCGTAGCTGTTGAGGGTGTAGACGAAACCGGCCAGCACCACGCCGATCAGTACCACACGTATGCTGTCGCGCAGCAGCGAGTGCATGGACAAACCATGCAGGGCGCGGTTGAGGCGTTGGCGCCAGGTGAGGAACAGGGCCAGGCCAAACAACAGCACGCCGAGAATTATCCCCGCCAGTTGTGGCAGGTAACCCTGACCCATGTAGACCAGCTGGCTCGATACCGGGGCAATGGTAGTGCCGCCGGTAATGCCCAGCAGCACCCCGCGAAACGCCAGCATACCGCCGAGGCCGACGATGAAGGAGGGGATGCGCAGGTAGGCGGTCATGTAGCCATTGCCCAGGCCGATCAACAATCCGCAGAGGGCGACGATCGCAAGGTTGAGCGGCAACGGCACGTGATAAACCACATCGAGAATCGCCGCGACCCCGCCCAGCAGGCCGAGCATCGAGCCCACCGACAGGTCGATTTCGCCACTGATGATTACCAGCACCATGCCGCAGGCGAGAATCCCGGTGATCGACATCTGCCGTAGCAGGTTCGACAGGTTGCGTGGGGTTAGAAACCCGCCTTCGGTTTGCCAGCTGAAAAACAGCCAGATAATCATCACGGCAATCAGCAGGGCGAGCATTTTGTAGCGGGTGAACAACTGTTTAACCTGATTCATTTACGCAGATTTCCGATCGTTGTTGTCATGCCCGTTCGGCTGACTGAGCGCCGCAGCGAGCACGTGCTCCTGGGTCAATTCGTGGTTGATAAAGTTACCGCGCAGCTGGCCTTCACCAATCACCAGCACTCGGTCGGAAACGCCCAGCACTTCGGCCAGTTCCGACGACACCATGATGATCGCTACGCCTTCGGCCGCGAGCGCACCCATCAATTTGTAGATTTCATATTTGGCGCCGACATCGACGCCACGCGTGGGTTCATCGAGGATCAACACTCGGGGTTTGGTCAGCAGCATCTTGGCCAGCACGGCTTTCTGCTGGTTCCCGCCGGAGAGGCTGGTGATCGGCAAAAAGGGCGTCGCGGTTTTCAGTTGCATCCGGGCGATTTCCTGCTGGATGCTGCTGAGCTCGGCTTCGGCATCGATGCGGCTCATGCGGGAAAAACTGTCGAGTACTGCCAGGGTGATGTTCTGTCCCACCCCCAGGTCCGGGATGATGCCCTGACGTTTGCGATCTTCAGGGACCATGCACAAACCGGCCCTGATCGATTTCAGTGGGGTGCGGGTATCGATGGGTTTGCCGTCCAGCCAGACTTCGCCTTCATAGCGACCGGGATACGAGCCGAACAACGCCGACACCAGCTCCGTGCGCCCTGCGCCCACCAGTCCGGCGATGCCGAGGATTTCGCCGCGCTTCAACACAAAAGAAATGTCGTCCACACGTTTGCGGCCGGGGTTGTCGACGTCGTAGCAGGTAATGTGGCGTGCTTCGAACAGCACTTCGCCGATCTCGTGCGGTTCGCTGGGGTAGAGGTTGCTCATTTCCCGACCGACCATTTGGGTGATGATCTGCGCAATGTCCATATCGGCCATCGCGGTGGTCGCGATGTGTTTACCGTCGCGGATGACCGAGATGGTGTCGCAGACCGCCGCCACTTCGTCGAGCTTGTGCGAGATGTAGACGCAGGCAACGCCCTTGGCCTTCAGATCGCGGATGATGTCCAGCAACACCTCGATTTCCGAACGGGTCAGGGCCGAGGAGGGCTCGTCGAGGATCAGCAGGCGCGCCTTCTTGTTCAATGCCTTGGCGATTTCCACCAATTGCTGATAACCGCCGCCGTACTGCGACACAGGGAGGGAGACGTTCATGTCCGGCACCTTCAGCTCACGCATCAGTGCTTCGGCGCGGTGGATCATCGCCGGGTAATTCATGCGTCCACCCGGCAGTGTCAGTTCGTGGCCCATGAAGATGTTTTCGGCGACGGAAAGATCAGGGACCAGGGTCAGTTCCTGATGAATGATGACGATACCGGCGGCTTCGGTCTCTTTGATCGAATAGGCCTTGAGTGGCTGGCCACGCCAAAGAATGTCGCCCTCCCAAGTGTCGCAAGGATAGACCGCCGACAGCACCTTCATCAGGGTCGATTTACCGGCCCCGTTCTCTCCACACAAGCCCACGCACTCGCCCGGTTTGACCTTGATGTCGATGCCATTCAGCGCACGAACCCCGCCGAAGGCTTTGACGATGCCTCTCATTTCCAGCAGATAGTCAGACATTGAAAACTCTCGAACGAAAGCAAAGATTGGAAATCTTCTCGACGAACGCTTGCCTGCGACGACTGACTGTCAGCCGCCCAATATTGTCAGGCAAGCGTCGAAAACCTGGCGATTACTGCCCGGCAATCTGCGCTTTTGTATAGAACCCGTCGTCCTCAAGCACGTTGATGTTGTCTTTGGTCAAAGGCGTCGGTTTGAGCAGGATGCTGTCGACCTTTTTGGCGCCGTTGTCATATTGCGAGTTGTACGTAGGCTTCTCGTTGCGCGCCAATTGCACAGACAGTTTGGCGGCCTCCGAGGCCAACAGTTTCAATGGTTTGTAGACGGTCATGGTCTGGGTGCCAGCGATCACCCGTTTAATCGCCGCAAGGTCGGCATCCTGGCCGGAGACCGGTACCTTGCCGTCCAGCTTCTGCGCAGCGAGGGCCTGGATCGCCCCCCCGGCGGTGGCATCGTTGGACGCAACGATGCCGTCAATCTTGTTGTTATTGGCGGTCAAGGCGTTCTCGACAATGCTCAGCGCCTCGGTCGGGTTCCACTCTTTCACCCACTGTTGACCCACCACCTTGATGTCGCCTTTGTCGATCAAGGGTTGAAGCACTTCCATCTGGCCTTCACGCAAGATCTTGGCGTTGTTGTCAGTCGGCGCTCCGCCCAGCAAGAAGTAATTGCCCTTGGGTTGCGCCTTGACCACGCCTTCAGCCTGCATCTGGCCGACCTTCTTGTTATCGAAAGAGATGTAGGCGTCGATGTCGGCATTCAGGATCAGGCGGTCATAGGAAAGAACTTTGACCCCGGCCTTCTTGGCTTCGGAGACCGCATTGTTCAGCACCGTGGCGTTGAACGGTACGATGACAATCACGTCGACGCCGCGCGAAATCAGATTTTCGATCTGGGAAATCTGCCGCTGCTCGTTGGCATCGGCTGATTGCACGTAAACCTTGGCGCCCAATTGCTCGGCTGCGGCGGTGAAGTAGTCGCGGTCGCGGGACCAGCGCTCAAGGCGCAGATCATCGATCGAAAAGCCGATTTTCGGGTGTTGTGCGTCAGCCATGGCCGAGTTGCCGATCATGACCAGGAAGCTGGCGAGCAGGGCGGTTTTCAGGTTCTTCATAGGGTTATGTCCTTTTATTGTTGTTTAGATGCACATCGATACTGGAAACGTACTGCAATGGCGGACAAGAGAACCGGCGCGTACAGGCGAGCAGTCCGGTCTCGAGAGTCGCGGTCATGCGGTGCGACACAGGGAAACACTTTGGGGGAGAGGTTACTTGTGGAGCCGGTCGTAAAGCGCTGATGACTGAAGCAGTTGGTCGGTCCTGTGGCGAACCCGGACGACCGCGGGGAAGTAGGTCATCTGCAATTTCCTTGTTATTTGAGAGCGGCCCTGACTGACCTTGATAGTAACGCCGCCCCGGCGCTGACCGATTGCGAAAATCACCAAACACGGGTTCGATTTTGAGTATTGAGATTCCGCCTCCGCGCGCCTAGTCTGTGCCGACCGGCCTGGAGACAAAAACAATGAAAACCGTTCCGCCCAGCCACCGCATCGCCCTGTTGTTCAATGGAAACAAGATCTACGACCGCGGCATCATCAGCGGGATCGGCAACTATCTGAGCAGCACCCGGGCGTCCTGGGATTTGTTTCTGGAGGAGGACTTTCTCTGCCGGCTGAAGGGTATCGAGCGCTGGCAGGGCGACGGCATCATCGCCGACTTCGACGACCCGGTCATTGGTCAGGCGCTGGCGGGGATCAAGCTGCCGGTGGTGGCTGTGGGGGGGTCCTATGAGGATGAGCGCGCTTACCCGCGGCACATGCCTTATGTGGCCACCGACAATTTCGCTTTGATCAATCTGGCCTACAAACACCTGATCGACGCCGGCCTGACCCGTTTTGCCTGTTTCAGCCTGCCCGAAGCGCAGACCAATCGCTGGGCGCAGGAGCGCGAGAGTGCCTTCCGCCGTCTGCTACAGCGCGATGGCTTGCCCGCCGAAATTTATCGTGGCCTGGAAACCAGCGCACCGCTTTGGGACAGCGCCGTCGCGCAGCAGATCGCCTGGTTGCACAGCCTGCCTAAACCCATTGGCATCATCGCGGTCAGTGACGCGCGGGCCCGGCAACTGCTGCAAGCCTGCTTGACGGCGGGGATCGCGGTGCCGGAACAGGTGGCGTTGATTGGTATCGATAACGATCCGCTGACCCGCAGCCTGACCCGGGTGCCGCTCAGTTCGGTGATCCAGGGTACCGACAGCATGGGCCGTACCGCCGCACGTTTGCTGCACCAGATGCTGTGTGGCATGCCTTCGACCGGCACGCAGATCCTGGTGCCGCCGGAAGGGATCAATGTGCAGACTTCCAGCTTGCACCAACCTCTCGACGACCCGTATGTCATGCAGGCGCTGCACTTTATTCGGCAATACGCTTGCCAAGGCATCAAGACCGAGCAGGTGGCGAATTATGTGGGGGTGTCGCGGTCATCTCTTGAGTCGCACTTTCGTCGCAAGTTGGGGCGCAGCGTTCATGATGAAGTGCTGCGTTTCAAACTGGCCGCTGCCGCTGCCGGGTTGGAAAACACGACGTCCGGGATTGCCGAGATTGCCCAGGATTGCGGCTTCAAGTCGGCGCAATACCTGCACACGGTGTTCAAGCGTGAATTTGGCTGCACGCCGCGTGAGTATCAGCAAGGCTATGTCGGGAGTTAAACCTGGGTAAATGTTGTGAGAAAGGCCTCGGGTACACGTATCGCCAGTGCTAAGAATTCCAATCCAACTGAAACCCATGGCAGGGTTTGCGGCCAGGGCCGGGGTTCCTGTCGGCCCTTGCCAAGGGCGGCTGCGCATTTTGATCATTAACTTGTCAGTTTCGGTCATTGAGTGACAGCGATGCGACTCTTAGTCTGTCCACCATGACTGACGGGAGCCGAAGAGCTCCTGCACTTTTTCCGTGATCGCTCGATGTGGAGTTACAAATGGCCGCCGCTCACTACCCGCACCTGTTGGCCCCGCTGGACCTGGGTTTTACCACGCTGCGCAACCGCACCCTGATGGGGTCGATGCACACCGGTCTTGAGGAGAAACCTGGCGGTTTCGAGCGTATGGCGGCGTACTTTGCCGAACGTGCGCGCGGCGGTGTTGGCCTGATGGTGACCGGCGGCATCGGCCCTAACGACGAGGGCGGGGTGTATTCCGGTGCAGCCAAGCTGACCACCGAGGAAGAAGCGCTCAAGCATCGGATCGTGACGCGCGCCGTGCACGAGGCGGGCGGGAAAATCTGCATGCAGATCCTCCACGCCGGGCGTTATGCCTACAGCCCGAAACAGGTCGCCCCGAGCGCCATCCAGGCGCCGATCAACCCGTTCAAGCCCAAAGAGCTGGACGAGGAAGGCATCGAAAAACAGATCAGCGATTTCGTGACCTGTTCGGCACTGGCGCAAGCCGCCGAATACGACGGTGTCGAGATCATGGGCTCCGAAGGTTATTTCATTAACCAGTTCCTCGCTGCCCACACCAACCACCGCACCGACCGTTGGGGCGGCAGCTACGAAAACCGTATGCGCCTGCCGGTGGAAATCGTTCGTCGCGTGCGTGAAGCGGTGGGGCCGAACTTCATCATTATCTTCCGCCTGTCGATGCTCGACCTCGTGGAAGGCGGCAGCAGCTGGGAAGAAATCGTCACCCTGGCCAAGGCCATCGAACAGGCCGGTGCAACGATCATCAACACCGGCATCGGCTGGCACGAAGCGCGGATCCCGACCATCGCCACCAAAGTGCCGCGCGCGGCGTTCAGCAAAGTCACCGCCAAATTGCGTGGCTCGGTGAGCATTCCGCTGATCACTACCAACCGCATCAACACCCCGGAAGTGGCCGAGCAGATTCTGGCCGAAGGCGATGCCGACATGGTGTCGATGGCGCGGCCGTTTCTCGCCGACCCGGACTTCGTCAACAAGGCCGCTGAAGGGCGTGCCGATGAAATCAACACCTGCATCGGTTGCAACCAGGCGTGCCTGGACCACACCTTCGGCGGCAAGTTGACCAGTTGCCTGGTCAACCCGCGTGCTTGCCACGAAACCGAGCTCAACTACTTGCCGGTGCAGCAGATCAAGAAAATCGCCGTGGTCGGTGCCGGTCCTGCCGGGCTTTCCGCTGCGACGGTGGCCGCCGAGCGCGGGCATCAGGTGACGCTGTTTGATTCGGCCAGCGAAATCGGCGGTCAGTTCAACATCGCCAAGCGCGTGCCGGGCAAGGAAGAGTTCTTCGAAACCCTGCGCTATTTCAACCGTAAATTGCAGACCACCAACGTCGAGGTATGCCTGAACACCCGCGTCGACGTGGCTCGACTGGTCGAGGGCGGTTACGACGAGATTATTCTCGCCACCGGCATCGCGCCACGGACCCCGGCGATTCCCGGTGTGGAAAACGCCAAGGTGTTGAGCTACCTGGACGTGATCCTGGAGCGCAAACCGGTGGGCAAGCGTGTCGCGGTGATCGGCGCGGGCGGTATCGGTTTCGACGTGTCGGAATTTCTCGTGCACCAGGGCGTCGCCACCAGTCAGAACCGCGAAGCGTTCTGGAAGGAGTGGGGCATCGATACTCACCTTGAAGCGCGCGGTGGTGTGGCGGGCATCAAGGCTGAGCCGCATGCACCGGCGCGTGACGTGTTCCTGCTGCAACGCAAGAAATCCAAGGTCGGCGACGGCCTCGGCAAAACCACGGGCTGGATTCACCGCACGGGGCTCAAGAACAAGCAGGTGCAGATGCTCAACAGCGTCGAGTATTTGAAGATCGACGATGAAGGCCTGCACATCCGCATCGGCGAAACCGGCGAGCCGCAAGTGCTGCCGGTGGACAACATCGTGATCTGTGCCGGGCAGGATCCGCTGCGTGAATTGCAGGACGGGTTGGTCGCGGCCGGGCAGAGCGTGCATTTGATTGGTGGTGCGGACGTGGCAGCGGAGCTGGATGCCAAGCGGGCGATCAATCAGGGGTCGCGCCTCGCCGCCGAACTCTAAGGCCATGTCACATCCCTCGTAGCCGCTGTCGAGCCCCAGCGAGGCTGCGTTCGGCTGCGAAGCAGTCGTCAACCCATTCACCGCGGTTTATCTGGAACACCGCGGTGGTTGGTTTTACGACTGCTTCGCAGCCGAACGCAGCCTCGCTGGGGCTCGACAGCTGCTACGCTGCTGTCTTTTGACAGAATGCGTACCGCCAATGCTCCTCCCTCCCAGCGACTGGCTACCCCAAGCCCCCCTCGACCCCCTCCCTCTCGACTGGCTCACCGCCGCCGGCATCGAAGTCGCGATCCTGCGCCTGGAGAAAATCGACCCGCTAATCAGCGGCAACAAGTGGTTCAAGCTCATCGAACACCTCAACGCCGCCAACCTCGCCGGCGCCAACGGCATCATCAGCCTGGGCGGTGCTCACTCCAATCACCTGCACGCACTGGCCGCCGCCGGTAAACGCTTTGGTTTCACCACCGTGGGACTGCTGCGTGGCCATCCACAAGACACCCCGACGGTGAAGGACTTGCAGGCATTGGGCATGCAATTGCACTGGTTGGGCTACGGCGGCTACCGGGCGCGGCATGAACCGGGTTTCTGGCAGCCCTGGCAGGCGCAATACCCCGACCTGTATCCAGTGCCAGAAGGGGGCGGCGGTCTGCGTGGCGCGCGAGGGTGCATAACGTTGAAGGCAATGGTCGACGATCAATTGAATCGTTTGGGATGGAGCGACTTCGACGGCTGGTGGCTGGCGTGCGGAACCGGCACCACCCTGGCCGGCCTGGTGCTGGCCGAGGCGGGTGAACGCAGTGTGTATGGCGCGATGGCGGTGCCCGACGATCACGGCGTTGCGCAACAGGTCGAATCGATACTGCAAGAGGCCGGTGTGCCGCAGCGTAACTTCGAACTGCTGGACGCCAGCCGTGGCGGCTTTGCCAAAGTCGATCAGTCGTTACTCGACTTCATCGATCAAGCCGAACACGCCAGCGGTGTGCCTTTAGAGCCGCTGTACACCGGCAAGGCGTTGCTGATGCTCAAGGAGCAAGTCGAGGCAGGGCATTTTGAAAAGGGTACACGCTTGATCTTCATCCACACCGGCGGCTTGCAAGGCCGCCGGGGATTTCAGTAACCACCCCATCCTTGTCGCAGCAGGCTTCGCCAGCTGCTACAAGGATCGCGTTCAGCTGTGTTCAGCCGCGCTTGGGCATCATCCGCAGCAGGGTGTTATCCCGCACCACGTAATGGTGATAGATCCCGGCCAGAGCGTGCAGGCCGATCAGCCAGTAGCCAATGGTGCCGCCCAGTTCATGCCACTCCTGGATCTGCTTGGCCAGCGCCTTGTCTTCCGAAACCAGCATTGGCAGGTCAAAGCCGTAAAACATCACTTGATTACCCTTGGCGCTGGTGACCAGCCACCCGAGAATCGGCATCGCGATCATGAAAATGTACAGCGCCCAGTGCATTAACTTCGCCAACGTAATTTGCCATTTGGGCGAGGCGGGGAAGATCTGCGGTGCGGGTCCCAGGCTGCGGGCGAACAAGCGCAGCCAGACCAGCACGAACACGGTCAGGCCCAGCATGAAGTGCGATTCAACAATCAGCGCGCGACCGCCACTGCCTTTGGGAAAGATCCCGCGAAACTCGATACAGGCATAAACCAGCGCCAACAAGACCAGCATCAACCAATGCAGCGTGATCGATACGGTGCTGTAGCGTGATTCGGAATTCTTCCAGGGCATACGGTGTTCCTCACAGGTCTGGTCTGAAACCACCGTTCTTGACCGACGGCGTTCCTTAACTGTAATCCGCTTTGGCGGATTTGCCTTGGGTGATTGTGCCGTATAACGCTCTGGTTCAGGTGATCGACATCAAAAAAGCGCCAGTTCCGTAATGGAGCTGACGCTTTTTTATGCGCAGAAAACCGCGATCAACTGCTTTGCGGCATTTCGCCATTCGCCAGGCGCTTGTTGATGTCGGCGATTACTTCCGGCAAGTCGGTGATGGTGTCGATCATGTAGTGCGGACGCGAGCCTTCGAACATCGCGTGGATGCGCTTGCGTTCGCTGTCCAGCTTATCGCTGCCGAGGGCGCGATAGCCTTCGTAGTCCAGGCCCAGCGCGTTGCCCGAGCAGATCAGCGCCACGGTCCACATGCCGGCACGACGACCTTCGAGAATGCCCGGCACGGTGTCGTCGATCTTCACGCAGGCGGCGACGTCGTCGATGCCCAGCGCAATGACGTTGGCCAGGGCCTGGGCCGGCCAAGGGCGACCGTTGGGGACTTCGTCAGTGGCGACCACGTGGTCGGCGACGTAACCGTTGGTGGCGGCCAGCTCGACCACTTTGTCCATGACCTGTTTCGGGTAGCCGGAGCACGAACCGATCTTGATCCCTTGCTGACGCAGGGTGGCGATGGTGTCCAGTGCGCCCGGAATCAGGGCCGAGTGTTCGGCGATTTTTTCGATTTGCAGCGGCATGAAGCGTTTGTAGATAGCGGTGACATCATCGTCGGTCGGTGCGCGGCCGAACACGGCGCGATAACGCTCAGCGACTTGTGGCTGATCGCACAGGGTACGGATGTGGTCCCACTTGCCCATGCCCATCGGTCCGCGGGCTTCTTCGATGGAGACCTGGACGTCGAACTCGGCGAAGGCTTCGACGAAAATCTGGGTGGGAGCGAAGGAGCCGAAGTCAACGACGGTACCGGCCCAGTCGAGGATGGCGGCCTGGAGTTTGGTTGGGTTTGCGTAGTTCATGTCTCAAATCCTGTCTGTTGGAATGATGAGCAAATTTGTGTAGCAGATGGTTGTGCGTCAGATCTCTAACACTTCCATCTCGCGCAGGACTTCGGCAACCGCCGCCACGGCCGCGTGCATCTCGGCCTGGTTGACGTGGCCGATGCAGCCGACGCGGAAGGTTTCAACCTGAGTCAATTTGCCGGGGTAGAGGATGAATCCCTTGGCCTTGACCCGTTCGTAGAACTCCTTGAACTGGTAACGCGGGTCTTTCGGCGCGTGGAACGTGACGATGATCGGCGCCTGAATCGCGGCGGGCAGGAAGCTGCGCAGACCGAGCCGGGCCATGTCTTCCAGCAACACGTTGCAGTTGTCGGCATAGCGCTGATGCCGCGCCGGCAGGCCACCTTCTTCGTTGTATTGCAGCAAGGCTTCGTGCAGCGCCGCGACCACATGGGTCGGCGGGGTGAAGCGCCATTGACCGGTCTTGGCCATGTAGGTGTGCTGGTCGAACAGGTCCATCGCCAGCGAGTGCGAGTTGCCGGCAGCGTTGGCCAACGACTCTTTGCGAGCAAAGACGAAGCCCATGCCCGGTACGCCTTCCAGGCATTTGCCCGACGCGGCGATCAGGGCGTCGAACGGCACCTGTTGCGCATCCACCGGCAGCGCGCCGAAAGAGCTCATGGCGTCGATGATCAAGCGCTTGCCGTGTTGCGCAATGACGTTGGCGATTTCCGGCAGCGGATTGAGGATGCCGGTGCTGGTTTCGCAGTGAATCAGTGCGACGTGGGTGATGCTGGCGTCGGCGTGCAGCAGACGGTCGACGTCGGCGGCGGTGGTCGGTTCGTCTTCAGCGGTTTCGAAGGTGCTGAAGGAGCGGCCGAGCACTTCGCAGATCTTCGCCAGGCGTTTGCCGTAGGCGCCGTTGATCAGCACCAATACTTTGCCATTGCGGGGCACCAGCGTGCCGATCGCTGCCTCGACCGCGAAAGTACCGCTGCCTTGCAGGGGCACGCAGTGGTGGCTGGTGCCGCCGTTGATGATCGCCAGCAGTTGCTCGCACAGGCTGGCGGTCAGTTGATTGAAGCGGTCATCCCATGAACCCCAGTCGACCATCATCGCCTGACGGGTGCGGGCCGATGTGGTCAGTGGGCCGGGGGTAAGCAGGATGGGTTCGGCAGTACTCATTCTCGTGTCCTCG
Organism: Pseudomonas sp. URMO17WK12:I12; assembly: GCF_000514395.1. Classification (NCBI taxonomy): domain Bacteria; kingdom Pseudomonadati; phylum Pseudomonadota; class Gammaproteobacteria; order Pseudomonadales; family Pseudomonadaceae; genus Pseudomonas; species Pseudomonas sp. URMO17WK12:I12. The sequence continues at coordinate 12,459 of NZ_AZVV01000015.1, forward strand.
CATTCGATGGGATGAAGCTACGGGACATAAATTGCAATTTGCCGTGCTATCAATCAAATTGTTTGTTGTTATGCCAGCCATCAGTGAGGGTTATTCATGAACCTGTTTCAGCTTCGGGCCTTTGATGCCGTGGCCCGCGAAGGCAGCTTTACCCGCGCCGCCGCGCGGTTGTTCATTAGTCAGCCGGCGGTGACCGGGCACATCAAGGCCCTGGAAGAGCATTACCAGATCACCTTGTTGCGCCGTACCGCACGACGGGTGGAGCTGACGGAGGAGGGCACCAAACTGGCCGCGATCACCCGGGCCATGTTCGGCCTGGCGGAAGAGGCACAGGTGATGCTCGAAGCGAACCGGCAGTTGCTGACCGGACGGCTTGAAGTGGCGGCAGACGGGCCGCACATGGTCATGCCGATGCTGGCCAGTCTGCGCGCGCGCTACCCCGGCATCACCGTCAACCTGCGGCTGGGCAATGCCCAGGAAACCCTGGCGGCGTTATTGTCCGAGCACGCCGACGTGGCGGTGTTGACCGAGGTTGAACCGCGCAAGGGCCTGCATTTACAGGCACTGAGCGAATCGCGGATTTGCGCATTGGTGCCGCAAAGTCATCGTTGGGCGAAAGCTTCCAGCGTGAAGCTCAAGGAACTGGATCAGGTGATCATGGTGTTGCGTGAGCCGAGTTCGATTACCCGACGCACGTTCGATCAGGCCTGCGATTCGGCGAAGGTCAGTCCACGGGTGTTGCTGGAGCTGGACAGTCGTGAAGCAGTGACCGAGGCGGTGGCGGCGGAGTTGGGGGTGGGGGTGGTGTCGTCGGTGGAAGTCAGCCATGACCCACGGGTGGCGGCGGTGCCGATTGTGGGCGAGGGGTTGGTTAACCGGCACATGATCGGGTGCATGGAGCGGCGGCGGGATTTGCGCTTGATTCAGGCGTTTTTTGATCTGGCGCCGGTCAGTTAGAAACGAGGTGCGGCTATCGCGGGCCTGCCTACACCAGACTCTCGCGAACCATCTCCAGAAACGTCGCCACCACCCGCCGCGAACTCTGCTCACGCAAGCACACCAGCGTCTCCGTCAGCCGCCGTTTGCAATCAGTAATCGGCAACGCGCAAACCCTTGAGTCGGCACCAAACTCGGCGGCCGACACCACCCCAACCCCAATCCCGACCACCACCGCCTCCCGCGCCGCTTCCCGTCCTTCCACCTGAATCGCCGGGCGAATGCGAAACCCCGCCCGGGCCATTTCCTCTTCCAGCGTCTGGCGTGTCACCGAACCGATTTCACGCAGCACCAACGGCGTGTCATCCAGGTCCGCAAGGCAGATCGATTCGCGATCCGCCCACGGATGATGGCGTGAAACAAACGCCACCATCGGGTCATTGCGCAATGGCAGCGAGATCAGCCGTTCATCACTGACATCCCGGCCCAACAACGCCAGGTCGGCCTGATAGTTGAACAGACGAAACAGCGACTCATCGGTGTTGCCGGTTTCAATCTTCACGCTGATGCCCGGATAGCGTTCGCAGAACCGCGCGATCTGCGGCAGCACGTGCACCGGCGCATCCACCGCGAGGATCAGGCTGCCGGTCTGCAAGGCTTGAGAGTCCTGCAAAAGCTCCTGGGCTTCGGCCTCGATCACGAACAGCCGTTGCGTGATGGCGAGCAAGCGCTCGCCCAGATCCGTCAGGCGCACCGAGCGTTTGTTGCGGTGAAACAACAACACACCGAAGCGCTCCTCGAGTTTGCGCACCTGGTCGGAAATCGCCGGTTGCGTGAGGAAAAGCCGCTCGGCGGCTTTGGTAAAGCTTCCGTGGACGGCCACGGCGTGGAAGGCTTTGAGTTGGGCGTGGGAAACCGACATCGAAACCTCCAGTAACAAGCTGAGCTTATTTTGGAAATACGATAAATCGATTTCACTTATTAATCAGTAATTGTTTTTATCCACCTCAGCCCCGGTGACTGGTCAGTCGAACAGCCGCGGTGGCCATGAGTCTGTGCGTGCAACAGCAGGACTCATCTGACCGGTATCGCGACAGGGAATCCGCGATACCGCAGTGCTCAACAATAAAAACACAGGCGTTTTCTTCCAATTCTGCCGGCACACTCACACCCTGAGGTCAGAACCACAATGAACAATCCCATCGGCACCATCAAGCGCTGGCGCGTGCAGATCTTCGCGATCACCTGGCTCGCCTACGCCGCTTTCTACTTCACCCGCAAAGCATTTTCCGTGGCCAAACTGGGGATCGCCGAAGACCCCACCTTCATGCTCGACAAAATGGCCATGGCCAACCTCGACGCGATCTACCTGGCGGCGTACGCCCTCGGGCAGTTCACCTGGGGCATGCTCGCCGACCGCTTTGGCCCACGGGTCGTGGTGCTCGGCGGGTTACTGATTTCGGCGGCGGCAGCGCTGGTGATGGGCACTTACGCGACACTGCCGATCTTCGCCACCTGCATGTTGATTCAAGGGTTGGCGCAGTCCACCGGCTGGTCCGGGCTGTGCAAAAACCTCGGCAGTTTCTTCCCCGCGCAACAGCGCGGCAGGGTGCTGGGGTTATGGAGTTCCTGCTATGCCTTTGGTGGGCTAGTGGCATCGCCGTTTGCGGGCTGGTGGGCGTATACGCTGATCGGCACCTGGCATGCGGCGTTCATTTCCAGTGCGGCGGTGGTTGGGCTGGTCGCCGTGCTGTTTTTTATTTTTCAACGCAACACACCGCAAGACGTCGGCCTGCCGGCGGTGGACATCGAACCCGAGTTGACCGCCGAAGAGGCTGACGCGCAAAGCAAGATCAGCATCCTGGAACCCTTGAAGGAAATCCTGCGCAACCGCACGGTGCTGGTGCTGGGCCTGGCGTACTTTCTGCTGAAACCGGCGCGTTACGCGATTCTGCTATGGGGCCCGGTGATCGTGTTCGAACAAATGCCGACGGTGGGCAAGGTCGGCGCGGCGATCATCCCGACCGCGTTTGAACTGGCCGGGTTGCTCGGGCCGATCCTGCTGGGTCTGGCATCGGACAAAGTGTTCGGTGCGCGCCGCATGCCGGCCTGCGTCCTCAGCCTGTTGGCGCTGACCGTGACCCTGGCCTTGTTCATGGGCGCCTTGCACACCGGCAGCGTCTTGCTGGTGGTCGTGCTGTTGTTTGTCATGGGCCTGACCCTGTACGGGCCGGACTCGATGATCAGCGGTGCGGCAGCGATTGATTTCGGCACCGCCAAGGCGGGCGCGACGGCAGCGGGTTTCGTCAATGGTTGCGGTTCGGTCGGGGCGATTCTTGGCGGATTGCTGCCGGGCTACTTCGACTCGGTCACCGTGTTCATCGTCTTCGCCGGTTGCGCCTTGTTCTCGGCCCTGGTGTTGATTCCCCACTGGAACAGCCGCCCGGCTGGCCTGCGTACCAACTATCCCTTCGTGCCCAATCGGGCGATGGCGATCAAACCCCTGCGTACCTGAATCCTGTCCCTCGCAGCCTGCTGCACGGGCGGCAGGCTGGCGTGTGGGCATCTGACTGGAGATTTCCCCATGAGACCCTTTTGGCTGGACCAGGCCTTAAAGGCTGATACGTCCGACATTTGCCCGGCGCTGGACGGCGATACCCGTGCAGACGTGTGCATCGTCGGTGGCGGCTACACCGGTTTGTGGACGGCGATCATGCTCAAGGAGCAGAACCCGGAACTCGATGTGGTGCTGATCGAGGCCGACATCTGCGGGGCCGGTGCCAGCGGCCGCAACGGCGGTTGTGCGTTGTCGTGGTCGGCCAAGTATTTCACCCTCGAGCGACTGTTCGGTGTCGAGGAGGCGGTACGTCTGGTCAAGGAATCCGAGCGCAGCATTTACGCGATTGGCACCTTCTGCGAACAGTATGGCGTGGAGGCCGATTACCGCCTCGATGGCACGCTCTACACCGCGACCAATCGCGCCCAGTGTGGCTCGACCGATGCGGTGATTGCCGCGCTGGAGCGCAACGGCATCAACTCGTTCACCCAGCGCCCGGTCGCCGACGTGCAACGCATGGCCGGTTCCAGCAAGCATCTGGAGGGCTGGTTTTCCCCGGCGGCCGCCAGCGTGCAACCCGGGAAACTGGTGCGCGGTTTGCGGCGGGTGGCGTTGCAGTTGGGCGTGAGCATTCATGAGAACACTGCGATGACCGGGTTGGAGGAGGGCAAGCCAGCGGGGATTCAAACCCGCAACGGCACCGTTCGCGCAGACCGGGTGGTGCTGGCAATGAACGCCTGGATGGCCCGGGCGTTCCCGCAGTTCGAGCGCAGCGTGGCGATTGTCTCCAGCGACATGTTGATCACCGAGCCGCGCCCCGATCTGCTCGACGAGATCGGCCTGACCAGCGGCGTCACCGTGCTTGATTCGCGGATTTTCGTGCACTACTACCACAACACCCCGGACGGCCGGATCATGCTCGGCAAGGGCGGCAACACCTTCGCCTATGGCGGGCGGATGTTGCCGGTGTTCGATCAGCCGTCTCCGTACGCCGGGTTGTTGAAAGACAGCCTGAACGAGTTCTTTCCTGCGTTTGCCGACGCCAGGGTCGAGGCGACCTGGAATGGTCCGTCGGATCGTTCGGTCACCGGTCTGCCGTTCTTTGGTCAGATGAGCGCCAGCGGGAATGTGTTCTACGGGTTCGGTTATTCCGGCAGCGGCGTTGGCCCGTGCCACATGGGCGGGCAGATTCTGGCCTCGATGGTCCTGGGGCTGGACAATGCCTGGACCCGTTCACCATTGGTGAACGGTCCTTTAGGGTTTTTTCCGCCGGAGCCGATTCGTTACCTCGGTTCCCTGATGGTGCGCAACGCCATCCGCCGCAAGGAGCGCGCCGAAGATCACGGCCGCAGGCCACGGCACCTGGACGTACGCCTGGCCAAGTTTGCCGCGGCGGCCGGCAAGGCGGACAAGGGCTAGCGATTGATCAGCCAATCGAGCAGCAATCGCCCATCGCTGCGCGGTGGATAGGCGGCGCGGGGCTTGGTCGGGTGGAAGACGGTGGCGCACAACACCGGGCGATCCGGGTCGCTGTCGAGAAAGCTGATGAGCACTTCGGTGCCGGCGAGGGGCAGGCTGGAGGGATCAATCCCGCCTTGCGGTGTGGCGAGGGCCACGGGAAGCCACAGGCCGATGGATTCATCCGCGTCCTCTTCCAGTGCTGGCCACAGCCGCACGTGGATTCGATGTTGCTCATCCAGCGCTGCCGGTTGTCCGGCGACGCCCAGCACTAACGCCCTCTGATAGCCTGGAATGCTCGGCCGGGGTTGCGTGAGCGCGGGCCTGAATTCCGTTGACCAGGGAATGGCGGTGAACTGATTGCTATAGCGACGGGGACGTTGGTCGGCGAGGATTGAAGGCTGTTGCCCGCCGTGCTGGACGTCGGTGATCAGCCACTGATCGTTGAAGCCCGACAGGGGATGTTCCATCACTTGCACGATGCTGCCACTGCGCAAGCCGGCGTGATCACTTTGGCCTTCAATCTGTCGATGCTGGCAACGCAGACGCTCCAGTGACCGGCGACTGAGTTGCTCGAGGTGCGCCTGCTCGGGGGCGGGGCGACCGGTGAAGGGGGATGTCTTGGCCAAGGTATGGTTGGCGGCGCCGTCACCCGATGCCTGAAATCCTCGATTGCTGGCAACGCGGCGGGTGGGCAGGACACGTGCGTTATGACGTTGGGACAGCTCACTGATCACCGGCAAAGACGTCTCGCTGGGCGCATCCTCTTGAAAGGGCAGCACGAGCGGCTCCTGGGGGAATGTCTGGCTGTCATCCGCCAGTACCAGCACATGCCCATTGCACTGCTGTTCGAAGTGATAGTGGATGCCTTCTTCTTCGCACAGCCGCTGCATCAGTGTCAGGTCGGACTCTTCGTATTGAATGCAAAACGGCCGGGGCGGGTAGTGCACGGTGGCCAGTTCCAGACGATAGCTGTCCTCGGGCAGCGCATGCTCCTGGAACAATTGACGCAGGATGGCCGGCACGCTGAGGTGATGAAACACCCGACGACAGCGGTGACGGTCGAGGGTTTGCATATAAGGCACCAGCACCAGGTGATAGCCGATGCAATGCGGGCCGCGGTGTTCACGGCTGGCGCTGTGAAGAATGCCGTGAACAGCGGTGCGATCGCCCATCGTCAGCAGGGCCGGTTGTTGCAGCAACGGGTCTAAGTTCATCGCCGGTGCCAGGCCAATCACTTCAATGTCGAACCGGTAGGGCCGGTTCAGGCCTTCGGTGCCACTGAATGTCAACACCTGCAGGCTTAAACCGCTGTCGAGGAGGGTCAGGGTGTAGAGACTTTCCTTGTCGTTGTGCATCGAGTGCGCTTCTGCCTTGGATTGCGGACGCGAAGGGTACGAAACCGCGCCGCTCAATGGTCACCGCAAATCGCTGTTTCAGAATCGCCCTACGAGTGCTGGCGAAAATGTCGATCGGTGAAGCCGGTGGACCCGGCGCATTTTTTGGTCGATTGCCAACTTTAGGCCGTATAAACTTGCGCAACGCGTCGGCCAATAGATGTCTCGGCGCCACAGATCAAGAGAGTGAGTAATGGGCGCACAGTGGAAGGTTAAACACAAAGAAGCGGCATCCAACGCCAAGGGCAAGATCTTCGGCAAACTGGTGAAAGAAATCACCATTGCTGCGCGTAACGGCGCCGATACCGCCACCAACGCACACCTGCGACTTGTGGTTGAACAGGCCAAGAAAGCCTCGATGCCCAAGGAAACCCTCGATCGCGCGATCAAGAAAGGCGCGGGCCTGTTGGGCGAAACCGTGCAATACCATCGCGTGACTTACGAAGGCTTTGCCCCGCATCAGGTACCGCTGATCGTTGAATGCGTGACCGACAACATCAACCGCACCGTAGCGGAAATCCGCGTGGCGTTCCGTAAGGGCCAACTGGGCGCTTCCGGTTCCGTGGCGTGGGACTTCAACCATGTCGGCATGATCGAAGCGTCCCCGGACACTCCGGATGCCGATCCGGAAATGGCGGCGATTGAAGCCGGTGCCCAGGATTTTGAACCGGGCGAAGAAGAGGGCACGACCCTGTTCCTGACCGAACCTGCGGACCTGGACGCGGTGCAAAAAGCACTGCCGGAGCAAGGTTTCACGGTGTTGTCGGCGAAACTGGGCTACCAGCCGAAGAATCCGGTCAGCGGTTTGAGCGATGAGCAGATGGCTGAGGTTGAAGCGTTCCTGGAAGGCCTCGACAACCATGATGATGTGCAGGATATGTTTGTCGGTCTGGCTGGGTAATTTGTTGCTTCAGTAATACCGCTATCGCGAGCAGGCTCACTCCTGCACGGGTCTGCGTCATACACAGATCCAAGGTAGGAGTGAGCCTGTCTCCGGGCGGCGTTCCGACGATTGACCCGCAGCGGTCACCGATCCTGAAGTTCCCGCACAATCTCGCCAAACCCCGGCCGCTTCAGCACCTCAGGGTGACAGCAGCGCTCCTGCAACACCTCCAGCTCCTCACGCGCAACCTCGCTCAACCCCGAGTCGATGCGTTCCAGCAACTCCCCCAGCAACACCCCAAATGCCCGCACCTCGATCCGTTGCAGCGCCCGGCTTTCGGGGCTGTCGCAGGTTGCGTGGAAAGACGCCGCGCCAAAATCCCCCAGCAGGCAATCACCGTCCTCGTTCCACAGGATGTTGTGGCCGTAGAGGTCGCCGTGGGTGATGCCATGCTGGTGCAAATGCCTGGCCACCGAGGCGACGCCATGGGCGATACGCAATGCCACGCCCGCGCTGAAGCGGGTGTCATCGGTGTAGACGTCCCGCGTGCAGGACGCCAGGCTTGGCAGCGCGGCCAGGTTTCGATAACTCGGATCGATCAGTTGCATGACCAACCCGGCTTGTTGCTCGGGATGATCGACGATTCGGCCTTCGACGCGGATCAGGTTCGGGTGAAGGCCGGCGGTGATGCAGGCGTTCATTTCGTGCAGGGGTGAACCATCGCTGGTCATTTCGCCCTTGTAGAGCTTGACCGCGACCTGCGTGGCCGGTTGCTCCGGTTGCGCCCAGGTGGCCCGATGAATCACCCCCGAAGCGCCTTCGCCCAATTGCTGCTCCAGGTGCAGTTGCTCCCAGGGAATCCGCGGAGTGGCTTGCAGCGCTGCGGCATCCGCTTCGGTTTCCAGCGGATTACCGGCATACGCCAGCCACGTCAGGCTGGGCAGGGCCAGTAGCCATTCGGGCAGTTCCTTGAACTGATTGGCGGCGATGCGGATCAGCTCGAGTCGATGGCACTGGCTCAGGTTGCGGGGCAGGCGTTGCAAGCGGTTGCCGGCGAGCATGAGTTTTTGCAGGTTCGGGCGGTCGCCCAGTTCCGTGGGCAGTTCAGTGATGCGGTTGTCAGTCAGGATCAACCAGCGCAGCAACGGCGGCAGCGCGGCGGCGGGGACCGTTTCGATGGCATTGGAGCGGAAGCCGATCATCGTCAGCGCGGCGCATTGGCCCAGGCACGCGGGCAGTTCGGTGAACAGGTTGTCCGAGCAGAACAGCACGCGTAACCGGGTCAGGCGATGCAGGTCATCCGGCAGACTGCGCAAGGCGTTGCCGCTGAGGTTGAGCACCTCCAGCGAGTCCGCCAGGTCGAAGATTTCCCGAGGGAACTCTGTCAGGCCGCAGGCCAGGTCCAGGCGGGTGATGCCAGTCAATTGGCCGGCGCGCAATTGGGCGAGGGTATCCATGGGCGGGTTCGCTATTGATCAGGGGAAGGCGCGGTGGCCTGGAAATGGGCGACATGATAGCGGTAAAGGAGGCTCGTCTGTCAGGCCGGTGCGCGTACTTCCAGCAACTGACCCAAGCGGCTGCGCGTGCGCGCCAGGTCGATGGCATCGCCGCCCAGGCTTTCGCGCAACGATTGCTGGCCGAGCAGTGTCAGGTGTTTGTCCTGATCGTATAGAACGTCGATCAGATTGATGAACCGCTGCTGCGCGGCCATCGAACAGTCGGCGAGGTTGGGCAGGTCGTCGATGATCCAGTGATCAAAACGCCGGCACAACTCCAGATAATCCATGACCGCCGTGGGGTGATCGCACAGATCGCCAAAGGTGAACCCGATGGTCCGCTCTTCGCAATGCCGCGCTTGAAGGTGCCGGGTGCCGACCGCCAATTGCAGCGGCGGGGTGACGCGTTCGGGCAGGTTCAACGCCTGCCGTTGCGTCACGCTGCCCGGCCAGACATACCGGCCTTGGGTAAACACCTGCTGCGCATGGGATCTGACCTGACTGCGGTAGTCATGCGGGCCCCCGACTTCCATCACTTGCAGGCGGGCGTGGATCAGGTCGATGACCGGCTTGAAACGGGCGTGGTAGAGCGGGTTGGGCAGCAAACCTTCCGGCGGATAATTGGACGTCACCAGCAGCAGAATGCCGCGACGAAACAGCGCCTTGAACAGCCGCGTGATGAGCATCGCATCGCCGATGTCATGGACGTGAAACTCGTCGAAACACAGCACCCGGCAGTCGCTCAGCAGTTCATCGAGGGTGAAGGCCAGCGCATCGGGCTGATCGCGGTGGGTGAACATGCCCTGATGCAAGCGGGCAAAGAACTCGTGGAAGTGCAGTCGCTGTTTTTCCTCGACCGCAATCGCCTGGAAAAAGCCGTCGAGCAACCAGCTCTTGCCGCGACCGACTGCGCCATGCAAATAGAGACCGGGAAGCGTTTTTGTCGACGCGCCAAGCAGCGCCGTGGCGTGTTGCGCCATGCAGTCGATCACTCGCTGCTGGCTGTGACTGAGGGTGTAGCCCTGGGCATGGGCTTTCTGGCGGAAGTAATCGTGGACGGCTTTACCGGCCGCCGTACCGCTGGCAGGGGCGGCAAGCGCCTTGCCGAAAAGGCTGCGCAAGGAAGGCAAGCGTGGAGTCAGTCGCGAACGGTTGGGCAGTCGAGCGGCCATTGTCATGTCACCCCGAAGTCGTCAGCCGGCTCCCCGAGCAGCGGCGGCGTAGTGTAACCAGATGGGTAATTACCCATCCAGTCATGTCGACGGACGAATCGGGTAGACCCCTGGAGCTCGACAGCTGCTACATCAATCGTGTGGCTGCCGAGCTGGGTGCGGGGGCGGTTATCTAGCGTTCGATGCTGCGATTCCAGCGTGCGTTCCACGCCGGGCGCTGTTCGTTGACCTGGTCCCAATCGATGGCAATCGCTGTTTCCAGGTAATGCTTCATCGCCTCGACCTGGCCGCGCGTCTTGTCGGTGGTCGGGGTGTTCGGGTTGGACGGGATCTGGTCGCCGTCTTCAAGTGCGGCGGCTTGCGCTTCAGGCGTCAGCAGGAACGCGGCGAGTTTTTGTGCCAGTCCCGGCTGGGTATTGTTGGCGATGGCGCACTCGGCAACGTTGAGCACCACGGCGCCTTCCTTCGGTTGCGCGTACTCGACCGGCATACCTTTGAGCTTCAGCGCGGTGACTTGAGTCGGGGTCAACGGGAACAGCGCGGCTTCGTCGGTCTGAAGCATTTCTGAAATTTTCGCCGAGCTCGGAATGTATTCCAGCACGTTGCGCCCGACGGTGTTCGGCCAGGCCTTGAAGCCCGGTTCGACGTCGGTTTCGCTGCCGCCCTGAATGCGGTTGAACATCAGGAAACCGTGCAGGCCGAAGGTCGACGAGGCCATCGACTGGAACACCAGTTTGTCCTTGAAGCGCGGGTCGGCCATGTCCATCCACGACGTCGGCGCGCTCCAGCCTTTTTCCTTGAACAACCGGGTGTTGTACGCCAGCCCGGTGACGCCGAGGCTCACTGCCACGGCCTGGTCCTTGATTCGGCCCTTGGCCGGAATCTGCGCCAGGGTCGGGCTGTCCTCAAGTTTGTCGCACAGGCCCATGGCGATGGCGCGGTACATGATGCCGTCGTCGAGGAACATCACGTGCAACTGCGGGTTGCCTTTGCTGGCCTGGACCTTGGCCAGGATGTCGGCGGAGGTGCCGGGCACGATGACCACTTTGACGTTGTTGGCTTTTTCGAACACCGGCAACACCTTGTCGGCGTACAGCCGCTCCATGGTCCCGCCGTTCATGCCCAGGTAAAGCGTCGGCTCGGCGTGAGCCTGGGTCACCGTGAGCAGGGCGCTCAGGCATGAAAATCCGAGCAGTGCAGTGCGTTTGAAATGATTCATTGGCGCGACCTTCCTCTATCAAGCTACGGAAATGGAGTGAAACCGGGTGATGGAAAACGCATCCAGCGACGTCGACGAGGCGCCGTTGCAGATGATCTCGGTGAGCGCCTGGCCCACCGCCGGCCCGATCTGGAAACCCGCGCCGGCAAAGCCGAACGCGTGCAACAGACCGGGTTGCGTGCTGCTGTGGCCGATCACCGGTTGGCGGTCGGGCAGATAACCTTCGGTGCCGCTCCAGGTGCGAATCGCCTGGGCACCTTCAAGAAATGGATAAAGCTCGACGGCCTGGCGCAGGATTTCGATCACCGCCTGCTGGCCGGGGCGTGCGCGGGCCGCGTCGAGGGCAAAGCCCTGTCCACCGCCAAGCACGCAATTACCGCGAGCGACCTGACGGGCATAAATGCCGCCGCCTTCGACGCCGGTGCTGGCGTTCATCACCAGTGGCAACGGCTCGGTGACCAGCATCGCCGGGTGCCCGGCGTGCATGGGCACTGCTTCGCCGAACTGTTCGGCGAGGCGGTCGGCCCAGGCGCCAGCGCAGTTCAGCAGCCATGGCGCGTGCAGTTCCAGACCGTTGTGGGCGCTGACCCGAAAGCACTGGCCGTCGTGCTCCACCGCAGTGACGGCGCACTGTTCATGCACCTGTGCGCCGTGGCGCCGCGCGGCTTGGGCGAAGGCGGGTGAGACCAGTCGCGGGTTGGCGTGACCGTCGTCGGGGCAATACGAAGCACCCACGGCGACGTCGCCGACCCAGGGAAAACGTGCGCGCAATTCAGCGCGATCCAGTAGCTGCAAATCGAGGCCGAAACCCTGGCTGCTGGCGGCGTAATCCTGCAACGCACGCAAGTCGTCGAGGCTGCGTGCGAGCTTCAAATGACCACTGCGTTGATATTCACCGTCAATGCCAATCAACTGGGGCAGTTGTTCCCAGATCTCGTGTGCCCGTTGCGACAAGGGCAGTTGTGACAGCGGTCGACCCTGACGCCGCACGCCGCCATAATTCACACCGCTGGAATGCGAGCCGCAAAAGTCCCGCTCCAGCAACGCCACGCGACGTCCGGCTTTGCTCAGGAACAGGGCGGCCGAGGCGCCGACAATGCCGCCGCCGATGATGATCGCATCGACTTCGATCACGATTCGACCTCCAGGCCAAACGGCAGCGGCTTGACCGGCGCCTGTGCGCGCAGCCGACCGATCTGCGACACGGCACGCTGACTCTCACCGGCAATGATTTCTGCGGTGGCGGCGCCGCACATCCGCCCCTGGCAGCGACCCATGCCCGCGCGGCAATGGGCTTTGACCCGGTTGATTTCCCAGTGGCCCTCGCGCACAACCTGACGAATGTCACCGGCGCGCACTTCTTCGCAGCGACAGATCATCACCTCGTCAGCGGTTTGGGCTGCCCAGTGTTCGGGGAAGATGAAGGCCTGTTCCAGCCCTTTGCGAAAGGTGTTTATCCGGGTGAGCGATTGCTCGAGTTGGACGCAGCGCTGTGGCGCGATCAGGTGGCCGCTGTCTTCGAGCACCGCCAAGGCGGCTCGTTCACCGGCCATTTCCGCGGCATCGGCGCCCATGATCCCGGCGCCGTCACCGGCCAGGTACACCTCGGCGACACTGCTGCGTCCGGCGCTGTCACGTTGCGGTAGCCAGGCGCGGTTGAGCGGGTTCCAGGCAAATTCGCAGCCGAGCAAATCGGCGAGTTGGGTTTCGCTGCGCAAGCCATGGGCGAACGCGACGGCGTCGCATGCCATTTGATGTTCGCCCTTTGCGTTGGACCAGTTCAGCGACCGCACGCGGTGTTCGCCCTCGATGCGTTGCAAGGTGGCGCCCTGATGCACCGGGATGCCGTGAGCGCTCAGCCAGCTGCGGTAATAAATGCCTTTAGCCAGCGTGGCCGGTTGCGCGAGCAGGCCGGGCAGGGCGCGGACCTGGGCACTGAACGGCGAACTGTCGAGTACCGCGACCACCTTCGCACCGGCCTTGGCGTATTGGTACGCGACCAGGTACAGCAACGGGCCGCTGCCGGCGAACACCACGCGTTCACCGATGGCGCAGCCCTGGAATTTCAGGGCGATCTGCGCGGCGCCGAGGCTGTAGACGCCTGGCAGCGTCCAGCCTTGCACCGGCAGAATCCGGTCGGTGGCGCCCGTGGCGACAATCACGCGGGAGAACTCAATGCGTGCGGCGCGGCCTTCATGCAGCGTGTCGAGCGCCTCCGCTTCGGCGTTCCACACCAGGGTGTCGGGCCGATAGTCGAGCTGTTCGCGCAGGGTGTCGAGGGTCTGATGCAGCGCCTTGGCCTTGCGTGCTTCGAAGCCATACAACTTGACCGCCGAGCGCTTGAAGTTGGCCGGCTGACGCCGATAAATCTGCCCGCCACCGCGCGCGGCTTCATCCAGCAACACCGGGCGAACGCCATGTGCCACCAGCGTCTGCGCCGCCCGAATCCCGGCGGGGCCGGCGCCGATGATGACCACAGGCTTCTTCATACCCACCACCCTTTAGCCGACAGCCACAAAATCCCTGTGGGAGCGGGCTTGCCCGCGATGACGATCGCACATTCAAAATCGATGTTGGCTGAAAGTCCGCCATCGCGGGCAAGCCCGCTCCCACAGGGGGGGAGGTTTCGGCAGATAGACACGGTGTTCATAGCGAGCGCCCCGGTTCGCGGGTGATGTGGTGGTCGGTTTCAAGCAGCGTCGAGCACGCGCGGACGCGTCGGCCGTCGCCCAGGCGGACCCAGCAGTCCTGGCACGCGCCCATCAGGCAGAACCCGGCGCGGGGTTCGGCGCTGAAGTCGCTGCCGCGCAGGTGCTCGCTGCAGGTCAGCACCGCGGTCAGCACGGTGTCGCCGAGCAGGGCGCTGGCCGGTTGGCCGTCGAGGGTAAAGTTCACGGCCGGGCGATCGCCCTCGGCCAGTCGTTTCAGCAAAGCCATGGCGCCCTCATTGTTTTCCCACCAGCACCCGATCAAGGCCGTAGACCCGATCAAGCAGAATCATCGTCAGCGCGGTCAGCGCGATCACCAGGGCCGACACCGCCGCCATCATCGGATCGATGGATTCGGTGGCGTACACGTACATGCGCACCGGCAGGGTTTGCGTGGCCGGCGAGGTAACGAAAATCGACAGCGTGACCTCGTCAAAGCTGTTGATGAACGCCAGCAACCAGCCCCCCGCAACGCCCGGCAGAATCATCGGCAAGGTGATTTCCCGGAACAGCGTGAAGCGCCCGGCGCCGAGGGATTGCGCGGCATGTTCGGCGCTGCGGTCCAGGCCAATGGCCGACGCCAGCACCAGTCGCAGCACGTACGGCGTGATCACCAGCACGTGGGCGAAAATCAGCCAGGCGAAGCTGCCGTTGACCCCCATCAGCGCAAACAGACGCAGCAAGGCAACGCCCAGCACCAGGTGTGGAATGATGATCGGCGACAGGAACAGACCGTTGAAAAAATCCCGTCCGGGAAACTCGAAACGGGTGATTGCCAACGCCGCCGGCACCGCAATCAGGGTCGCCAGGCTGGCGGCGCAAAACGCCAGGATCAAACTGTTGTAGAACGCATCGACAAAGTCGGCGCGCTCGAACACCGCGCGGAACCAGCGCAGGGAAAACTCGGTGGTCGGCAGGCTCAGGGTGTTTTCCGGGGTGAACGCGACGAGGCAGACCACCACCAGCGGCGCGAGCATGAACAGCACCACCAGGGCGTGAAACAGCAGGGCGAAAGGACCGTTCTTGGACATGACGAGTTATCCCAATGACTTCTTGTAGCGGCCTTCGATCATCCGGTTCCACGACAGCATGATCAGCAGGTTGAGCACCAGCAGCGCCACGGCAATCGCCGCGCCCATCGGCCAGTTCAGCTCCGACAGGTACTGGTCGTAGATCAGCGTGGCGACCATTTTCAGGCGACGCCCGCCCAGCAGGCCGGGGATCGCAAATGAGCTGGCGGCGAGGCCGAACACGATCAAGGTGCCGGAAAGAACGCCGGGCATGATCTGCGGCAGAATCACCTGGCGCATCACCGTGAAGTGACTGGCGCCGAGGGACATCGCGGCTTGTTCGGCGGCCGGGTCGAGTTTCTGCAGTGAGGTCCAGACCGGAATGATCATGAACGGCAGCATCACGTGGACCAGCGCAATCACCACCGCAAACGGCGTGTACAACAGCTTCATCGGCGAACCGCCGAAGGCTTGCAGGGTTTGATTGACCAGGCCGTCGGCGCCGAGCAGCAGGCTCCAGCCGAACGCGCGCACCACCACCGAAATCAGCAGCGGCGTGAGGATCAAGATCAGAAAGATCGAACGCCACGGCGCGCCCATGCGGCTGAGGATGTAAGCCTCGGGCACGCCGATCACCACGCACAGCAGGGTGGTCAGAGCGCTGATCCACATCGTGCGCAGAAAGATTTCGTAGAAGTACGGGTCGCCCAGCAGGCTGCTGTAGTGACTGAGGGTGTAGGCGTCGCTCTTGATCCCCGAGCTGTAGTCGAAGACGTTGAACGACAACACCAGCGTCAGTAGCAGCGGGATGGCCAACAGGCTGATGTACAACGCCAGGGCCGGTGCCAACAACAAGTAGCCCTGACGCCCCTGGCGAACGGCGGCCAACGTACTCATGCCGACACCTCGTCGACCGTCAGCACCCGCAGCAACTTTGCATCCCAGTCGAGGCCGACCGCCGTGCCTTCGTTCAGCGGCGTCGAGCCGTCGTTGCGACGCACCACACTGATGTCACCCAAGGCCGTGGAGACGCCGTATAACCATTGGCTGCCGAGGAAGAAGCGGCTGGCAATCTTGCCTTGCAGACGCCCGTGATCTTGTTCGCGCAGATCTATTTTTTCCGGGCGCAGGCTCAGGGTCAGGTCGCCGCCACTGCGCACCTGCACCACGCCGGCACTGTCACGCTCGCCGGGCAGCAGGTTGGCTTTGCCGACGAAGCCGGAAATGAACTCGGTGCGCGGATGTTCGTAGAGGGTGTAGGGCGCGTCGATTTGCGTGATGCGCCCGGCCTGCATCACCACCACGCGGTCGCTGATGGACAGCGCTTCGGATTGGTCGTGGGTGACCATCAGCGTGGTGATCCCGACTTCGCGCTGGATGCGGCGGATTTCAAACTGCATCTCTTCGCGCAGGTTGGCATCGAGGTTGGACAGCGGCTCGTCGAGCAGCAACACCGGCGGCTCGATCACCAAGGCCCGGGCCAGTGCCACACGCTGGCGCTGACCACCGGAAAGCTCGCGGGGATAACGCTCGGCGTGTTGATCCAGGCGCACCAGTTTCAACACCCGGGCCACGCGTTGCTGCAACTCGGCGGCGGGCACTTTGCGCATCCGCAGGCCGAAGGCGACGTTGTCCTTGACGGTCATGTGCGGGAACAGCGCGTAACTCTGGAACACCACGCCCAGTCCACGGCTGGCGGGTTTGGCGTGGGTGATGTCGCGGCCGTCGAGCAGGATGCGACCGCTGGTGACTTCGACGAAGCCGGCGATCATTTGCAGGGTGGTGGTTTTGCCGCACCCGGACGGACCGAGCAGGGACACGAACTCGCCTTTCTCTACCGAGAGGTTAGTGGCGACGACGGCGTCGATCTCACCGTAACGTTTGCCGAGTCCTTCAAGTTGCACAAAAGCCATGACTGCGCTCCACCTGAGATTGTTATGCGTCACCCGAAGGCGCGCTTTTTTGTATGGGCAGATACGAAAAGGTCTTGCGGGGTGCGTTGGCGCTCGACTGGAGTCGGCTGCCGCTGTTGTTCGAATCGCCCCTGTGGACGCAGATTAGGACGAAGACTAGGATGGGCTCAATGGCCTATTTCACTGAAGCGATGATTATTTTCGATTTCATTCATTGAGTAAATTTATTGTCGAGAAACCACATGTCAGATTCCACTGAGCGGAATGAAAACAAAAATGAAGTCGGTGTCGGTGCGGTCTCCCGATTGTTTGCCGTGTTGCGCAGCCTCGGTGACACCGTCGAGGGCGGGGAGCGCGTGACACAACTGGCGCAGCGCATTGGCTTGTCGCAACCGACCACGCACCGTTTGTTGCGCAGCCTGATGGACGAGGGCATGGTCGAGCAGGATGTACGCAGCAAACGTTATCGCCTGAGCCTGGATTTTTTTGCCTTGGCGGCGCGAGCGGGCAATACCGGCAACCTGCGTGAACTGGTGCGGCCGTCGTTGCTGCGGCTCTCGGCGTCGTTGGGGGATTCGTTGTTTTTACTGGCGCGCAGCGGTTTTGACGCGATCTGCCTGGACCGCAGCGAAGGGCCGTTTCCGATCCGCACGTTCACCGGCGATATCGGCGGGCGCGTGGCGCTGGGCGTGGGCCAGGGCAGCCTGGCGATTCTGGCGTTCCTGCCGGAGGAGGAGCGCGATACGGTGATCCACTACAACTTGCCGCGACTCAAGGATTTCCATTTGTACGACGAAGTGTTCCTGCGCTCGGAGGTCGAGAACGTGCGTGCGTTGGGGTATGCGGGGCGCAACACCGGTGTGCTGCAAGGCATGGCCGGGGTGGCGGTGCCGATTCTGGATCGAGAGGGGCGGGCGGTGGCGGCGTTGAGCGTGGCGACGGTGAGTGACCGGCTGGGGCCGGATCGATTGCCGACGGTGGTGGAGATGCTCAAGCGCGAAGCGGCGATGATCGGGCCGCGGATTAATCCATTCGATCCGCTGCTGCGCCGGCCTTCACAGGTGTTTGGGCAGGGCTGAACAGATCGCTGAACCCCTTGCAGGGGTGAGCCTGCTCGCGATGAGGTCGGTACATCCAGCATTGCTGTTGACTGACCCACCGCTATCGCGAGCAGGCTCACTCCTACCGTTGATTGGGGGGGCCAGGTTTTGTGATCGACGCCGAATCCCTTTAGGTGGTCAGAACTGCTCCGTTTGCTTGAGCATCTGCGCCGTCGGCGTGTCGCTCGGGCTGACCATCGCGTAGTTGTAGCCGCTGCCGGACCAATATTCGGCCTGCAACTCGCCATCGCTGCGACTGCCTCGCGGCAGGAAAATGTTTTTCGGTCCCGGTGGGCGCACGTAGAAGCTGATCTTGTGCCCGCCCTGATCCTCGTAAACCACCATCGCCGCCGGCCCTTGCTCGGTGCTGAGCAAACGGCCGCTGACCGGTTTGAAGCCTGCGCTCGACAGGTCCGGCAGGCGATTGGCGCGGGTGAAATAACGGTCGAGCCAGCCCTGCATGTCGCCATCGTCGCTGACCGTGTAGTCGGCCGGCAGAATGCCCTGCTGGGCGATCAGCCGGTAAGCCTGCAGCGCATCGGTCATCGGCAGCGGGGGACTGGGCAGGGTCATTTGGCGCGCTTGCCAGCCGCTCAACCCACCGACGCTGACGGCAATCAACAGCACCGCTGCACTGGCCAGATGACGACGCGACTGGCGTTTGAGACGCTGGCGAATCAGTGCCGGGTCGAGGTCCGGGTTGGCGGTGTGGTGCAGGGCGCCGCTCATGGCTGCGCGCAGTTGTTGGGCGTCGTGCTGCCAGGCGCGCACTTGCGCGGCCGTTTCCGGGTGGCTGGCCAGATACGTTTCCACCAGACGTCGGTCGGCGTCGTTGAGTTGGTGATCGACGTAGGCGTGCAGGTCACGCTCGCTCGGGGGCATGCTGATCATTTGAGTATCCGCAAAGATGGGCTGATGATTTCGCCGTCGCTGAGCTGGCGCAAGGCCTGGCGGGCGCGGGACAGGCGGGACATCACGGTGCCGGTGGGGACGTCGAGAATCTCGGCGACCTCTTTATAACTCAAACCTTCCACCGACACCCAGA
The DNA here is from genome assembly GCF_000514395.1 of Pseudomonas sp. URMO17WK12:I12. Taxonomy (NCBI): domain Bacteria; kingdom Pseudomonadati; phylum Pseudomonadota; class Gammaproteobacteria; order Pseudomonadales; family Pseudomonadaceae; genus Pseudomonas; species Pseudomonas sp. URMO17WK12:I12. The sequence goes on from NZ_AZVV01000015.1 coordinate 31,353, forward strand.
GCAGCAGGGCGCGCTGTTCGGTGGTGAGTCGGTCGAAGGCTTGCAGCGTCGATTGAGCAATCACCGTGCGTTCGACCGAGGGCTGTGCGTCGTCACGCCCGGTAAAGAATTCGAGCATCCGCGCATAGCGCCGGGAACGGCGGTGGGCATCCAGAAACTGCCGGTACAGTATCGAAAACAGCCAGGCGCGCAAGTCGCCTTCGGGGCGTTTGTCCGCCCAACTCGACAGCGCTCGTTCCAGACTCGACTGCACCAGATCGTCGGCGCTGCTGGGATTGCGCGTCAGCGACACGGCGAAGCGCCGGAGCCTGGGAATGATTTCTCTGAGTTGTTCGTCGATATCGTTCATGGGATAGGGCGGGTTCTGAGTCAGTGAAGGGCGGCAGTGACAAGGAAGACGCCGTCTGACGCAGGTTATTCCCTCTGCCGTAAAAGAAAATCCCACGGACTGTTTTTTGTAGGACTTTTCTTCATTGGTTGTAATCCTGTAATTGCGTCAAGCGTCGTGGCTCAACCCTCGTAACAAGCGCAAGCGGCATTCCGTCCAGCCAGTCAGTCGGCTCGGCGCCACCGTCCGGTCTTGAGCTTGAACATAGAGCCCGATGAGATTTTTGACATGCAAGAGCACGCTATCACCCTCAAACCCGCAGTGGTCTTTTCGCCGATGCCTGCGCCAGCTGTGGATCATGACCTTTGGCAGACATTGGGCCGTGGGCCGACGGTCAAGCCCGCGTTCTCCTTGATTCATCACGCAATCGAAGCGCAAGCCGTGACCCATCCACAAGGTATTGCGGCCCTTTGGCAAGGTGAATCCATCACCTACAACGAATTGAACAGGCAGGCCAATCGACTGGCTGCCGTGTTGATCAGCCAGGGCGTCAAGCCCGGTGATCACGTTGCCCTGTTCGTGGAACGCTCGATCCCCATGCTGGTGGGCATGTTGGCCGTATTGAAGGCGAGCGCGGCCTACATTCCCCAGCACGTGGGGATCACCCCCACGACACAATTGCGCCACATCATGGAGGTTGCCGCCACGCGTCTTGTGCTGACGCTGTCGAATCTTGAGTCGCAGATTCCCCTGACAGCAGCGCAGCACTGCATATGCCTTGATGATTTCATGACAGCCCCGACCACCTCATCGGACGAAGTGAACGTGGCCGGTACGCCGTCAACGATCCCGGATCTACTGTGCTTCCTGTTGTTCACCTCCGGCACCACCGGGCAGCCCAACGGGGTTCGGGTTACCCACCGCAATGTCTGCAATATTCTGCTGACGGAACCGGGCAACCTCGGCATGAAGCCTGGGTTCAAGGTCGGGCAGATGCTGAACATCGCCTTCGATATGGCCGCGTGGGAGATTCTGGGTTGCCTGGCCCATGGCGCGACGTTGATGATCCGGGGCAAAGACATTGCTCAGACCGCCGAGCAATGCGACGTACTGATCGCCACGCCGTCGATTCTCGGCACACTCGATCCCGCGCGTTGCCAACAGGCCAAGGTCGTGGCCGTTGCCGGCGAGCCGTGCCCACAGCCACTCGCCGATCACTGGTCGTCGTTTTGCACGTTTTACAATGCCTGCGGCCCGACCGAGACCACCATCGTCAACACCATGCAGCGGTATCAGGCCGGAAGGCCCCTGACCATCGGCAAACCCACGCCCAATAACACGGTATACGTACTCGATGAAGACGGTCGACCGTGTGCCACTGGGGTGCAAGGGGAAATGTGGGCGGGCGGGGATTGCGTAACGGCGGGTTACCTGGGGAATGCGGCGCTCACCGCCGAACGTTATCGACCCGATCCATTTCTGGGTCAGGACCGGATGATGTTTCGGACTCGCGACCTGGGGCGCTGGACGGAGGAGGGCGAGCTCGAACACTTGGGACGCGTTGATGATCAGGTCAAGGTGAGGGGCTTTCGGGTTGAGCTCGACAGTGTGTCGGCGGTGCTGGAGTCATGCGACGCCTGCGAGCGAGCGGTTACGCTGAAACTCGACAGTCGTCATCTGGTGGCCTTCGTCAGCCCTGCGTCCACCGACATCGAAGCGGCGCGACGTCGCTGTGAGGCGCGCCTCGCCTATTATTGCGTCCCTTCGTTGATCATCGCCGTGGACCACATTCCCCTGACTTCACGGGGTAAAGTCGACAAGCGGCGGCTGCTGGCCCAGGCGCAGCAGGCCAACCTTGATGCCAACGCTGTATCGAGGGTGAGCGCATGAGCGCCGCTCGCGGTTTACCCGCCAAGCGTGCGCTGTGGCGACGCCTTGGAACGCTGCCGTGGTTTTCCCATTACAACCGGCTTGTGGCACTGGTCCTGATACTCAATGGTGCCGCGCTGGTGCATGGATTGAACGCCGGGCAATGGTGGACATCCACCGGTATTGCCCTTGAAACGCTGGCGGGGCTGGTAGTGGCGAATCTGTCGATGGCGATTTTGATCCGCCAGCAATACGTCATCAATCTGCTGTTCTGGCTGGCCACCCGGGCCCCCACCCATTGGCCACTGATGATTCGTCGCTCATTGGCCAAGGTCTATCACTTGGGGGGCCTGCACAGTGGCGGAGCCTTGGCCGCCATGGGTTGGTTCGTGGCGTTGCTGGGCTCATTGGGTTGGCATTGGATTGACGGCAAAGGTGGCGTTTCGACCGCGCTGCTTTGGGTGAATGCAGGGCTGTTGGGGGTGTTGCTACTGGTGGCGACCATGGCGCATCCGTGGATTCGTTCGCGTTTCCACAATGGGTTCGAGCGAACTCACCGCTTCGGTGGCTGGGCCGCACTCGTCATGTTTTGGGGCTCGACCCTTCTGTTTGCTCGTGATCAGAACCCGCAAGTGCCGCTGCAAGAGGTGCTGGCCACCTCGGTGCCCTTCTGGATGCTGATGGTGCTGACGTTCAGCATTGCGTTGCCATGGTTGCGTTTGCGCAAAGTGCCGGTGCAGTTACTCAGGACTTCATCCCACGCCGTCATTGCCCGGTTCGGGCATGTCACGCCGTTTGCCGGTTCGTCCAACGCCATCAGTCTCAACCCGCTGTTGGAATGGCATTCGTTTGCCAACATTCCCACGCCGGGGGAGGCCGGTTTTCGGCTGATCATTTCCCGGGCCGGGGACTGGACCGGCGAATTCATCGAGCAAATGCCAACTCACGTCTGGGTCAAAGGCATTACCACCGCTGGCGTGGCGCACATCGAAACCCTGTTCAAGTCGGTGGTGTATGTCGCCACCGGCAGCGGTATCGGCCCGGTGCTGCCCCATCTGCTCGCAAGGCAAGTGCCGATCCATCTGATCTGGTCGACCCGCAATCCACGAAAAACCTACGGTGACGAGCTGGTGGAGGAGATTCTTCAGGCCCAGCCCGACGCCTTGATCTGGGACACCGATGTGCTCGGCAAACCCGATCTGGTGCAACTGGCCTATGACGCGGTTCAAGCGTTCGGTGCAGAGGCCGTGATCTGCATTTCCAACCAGACACTGACTCAGCGAGTGGTCGAGGAAATGGAGAGTCGAGGCATTCCAGCCTACGGCGCGATCTGGGATTCCTGACGTGAGCGCTGGCTATTAACCCTTCAACTATTTTTCAAAGAGGTCACCATGCACACATTGATCGAACATCATGATCGAGTCGTCTTGATTCGTCTGAACCGCCCGCAAGCCCGGAACGCCCTGAGCGATGAGGTCATGCGCGAATTGCTGGACACCCTGCAACGGTTGGATCGGGATCCGGGGGTGGGGTGTTTCGTCCTGACCGGTACCGTGGACTATTTCGCGGCGGGTGCCGACATCAAGGAGATGAGCCAAAAGTCCTATCTGGACATGGTCCACGAGGATTATTTTGCCGGGTGGGAAGCCTTTGCCACGTTACGCACCCCCACGCTGGCCGCGGTCACCGGTTATGCGTTTGGTGGCGGCTGCGAGTTGGCGATGATGTGCGACTTGATCTTTGCGGCCGATACGGCGCGATTTGCTCAACCGGAAATTAAACTGGGCGTGATGCCCGGCATGGGCGCCACTCAGCGTCTCACGCACCTGATCGGAAAATCGAAAGCCATGGACATGATCCTGACCGGCCGCTCGATGTCTGCCCAGGAGGCCGAACGGGCAGGGCTGGTGTCGAGAGTCATTGCCGCCGCCGACCTGCTGGAAGAATCCCTGGCGGCGGCGCAGACCATCGCCGGTTTCGCCAAAACCGCCACCATGGCAGCGCGCGAAGCGGTTGATCGCGCGCTGGAGCCGGGATTACGCGAAGGCCTGTTGCACGAGCGAAGGGCGTTCCATGGGTTGTTTGCAACCCCCGGGCAAAAAGAAGGCATGCAGGCTTTTCTCGATAAACGTGAGGCATGTTTTAACCCTGCCTGATGGGGTTTGAGTATTCGTCGCTCGCGACGCTTTGAAAGAAACTACAGTTCAGGGGGAATAATCCTACGTGACGTTCGTCTCATAGCTCCTTCCCCCTGTGGCCGATGGCCCTGGAGTCTTTCATGGTTGATCGCTCAACACCGCCAACCGGGCCCACCCGGCCACCGCTGAGTGGCGCAAGCCTGACGTTACGCCTGACCGGCATTGCCGTGGTGGTCGCCGCGTTGGCCGGGGCCTTTGCCTACGTCAACGGCACCTTTGACCCACAACGTCTGACACCGAAAAAACTGATCAATGTGCTGGAAACCAACAACGGCGTGCACCCGGGTTTCCGGCGCAATCACGCCAAAGGCGTGTGCGTGATCGGCCATTTCGAAAGCAGCAGTGAAGCGCGCAATTATTCCAGTGCCCAGGTGTTCAGCGAAGCACAGACCCCGGTGGTCGGGCGGTTCGCATTGCCCGCCGGCAATCCTTACGCGCCTGACAGCGCCGTGCCGATTCGCAGCATGGCGTTGCGATTTACCCAGGCCAACGGCCAGCAGTGGCGCACCGGGATGAACAGCATGCCGGTGTTCCCGGTGGGCACGCCTGAAGCGTTCTATCAATTGCAGCAAGCCCAGTCGCCGCTTCCCACCACCGGTAAACCTGATCCGGCGGCGGTCCCGGCATTCTTCGGCTCCCATCCGGAAGCGGCGCCGTTCCTGGCCTGGATCAAAACCGCCAAGCCGTCGGCCAGTTATGCGACCGAGACGTACAACAGCGTCAATGCGTTCTACCTGGTGAATGCGGCCGGTCAACGCCAGGCAGTGCGTTGGAACATGGTGCCGGTGGCACAGGATGCGGCGGGCGCCACAGCACCTGAAGGCAGCGATTTTCTGGAGAAAGACCTGGTTCAGCGCTTGTCGGCCGGACCGTTGCGTTGGCAGTTGATGATCACGCTGGCCAACCCGGGGGACCCGGTCAACGACGCCAGCAAGGCCTGGCCCGATGGTCGCAAAGTGTTGAACGCCGGCACGCTGGTCCTTGAACGTACCCAGCCGCAACTCAATGGCGAGTGCCGTGACATCAACTACGACCCGCTCGTGTTGCCCAGTGGTATCGAAGGTTCCGACGACCCGTTGCTCGCGGCTCGTTCAGCCGGTTACGCCAGTTCCTACTTGCGCCGCACCAGTGAAGTCAGTCAGTTGCCCACCGCTAAACAGGAGGCTCAACAATGAGCGCCCAACCGAACCATTTCGCGCCATTGGCGCGGCTGCTGCATTGGCTGATGGCGCTGATGATCATTTCGATGCTGTTTATCGGTGCGGGGATGGTGGCTTCGGTGTCCGAGCGCCATGAGTGGTTGATCCATCTGCACAAACCGTTGGGCATTGCGATTCTGCTGCTGGTGATCGTGCGTTTGTTCGTGCGCTTTTCCACCCGACAACCGCCGTTGCCGGCCGATTTGCCGAGCTGGCAGGCGCTGGCAGCCAAGGCCTCGCACGTCTTGCTGTATGCCTTGATGTTCGTGTTGCCGTTGCTAGGTTGGGCAATGATTTCGGCGGCGGGTGATCCGGTGATGCTCAGCAACTCGTTCCAGTTGCCATCGATCCTGCCGGCCAATGCGCAGGTGTTTGCGTTTTTACGCAAGGCGCATGGGTATTTGGCGTATTTGCTGTTCTTGACCGTGCTGCTGCATTTGGCGGCGGCGTTGTTTCACGGCTGGGTGCGGCGCGATGATGTGCTGGACAGCATGTTGCGGGGCAAGGACCGCGGCTGATCCCTGTAGCAGCTGGCGCAGCCTGCGTTCGGCTCATGTAGCCGCTGTCGAACGCAGCCTTCGGCAGCTGCTACATGAGCCGAACGTACAGGATTCGGGTGATCAGCGCAGGGTGTCGATCATGTCGGCGACGGTGGTCAGCACGTCCTTGCCCAATTGCTTGGAGCGCTTGCCGGACCAGCCTGTCAGCGCATTCGGAGCATCGTCGTTGTCCTTGAACGGCATCTCCAGGGTCAACGACAGGCAGTCGAATTTCTGACCGACGCTGTTGCAGGCCAGGGTCATGTTGGCTTTTCCCGGCTCGTCGCGGGTGTAGCCGTGCTTGGTCTGGAAATCCTTGGTCAGGTGTTTCAGATGGCTGCGGAAATGCTCTTCGAGTTTTTCGATGCGCGGCGTAAAGCCCGGGTTGCCTTCGCAGCCAGCGGTGAACACGTACGGGATTTCTTCATCGCCATGGATGTCGAGGAACAGGTCGACGCCATATTTTTCCATCTGCTGTTGCGCGAACAGCACTTCCGGGCTGATCTCCTGGCTGGCGCTCTGCCAGGCACGGTTCAGGTCCTGGCCCATGGCGTTGGTGCGCAGGTGACCGTGGAAGGCGCCGTCCGGGTTCATGTTCGGGATCAGGTACAGGTCGGCGCTGGCCAGCAGTTTGTTCAACACCGGGTCGTCGTGCTTTTCCAGGCGCTCGATCACGCCTTCCATGAACCATTCGGCCATGTGTTCGCCAGGGTGTTGCTGAGCGATCATCCAGACCTTGCGCCGGCCTTCGGCACCGGTACCTTTGCGCAACAACTGAATGTCGCGCCCTTCAACACTCTTGCCGGTCGCCAGCAGCTCGGTGCCGGCCTTGGTCAGTGCCTGTTCGATCAGCCAGTCATGACGGCCACGGCTGTAAGGTTCGAAATAGGCGAACCAGGCGTGAGTAGCGGTGGCCTCGAGGCTGAAGCGCAGGCAGTCGCCTTCGAAGATAGTCGGTACGCGGAACCAGTTGACGTGGTCGTACGACGCAACAGCCTGATAACCGTCCCAGGCTTTGTTGTACGAGGACTTGCTGGCGTTGTTCAGGCGAAACCAGTGCTCTTGACCGACGTGCAGACCGCTGGCCTTGAAGTGGAACCACTGGAAGTGCGGGCTGCGGGTGTCAGGTTTGATGGCCAGCAGCGCTTGAAGCGGGTTGCTGATATCCAGCACTTCAATGTTGCCGCTGTCGAAGTTTGCACTGATGTCGAAGGAAGATTTGGCCACGGTCATAGTCGGTTCCTGAATATGATTGTATGGCTGCTACTTTACACGCTGGAAAGGGATTAGGCGGTTGGAAAAATCGCCCCTGGTGAAACCGTCATCGGCGTGTATAGATCACCATCAGGACGGCCCCCTGCACCGAGCCCGCACTGTGTGCCGCGTTCGGAGCGCGGCAACAGTAGTCGCCGACGTTCAGTGTGCGGTCCTGGTCGTAGAAGGAGCCTTGCAAAACGAACAGTTGTTCCTGCTCGCCTTCATGGGTATGACTGGCGACTTGGGCGCCAGGGTCGACTTTCATCAGCATGGTTTTTTCGCCGCGTTCGCTGTCCTCGAACAGCGGCTTGATCCAGAAGCCTTCAGCCTTCGTCGGCAACCAGTCATCCATTGAGGACGAATAATAAAGAGAGCCTTCAACCGGTCCCTGGATGCCGTTTTTCCCGGCAATTTTCCATGAGGGTGTTTCATCGCTTGGCATGTTTTTCACCTGGGTTCGTTTACAAGTCCTTCACCAGTCTCAAGGCATCGTAGATCGCGGCGTGGGTGTTGCGCGCAGCCACGGCATCGCCGATGCGGAACAACTGAAATCTGCCGTCCGGGTTGGTCACCACCTGTTGTGGGTTGCCAACGATCAGGTCCTGATGTTCGATCACACCGCCGTTGCTGGAAGCGGATTTCAATTCGAAATACAGTTCGTCCAGCGGTCGGGTGCCGTGGTTGACCACCACTTGATCGACGCGTCGGACCTTGCGCGCACTGCCGTAATCGCTGTCTATCGTTGCCAGCAGATCCTGCCCCTCGCGCTCGACTGCGAGCAGCCTGAAGGTGACGGTGAAGGTGGTATCCAAAGCTTGCAGCGAGCGCATGTACGGCACCAGATTCATTGCCATGACTTCCGGCGCGAAGGTCCGGTCCGGCGTCATGATTTCGACTTTTGCGCCACTTCTGGCGATGAATTCGGCAGCTTGCAGCGCCGCATGATCACCGGCGTCGTCGAACAGCAGGACATTGCGCCCGGGTTTCACATCCCCGGCAATAATGTCCCAGGTGGAGACCACCAGATCATTGCCTGTCGAGAGAATCTCGGTATGGGGCAGGCCGCCGGTGGCGATGATCACCACGTCCGGGTTTTCGTCGTGGACGGTGCTGGCCTCGGCCCAGGTATTGAAACGAAAACTGACGCCACGTGCCAGGCACTGGGCCATGCGCCACTCGACGATGCTGATCATTTCCCGTCGGCGTTCCGATTGCGCGGTGAGCCGAACCTGACCACCGGCCTGATTGGCGGCTTCGAACACCACCACCTCATGGCCGCGCTCGGCCGCCACTCGCGCCGCTTCCAGCCCGGCGACGCCAGCCCCGACAATCACAATCTTGCGTTTGCTCGCCGCCTTGGGAATGTCATGGGGCATGCTGGTTTCGCGGCCGGTGGCCGGGTTGTGAATGCAATAGGCAGCACCGCCCTGATAGATCCGGTCCAGGCAATAATTGGCGCCGACACAGGGGCGAATATCGTCTTCGCGGCCTTCGATAATCTTGCGCACGATATGCGGATCGGTCATGTGCGCGCGGGTCATGCCCACCATGTCGATCTTGCCCGAAGCGATGGCATGGCGGGCGGTGGCCACGTCTGGAATCTTCGCCGCGTGAAAGGTGGGGAAGTCGGTGGCGGCGCGAATTTCTCCCGCGAAGTCCAGGTGCGGTGAATTGCGCATGCCCTGGATCGGAATCAGGTCGGTCAAACCCGCGTCGGTGTCGATGTGGCCGCGGACAACATTGAGAAAGTCCACCATGCCGCTGTCTTTCAAGCGCCTGGAGATGTCCAGCCCATCCGCCGCGGTCAGCCCGCCGGGCGTCAATTCATCGCCGGTATAACGCACGCCGACGATGAACTCGTGGCCGACGCGCTGGCGAATGGCGCTGAGGATGTCGAAGGTAAAGCGCAGCCGGTTGTCGATGGAGCCGCCGTAGGGGGCATCGAGGTCGTTGGTCAGTGGCGACCAGAATTGATCCATCAGGTGCCCATAGGCTTGCAGCTCAATGCCGTCCAGACCTGCAAACTTCATCCGTTCGGCGGCGTCGGCATAGTCCTTGATGATGCGTTCCACATCCCAGTCTTCCATCTTCTTCGGGAAGGAGCGATGGGAGGCTTCGCGCTCGAACGAGGGTGACACCACGGGCAGCCAGTCGCCCTTGTCCCAGCGCGTGCGCCGGCCCAGGTGCGTCAACTGGATCATGACGGCCGCGCCATGTTCGTGGCAGGCGTCACTCAGGTCGCGCATCCAGCCGACCACCTCGTCCTTGTAGGCCAGGATGTTGTTGAACACCGGCGGGCTGTCCCGGGAAACCGCAGCGGAGCCTGCGGTCATGGTCAAGGCCACGCCGGCCTTCGCCCGTTCCACGTGGTAGGCGCGATAGAGCTCCTTGGGCATGCCGTCCACGGGATAAGCCGGTTCGTGGGCGGTGGTCATGATGCGATTTCGTAAAGTCAGGTGCTTCAACTGATAGGGCTGGAGGAGCGGATCATTCAGCATCGTCAAGACTCTCCGAAAGCGGGCAAGGACCTGCGTTGAAATTACGTTAGGGTGAAATGTACACCTGTGTCAATACTATGGACACAGGTGTACATTTTGCTTGCGTGGTGTTGTGTGAGCGGCTAGGATCGAGCCATGAACGAACAAACCAAAGCAGTAGAAACCGGCTGGAGAGGGTCCCTGGAAGGGTGGCTCGATGCAGCCTATGAAAGCCTGACCGAGTGCGGAGTCGACACGGTGCGGGTGATGCCGCTGGCCAAAAAGCTGGGGTTGTCGAGAACCAGCTTTTACTGGTTTTTCAAGGACCGCGAAGAGCTGCTCGCTGCTTTGATCGAGCGCTGGCGGGTGAAGAACACCGGTAATCTGGTCGCCCAGACCGAGTGTTATGCCGAGAGCATTGCCGAAGCGATGCTCAATGTTTTCGACTGTTGGCTGAACCCCGATCTGTTCGATTCACAGTTCGAATTTGCCATGCGCAGTTGGGCCTTGCAGTCCGCTGAAGTGTCCGAGCATATCCGCGTGGCCGACATTGCCCGCCGCGAAGCCTTGATCCGGATGTTCATGCGCTTCGACTACACCTACGAGGGGGCCGATGTGCGGGCCCGCACGATTTACCTGACACAGATTGGCTACATCAGCACCAACACCCGAGAGGATATCGGGGAGCGAATGCGGCGGATTCCCGAGTACGTGAAGATCTTCACCGGCCAGGAACCCCTGGAGCGTGAATTGAAACGCTTCTACTCCCGCCATGGGTATGTGATGGATGAGGTTTCATCGTCTACCCAGGACTGATCGCAACGTCTGACTGACGAAGGCAGGTTCACATGTACGAAGAACCCACGATAGGCATTATCGGTGGATCGGGATGGCTTGGCCGTTCGATTGCCCTGGCAATGCTCGACAAGGCGTTTGTCCAGCCCGGGGCTTTGGTGCTTTCGAACCGCAGTGCGAGCAACCCGCTGACGAGTGCCAAGTGGTCACAGGTGACGGTAACGAGCGACAACCAGGAGTTGGTGGAGCGCTGCGAGGTGGTCATCGTGTCCGTGCGCCCCGAGCAGTTTGCCGAGGTAGAAATCTTCGCTGAAAACCGGCTGGTGATTTCCTTGATGGCAGGCGTTTCTCTGGAAGATGTGGTGCAGCGTACCGGCAGTCGGCAGGTGATTCGCGCCATGGCGAATGCCGCCGCCGAAATCGGCAAATCCTATACGCCCTGGCTGGCGACTCAACAGGTCAGCGAAGAGCAAAAAGCGTTCGCCCAGTGTTTGTTCGAAACCTTTGGTGGTGCCGATGAAGTCTTCAGCGAAAGGCATTTGAACTACCTGACGGCGTTGGTGGGTACAGGGCCTGCTTACCCGGCATTGTTGGCTCGCAGCCTGTTTCAGCATGCCGTGAGCAGCGGTTTGCCACCGGCAATCGCCCAGCGCGCTTGCCATGCAGTGGTGGTGCAAGCCAGTCAGTTGATTGGCGATGGGCGCTCCGTCGACGAACTCTTGCAGACGCTCATCAATTATCGCGGGGTCACGGCGGCGGGTCTCGACGCCATGCTCGCCAGCGGATTCGATAAAACAATAAAAGCAGGTCTGGATTCAGCGGCCTCGGTCGCCAGTTGCATGAATCCCTTTGCCCATTCTGCTGACACGAAAGAAGGTCCAATGACGCGGTAGTTGGCCCTCCTTAACTCTGGCCGCAATCGAGGTTAGCGTTTATGAATTTAAAGTCTTTCTCGAAAACGGGACTTGCACTCGGCATCGTCGCCTTCAGCGGTTGGGTGTCAGCCTCCGAGTGTGGTGATGTGACGATTGCCAACATGAACTGGCAATCGGCTGAAGTCATGGCCAACGTCGACAAGCTGATTCTCAACGCAGGTTACGGTTGCAATGCCGATCTGGTCACCGGGGATACGGTTCCGACCATCACCTCCATGGTCGAGAAGGGCCGGCCTGACATCGCCCCCGAAGGCTGGATCGACCTGGTTCCGGAGGTCGCCAGGAGCGGCATTCAAAGTGGCAATCTGATCCAGGCGGCGAACTCGTTATCCGACGGCGGCTCGCAGGGCTGGTGGATTCCGAAGTACATTGCCGATGCCCATCCGGACATCAAAAGCTTCGAGGATGTGAAAAAACATCCCGAACTGTTCCCGGCCCCTGACGACAAGAAAAAAGGCGCGATCTACAACGGCCCGCAGGGTTGGGGCGGCACCGTGGTCACCAGTCAGTTTTATAAGGCCTACGATTTCGAGAAGGCCGGTTTCGTCCTGGTGGACACCGGTTCGGCCGCCGCGCTGGATGGTTCCATCGCCAAAGCCTACGAGCGCAAGGCGCCCTGGCTTGGGTTTTACTGGGAGCCCACGGCTTTACTGGGCAAGTACCCCATGGTGAAGCTGGACAACGGCCATCCGGTCGATGCGGCGGAGTGGAAACGTTGCAATACCGTTGCTGACTGTCCTGATCCCAAACCGAATGGCTGGCCGATTGATCGGGTCTACACCCTCACCACCAAGTCCTTCGCCGCTCGCTCGCCAACGGTCATGGCGTATCTGAACAAGCGCGCCTGGTCCAACGAGACGGTGAATAAACTGATTGCCTGGATGACTGACAACCAGGCCACCGGTGAGGAAGGCGCCAAGTATTTCCTGAAAAACAACGAAGCGCTCTGGACTAAATGGGTTACCCCTGAAGCCAGCGGCAAGATCAAGGCTGCGCTTTAATCCACTTGGGTCGATGCAGCTCGCCTGTTCGCGCTGCATTGAGCCTCGCGCACCGATAACAATAAAAACACCCACGTATTGAAACGACCTGCCAGCTTCCTACGGTCTTCTACAAAAGGGGAATGTCATGGAGTGGTTACTCAGCTTTCCACACATGGAGGACGAAAGACTCCGGGCCTTGAAAAAGGCCATCGATGGCGCCTTTCGTAACTTCACCAGCACTTACGGCGACAGCTTTGAAGCCTTTTTCCAGCCGTTGCAGGTTTTCCTCAATCAGTCCGAAAGGTTCATGACCACGACGCCATGGCCGATCATCATTGTGCTGGTCGCCTTGATTGCCTGGTTCGCCAGCCGCAGTTGGAGAATTGTCCTGGGTTGCGTGTTCACACTGATGGCAATCGGTTATCTGGACATGTGGTCTGACACGATGAAGACCCTGTCGATGATCTTCGTCTGCACGGTGATATCCATCGTCATCGGCTTGCCGACCGGGATCGCGATGGCCCGTTCCAACCGTCTGCAGAACCTTGTCAGCCCGGTACTGGACGTGATGCAGACCCTGCCCAGCTTTGTCTATTTGATTCCAGTGGTGATGTTGCTGGGGATTGGCAAGGTCGCGGGGCTGATTGCGGTTGTGATCTACGCCTTGCCGCCGATGATCCGCTTGACCAACCTCGGCATCCGTCACGTTGACGCCGAGATGCTGGAGTGCGCCGACGCCTTTGGCTCATCCAGTTGGCAGAAACTGAAAAACGTCCAGTTACCCTTGGCGTTGCCCTCGATCATGGCCGGCATCAACCAGACGATCATGATGGCGCTGGCCATGGTGGTCATCGCGTCGATGATCGGGGTTCAAGGCTTGGGCCAACCGGTGCTCAAGGCTATTTCCAATCAATATTTCACCCTGGGCATTTTCAACGGGCTGGCTATTGTCGGTATTGCGGTGATCTTCGACCGAGTCAGCCAAGCCTATGGCCGAAGACTGCAAAAGCATTTGGAGAGGGTTCATGGCCACTGATCTGACCAACGATTTCGGCATCGAAATCAGGCATCTCTACAAGATCTTCGGTTACCAGGCACAGGCCAGTATCGAGCGGGTCAAACAGGGCATGAGCAAGGCTGAACTGTTGAGCAATCACAGTCATGTGCTGGGGTTGAAGGACATCAATATCAGCATGCCGTCCGGGGGGATTCAGGTGATCATGGGGCTGTCCGGTTCGGGCAAGTCGACCTTGATCCGCCATATCAACCGATTGATCGAACCCACCGCCGGCGAAGTCATCGTGGGTGGCGTGGATGTGCTCAAAATGAGCCCGACTGATTTGCGAGCGTTTCGCCGACATAAAATTTCCATGGTGTTCCAGAAGTTCGCGCTGCTGCCAAACCGCACCGTGCTCGACAACGCGGTGTATGGGTTGGAGATCCAGGGCATGTCCCGTGACAGGCAAGTAGAAATCGCTACAGGCTGGTTGGACCGGGTAGGGCTCCAGGGTTACGCAAGTCACTATCCCAATCAGCTGTCCGGAGGCATGCAGCAGCGCGTCGGCCTTGCCCGGGCATTGGCCAGTGATGCGCCTATTCTGTTGATGGATGAAGCGTTCTCGGCCCTGGATCCGCTGATCCGCATGGACATGCAGTCGGTGTTGCTGGACCTGCAAAAAGAGATCAAGAAGACCATCGTATTCATTACCCATGATCTTGATGAGGCACTGCGCATTGGTGATCGCATCGCGATCTTGCGTGACGGTGAGGTGGTGCAACAAGGCACCCGACAGGAAATCGTCATGACGCCTGCCGATGATTACATTGCCAACTTCGTCAAAGAAGTGAATCGGGGGCGGGTGATCGGCGTCGAAGCCATCATGCGGCCCATTGTTCAGGTGAAAGGTGGAGCGACGCTGACCGTACCCATGGGGACGTCATTGGAGTCAGCGGTCAAAAGACTGGTTAAGGCGGGGTTCGATGAATTGGTGGTCACTGACAGTCAGGGGCAGCCGGTCGGGCAGTTGGCGCTGAAGTCGATCATAGCGACGATGGTCACCTCGGCAGTGAGTGAGGAATCGCAGGTTGTTCAGCCAAGAGTAAAGTCGAAAGCGTGACGGCTTGCCGAAGTAAAACCGAGGGGAATTGCGGGGTGCAGAGGGGGCGTCTTCCATGACGCCGACGCAGCTTAGAGACTGTGCGATTGATTCTCAAGTGCTATTTTTAGAATCGTTTGGCCCAATGAAGCCGGGCTTCTCTTGCCAACCAATATTCCTTTGATATTATCCACGCCATCGAATTTGCAGCCCCCAAAGACTTCATTAGCCTGAAGGTAAAAGCCAGAATAACTGGCAAAAAAAACCCGGCAAAAAGCCGGGTTAAAAACCGTGATTAGCCTGATGAGGAGATAGTCCAGGAGACCGACCTGAGGTCACTTGGACAATCGACTGATCTCGCGATCAGTTGAATGCAATAATAATCATTCTCGTTTGAGAGTCAAATGATTTTATCTGCGCGACAGGAAAGCTCTTTCCTGTCCTCCCCAAACGCTCACCCGTTTCATGCGTTCCGATGCGCTTGCAAAGACCGATCGATCATCGCCTTCGCCATGTCGATCATGTGCACCGTCGAATAGGCCAGGTCGCGACTGGGACCGTTCAGGTTGCTGGCTGATTCATGTGCAGTCGCCGCGGCACATCGCAACAAATCCGAGGCATGAACCAGCGCCTCTTCTGCGCTGATCCCCGGGTTCACATCGAAGAACCGCTCCACGGCAGCGGGTTCGGACACAGTTGGTTTCAAGTAATAATCCAGCGCTCGCTGTGCGGCGGCGTTGCCTTTGGGCGAGGTCAGGGTGGTATCGATGTGCATATCTGGCAGGTCATTGCTGGGTAACGTCATGACGATGGCAAGCTCCGTGATAGATTCAGATCCGTGAATCCATCCTAGTACGAACTGTATTTGTGACTGGAATTTAAATACTACAAGTTGTGTTTTGTTGGTCGGAGTACCCCACGTATCGTGCCGCACATGGATAAATGGATTGAGTTAGTCAAAGCCAAGATGAGTGACCTCAAAGTCACTCAAGAGGTACTCGCCGACCGCCTCGGGATGTCCCAGGGTGGCGTGGGTCACTGGCTGAATAAACGCCGTCAGCCGAGCATTCAAGACATGAATCGTGTCTTGCGCGCGCTCGGGATGGATTTTCTGGAAGTGGCGATGGTGGTTCGCGAGGTCTTGCAGGACGACGAGCCTTGCCTGACGCACAAGTACAACCCGTACTTCCGTTACCCGGTCAGTGACTGGCGTGAGCCGATGCAGCTGCGTGACGGTGAGCTGGCGGTCTACGGCAAGCCACGCTTCGAACTCACCGACTACCACGCCCAGGGCGCGGCGTTCTGGCTGGTGGTCGTGGGTGATGCGATGACGGCACCCACGGGCGTGAGCATCGCCGAGGGCATGATGATCCTGGTGGACCCGGCCATTGTGCCGGAGCCCGGAAAACTGGTGATCGCGCAGTGGTCGGACAGCACCGAGGCGACGTTTCGCAAGCTGATCGAAGAGGGCGGGCAGCGTTACCTGGTCCCGCTCAATCCGACGTATCCGAAAGCCCTTTATACCGATGAATGCCGAATTCTCGGCGTAGTGGTTCAGGCAACGGCCAAATTCTAATCAGATCGGTCCTCCTAGAACGTAGGACCGATCTTCATTTCACGCTTCTTCCAGTTCGACCAATGCACTGCCTTCGCTGACCATCTCGCCTTCCTGGCAATACAAGGCCTTGATCACACCCGCGTGGGGCGCACGAATGCTGTGCTCCATTTTCATCGCCTCCAACACCACCAATTGCGCCCCGGCTTCGACCGTTTGCCCGGTCTCTACCAGCACACGCACGATGCTGCCGTTCATCGGGGCGGTGAGCCCACCCTGATGGCTGTGGCTGGCTTCGACGGCGCCGATCGGATCGTAGGACTCGATGCGGCGCAGTTCACCTTCCCATTGCAGATAAACAGAGTCGCCACGACGGATTGCTCGGTGCTGGCGGCGTACACCGTGGTGTTCGGTCAGCAATTGCTCGCCTTTAAGCTGGGCCGTGCAGACATCGCCCAGGGTCAATGCGCGGTCCTGGCCTTCGCAGCTCAAGTGCAAGGTGATTTCTTTCGGCAATCCAGCCCGGAAACCATTGCTGATTGCCCATGGCGAACTCACGTCATCTGCGCGCGGTGAATCGGCCTGGCTCTGGGCAACGGCCTGAGCGGCCGCTTGCCAGAACGCATCACTGAGGTCCGAAGGCGCGGGCAGCAATTGCTCCTGGAAGCGCGGGATAAACCCGGTGTCCAGTTCTGCCGCGGCAAACGCAGGGTGCGCGATGATCCGGCGCAGGAAGTTGATGTTGGTCTTGAGCCCGCCAATCGCAAACTCATCAAGCATGCTCAACAAGCGCAACCGCGCCTGTTCGCGATCCTCACCCCAGGCAATCAGCTTGCCGAGCATCGGGTCGTAGAACGGCGAAATCTCATCGCCTTCTTCAACACCGCTGTCGACCCGACGCCCCGGGCCTGCGGCGGATTCACGATACAGTTCCAGACGCCCGGTGGCCGGCAGGAAATCATTGGCCGGGTCCTCGGCGTACAGCCGCACTTCAATCGCGTGACCGATCAGCGGCACGTCGGCCTGGGTCATTGGCAGCGCTTCACCACGGGCCACACGAATCTGCCAGGCCACCAGGTCGAGGCCGGTGATGGCTTCGGTGACCGGGTGTTCAACCTGCAGGCGCGTGTTCATTTCCATGAAGAAGAACTCACCGCGCGAATCCAGCAAAAACTCCACGGTGCCGGCGCCGACATAACCGATGGCTTGCGCCGAACGCACGGCTGCCTCGCCCATGGCGCGGCGCAGCTCCGGACTCAAGCCTGGCGCAGGTGCTTCTTCGACGACTTTCTGGTGGCGACGCTGGATCGAGCAATCGCGTTCATTCAGGTACAAGCAGTTGCCATGCTGGTCGGCGAAGACCTGGATTTCCACGTGGCGCGGTTTGAGCAGGTACTTCTCCACCAGCATCCGTGAGTCGCCGAAGGAGGACTTCGCCTCACGTTGGGCGGAGGCCAGGGCTTCGGCCAACTGGCTGACATCCTCGACCACTTTCATGCCTTTGCCGCCACCGCCGGCGGTGGCCTTGAGCAGCACTGGATAACCGATGCGATCACACGCTTCGCGGAAGGTGTCGAAGTCCTGCGCTTCGCCGTGATAGCCCGGCACCAATGGCACGCCAGCAGTTTCCATCAGCGCTTTGGCGGCGGATTTGCTGCCCATCGCATCAATGGCCGAGGCGGGTGGGCCGAGGAAGATCAGGCCGGCGTCTTCAATCGCGCGGGCAAACCCGGCGTTCTCCGACAAAAAGCCGTAACCCGGGTGAATCGCCTGAGCGCCGCTGGCCTTGGCTGCCGCAATCAGCTTGTCGATTTGCAGGTAACTGTCGGCGGCTTTGCTGCCACCGAGGTCGACGCGGATGTCCGCTTCACGGCTGTGTCGCGCGTCACGGTCAGTGGCGCTGTGCACGGCCACGGTGGTCAGGCCCAGAGCCTTTGCGGTGCGCATGACCCGGCAGGCGATTTCGCCACGGTTGGCCACCAGCAAGGTGGTGAGAACAGGTGCGCTCATCAACGTGGCTCCTTGGTGGTGGGGGCTTGCCAGTTCGGTGGACGTTTTTGCAGAAAGGCGCGCAGGCCTTCCTGACCTTCAGGGCTGACGCGGATGCGGGCGATGGCGTTTTCGGTGTAACGGCGCAGGGCCGGGGTCAGCGCGCCGTGGCCGACTTCACGCAACAAGTCTTTGCTGGTGCGCATGGCGGCGGGGCTGTTGAGCAACAGGTTGTCGATCCACTGATCGACTTTCTGCTCCAGCTCGGTGCCCGGATAGCTTTCCGACAACAAACCGATTTCCCGCGCCCGTTGCCCGCTGAAACGTTCCGCGGTCAGCGCATAACGGCGGGCCGCACGCTCACCGATGGCTTGCACCACGAACGGGCTGATCACCGCTGGCGCCAGGCCAATGCGCACTTCCGACAGGCAGAACTGCGCGTCGTCGGTGCCAATCGCCATGTCGCAGCAACTGATCAGGCCCAGCGCACCGCCGAAGGCGGCGCCTTGCACCACGGCAAGGGTGGGGATTTTCAGTTTGGCGAGGTTGTACATCAACTCCGCCAGTTCCCGGGCATCGTCAAGGTTGGTGTGGTAATCGAGCTCGGCCGATTGCTGCATCCACGCCAGGTCCGCGCCGGCGCTGAAATGCTTGCCGCGTCCACGCACCAGCAAGAACCGCAGGCTGGCGTCGCTGGCCACGGTGTCCAGCGCGAGGATCAGTTCGCGGATCATTTCTGCGTTGAACGCGTTGTTCTTTTCTTCACGGCTGAGCCACAGGGTGGCGAAACCCCGTGGGTCGGTCAGCAGTTCGAGGGTCTTGAAGTCGCTCATGGTTTTCTCCCGATCACATCCGGAACACGCCGAAGCGGCTCGGTTCGATAGGCGCGTTCAACGACGCGGACAAGGCCAGGGCCAACACATCGCGGGTCTGAGCGGGGTCGATGACGCCGTCGTCCCATAGCCGTGCGCTGGAATAGTAGGGGTGACCCTGTTCTTCGTATTGATCGAGGATCGGTTGTTTGATCTCGGCTTCCTGCTCGGCGCTGAAGCCTTGGCCGCTGCGCTCGGCCTGCTCGCGTTTGACCTGCACCAATACGCCGGCGGCTTGCTCGGCGCCCATTACGCCGATGCGTGCGTTTGGCCACATCCACAGGAAGCGCGGGTCGTAGGCCCGACCGCACATGCCGTAGTTACCGGCACCAAAACTGCCGCCGATGATCACGGTGAATTTCGGCACCTTGGCGCACGCCACGGCGGTCACCAGTTTCGCGCCATGCTTGGCGATGCCGCCGGCCTCGTACTTCTGGCCGACCATGAAACCAGTAATGTTTTGCAGGAACAGCAGCGGAATACCGCGCTGGCAGGCCAGTTCAATGAAGTGCGCGCCTTTCTGCGCGGCTTCAGCGAACAGGATGCCGTTGTTGGCGAGGATCGCGATCGGGTAACCGTGCAGGTGGGCAAAGCCGCACACCAGTGTGGTGCCGAACAGCGCTTTGAATTCATCGAACACCGAACCGTCGACCAGCCGCGCGATCACTTCGCGCACATCGAACGGCTGCTTGGCGTCCGCCGAGACCACGCCGTACAACTCGTCGCTGGCGTAGAGCGGGGCAATCGGGGCGCGTTGTTGCAGTTCGCCGAGCTTGCGCCAGTTGAGGTTGGCGACGCTGCGTCGGGCAATGGCCAAGGCGTGTTCATCGCTCTCGGCATAGTGGTCGGCGACCCCGGAAATCTTGCAATGCACATCGGCCCCGCCGAGGTCTTCGGCGCTGACCACTTCACCGGTCGCGGCTTTTACCAGCGGCGGACCGGCGAGGAAAATCGTCGCTTGCTGGCGTACCATGATTGCTTCGTCGGCCATCGCTGGCACATAAGCGCCACCGGCGGTGCACGAACCCATCACCACGGCAATCTGCGGAATGCCCATGGCGCTCATGTTGGCCTGGTTGAAGAAGATCCGCCCGAAGTGCTCGCGATCCGGGAACACTTCATCCTGACGCGGCAGGTTGGCGCCACCGGAGTCCACCAGATAGATGCACGGCAGGCGGTTCTGCTGGGCGATGGTTTGGGCGCGCAGGTGTTTTTTCACGGTCAGCGGGTAATACGAACCGCCTTTCACCGTGGCGTCGTTGGCGACGATCATGCACTCGACACCTTCCACGCGACCGATTCCGGCGATCACGCCAGCGGCCGGAACGTCTTCACCGTACACCTCGTAGGCCGCCAGTTGGCTGATCTCAAGAAACGGCGAGCCCGGATCGAGTAAACGATTAATGCGCTCGCGAGGCAGCAATTTGCCCCGCGAGGTGTGGCGCTCTTGAGCCTTCGGGCCACCACCGAGCTGCACTTGGGCGAGCAGGGTGTGCAGGGCGTCGACCTGTTTGAGCATCGCCGCGCTGTTGGCGGCGAACTCCGCCGAACGGGGGTTGAGCTGGGTATGCAGGATAGCCATGGACAGCTCCGTTTAGCGGGTTTCGTTGAACAGTTCGCGACCGATCAGCATGCGACGGATCTCACTGGTGCCGGCGCCGATTTCGTACAGCTTGGCGTCACGCAGCAGACGACCGGCCGGGAATTCGTTGATGTAACCGTTGCCACCGAGAATCTGGATTGCGTCGAGGGCCATTTGCGTGGCGCGTTCGGCGCTGTAGAGGATCACGCCGGCAGCGTCCTTGCGCGTGGTTTCGCCACGCTCGCAAGCCTGGGCCACCGCATAGAGGTACGCGCGGCTGGCGTTGAGTTGGGTGTACATGTCGGCGACTTTGCCCTGGATCAGCTGGAATTCGCCGATGCTTTGGCCGAATTGCTTGCGGTCATGGATGTACGGCACGATCAGGTCCATGCACGCCTGCATGATGCCGGTCGGGCCGCCGGAGAGCACGACGCGCTCGTAGTCGAGGCCGCTCATCAACACTTTCACGCCGCCGTTGAGCACGCCGAGGATGTTTTCTTCCGGCACTTCGACGTCGTCGAAGAACAGCTCGCAAGTGTTGGAGCCGCGCATGCCGAGCTTGTCGAACTTGTTGCTGCGGCTGAAGCCTTTCCAGTCGCGTTCGACGATGAATGCGGTGATGCCGTGCGGACCTTTTTCCAGGTCGGTCTTGGCGTAGATCACGTAGGTGTTGGCGTCAGGGCCGTTGGTGATCCAGGTCTTGCTGCCGTTGAGCACGTACTTGTCGCCGCGTTTGTCGGCGCGCAGTTTCATCGAGACCACATCGGAACCGGCGTTCGGTTCGCTCATGGCCAGGGCGCCGATGTGTTCACCGCTGATCAACTTCGGCAGGTACTTGGATTTTTGCTCGTGGTTGCCGTTGCGGTTGATCTGGTTGACGCAGAGGTTGGAGTGGGCGCCGTAGGACAAGGCCACCGACGCCGAACCGCGGCTGATTTCTTCCATCGCCACAACGTGGGCCAGGTAGCCCAGGCCAGCGCCGCCGTATTCTTCCGGTACGGTAATGCCGAGCAGGCCCATGTCGCCGAATTTGCGCCACAGGTCCGCGGGGAACAGGTTGTCGATGTCGATCTCAGCGGCGCGCGGGGCGATCTCTTTGGCGACGAAGGACTGAACCTGATCGCGCAGCATGTCGATGGTTTCACCGAGGGCAAAATTCAGGGATGGGTAGCTCATGGGGCACCTTTTGGCTTTTTTGTAGGGTGGGGAGGGCAATGATTCGGCTCTCACCTTTACGTTAACGTAAGCCTGTGACGAATGGCTGTCAATCACCCTTTACGTTAACGTCAACTTGAGCGAGAGTAGAGCCAGTTCAAGATAGAACGCGGGCATCCTGTGGGAGCGCCGCCAGCCCATTAATAAAGACAATAGGGGTCATCATGGATCAACCCAGTGCAAGCCCGCAGCGCAGCTATACCCGTGGTTCCCAGGACAAAGCCTTGCTGGCGATGACCATCGGCCAGGCGTTCGATAACACCGTCGCGCAGCAGGCGACCGGGGAGGCGCTGGTCGTGCGCCATCAACAGTTGCGCTACACCTGGCAGCAACTGGCCGAGGTCGTTGACCTGCATGCCAGAGCGCTGCTCGCGCTGGGCTTGCAGGCCGGTGATCGACTCGGCATCTGGGCGCCGAACTGCGCGCAGTGGTGCATCAGCCAGTTCGCCAGCGCGAAAATCGGCGTGATTCTGGTCAACATCAACCCGGCGTACCGCAGCTCCGAACTCGAATACGTGTTGAAACAATCCGGTTGCCAATGGCTGGTCTGCGCCGGCGCGTTCAAAACATCCAACTATCACGGAATGCTGCAAGGGCTCGTTCCCGAACTGGCCGAGCAATCCATCGGACAGTTACACAGTGAGCGCCTGCCTGATTTGCGCGGCGTCATCAGCCTGGATGCGCAGCCACCTTCAGGTTTTCTGCCGTGGTCGCAATTGGCGGATCTGGCCGCCAGCGTTTCGAATGAACAGCTGCGCGAACGCCAGGACAGCCTGCATTTCGATCAACCGGTAAACATCCAGTACACCTCCGGCACCACCGGATTCCCGAAAGGCGCGACCCTCAGTCACTACAACATTCTCAACAACGGATACATGGTCGGCGAAAGCCTCGGCCTGACCGCTAATGATCGCCTGGTGATCCCGGTGCCGCTGTATCACTGCTTCGGCATGGTCATGGGCAACCTCGGCTGCATCACCCACGGCAGCACGATGATTTACCCGAACGATGCCTTCGATCCATTGCTGACCCTGACCACTGTCGCCGAAGAAAAAGCCACGGCGCTGTATGGCGTACCGACCATGTTCATCGCCATGCTCGATCAGCCCCAGCGCGCCGAATTCGATCTGTCGAGCCTGCGCACCGGAATCATGGCCGGTGCCACGTGCCCGATCGAAGTGATGCGCCGGGTCATCAACGAAATGCACATGAATGAAGTGCAGATTGCCTACGGCATGACGGAAACAAGCCCTGTGTCGTTACAGACCGGTCCGTCAGACGAGCTGGAGTTACGCGTGACCACCGTCGGCCGCACCCAGCCGCAGCTGGAAAGCAAAATCATCGACGAGGCCGGTAATCTCGTGCCGCGCGGCACCATTGGTGAACTGTGCACCCGTGGCTACAGCGTGATGCTCGGCTACTGGAACAACCCGCAAGGCACCGCGGAAGCCATCGATCAGGCCGGCTGGATGCACACCGGCGACCTGGCGAGCATGAACGATGAAGGCTACGTGTGCATTGCCGGGCGCAACAAGGACATGATCATCCGTGGCGGCGAGAACGTTTACCCGCGGGAGCTGGAAGAGTTTTTCTTTACCCACCCGGCGGTGGCGGACGTGCAGGTGATCGGCATTCCCTGCTCGCGTTATGGCGAAGAGATAGTTGCCTGGATCAAGTTCCACCCGGGCCACAGCGCCACCGAGCAGGAACTGCAAGCCTGGTGCAAGGAGCGCATCGCGCACTTCAAGACGCCGCGTTACTTCAAGTTTGTGGAGGAGTTTCCGATGACCGTGACCGGCAAGATCCAGAAATTCCGGATGCGTGAGATCAGTATCGAAGAACTGCGTGAAAACAAAGGCTAAACCCATCCCCCTGTAGGAGTGAGCCTGCTCGCGATAGCGGTGAGTCAGTCGACATCGATGTTGGATGTGCTGCCGCCATCGCGAGCAGGCTCACTCCTACAGAGAGCGGGGGAAATCACAAATCCCGGAAAGCACAAAGGGGAGCCGAAGCTCCCCTTTAATTTTGTCGTTGCGCGTGCTCTTTTTTTATTATTGAGGGGCGGTCTGTTTTTGTTTTTAGTGACCGTGACCCTTTACCGCTGTTTTTGTCGATCCCCATCCGGGATCAAGAGCAAACGTATTTTTTTGAGCGCTGATCTACTTTTTCGCTGAGCGATCCAACCAGTTCGGGAGCTACCTGAGGGTAGTTTTATTGTTCTCTGCCCGGTTGCGGGTAACTTCGAAAAGCACCCTGAAAAGCACATCCTCTCCAAAAAAATCTGTTAGCTGCGTCTCTGCCGTGTTGTTTTTGTTATGTCAGAGTCGTTACGTCTTATTTTTATTAGGGCTTGCTGCTTTTTTTGTTCTTGTTATGCAGTAGAGATAGCAGAAGCCGTGCCAACTTTTTAAAACCCTTTAAAATCAATGCTTTAAGATTTTGTAGGGTTTTCCGTATCAGGGAAAACCCTGGAATCTGTTTCCGTGTTACTCGCTTGCGCCCACCTTTGTGTCCACGCGGTAACACCCGGACACACTCACTGTGCGCTGCGAGCCTTGGCCACGCGCGAACCGCTTGGACGCCCCAGCACCGTGCAAATCTGTTGGCCGGCCAGGATCAATGCATCCAGGTCGATACCGGTCTCTATACCCAGGCCATTGAGCAGGTAAACCACGTCTTCAGTGGCAACGTTACCGCTGGCACCCTTGGCGTACGGGCAGCCGCCGAGGCCGGCGATGGAGCTGTCGAACACCGAGATTCCTTCCAGCAGGCTGGCGTAGATGTTGGCCATGGCCTGGCCGTAGGTGTCGTGGAAGTGCCCGGCGAGTTTTTCACGGGGCACGTCGGCTGCGACCACCTCGAACATCTTGCGCGTGGCGCCAGCGGTGCCGGTGCCGATCGTGTCGCCCAGCGACACTTCGTAACAGCCCATGGCATAGAGCTCGCGCGCGACCCGGGCGACTTGCTCGGGGGCGACGTTACCTTCGTAAGGGCAGCCCAGCACACAGGACACGTAACCGCGCACGCTCACGCCGTGTTGCTTGGCGGCGTCCATGATCGGTACGAAACGCTCCAGGCTTTCGCTGATCGAGCAGTTGATGTTGCGTTGCGAGAAGGCTTCAGACGCGGCGGCGAACACCGCGACTTCCTTGACCCCGGCCGCCATCGCATCTTCAAACCCGCGCAGATTGGGGGCGAGGGCGCCATAGGTCACGCCGGGTTTGCGCTGGATTTGTGCGAAAACCTCAGCGGAACCGGCCATTTGCGGCACCCATTTTGGGGAAACGAAACTGCCGACTTCTATATAGCCGAGGCCGGCGGCGGTCAGGGCGTCGACCAGTTGAACCTTGTCGGCAACGCTGATGGGTTGGGCTTCGTTTTGCAGACCGTCGCGGGGGCCGACTTCGACCATGCGTACGTGGGTGGGTAGAGACATGGGAATCGACCTGTGTTGATTGTCTGAATGTTCAAATAACCCTGTAGGAGTGAGCCTGCTCGCGATAGCAGATTTACATTCAACACATGTATTGACTGATCCGGCGCTATCGCGAGCAGACTCACTCCTGCAAGGGGATTGTGTGGCCCTATTGAATAACCTTCTGGTTCTGGATGGTCTGTTCCAGCGCTTGAGTGCAGCGTTCCTGCGCGGTATCCAGTTCCAGCTTCATCTGCTCGATGTCGAGCATCTGCTGTTCCAGCTGCTCGCGGCGCTCGGCGATCTTGCTCAACATGGTTTGCAGTTGTTTCTGATTGCCGCCTGTGGGGTCATATAGCTCGATCAGCTCGCGGCACTCGGCCAGGGAGAAGCCGATGCGCTTGCCCCGCAGAATCAGCTTCAGGCTGACCTTGTCGCGGGGCGAGTAGATACGTTCCTGGCCGCGACGCTCGGGGCTGAGCAAGCCTTGCTCTTCATAAAAGCGGATGGCCCGCGTTGTGATGTCGAGCTCGCGGGCGAGGTCGGAAATGCTATAGGTCTGGCTGCTCATGGAAGCGCTCGAAAAAGGTCATGGCGCTAAGCTAATGGCAGGTTGACGTTTACGTCAAGGGGCTGGGGTCTATGGTTTTCTTAAGGGCCTCATCGCGAGCGGGCTCTCTCCTACAGGAGATCTCTGCACCGACATAGATTGACTAGTCACCGTAGATCCCCTGTAGGAGTGAGCCTGCTCGCGATGGGAGCACCTCGGTATCAAGTCCTACACCTTTTCAAGCTTCTTCTCATGCGCCGTCACCTGCTGGCACAACTCGATCATCTGCTCGCGCATCCAGCGGTTCGCCGGGTCCTGGTCAGTGCTTTCGTGCCAGTAAAGATGAGTTTCCACCGGCGGCACGTCATTGACCGGCAAGCTGAAGGCGTGCAAGTCATTGCGACGGGCAAAGCGCTCCGGCACGGTCATGACCATGTCGGTCTGCTGCAATACTTGCGAGGCCATCAGGTAATGCTGGGAGCGCAGGGCGATTTTGCGCTGAATGCCCATTTTCCCCAGTGCCAGGTCGACATGCCCCAGACCACTGCGGCGGCTGGAAATATGGATGTGGGTCAGCGACAGATAATCATCCAGAGTGAATTTCTCTTTGCCCGCCATTGGGTGGCCCTTGCGCATGGCGCACACGTACCGGTCTTCCATCAACTTGACGTGGCGCACTTGCGGGTCAGTATTGAGCGGCGCATCCACCGCGAAGTCGAGACGCCCGGCCGCCAGTTCCTTGGTGGTTTCGCGGCGCTTGGACAGGAAACTTTCAATGATCACCGTCGGCGCCAGGCGGCGCAGGCGCTGAAACAGTGGCGGCAGGATCACCGCTTCGGTGAGGTCGGTCATGCTGATGCGGTACGTCTTGACCGCTTGCAACGGGTTGAAAATGCGGCTTTCCTGCACCGACACCCGCAACAGGGAGAGGGCGTTACGCACCGGCCCGATGATGTTCTGGGCCATGGGCGTCGGCACCATGCCTTGGGCAGTGCGCACAAACAACGGATCGTTGAAGGTCTCGCGCAAGCGGGCCAGAGCGTTCGAGACGGCGGGCTGGGTAATGCCGACAATCTGCCCGGCACGGGTCAGGTTGGCTTCGGTGTAGATCGCGTCGAAGACGATGAAAAGGTTGAGGTCGACCTTGCTCAGATTCATTGCGCTGCACTCTTATTGTTGGTTCTCAATCACCCGATCATATATCGGTGATGAATGTTAATACACGCCGAGAATAGGCTAGGTAAATTATCAACGCTGTTCTAGCATCGATACATGACCAAAAACAACCTCTGCCCAAGAAGGTAAATGCTCATGGATTTCGCTTATTCGCCCAAGGTTCAGGCACTGCGTGAGCGCGTAACCGCGTTCATGGACACTTACGTTTATCCCGCCGAAGCCGTGTTCGAGCGCCAGGTTGCCGAAGGCGATCGGTGGCAGCCGACGGCGATCATGGAAGAACTCAAACTCAAGGCCAAGGCCGAAGGTCTGTGGAATTTGTTTCTGCCTGAGTCCGAACTCGGCGCCGGCCTGACCAACCTCGAATACGCGCCGCTGGCCGAAATCATGGGCCGTTCGTTGCTGGGCCCGGAGCCGTTCAACTGCTCCGCGCCAGACACCGGCAACATGGAAGTGTTGGTACGCTACGCCAACGAAGAACAGAAACAACGCTGGCTCGAACCGCTGTTGCGCGGGGAAATCCGCTCGGCGTTCGCCATGACCGAGCCGGATGTTGCCTCCTCCGACGCGACCAACATGGCCGCCCGCGCCGTGCGTGATGGCGATCAGTGGGTCATCAACGGCAAGAAATGGTGGACCTCAGGCGCCTGCGATCCACGCTGCAAGATTCTGATCTTCATGGGCCTGAGCGATCCGGATGCGCCGCGCCACGCCCAGCACTCGATGATTCTGGTGCCGGTGGATACCCCGGGCGTGAAGATCGTCCGTCCGCTGCCGGTGTTCGGTTATGACGACGCGCCGCACGGCCACGCCGAAGTGCTGTTCGAAAATGTCCGCGTGCCGTACGAAAACGTCCTGCTGGGCGAAGGACGCGGCTTCGAAATCGCTCAGGGTCGCTTGGGCCCAGGCCGGATTCACCACTGCATGCGTTCGATCGGCATGGCGGAGCGCGCGCTGGAATTGATGTGCAAACGCTCGGTCAGCCGTACCGCATTCGGCAAGCCGTTGGCACGCCTGGGCGGCAACATCGACAAGATCGCCGACTCGCGGATGGAAATCGACATGGCACGGCTGCTGACGCTGAAAGCGGCGTACATGATGGACACCGTGGGCAACAAAGTGGCGAAGAGCGAAATCGCGCAGATCAAGGTAGTCGCGCCGAACGTGGCCTTGCGCGTTATCGACCGGGCGATCCAGATCCACGGCGGGGCAGGGGTTTCCAACGATTTCCCGCTGGCCTACATGTATGCCATGCAGCGCACCCTGCGCCTGGCCGACGGCCCGGACGAAGTGCACCGTGCGGCGATTGGCAAATTCGAGATTGGCAAGTATGTGCCGAAAGAAATGATGCGTAGCGGGCACTGACAAAACCTTGAGTACGCCAGCAGACGGCTTCGCTGCTGGCGTCCCGGGAGTCTTTATCGCGAGGTTTGTCAGCCCTGCACACCGCAGACGACGGACATAAACGCGTTTTCTCGCCTGCCTGCAACGATGATCCTCCCGCGTTCCTGAATGGTCACAGAATACGGGGTGCCCGGCACTGATGATTTAATCCAGCCCGTGTTACCAAAACCTGTGTCAAAAGTACCGTCAGGCAATAACCTTCCCCAAAACATTGAAGAGGGGAACCCGGGCGTCCAACCTGCCACGACAATTTTTTCGTCGTGGGGCTGAATCGACAGTGCGCTCCAATTCGCGTTTTGATGACCTAGCTCCGTACGTAATTCCTGACCTCCGTTAAACGTCTGGTCAGGTTTTCCATGGGTGTCAAATCGCATCAACAGGGCTGCAGAACGCCCGGTCATACCCGCGCAAAGCAGCTTCCCGTCGGCCTGAACGATCAACTGACCCAATTCATACCGGCCGTCTTCAGGTCCTAACCGCACATATCCGTCGTTGCCAAAACTCTTGTCGCGTGTGCCGTTAATGTCAAACCGCGCCAGCACAATTTGGGAGACGGAAGCACTTGCCGTGACGTAATGGCCACCGACAACCATTTTGCTGTCCGGTTGTATAACCACGCTAATCATTCGGCTGAGGTGCTCGCCAAAACTGATCTCGACGTTGCCTTGCTCACCGAAATCGCGATCAATCCCGTCACTGTTATCGCCTCTCCCATCCTTTTTCAAGCGTGTCAGTTGCCCCAAATTGCCAACACCCGAGGCATCAATCTTCTGGGTCAGAACGACGATTTTGCCGTCGTGCTGGAGGCATCCGTCAGTCGAATCGTAATTTGAGGAGAATGCAGGAGGGGGCAACTGTACGGTGCCGAAAACAAGGTCAGGGCTGCCACTGTCATTGAGACGTAAAACTGCCGGTGCTCCTGGTTTTCCTTGGTCAGTGAGAATATCGCCGATGACCAGAATTTTTTGCTCTTGAAGTATCAGTCGGCAGGGTTTGGATCTTCTGCCACTTTCAAACTGTCCCGTCACAATACCGTCGTCACCAAATGCAGTATCTCGACCGCCATTGATGAGGTTCCTGCGGATTTGAAATGCTACACCGTCCTCGATGGCGTAAGTCAGCGTGCCGTTGTCCGAAGAGACAATCGAATGAACAGTGCCGTTGGCAGGACCCGGCACAGTGCCTAGAAAACCAAAGGACTGATCCAGATCACCAGACTTTGACAACGGTATTGGCGCTTGAGTGGGGTTTGTCATGTCAGCGTTCCTTTCTGGTGAGAAACCCTTGATCGGGATGCCACCATTAAGCGACTGCCATCAACAAAGTGAACCTGTAGGAAATATCAGTTTTAGTATCTTTACAGGCCGGTTTTGTGGCGTTGGGCGCCGGTGTGATTCAGTAAACCCAAACCTCAACCCGTCGATTCTTGATCCGCCCTTCATCCGCGTTATTCGCCGCCACTGGCATTTCCGCACCAAAGCCGCGAATCTCGCGAAACACCACGCCGCTTTTCACCAGTTCTCGCCGCACCGCCATCGCCCGCAGCTTCGACAGCAGATCGGCGCGTGCCGGATCGCTCTTGGCATCGCCAAACCCGACCAGCGTGACCTCGCGGTTGGTTTTGTCATGCTGCTTTATATAGTCGAGCACCCGCGTCAGGTCCTGTTGCGCCTTGTTGTCGAGCGTTGCGCTGCCTTCTTCAAAGCGGAAATTCACCGACAGCCGCTGCGCGTGACGACTGAGTGCCTGATAGCCCTCCGGCATCAACGCATTCGGCGTGACCGTGATGGCCTGGACCGTCTGGGCGATAAAACCGTTGGCCGCGACAATCGCCTGGCCTTTGCTGCTTTGCGTGAACACCGCCAGGGCCTCGGCCCATGGGTTTTCCCCATGGGGCGGCAGGTAGAAAAACAGCCGGCGGGACAACGGATAGTCTTCCGTGGCGATCAGGCTGTTAAGCGGCAACATCGCCTGGGATTGGCCATCGACGATTGCCACGGCTTTGGCCTGGCGCACATAGGGCAGGCCGATGAAGCCGATACCTTGCGGGTCAAGACTGACGGCGTCAGACAATTGTTCACTGGACTCGAAGCGTTTCGCGGCGCCGTTCAGGGTTTTCCCACGACGGCTGAGGACTAATTCCTTGAACGTGTCGTAAGTGCCCGACTGGTCATCCCGCGCATAGACATGAATCGCGCCACCGCTGCCGCCGAGCTCTTCCCAGGTTTTGGCTTCGCCACTGAAGATTCGCGCCAGTTGTTCGGTGTTGAGCTGGTTCAACGGGTTTTGCGGGTGAAGGATGATCGCCAGGCCATCGATGGCGATGACTTGTTCGGCGTCGGGGCTTTTGAAGTCGCCCAAGGGTTCGAGGTCCACCACTTCGCTGTCCTTGATCGGACGCGAAGAGGCGGCGAGGTCGGCATTGGTATTCTTCAGCGCGGTGAAGCCGGTGCTGGAGCCGTGCGCTGCCACCTCCACCACAACGCGACGGCCTTGTGCCGTTTCGCCGACGATGCGCAGTTCGTTCGCGGTGTCCGATGCTTCGCTGTGAACCTTGAGCAGGCCCTGTTCGCGCAACAGCCCCTCGACTAACGCCGGGCCCAATGCCGCACCGATGGTGTTAGAGCCCTGGATGCGCAGCACCGGGCCATTGGCGGAGATTGGTAAATCAGCGGCCGATGCCGTCAGGGGCAGGCCGGCGCACAGCATCCATAGAAACAAAACGCGCAGCGTCATGCCCGCACCTTAAAAAACCAAAGAAAGTGCGGGGAGAATAAGTCAGTAAGATTTCCGAGAGATGACAGTTATCTAATGTAGGAGTGAGCCTGCTCGCGATAGCGGACTGTCAGTCAATAAAGATGCTGAATGTACAGCCGCTATCGCGAGCAGGCTCACTCCTACATTTAGGGGATTGTGTTGAGATTTGGATATCAGCTCAATTCAAGCCAGATCGGCGCATGATCGGAGGGTTTCTCCATCCCTCGCAGGTCGTAATCCACGCCAGCATCCTTGACCCGTGGCAACAAGCCATGGGACGCCATGATCAGGTCGATCCGCAGCCCGCGCTTGGGTTCGTCTTCAAACCCACGGCTACGGTAGTCGAACCAACTGAAACGGTCGGCCACGTCCGGGTTCAGGTGACGGAAACTGTCCACCAGGCCCCAGTTTTTCAGGCGGGCCATCCACTCGCGTTCTTCCGGCAGGAAGCTGCACTTGCCGGTTTTCAGCCAGCGTTTCATATTGTCCGGACCGATGCCGATGTCACAGTCTTCCGGGGAAATATTCACGTCGCCCATGACTACCACCGGCTGATCGTTGCTGAACTGGCTTTCCAGCAGTTGCTGCAGGTCGCTGTAGAAGCGTTCCTTGGCCGGAAACTTGGTCGGGTGGTCGCGGCTTTCGCCCTGTGGGAAATAGCCGTTCATGATCGTCACCGGCACGCCGTTGGCGTCGGCGAACGTGCCCCAGATGAAGCGGCGCTGAGCGTCTTCTTCATCGGTGGCGAAGCCTTTGTGCAGGGCCAGCGGTTCTTTGCGCGAGAGCAGGGCGACGCCGTAATGGCCTTTCTGCCCATGAAAATAAACGTGATAGCCCAGCGCCTGTACCTCGGCCAGCGGGAACTGGTCGTCGTGAACCTTGGTTTCCTGGAGGCCGATGACGTCTGGCTGGTGTTTTTCGATCAGCGCCGCCAGCTGATGCGGGCGAGCGCGCAGCCCGTTGATGTTGAAGGAGACGATCTTCATGGTCGGCAGTCCTGGCAAAAGGGCGATGCTAGCTGACATGTAGGAATCGGGCCAGTGTAGGGTGAGGGGATTCGTGTTCGGCGGTTGGTCTTTCATCGCTGATGCGGGCCTCATCGCGAGCAGGCTCACTCCTATCGTCCGAGTCTGGTCTATACCTTTGTGGGAGCGAGCTTGCTAGCGATGGCGTCATCACAGTCAACACTGATATCGATCAGTAGGGAACTGTGTCAGCACCGATAGGCTCGTACCAAGAAGAGCACAGCCATTTGAGCTGTACCGGGGAGATCAACCGTTATGCCTGAAACCTCGACCGCCATCGCCGACATTCACATGCTCGACAGCGGCTATGCCCACGAAGCGCGCTCCCTGCTGTACCACGCCTACCGGCACGAGCCGACCTTTGGTTACCTGTTCGAGGCCGAACGTCCCGGGTATGAACATCGTGTGCGGGCCACCGTGCGTGAATTGGTCAAACAGCATTTCCTTCAGGATTTGCCAGCCATCGGCCTGCTGGTCAATGACCGTTTGATCGGCATCGCGCTGATCGCGCCGCCGCAACGACGCCTGGGTATCACCGAAAGTTGGGCCTGGCGTTTGCGCATGGTGCTCAGTACCGGGTTTCGCTGCACCCGTCGCTACCTCGATTACCACGCCGCCGTCGCGGCCTGCGTGCCGAGTGATTCGGTCCACGTGCTGCCGCTGCTGGGGATTCACCCGCAATTCCAGGGCAAACACTTCGGCGAACAACTGCTGCAAGCGGTGCATAACTGGTGCGCAGTCGATGAAACCTCCCAGGGGGTGATCCTCGACACGGGGAATCCTCGCTATCTGGAGTTCTATAAGCGTCAGGGTTATGAGGAAATCGGCGAGGTCGCGGTAGGACCGATTCGCGAACACGTGTTTTTTCACGCCAATCCGCAGGTGTTGCAAACCGCAACGGCATAAACGGTAGAACTTTAACGCCATGCGAGGCTCTATCACGCTCCCAAGCTCGTGATAGCATCCGCGCCTATGAAATTTCCAGGACGAATTACCAGTGGCGCGTTGATGCTGTTCACCAGCTGCGCGGCGCTGGCGCAAAGTGAATTGGATGTGCGGATAAAACCGTCCAACGATGAACTGAAAGCCAATATAGAAGGCTATATCGGCAACCTCGGCGATCGTGACGAAGAAGCGTTGCTGCGCTTCAGTCGTGGCGCCGAGGATCAGGCGCGCAAGGCCGCCCAGGCCTTGGGGTATTACCAGCCGCAGATCGATAGCGATGTGAAGGGCGGCAAGACGCCGCGCCTGGTGCTCAACATCGATCCCGGTGAGCCGGTGCACCTGCGCACTGTCACGATTCGCGTCGACGGCCCGGCGGCCTCCCTCAAATCCTTTCGTGTGCCCCAGGGCGCGTCGCTGAAAACCGGCGCGGTGCTCAATCATGGCCACTACGAAGACGCCAAGCGCCTGATCCAGAATCAAGCCTCGCGCTTCGGCTTTTTCAGCGGCCACTTCACCCGCCAGAAATTATCGGTAGACCCGCGTGCCGGCGTGGCCGATATCGAACTGATCTACGAAAGCGGCCCGCGCTACGCCTTGGGCAAGGTCAGTTTCGAAGGCGACACGCCGTTTGACGAAGACCTGTTGCAACGCATGGTGCCGTTCAAGCAAGGCGCGCCTTACGACTCCGAACTCATCGCCGAACTCAACCAGGCGCTGCAATCGAGTGGCTATTTCGAAGGTGTGCGCGTCGATGCGGCACCGACGGCGTCCAAGAACGACGTGATCCCGGTGGAGGTCAAGCTCGAAACGCGCAAGCCGCGAACCATGGGCCTGGGCCTGGGTTATTCCACGGACGTCGGTCCCCGGGTCAAGGCCAACTGGACCCGACACTGGGTCAATCCGCAGGGGCACAGTTATGGCTGGGAAGCCGAGCTGTCGGCGCCCCGGCAAAACGTCGGGCTGTTCTACGACATCCCGCTCGACCCGCCGTTGACCGACAAACTGCGTTTTGCCGGTGGTTACCAGAACGAAGACATCGCCGGCACCGACACCCACAGCAAGCTGCTGACCATCGGCCCGGAATGGCACAGCAAACTGCCCAGCGGCTGGCAGCGCGTGGTGTCGTTGAAATGGCAGCGTGAGGATTACTCCCTGGGCGACGACTCGGGTTTGAGTACGTTGTTGATGCCCGGCGTCAGCTATTCCTACCTGAAAAGTGACAACCGCATCGACCCGCACAACGGCTATCGCCTGCAATTCGAGTCCAAAGTGGCGAAAGAAGGCCTGGGCTCAGACAGCAACTTGCTCTACGGCACCGCGTTGGTGAAAGGCTTGACCACAGTCTTTGACAAACACCGCTTTCTAGGCCGGGTACAGGTGGGCGGCAGCGCCACCAATGGCTTCAGCTCAGTCCCGCCGTCACTGCGGTTTTTCGCCGGTGGCGATCAGAGCGTGCGCGGTTACGACTATCAAAGCCTGTCCCCGGAGAACTCCGAGGGCGACCGCATTGGCGGCCGCTACATGGTCGCGGCCAGCGCCGAATACCAATATTCCATCGCCGAGAAGTGGCGGGTCGCGACCTTCGTGGACCAGGGCAACTCTTTCAATACACTCGAACTGCCAAACCTCAAGACCGGGGTAGGCATCGGCGTGCGTTGGGTCTCGCCGGTGGGGCCGATCCGCCTCGACCTGGCCCACGCGCTGGACGATGACGGCGGCATTCGGCTGCACTTTTCCATGGGGCCTGAGCTGTGAATCGTGGTTTGAAAATAACGCTGCTGGCGATTCTGGCGCTGCTGATGCTGGTTGTCCTGAGCATCGCCTCGGTGCTGGGCACGGCCACGGGCAGTCGCTGGGCGTTGGGCTTCGTGCCGGGTTTGACCGTCGAGAATTTCCAGGGCCGTTTGGGCGGGCAGTGGAGCGCCGATCATGTGCTGTGGCAGCAAGACACCAGCCGGGTTGAGCTGAGCAAGGTGATTTTCGCCTGGTCGCCGCTGTGCCTGACACGCATGACGTTGTGCCTTGAGCAAGTGAAGGCTGATCAAGTCAGCCTGCAATTTCAGCCCGGTGCTGAAGAAGAAAGCAGCGGGCCGATCAGCCTTCCGGATCTGAAGCTACCCCTGGCCATCGAACTGGGTGATGTGCAGATCGGCAGCCTGCTGTTCAACGGCAGTGAAGCACTCAAAGGCCTGCAACTGGCGGCGCACTGGACCGCGCAAGGGATGCAGATCGACTCGGTGAAGTTGCAGCGCGATGACCTGAGCCTGAACCTCTCCGGCTTGCTGCAACCCACCGGCAACTGGCCGCTCAAGGTTGAAGGTCAACTGACCCTGTCAGCCCCCGCGCCCTGGACGCTGGCGCTGAAGGTCGACGGCGACCTGCTGAAAACCCTGAACCTGAAAGCCGACAGCAGCGGTTACTTGAACGGACAGTTGACCGGCGAGCTGCAACCGCTGGCGGACAACTTGCCGGCCAAGGTACGCATCACCGCCGACGGCTTCAAACCCGCCGCCGACCTGCCAGACACCCTGCAACTCAATCAACTGGAACTCACCGGCGACGGCGATCTGAAAAACGGTTACCAATTGCTCGGTAAAGCCACGCTGCCCGCCGAACAAGGCCCGGTCGCGTTGCTGCTGCAAGGCAAGGTCGACGCCAACGGCGCCCAGATCGCCGCCCTCGACCTCACCGCCAACGACAAGCAAAACCTCAAGCTCAGCGGCACCCTCGACTGGAGCAAAGGCCTGAGCGCCGACGCGAAAATCGCCTGGCTGGATTTCCCGTGGCACCGCCTCTATCCGCTGATCGACGAACCGGAAGTGGCGTTGCGCAGCTTCAACGGTGACATCTCCTACACCGACGGCAAGTACCTCGGCAGCTTCCAGGCAGCGGCGGATGGACCGGCTGGCGCTTTCACGCTGAACAGCCCGTTCAGCGGCGACCTGACGAAAATCTACCTGCAACAAATCCAGCTCCAGGCCGGGCAGGGCAAGGCCGAAGGGCACCTGAACCTGCAATTCGCCGACGGCATTGCCTGGGACACCGCGCTCGACCTGTCGGCGATCAACCCGGCGTACTGGGTGGCGGAATTGCCGGGCACACTGGCCGGACCGCTACGCAGCAAAGGCGAGATGAAAAATGACACACTCAGCCTCACTGCCGACCTCGACCTGAAAGGCAAACTGCGTGGGCAACCCGCCGTAATCCAGGCCAAGGCGGATGGCGGCGGCGAGCAATGGAACCTCAACGCGCTGCAAATCCGCCTCGGCGACAACAGCATCAACGGCAAGGGCAGCCTGCAACAGAAACTCGCCGGCCAGATCGACATCAAGATGCCGCGTCTGGCCCAGCTCTGGCCGCAACTGCGGGGGCAACTGAACGGCCGCATCGATGTCGCCGGTACGCTCAAAGCGCCGCAAGGCAAGCTCGGGCTGCAAGGCACGCAATTGGCGTTCGACGACAATCGCCTGCAAAGCCTCAACCTCGACGCCACCCTCGACAGCGCGCAACGGGCGAAAATCGACCTCAAGGGCAGCGGCATTCAGGCCGGTGAAACCTCACTGGGTACGCTGACCGCCAGTGGCCAGGGTGACATCAAACACCAGAAACTCAGCCTCGACCTGCAAGGCCCGCAGCTGAAACTGGCGCTCGGTCTCGACGGTGCGCTGGACAAAGGCAACTGGCGCGGGCGCCTGGCCAGCGGCGATATCCAGACCGGTGGGCAAGACTGGAAGCTGCAAGGCCCGGCGAAACTGGAGCGGCTGGCGGACGGCAAAATCAATTTCGGCGCCCACTGCTGGATGTCCGGCCCGGCCAGCCTGTGCGGTGAAGACCAGCGTTTAATGCCGGAGCCGAAGCTGCGTTTCCACCTCAAGCAATTCCCGATTGAAAGCCTGGCGCAGTGGCTGCCGAAGGATTTCGCCTGGAAGGGCAGCCTCAACGCCGACCTGCAACTGGACCTGCCGGCCAGCGGCCCGAACGGCCAGATCAGCATCGACGCCAGCGGCGGCACGTTGCGCATGAAGGAGAAGGACCAGTGGCTGGACTTCCCGTACCAGACGCTGAAACTCACCAGCAAACTCACGCCGAAACGTATCGACACTGATCTCAACTTCGTCGGCGGCAAACTGGGCGAACTGATGGTGCAGGCGCAGATCAACCCGTTGCCGAAAAACAAACCGCTCACCGGTTCGTTCCGCTTGAGCGGGCTGGACCTGTCGGTGGCGCGGCCGTTCGTCCCGATGGTCGAAAAGCTCACCGGGCGCCTGAATGGCAGCGGCACGATTTCCGGTGGCCTGTTGGCGCCGCAGGTCAACGGCAGCCTGCTGCTCAGCGACGGTGAAGTCTCCGGGGCGGAACTGCCGATGGCGCTGCACGCCTTGCAACTGAGAGCAGTGATTGTCGGTGAAACCGTGCAATTGAATGGCGACTGGAAAAGCGGCAAGGCCGGGCAGGGCACCCTCAACGGCAACATTGCCTGGGGACAGGCGCTGGTGGTGGACCTGGCGCTCAAGGGCTCGCAGCTACCGGTGACGGTCGAGCCGTACGCCAAGCTGGAAGTCGCGCCGGACTTGAAAATCTCGATGAAGGGCGATGAGTTGGCGATCGCCGGCAAAGTGCTGGTGCCCAGAGGCGAGATCACCATTCGCGAGTTGCCGCCTTCCACGGTAAAAATCTCCGATGACGTAGTGATCGTCGGCCAACAGACCGAAGAAGGCAAACCGCCCTTGGCCATGAAGATGGACATTGATGTGGTGGTGGGCGAAGACAAGCTGAGCTTTGCCGGGTTTGGCCTGACCGCGAATGTGCAGGGGCATGTGCACATCGGCGACAACCTGGACACACGCGGCGAACTGTGGCTCAACGACGGGCGTTATCGCGCCTACGGTCAGCGCCTGACCGTGCGCCGGGCGCGCTTGTTGTTTGCCGGCCCGCTCGATCAGCCGTACCTGGACGTCGAGGCGATTCGCCAGACTGACGACGTGATCGCCGGTATTCGCCTGAGCGGCAGTGCCGAGCAGCCGACCACGCAGATCTTCTCCGAACCGGCCATGAGCCAGGAACAGGCCTTGTCCTATCTGGTGCTGGGGCGCCCGCTGAGCAGCAACGGCGAAGACAACAACATGCTCGCCCAGGCTGCACTTGGCTTGGGTTTGATGGGCAGTTCCGGGGTGACCGGCGGGTTGGCCAAAGAGCTGGGAATCCAGGATTTCCAACTGGACACCGAGGGCAGCGGCACTGCCACTAGCGTCGTGGCCAGCGGCAATATCTCCGAGAAACTCAGTTTGCGTTATGGCGTGGGCGTGTTTGAACCGGCCAACACCATTGCCCTGCGTTACAAGCTGAGCAAGAAGGTCTACCTCGAAGCGGCGAGCGGCGTGGCGAGTTCGCTGGACATCTTTTACAAGCGGGATTTTTGATTTAAGAACTTCAAATGCTCCCTCCTCTTCATGTAATAACAATGTGAAGTAAGGAGGGAGGTTTTAGTGTGTGGGGATATTCACTATAAGGAATAAGAAAAGTTGTCGCGGTTTGAGGGATTAACTTTGTTGTTCTCGTAGGGCGAGTGGATGTTTCCTTGTGGGAAACTGTCTGTTTGTCTTTTTTGTGAGGCATGTGCTGATGAGGGTTTGATCGCTTCAGGTGTTGAGGATATTGATGTCTAGGGGTTTGGCTGTCAGTTTGGATTTTATTTTTTTATTATTTGTTATTGTTTTGTAGTGGGGTAAGTTGACACGTTTTGATGTTTTTTTACTCATCTCTGCTATTTGTTGAAATGAGTTTCTGTACTAGGATGCGTCATCGCAATTGATGCGATCAATTGATTTATCTGACTGGGCTAATAACAAGTCGTAGATGGATGATGACGAATCTTTAAGTGCACATGGAGTAACAAGCATGACCGGTATTACCAACAAATTTTCCGCTGGCGTAGTTGTAATGATGGCTTTGATGGCTAATGCCTATGCCGGCAACGCTTGCCCGACTGTCGGGGCGATCCAGCAAACAGCGATGAAAGACGGCGGCTTTGTCTACACCGCAGCTGCCAGTAAAGGTCTGCAATGGACAGGCGAGAACCCGATAGCTGCAAAGGAGGATCTGATAGCCGTAGCCTTCGAGGAAGCGTATGTCGTCAACGCGAAAAACTTCGTAGCCTGCGATTACGTGGGACCAAAACGCGAAGGTGTGCGAATGACGTTGAAATCCGCTGACGCGGTGAAGCCAGTGGGCGCTGCCTGGACCAACCAGACCCAGGCCGATGGCAGCGTGCTGCCTCGTTGCGCGGGCGTGGCGCCGGAGCAGTGCACGTTTGAGTAAGTAGCCTCGCGCCGACTTGGTTCAAGCCTGGGTCGGCCACTGCGGCAACGTTGTAAGCAAAAAGCATAAAGATCGCAGTCTTGCGGCAGCTTCTACAGGGGTACATAAAAACCTGAAGAAGCTGCCGTAGGCTGCGATTTTTTGCTTTTGTGCTGCGCCATTTATCTGTCAAATACAAAGCAACCTAACTATTACGTTGACATTGGCTGCCTAGGCAGTAACATCTCGTCATACATTCACTGCTTAGGCAGCTAATTGGTGGTCAGATGAAGCATTTCACCCCAGACGATTTCGAAAACTGCCACCTCGGTCTCCTGCTGGGACGTGCCGCTCTGCTCAAAGACCGGATCATCGACACCCACATGGAACCCCACGGCATCACCGCCGCTCAGTTCAAGGTGATGATCATCGTGGCCCAGTTCGGCGTCGATACCCCGGCCGAGTTGTGCCGTCACCTGTCGCTGGACAGCGGCTCGATGACCCGCATGCTTGATCGCCTGGAACAGAAAGGTTTCCTCATCCGCCAACGCTGCGAGGCGGATCGCCGCCAGGTTCAACTGGTGCTGACGGCAGAAGGCCAGAACCTTGCCGACCGCCTGCCGCACATTGGCGCCGACGCCATGAACGAACTGGCCGGCGCCATCACCCCCGATGAGCTGAAAACCCTGGAACACCTCCTCAAGAAAATCCTGATAGCCGCCGGTGATTCGATCACCCTGCTGCGGGTAGGTGACAAATGAACAGTAAAACTCTGCGCACCGGGTTGAGCCTGGTCCTGGCCGCCATGACCCTGGCCGGTTGCGCCAGCTACAGCGGCTTGACCACAGAAGGCAAAAGCCTCGATGCGAAAACCCTCAAGGCCGGACAATCCCTCAGCGGCGTAAGCCTGTCGCCAGCGGCCTGGCCGAAAAACGACTGGTGGAAAAGCCTCGGCGACCCGCAACTCGACGGTCTGATCCGCGAAGCCTTGCACGACAGCCCCGACATGCAAATCGCCGACGCCCGCGCGCACCAGGCCAGCGCTGCTGCCTATGCCGCCGACGCCGCGCGCATGCCGACCCTCGATGCCAGCGCCGGTGTCAGCCGCTCGCGTCTGGCCCGCGATCAGGACCCGACCGGGCAGGGCGGCACTTACGCCACCGTGCGCAACATCGGTGCCAGCTTCAATTACAACTTCGACTTGTGGGGCGGTCAGCGTGAAGCCTGGGAAGCTGCATTGGGGCAAGCTCGCGCCGCCGAAGTCGATCAACAGGCCGCGCAGTTGACCCTGTCCGCCGACGTCGCCCGCGCCTACAGCGACTTGGGGCAGGCGCACATCGTCTACGACCTGGCCAATGAAGACCTCAAGCGCACTAAACAAATGCTCGATTTGGGTCAGCGTCGCCTGAGCTCGGGCATCGACAGTCAGTATCAGTTCCAGCAGACCCAAAGCCTGGAAGCCACGTCCGAAGCCAGCCTGATCGACGCCGAAAAACGCTTGAACAGCGCCAAAATCGCCCTGGCGGTACTGCTCGGCAAAGGTCCGGACCGCGGCAACGAAATCGCCCGACCGAAAATTCTTCAGGCCAGCGTAGTCGCTTTGCCATCGGTGCTGCCCGCCGAATTGCTCGGCCGTCGTCCCGACCTGGTGGCCGCTAGGTGGCGGGTCGAAGCCGCGAGCAAGAACATCGCCGCCGGCAAAACCCAGTTCTATCCCAACTT
This sequence comes from Pseudomonas sp. URMO17WK12:I12, assembly GCF_000514395.1. Taxonomy (NCBI): domain Bacteria; kingdom Pseudomonadati; phylum Pseudomonadota; class Gammaproteobacteria; order Pseudomonadales; family Pseudomonadaceae; genus Pseudomonas; species Pseudomonas sp. URMO17WK12:I12. The sequence goes on from NZ_AZVV01000015.1 coordinate 72,533, forward strand.
GAACCTCAGCGCCGCGGCCGGTGCCGAATCGTTGTTGGGGGATGCAATGTTTGGTTCGGCGAGCCGTTTCTTCAACATCGCCCCCACGATTTCTGTGCCGATTTTCGACGGTGGCCGCCTGCGCGCCGACCTCGATTCCCGCGACGCCGATTACGACCTCGCGGTGGCGCAGTACAACAAAAGCCTGGTGAAAGCGCTCGGCGATGTCAGCGACACCATTAACCAGTTGCGCGATATCGGCCGGCAAATCGGTGCCCAGCAGCATGCCACCGACATTGCCCAGGATTCTTACAACACCGTGGTCCAGCGGTACGGTTCCGGCATCGGCAACTACCTGGACGTGCTCAGCATCGAGCAGCAATTGCTCCAGGCCCAGCGTCAGCTGGCCAACCTGAATGCCGAGCAGATCGACTTGTCGATCCAATTGATGCAAGCGCTGGGCGGCGGTTTTCAGGGCGAAACCCTGACCGCAGCCAACGCCCTCCCAGCCACGCAGCACAACTAATTCAAGGTATTTGTCATGGCCACTGCCGATACATCTGCTGCTCCAACCAACACATCACCAGACAACGCTCAAGACACGAGCAATTCGCGTAAACGCAAAGTCATGCTGGTCGTTCTGGCCATCGTGGTTGTCCTCGCCGGTGTCGGCGTCTGGGGTTATCACGAACTCTTCGGGCGCTGGAACGAGAGCACCGACGACGCCTATGTGAACGGCAACGTGGTGGAAATCACCCCGCTGGTCACCGGCACCGTGGTCAGCATCGGCGCGGATGATGGTGACCTGGTCCACGAAGGCCAGGTGCTGATCAATTTCGACCCGAATGACGCCGAAGTCGGCCTGCAAAGTGCCCAGGCCAATTTGGCCCGCACCGTGCGTCAGGTGCGCGGTTTGTACAGCAACGTTGACGGCATGAAAGCCCAGGTCAACGCCCAGCAGGCTGAAGTGCAGAAGGCTCAGGACAACTTCAATCGCCGGAAAAACCTCGCCGCTGGCGGTGCGATTTCCCAGGAAGAACTGTCCCACGCTCGCGACGACCTGACCTCGGCGCAAAACGCCCTGGCCAACGCCAGGCAGCAATTGAAAACCACCAGTGCGCTGGTCGATGACACTGTGGTCTCGTCGCACCCGGACGTGATGTCGGCCGCCGCGCAACTGCGTCAGGCCTACCTGAACAACTCGCGCAGCACCTTGATCGCGCCGGTCACTGGTTACGTGGCCAAGCGCTCTGTGCAATTGGGTCAACGGGTTCAGCCGGGCACCGCGCTGATGGCGGTGATTCCGCTGGATCAACTGTGGATCGACGCCAACTTCAAGGAAACCCAATTGCGTGACATGCGCATCGGTCAGCCGGTGGACATCCAGGCCGACCTGTACGGCAGCGACGTGAAATTCAGCGGCACCATCGACAGCCTCGGCGCCGGTACCGGCAGCGCATTTGCCCTGCTGCCGGCGCAAAACGCCACCGGTAACTGGATCAAAATCGTCCAGCGCGTGCCGGTGCGGATCCACATCAACGCCGAAGAACTGGCCAGGCACCCGTTGCGCGTGGGGCTGTCGACTCAGGTTGACGTGAACCTGCACGACCAGAGCGGCCCGGTGCTGGCGCAACAGCCACCGCAAAAGGCCTCGTTCAGCACCAACGTCTACGACCGTCAGTTGGCTGAAGCCGACGCGATGATCACTCAGTTGATCCACGACAACAGCGCGGCGGTCAGCAAGACCGCGCAACGCTGATTCGCCAATCCCTCAGCGGCGCTCCGTTAATGGGCGCCGCGCCCTCCCGGTTTCAAAGGATTCGCGATGAGCAATAACGCCTCTTTCACGCCGCCCAGCCTGTTGCTCAGCACCATCGGCCTGTCGCTGGCGACCTTTATGCAAGTGCTCGACACCACCATCGCCAACGTGGCGCTGCCGACCATTTCCGGCAACCTGGGCGTGAGTTCGGAGCAGGGCACGTGGGTGATTACTTCCTTTGCCGTGAGCAACGCGATTGCGCTGCCGCTGACCGGTTGGCTCAGCCGCCGCTTCGGTGAAGTGAAGCTGTTTCTCTGGGCCACGGTGCTGTTCGTGCTGGCCTCGTTTCTCTGCGGCATCTCGACCTCGATGCCGGAACTGATCGGTTTTCGGGTGCTGCAAGGCCTGGTGGCCGGTCCGTTGTACCCGATGACCCAGACGCTGCTGATCGCGGTCTATCCCCCCGCGAGGCGCGGCATGGCCCTGGCGTTGCTGGCGATGGTCACGGTGGTGGCGCCCATTGCAGGGCCGATTCTTGGCGGCTGGATTACCGACAGCTATAGCTGGCCGTGGATTTTCTTCATCAACGTGCCGATCGGCGTCTTCGCAGTGATGGTGGTGCGCCAGCAACTCAAGGCGCGCCCGGTGGAAACCAGCCGCCAACCGATGGATTACGTGGGATTGATCACGTTGATCATTGGCGTCGGTGCGTTGCAGATTATCCTCGACAAGGGCAATGACCTGGACTGGTTCGAGTCGACTTTCATCCTGATTGGCGCGGCCATCTCCGTGATCGCGCTGGCGGTGTTCATCATCTGGGAAATGACCGATAAGCACCCGGTGGTGAACCTGCGGCTGTTCGCGTATCGCAACTTCCGCATCGGCACGCTGGTGCTGGTGCTCGGCTACGCCGGGTTCTTCGGCATCAACCTGATCCTGCCGCAATGGCTGCAAACCCAGATGGGCTACACCGCGACCTGGGCGGGGTTGGCCGTGGCGCCGATCGGGATTCTGCCAGTGCTGATGTCGCCGTTTGTCGGCAAGTACGCGCACAAGTTCGACCTGCGATTGCTGGCCGGGCTGGCGTTCCTGGCCATTGGCCTGAGCTGCTTCATGCGCGCCGGGTTCAACAATGAAGTCGACTTCCAGCACATCGCCCTGGTGCAACTGTTCATGGGCATTGGCGTGGCGCTGTTCTTCATGCCGACCCTGAGCATCTTGATGTCGGACCTGCCACCGAGCCAGATCGCCGACGGCGCGGGCCTGGCGACGTTCCTGCGCACACTGGGCGGTAGTTTTGCGGCGTCACTGACCACCTGGATCTGGATTCGCCGGGCGGATCAGCATCACGCGTATCTGAGCGAAAGCATCACCACATTCGATCCGGCCACCCGTGATGCACTGAACACCTTGGGCGGGGCGGGTAACCCGGCCTATGCGCAGCTGGATCATGTGCTGACGAGTCAGGCGTACATGCTCTCCACCGTGGATTACTTCACGTTGCTGGGCTGGGGGTTCATGGGGTTGATTCTGATTGTATGGCTGGCGAAACCGCCGTTTGCAGCGAAAGCGGGGCCGGCGGCTTCCGGTCACTGACCTAAACACAATCCACTGTAGGAATGAGCCTGCTCGCGATAGCGGATTCACATTCAACACTTTTGTTGACTGATCCACCGCTATCGCGAGCAGGCTCACTCCTACAAAGGGTTTTGTGTTCGGCAGTCAGTGAGTGGGAGCGGCCAATTGCGGTGGCGGGGTGAAGTCGAAGGGGGCCAGTGCAAACCCGTTCTCATCCACCTGCAACGCCCAGCCCTGGCGATCCCAATCCCCCAGCACAATGCGTTTGGCCGCTTGTTCGCCCAACTGCAACTTGTGGATGGCCGGGCGATGGGTATGGCCGTGGATCAAGGTTTTCACGCCGTATTCCTGCATGATCCGCGGAATTTCCTCCGGCGTGACATCCACGATGTCGTTGGCCTTCATCCGCGTTTGCGCGCGGCTTTCACTGCGCAGCTTGCGCGCCAGCTTATGCCGGGTGCGCAGCGGTAAATTTCGCAGGATGAACAGGCTGATCGGGTTGCGCAGGTAGCGACGCAGCTTCATATAGGCTTCGTCGCGAGTGCAGAGGCTGTCACCGTGCATCAGTAGCACCGGTTCGCCGTAAAACGGCACGACACTCGGGTCCTTCAACAGCGTGCAGCCGGCCTGTTTACAAAAGGCCTGGCCGAGCATGAAGTCGCGGTTGCCGTGCATCAGAAAAATGGCCGTGCCGCTGTCGCTCAATTCGCGCAGGGCCTGGCAGATGGAACGCTGAAAGGGCGTCATGGCGTCGTCGCCAATCCACGCTTCGAAAAAGTCGCCCAGAATGTACAGCGCACTCGCCGAGCGGGCGCGTCCGGCGAGCAAATCCAGAAACGCCCGGGTAATGTCCGGGCGCTCCTCTTCCAGATGCAAGTCTGAAATCAGCAGTATCACTCAATGATCTCGGCTTTCTCGATGATCACGTCGTCTGCTGGTACGTCCTGGTGGCCGGACTTCATGGTGGTGGCAACACCTTTGATCTTGTCGACCACGTCGGTGCCTTCAACGACTTTGGCGAACACGGCGTAGCCCCAGCCCTGAGTGGTCTTGGCGCTGTGGTTCAGGAAGCTGTTGTCAGCCACGTTGATGAAGAACTGGGCGGAAGCCGAATGCGGTTCCATGGTGCGAGCCATGGCCACGCTGTACTTAACGTTCGGCAGGCCGTTGTCGGCTTCGTTCTGGATGCTTGGGCGCTTGTCTTTCTTTTCTTTCATGCCTGGCTCGAAACCGCCGCCCTGGATCATGAAGTTACCGATGACACGGTGGAAAACGGTGTTTTCATAGTGACCGGCTTTCACGTACTCGATGAAGTTGGCCACGGTGATCGGGGCTTTTTCAGCGTTCAGTTCCAGGACGATGTCGCCATGGTTGGTGGTCAGTTTGACTTGGGTCATGATCGGTACTCTTTAATGAATTCGTGGGTTTCGGGGCGTCAGGGCCCTTAACCGGTCCGGCCAACAGCAGCCAAGGTGCGCAGTTTAGCGCGACAGGCGTTAATTTCGAGGCTGTTTTTCAAAACAGGTGCATTAAACGCACCTGTTTTAGGGCCCGCTCTGTCAGCAGCTTGACAGCATCGGCTATGATAGCGGCTTTGTTTTGTCAGGCCTTTCGTTCCGGCCACGCACTTGTACGTTCAAGGATCCTATGAGCAAGCCCACTGTCGACCCTACCTCGAATGCCAAGACCGGCCCTGCCGTGCCGGTCAATTTCCTGCGCCCGATCATCCAGGCGGACCTGGACTCGGGTAAGCACACGCAGATCGTCACCCGTTTCCCGCCTGAGCCCAACGGCTACCTGCACATCGGTCACGCCAAGTCGATCTGTGTGAACTTCGGCCTGGCCCAGGAATTCGGCGGCGTCACCCACCTGCGTTTCGACGACACCAACCCGGCCAAGGAAGACCAGGAATACATTGACGCGATCGAAAGCGACATCAAATGGCTGGGCTTCGAATGGTCCGGCGACGTGCGCTTCGCCTCGCAGTATTTCGACCAGTTGCACGACTGGGCCGTCGAGCTGATCAAGGCCGGCAAGGCCTACGTCGACGACCTCAGCCCGGAACAAGCCAAGGAATACCGCGGCACCTTGACCGAACCGGGCAAGAACAGCCCGTTCCGTGATCGCTCCGTGGAAGAAAACCTCGACTGGTTCGCCCGCATGCGTGCCGGCGAGTTCCCGGACGGCGCCCGTGTGCTGCGGGCCAAGATCGACATGGCCTCGCCGAACATGAACCTGCGCGACCCGATCATGTACCGCATCCGTCACGCGCATCACCACCAGACCGGCGACAAGTGGTGCATCTACCCGAACTACGACTTCACCCACGGTCAGTCGGACGCCATCGAAGGCATCACCCACTCGATCTGCACCCTGGAGTTCGAAAGCCATCGTCCGCTGTACGACTGGTTCCTGGACGCGCTGCCAGTACCGGCGCACCCGCGTCAGTACGAATTCAGCCGCCTGAACCTGAATTACACCATCACCAGCAAGCGCAAGCTCAAGCAACTGGTCGATGAAAAGCACGTGTTCGGTTGGGACGATCCGCGCATGTCCACGCTGTCGGGCTTCCGCCGCCGTGGTTACACGCCTGCGTCGATCCGCAATTTCTGCGACATGGTCGGCACCAACCGTTCTGACGGCGTCGTCGATTTCGGCATGCTCGAGTTCAGCATCCGCCAGGATCTGGACCAGAACGCTCCGCGCGCCATGTGCGTGCTGCGTCCGTTGAAGGTGGTGATCACCAACTACCCGCAAGACCAGGTCGAGAACCTCGAACTGCCGCGCCATCCGCAGAAAGAAGAACTGGGCGTGCGCAAGCTGCCGTTCGCCCGTGAAATCTACATCGACCACGATGACTTCATGGAAGAGCCGCCAAAAGGCTACAAACGCCTGGAACCCAACGGCGAAGTGCGTCTGCGCGGCAGCTACGTGATCCGCGCCGACGAAGCAATCAAGGACGCCGATGGCAACATCGTCGAACTGCGTTGCTCGTACGACCCGGAAACCCTGGGCAAGAACCCTGAAGGCCGCAAGGTCAAAGGCGTGGTGCACTGGGTGCCGGCCGCTGCCAGCGTCGAGTGCGAAGTGCGTCTGTACGATCGCCTGTTCCGCTCGGCCAACCCTGAGAAGGCTGAAGACAGCGCCAGTTTCCTGGACAACATCAACCCTGACTCGCTGCAAGTCCTCACCGGTTGTCGTGCCGAGCCTTCGCTTGGCAATGCACAGCCGGAAGACCGTTTCCAGTTCGAACGCGAAGGTTACTTCGTCGCGGATATCAAGGACTCGAAACCAGGTCATCCGGTGTTCAACCGTACCGTGACCTTGCGTGATTCGTGGGGCCAGTGATTCAAGGAAACTAAAGTGCTTACGATCTACAACACGCTCACCAAGAGCAAAGAAGTCTTCAAGCCTCTGGATGGCAACAATGTGCGCATGTACGTCTGCGGGATGACCGTGTACGACTACTGCCACATTGGCCATGGCCGCAGCATGGTCGCGTTCGACCTGGTGACCCGCTGGTTGCGGTTCAGCGGTTATAACCTGACCTACGTGCGCAACATCACCGACATCGAAGACAAGATCATCAATCGGGCGAAGGAGAACGGCGAGCCGTTCGAGGCGCTGACCGAGCGCATGATCACCGCGATGCACGAGGACGAGGCGCGCCTCAACATCCTCAAGCCGGACATGGAACCGCGGGCCACCGATCACATCGCTGGCATGCAAACCATGATCCAGACGTTGATCGACAAGGGCTATGCCTACGCACCGGGCAATGGCGACGTGTACTACCGCGTCGCCAAGTTCGTGGGCTACGGCAAGCTGTCGCGCAAGAAAATCGAAGACCTGCGCATCGGCGCGCGGATCGAAGTCGACGAGTCCAAGCAGGACCCGCTGGACTTCGTCTTGTGGAAAGGCGCCAAGCCGGGTGAGCCGAGCTGGCCTTCGCCGTGGGGCGACGGTCGTCCAGGCTGGCACATCGAATGCTCGGTGATGTCGACCTGCTGCCTCGGCGAGACTTTCGACATTCATGGCGGCGGCAGCGACCTCGAGTTCCCGCACCACGAAAACGAAATCGCCCAGAGCGAAGCGGCCACCGGCAAGACCTACGCCAACGCGTGGATGCATTGCGGCATGATTCGCATCAATGGCGAGAAGATGTCCAAGTCCTTGAACAACTTCTTCACCATTCGCGATGTGCTGGAAAAGTACCACCCGGAAGTCGTGCGTTACCTGCTGGTGTCGAGCCACTACCGCAGCGCGATCAACTATTCGGAAGACAACCTCAAGGACGCCAAAGGCGCGCTCGAGCGTTTCTACCACGCGTTGAAAGGTCTGCCGAACGTGGCACCGGCCGGTGGCGAGGCCTTTGTCGAGCGCTTCACCCAGGTGATGAACGACGACTTCGGCACGCCGGAAGCTTGCGCGGTGCTGTTCGAAATGGTGCGTGAGATCAACCGCCTGCGCGAGAGCGATCTCAATGCGGCGGCGGGCCTGGCAGCGCGCTTGAAGGAACTGGCGAGCGTGCTGGGCGTGTTGCAGCTTGAGGCCGATGATTTCTTGCAGGCCGGCGCTGAAGGGCGTGTGGATGCCGCTGAAGTGGACGCGCTGATTGCTGCGCGTCTGGCGGCTCGTGCCGGTAAAGACTGGGCCGAATCCGACCGCATCCGCGACCAGCTCACCGCCATGGGCGTGGTGCTGGAAGACGGCAAGGGCGGCACGACCTGGCGGTTGGCTGACTGATTGCGTTATCCGCTGCAAAACAAAACCCGCCTTGTGCGGGTTTTTGTTTATGTGCAGGGCTCAAAGGTTGTGGTGTCCCGGCTGGCGCTATCGCGAGCAAGCTCGCTCCCACAGTTGATCTTCGCTTGGTTTGAGTTCTGCGCACGACACTGAACCCTGTGGGAGCGAGCTTGCTCGCGATGGTCTAAAGCCGAACACCAGGATTGCGGTTCACTCATCACTCAGCCTGGCGCAACCGCTTATAAAGGGTATTGCGACTAACCCCCAACCGCCGGGCCAAGTGCGAAATATTCCCCCCAGCCGCCCGCAACTGCCGATTCAAATCTTCGACATCATTCAAATCCACCGCCAACACTTCTGGCGAATCCACCGGTTCCATCTCCAGATCGACAAAAAAATCATCCGGCAAATGCTCCGGTCGTACCGGCTGCTCCTCGGCCATGGCCAGCGCCACCTGCATCACGCTGCTGACCTGGCGCAAATTCCCCGGCCACGGATGACGGCCGAACAGTTCCAGCACCTCACGGCTCAACCCGGCCCACTGCGATGGCTCGCGGTGCTGCTCCCACAAACGTTTGAACAAGGCCTGCTTGTCGCTGCGTTCGCGCAGGGGCGGTAGTTCCAGGGTCAAACCGCCGATCCGGTAGTACAGGTCTTCGCGGAACCGCCCCAGTTGCACTTGCTCACGCAACGCACGGTTGGTCGCCGAAATAATCCGGATATCGACCGGGAACAGCTCGCTGCTGCCCACCGGTTGCACGCAGCGTTCCTGCAATACCCTCAACAACCGGGCCTGGGTCGGCAGCGGCATGTCGCCGATTTCATCGAGAAACAGGGTGCCTTTATCGGCTTTGCGGATCAGCCCGATGCTGCCTTTCTGGTTGGCCCCGGTGAACGCGCCTTTCTCGTAGCCGAACAGCTCGGATTCCACCAGTTCGGCGGGGATCGCCGCACAGTTGACCGCAATGAACGGTTGTTTGCTGCGAGAGCTGGCCTGGTGCAGGGCTTTGACGAAGACTTCCTTGCCGACCCCGGTTTCGCCGTGGATCAGCAGTGGAATGTCCTTCTCCAGCAGGCGTTCAGCCTGACGCACGGCTTTTTCCACGCGGCTGTCGCCGAAGTGCAGGGTGTTGAGGCTGATCGTTTCGGGTGCCGCCACGACCACCGGTTCAGCGCTCTTGGGTTCAGAAAACAGTCGCGCTTGAATCGGTACTTGTTTCGGCCGCCGCAGCAGGCACTGAAAGCGATTGCGCCCCGAGGCTTGCAGCGCGAACGGCAGGCCGTCGGGCTGGTTCAGCAATTCCAGCAGTGACACCTTGAACAGGCTTTCGACGCTGACCCGCGACAGGCTGATGCCCAGCAGATTGTCGGCCCGGCGGTTGGCGGACAGCACCTGGCCGGTCTCGTCGAAGATCAACAGCCCGGCCCATTGGCTGTCGAGGTTGTTCAACCCGGTGTTGAACGTCAGTTGAAAGTGCTGGCCGTGGAACAGGTTGAGAATCAGCCGGTTTTCCACGGTCTGGCTCATCATCTTGACCATGCCGAGGGTATGGGACGGCGGCAGGTAACTGTCGCTGGACACGTCCAGCACCGCGATCACTTTGCGCTCGGCATCGAAAATCGGCGCGGCGGAACCGGTCATGAAGCGATTGGCTTTCAGGAAGTGTTCATCGTGTTCGATGTGCACGGCCTGCTCGCAGGCGAGGGCGGTGCCGATGGCGTTGGTGCCGCTGCAACGCTCCATCCAGCTGGCGCCGGCGCTGAAACCACGGGTCAGGCTCGGCTCGATAAAGCGCTGGGTGCCCCACGACGTGAGCACCTGGCCTTGATTGTCGGCGAGCATGATCAGGCAGTTGGAATTGCTCAGGATGTTTTCGTAATACGGCAGGACTTCTTGATGCGTGGTTTGCACCAGGGAATGCTGGCTCTCCAGCAATTGTGCGATGCCTTCGGCCGGCAGCTGATCAAACGCGGGCGCACTCTGATGATCAAGCCCGAAGGCGCGGCAACGCTTCCAGGAGTCCTGAATGACGGCGTCGTGGGAGAGCGGCGAGGCGGGTGCGGCCATGGCAGTCGATCTCTGAACATTATTATTTTTGTTGTGAGTAACGCGATTCATGTAGCAGCCTTCGGCAGCTGCTACAGGGCCGTGCGTAATTCGGAATATTTCGCAGTAAAACGGTGTGTAGAGTGTTGTTCACTATTGTTCATTGTCAACCAGCGGATTGTTCAGTTGTTCAGCCTCAGTTGTTCATTTCTGTTCAGCAACGAAAGTGCTCACACCCTTCACTGAAGGATTTTCAAACCAGATCAATAGCTTGCAATTTCTGGCACGAAACTCGCTCTGTAGCTCCGGTCGCTTGACTCCAAATAATAAAAAGGCCGAGCCATGTCATTAACCCTGGAGCACGTCAGCCGCACCGTCGAGGGCCAGACCTGGATCGACGATGCCTGCCTGAGTTTTGAACCCGGTTCCTTCAACGTTTTGCTCGGGCGCACGCTGTCCGGCAAAACCAGTCTGATGCGCCTGATGGCCGGGCTGGACAAGCCCGACAGCGGCCGCATCCTCATGAACGGCGTCGATGTCACCCAGCGCCCGGTGCGTTTGCGCAACGTGTCGATGGTTTATCAACAGTTCATCAATTACCCGACCATGACCGTCTTCGAGAACATTGCCTCGCCATTGCGCCAGGGCGGTGTGTCCAATGAGCTGATCCAGAGCAAAGTGCTGGAAACCGCGAAGATGCTGCGCATCGAGAAGTTTCTCCAGCGCCATCCCCTTGAACTCTCCGGCGGTCAGCAACAGCGCACGGCCATGGCCCGCGCGCTGGTCAAGGACGCCGAGCTGATCCTGTTCGACGAGCCGCTGGTCAACCTCGATTACAAGCTGCGCGAAGAATTGCGCCAGGAAATGCGCGAGCTGTTCAAGGCCCGCCACACCATCGCCATCTACGCCACCACCGAACCCAACGAAGCCCTGGCGCTGGGCGGCACCACGACCATTCTTCACGAAGGCCGGGTGATCCAGAGCGGCAAGTCGTCCGAGGTCTATCACCAGCCGCAAAGCGTGCTCGCGGCAGAGCTGTTCTCCGAGCCGCCGATCAACCTGATGCCGGGGCGCATTGCCGGCAACGAAGTCAGCTTCGCCAATTTCGTGCACTTCCCGTTGAACGTGGATTTGCGGCCGGTGGGCGAGGGCGAATTCCGCTTTGGCGTGCGGCCGAGCCACATCTCGCTGGTGCCGAGCAACGACGATGACCTGGAGCTGGCCGTGACCGTCGAGGTCGCCGAGATCAGTGGTTCGGAAACCTTCCTGCACGTGCGCAACGAGCATTTCCTGCTGGTGCTGCACTTGCCTGGCGTTCACGAATACGACGTCGATGCACCGATTCGCATCTATATCCCGACCCATAAACTGTTTGTGTTCGATGCGCAGGGACGTCTGGTCCAGGCGCCCGGCCGCCGTATTGCGAGGGTTGCCTGATGGCCGAAATCCGTTTGCAGAACCTCGCCCACAGCTACACCAAAACCCCCACCGGCCCTGAGGATTACGCGATCCGCGAGATGGATCACATCTGGGAGCAGGGCGGCGCCTATGCGTTGCTCGGGCCATCGGGGTGCGGCAAGTCGACCTTGCTCAACATCATTTCCGGGCTGCTCAGCCCCTCGCAGGGGCATGTGTTGTTCGACGGCAAAGCGGTCAACGACCTGACGCCGGAGAAGCGCAACATCGCCCAGGTTTTTCAGTTCCCGGTGGTCTACGACACCATGACGGTGTTCGATAACCTGGCGTTTCCGCTGCGTAACCAGGGCATGGCCGAGGCGAGAATTCACAGCAAGGTGCAGGAAATCGCCGAGGTCCTTGACCTGCAGGCGTTGCTGAGCAAAAAGGCCAGCAACCTCACCGCCGATGAAAAACAGAAAGTCTCCATGGGCCGTGGGCTGGTGCGCGATGACGTCTCGGCGATCCTTTTCGACGAACCGCTGACCGTGATCGATCCGCACCTGAAGTGGAAGCTGCGGCGCAAGCTCAAGCAGATTCACGAGCAGTTCAACATCACCATGGTCTACGTCACCCACGATCAGCTGGAGGCCTCGACCTTCGCTGACAAAATTGCGGTGATGTACGGCGGGCAGATCGTGCAATTCGGTACGCCGCGGGAATTGTTCGAACGGCCGAGCCACACCTTTGTCGGCTATTTCATCGGCAGCCCGGGGATGAACCTGATCGAGGTCACGCCGCAACCGGGTGGCGTGGGGTTCGCCTCGACGCACCTGCCGCTGTCCGAGGCGCAACAGCAGCGCATCGCCGAGTCCGAGTGGAAAACCCTGAAAGTCGGCATCCGTCCGGAGTTCGTCCACGTGTGGGAAGAACCCTTTGATGACGCGATGCAAGCACAGGTCGTACACATCGAAGACCTCGGGACCTACAAGATCCTGACCCTGAACCTCGACGGCGCGCCGTTGAAAGTGCGCCTGGCCGAAGACAAACCGGTGCCCGAAGGCACGGCGTACATCAGTTTTCCGGCGCAGTGGTTGATGGTCTATGCCGATGATTACCTGCTGGAGACACAGCCATGAACAAGGTGCAAAACAACAAGGCCTGGTGGCTGGTGTTGCCGGTGTTCCTGCTGGTGGCCTTCAGTGCGGTGATCCCGATGATGACGGTGGTCAACTATTCGGTGCAGGACATCTTCGACCAGTCCAGCCGCTACTTCGTCGGCGCCGACTGGTACAAGCAGGTGCTGCTCGATCCGCGCCTGCATGACTCGCTGCTGCGGCAGTTCATCTACTCGGCCTGCGTGCTGCTGATCGAAATCCCGCTGGGCATCGCCATCGCCCTGACCATGCCGACCAAGGGCCGCTGGTCGTCACTGGTGCTGATCATCCTGGCCATTCCACTGCTGATTCCATGGAACGTGGTCGGCACCATCTGGCAGATTTTCGGCCGCGCCGACATCGGCCTGCTGGGTTCGAGCCTGAATGCCATGGGCATTAACTACAACTATGCGTCGAACACCATGGACGCCTGGGTCACGGTGCTGGTGATGGACGTGTGGCACTGGACGTCGCTGGTGGCGCTGTTGTGCTTCTCCGGGCTGCGGGCGATTCCGGACGTGTATTACCAGGCGGCGCGGATTGATCGGGCCTCGGCGTGGGCAGTGTTCCGGCACATCCAGTTGCCCAAGCTGAAAAGCGTGCTGCTGATCGCGGTGATGCTGCGCTTCATGGACAGTTTCATGATCTACACCGAGCCGTTCGTACTGACCGGTGGCGGCCCTGGGAATGCCACGACGTTCCTCAGTCAGACGTTGACCCAGATGGCCGTAGGGCAATTCGACCTGGGACCGGCAGCGGCGTTTTCGCTGGTGTACTTCCTGATCATCCTGTTGGTGTCCTGGTTGTTCTACACCGCCATGACTCACTCTGACGCCAACCGCTGAGGCCCATCATGAGCAAGAGAAAGCTGATTCCACTGCTGATCTACATCCTGTTCCTGCTGGTGCCGATCTACTGGCTGCTGAACATGTCCTTCAAGAGCAACACCGAAATCCTCGGCGGCCTGACGCTGTTTCCCTCGGACTTCACCTTGCATAACTACAAGGTGATTTTCACCGATCCGAGCTGGTACACCGGTTACCTCAACTCGCTGTATTACGTGAGCCTGAACACGGTGATTTCCCTGAGCGTGGCGCTGCCGGCGGCGTATGCGTTTTCGCGCTATCGCTTCCTCGGTGACAAGCACCTGTTCTTCTGGCTGCTGACCAACCGCATGGCACCGCCGGCGGTGTTCCTGCTGCCGTTCTTCCAGCTGTATTCCTCGATCGGGCTGTTCGACACCCACATCGCCGTGGCCCTGGCTCACTGCCTGTTTAACGTGCCGTTGGCGGTATGGATTCTTGAGGGCTTCATGTCCGGTGTTCCCAAGGAAATCGACGAAACCGCCTACATCGACGGCTACAGTTTTCCCAAGTTCTTCGTGAAGATTTTCATCCCGCTGATCGGTTCCGGGATCGGCGTCACGGCGTTTTTCTGCTTCATGTTTTCCTGGGTCGAGTTGCTGTTGGCGCGCACGCTGACGTCGGTCAACGCCAAGCCGATTGCGGCGGTGATGACGCGCACGGTATCGGCGTCCGGTATCGATTGGGGCGTGCTGGCGGCGGCGGGGGTGTTGACCATCCTGCCGGGCATGCTGGTGATCTGGTTTGTTCGCAACCACGTGGCCAAGGGCTTTGCCCTCGGCCGGGTATGAGGAGCTGATGATGGAATGGATGAGTTGGACGGTCCCGACCGCGGCGTTCTTCATCGTCATTGGCCTGATTCTGGTGGGCATGACGACCTGGGAATTGCGTTCGCCGAGCATTCTTCGGCGGGGTTTGTTGCCGATTGCCACCACCCGTGGCGATCGGCTGTTTATCGGTCTTCTCGGCAGCGCCTACCTGCATTTGCTGGTAATCGGCGTCACCGACTGGAGCATCTGGGTAGCGTCCGCGTTGTCCCTGGTGTGGCTGTTGGCTGTGATGCGTTGGGGCTAGTCGAATCGCTCGGCAATGTTGCTCCGAAAATCAAACAGGAGGTCTCTATGTTCGACAAAAACAATAAGCTGCGACATAGCATTTCATTGGCAGCCATGCTGGCACTCAGTGGGTTGAGCGCTGCGGCCTGGGCCGACGCCTATGAAGACGCTGCGAAGAAATGGATTGGCGCCGAGTTCAAACCGTCCACCCTGACGGCCGAGCAGCAGCTCGCGGAATTGAAGTGGTTCATCAAGGCAGCCGAGCCTTTTCGAGGGATGGACATCAAAGTCGTCTCCGAAACCCTGACCACCCACGAATATGAGTCCAAGGTGCTGGCCAAGGCCTTTACCGAGATCACCGGGATCAAGGTGACCCACGACCTGCTGCAAGAAGGCGACGTGGTGGAAAAACTGCAGACCGTGATGCAGTCGGACAAGAGCATCTATGACGGCTGGGTCAACGACTCGGACCTGATCGGTACGCACTTCCGCTACGGCAAGACCGAAGCGATCACCGACCTGATGGCCAACGAAGGCAAGAACTTCACCTCGCCGACCCTGGACCTGAAGGACTTCATTGGTATTTCCTTCACTACCGCCCCGGACGGCAAGCTCTATCAGCTGCCTGACCAGCAGTTCGCCAACCTGTACTGGTTCCGCGCCGACTGGTTCGAACGGCCGGAGCTGAAAGCCAAGTTCAAGGAAAAGTACGGCTACGAATTGGGCGTGCCGGTGAACTGGTCGGCCTATGAAGACATCGCCAAATTCTTCAGTGAAGACGTCAAGGAAATCGACGGCAAGCGAGTCTACGGGCACATGGACTATGGCAAGAAAGACCCGTCCCTGGGCTGGCGCTTCACCGATGCCTGGTTCTCCATGGCCGGTGGCGGCGACAAAGGCCTGCCGAACGGTTTGCCGGTGGACGAGTGGGGCATCCGCGTCGAGGATTGCCACCCGGTGGGTTCCAGCGTGACCCGCGGCGGCGACACCAACGGCCCGGCGGCAGTCTTTGCCACGCAGAAATACGTCGACTGGCTCAAGGCCTATGCGCCACCGGAAGCGGCGGGCATGACCTTCTCCGAGTCGGGGCCGGTGCCGTCCCAGGGCAACATCGCCCAACAGATCTTCTGGTACACCGCGTTCACCGCCGACATGACCAAGCCGGGCCTGCCGGTGGTCAATGCCGATGGCACGCCGAAGTGGCGGATGGCGCCATCGCCGCGCGGTCCGTATTGGGAAGAGGGCATGAAGCTGGGGTATCAGGACGTGGGTTCGTGGACGTTCATGAAGTCCACGCCTGAGAAGCAGAAACTGGCGGCGTGGCTGTATGCGCAGTTCGTGACCTCGAAAACCGTGTCGCTGAAGAAAACCATCGTCGGCCTGACGCCGATCCGCGAGTCGGACATCAACTCGCAAGCGATGACCGACCTGGCACCGAAACTCGGTGGTCTGGTCGAGTTCTACCGCAGCCCGGCCCGCGTGCAATGGACCCCGACCGGCACCAACGTGCCGGACTACCCGCGTCTGGCGCAACTGTGGTGGAGCCACATCGCCGAAGCGGCCAGCGGCGAGAAAACCCCGCAACAGGCACTTGATGGTCTGGCCAAGGATCAGGACGCGATCATGTCCCGTCTGGAACGTTCGAAGGCGCAAACCACCTGCGCCCCGAAAATGAACCCCGAGCGCGATGCGCAATACTGGTTCGATCAACCGGGCGCACCGAAGCCGAAACTGGCGAACGAGAAGCCGAAAGGCGAAACCGTGAGCTACAACGAGCTGCTGAAATCGTGGGCGGATGCGCGTAAGTAAACCTCTGTACTGAGCAAGGCGAACGGCACCGAAAGGTGCCGTTTTTGTGGGTGCCTGACCCACCGCCATCGCGGGCAAGCCACGCTCCCACAGGTTTCAGCGGGGGCACACATGCTGCGGACGACGGTGATCACTGTGGGAGCCGGGCTCGCCCGCGATGAGGCCGGCCCCGGCAGCGGATATCTCAAATCCGATGCTTCAGTGCGCCACCCCCTCAATCGCAGGAAACCCCAACCGAAACACCGTCATCACTCCCGGCAGGCTCTTAACCTCCGCCACGCCCTGATGCAGGCTCATGATCGAGCGCACGATGGCCAGGCCCAGTCCAGTGCTGCCGTGTGCGCGGCAGCGGCTGCTGTCGACGCGGTAAAAGCGGTCGAACAGATGGGGCAGATGCTGCGCCTCGATGCCCGCACCGGGGTTGCTGACCAGCAGGGAAACTTGCGTCGCGCCTTGTTCAATCAGCAGCGACACCGTTTGCCCGGCGGGGCAGTGGCGCAGGGCGTTGGACAGCAGGTTCGAGATCGCCCGCTGGATCATCAGCCGGTCGCCCATCACCCGGGCACTGCCAATGACCGTCAACTGAATCTGCTTGTCCTGTGCGGACAGGGAAAACAGGTCGGCGACTTTCAGGGCTTCATCTTCCAGCGCAATCAGCTCGAAAGGCGTCAGCGCCGCCGGGTGGCTGACCTGCGCCAGAAACAGCATGTCCGAGACAATCCGCGCAAGGCGATCCAGTTCTTCGGTACACGACACTAAAACGTCCTTGTACTCATCCGTCGTGCGTTCACGGGAGAGCGTCACCTGTGCCTTGCCCATCAGGTTGTTGATCGGCGAGCGCAGTTCGTGGGCCAGGTCATCGGAGAACTGCGACAACTGCTGCACGCCGCTGTCGAGGCGATGCAGCATGAAATTGATGCCCTGCGCCAGTTCACTGAGTTCCTGCGGCATGTTCACCACCGAGAGTCGATGGTCGAGGTCTTGCGTCGACACCATCTCCGCCACTTTACGAAACTCGCGCATCGGTGCCAGGCCACGCTGCACGGCCGCCCAGGCACAGAGGCCGATGAGGATCAGCAGCAACGGCAACGCCATCAGCGTCGTGCGCAGATAGGCACTGAGCAATGCCTGATCGTGGGCATTGTCCATCGACAGCATTACCGGGACGCTGGTGCCGTCCTTCAGGCGGATCAATCGGGAGGCGGTCAGAAACTTTACGCCTTGGGCATCGGTGCTGGTGGAGTAAGCCAACTGATCGGTGGCCGCCCGCATGACCTTCAGTTCGACGCGCGGATCGGCCATGCCGGAGCCGGACTTCAACAACGGTGATCGCAGGTTCGAGCGGTCATAAATCGTTAGCGTCAGGTTGTCATGCCCCATGACCTGATCGAGCAGAATGTGCGGTTTGCCACTGACTTCATTGGCATCGATGTACAGCGACAGGCTGTGTTCCACCTGCGCCATTTTCTTTTCCAGACTGTCCCGGGAGAGTGAATTGAGCTCATGGGTCAGGGCGAAATACGCCAAGCTCGCCAGAAACACCACCAACAGCGCCCCGAGAATACTCACCGTCAGGCCGAGGCGCAGCGACAGGCTCACCGGCTTCATTCCCGCGCCTCCAGCACGTAGCCGACACCGCGCAGGGTATGAATCAACTTGTTGTCGAAGGGGTCATCGATTTTCGCCCGCAAGCGCCGGATCGAGACTTCGACCACGTTGGTGTCGCAGTCGAAGTTCATGTCCCACACCAGCGAAATGATCTGGGTGCGGGTGAGCACCTCGCCGGACTGGCGCATCAGCAGATGCAGCAGCGCGAATTCCTTGGTGGTCAGGTCGATGCGCTGCTCGCCGCGAAAGGCGCGGTGGCGCCCCGGGTCGAGTTCGAGGTCGGCGACTTTGAGCACCTGTGGCACCGGGATGTTTTCGCTGCGGCGCATCAAGGTGCGTACCCGCGCCAGCAATTCCGGAAACTCGAACGGCTTGACCAGGTAGTCATCGGCGCCCAGGTCCAGGCCACGAATCTTGTCGGCGAGTCGACCGCGCGCGGTCAACATCATCACCCGGGTGGAGCGGGTGCGCCGCAGTTGTTCAAGTACGCCCCAGCCATCCAGTTCGGGCAGATTCACGTCCAGGATCACCAGGTCATAAACCTGTTGCAGGGCCAGATGCAGTCCATCGGCCCCCGTTGCCGCGTGGTCAACGATATAACCACTTTCCGTCAGTCCCTGATGTAAGTATTCGGCACTTTTAAGCTCGTCCTCGACGACAAGGATTCGCATGATTAATCACCACTTCTGTTTAAAGGATATGTAACTAAGTTGGTCGGGAAAGTTGTTGTTTTTGTAAGGGTGTCCGGACGGGTTTCAATAACGGCGAATTGTACGGGTTTTGTGTTTTGCTTCAGCGGTTCTCCGTATCAATGTGTGCAAGGTAAAGGTTGTAGTGGCTACAGGGTCAACCAAAAACATCGGTGCTGTGCCTTTAAACCGGCCCTCTGCGACGGCTTGTCGCAGTGCATGTGTCCAAAATTTCATCCGCTGCATGAGAACTGAGTTCGGGCAAGTACTGTTCGGCGGATAACCACTGAGCATTTGTTTCTGTGTATTGCGATGTTGGCTTTTGTACTTCGCATGCTAGAGCAAAACAACTTGCCGGAACCGTGGATAACGGATTTGTAATGTTCCAGTCACCTTGTCGATAAGTTCAGAACTTTACCGTGGCGGCACCGAAGATTCTTGATTTAAGGAAGTATTCCATTGCCCGGTTTAAGAGAACTGACGGCGCGATCACGCCTGAAAAAAACGCGGCGGGTGGTGAGTGCCACCTGTTTTTTATGGCTGGCCGGTCCAGGTTTCGCAGCGGACTTGCCCGGCTCGACGCTGACGCTGGACCAGGCCCTGCAAACGGCGTTCGCCGGCAACCCTGACCTGGCGGCAGCGCAGTGGGAAATCGGCATCGCCCAAGGGGACCGGCAGCAGGCTGGCTTGATTCCCAACCCCGAAGTGTCGTGGGAGGCTGAAGATACCCGGCGCGATTCGCGCACCACCACGGTGATGCTCAGCCAGCCGATTGAACTGGGTGGCAAGCGCGGTGCACGTATCGAGGTGGCGAGCCGCGCGCAGGACGCCGCCGGAATCGAGCTGGAACGCCAGCGCAATGCCTTGCGCGCCGATGTGATCCAGGCGTTTACCGGCGCACAGACCGCCCAGCAGCGGTTGCGGTTGTCCCGTCAGTCGCTGCAACTCGCCGAGCAGGGTGTGCGCGTGGCGCAAGGGCGTATCGAGGCGGGTAAATCGTCACCGGTCGAAGGCACGCGGGCGCAGGTGCAATTGTCGGAAGTGCGGCTGGAGTTGAGCCGGTCCGAACGGGATCAGAGCAATGCCTATCAGCAATTGGCGCAGGTCATGGGTTCACCGCTGCCGACGTCGGTGAATGTGCAGGCCGCTCCTCAAGGCATGCCCGCCGTACCACCGCCGACCCGGTTGCTCGAACGCTTGAACGAAACCGCCGAGCTGCGGCTGGCCAAATTGCAGATCGATCAGCGTGAAGCTTCTTTGGGGCTGGAGAAAGCACAGCGGATGCCCGATCTGACCGTCAGTGTCGGCAGCCAGTACAGCGAAACGGAGCGCGAGCGAGTGAACGTGGTGGGGCTGTCGATGCCGATTCCGCTGTTCAACCGCAATCAGGGCAACGTGCTGGCCGCCGCGCGCCGCGCTGATCAGGCGCGGGACCTGCGCAATGCCACCGAGCTGCGCTTGCGCACCGAAATCCAGACCACCCTGGAGCAATGGCAGACCGCCAATGGCGAAGTCAAAGCGTTCAACCAGACCATCCTGCCCGCCGCGCAAAGTGCCGTTGACAGCGCCACCCGCGGTTTCGAAATGGGCAAGTTCGGCTTCCTCGACGTGCTCGATGCCCAGCGCACCTTGATCAGTGCCCGCACCCAGTACATCCAGGCCGTTGCCGAGGCGACGGACGCGCGGGTGCGCATCGAACGCATTTTTGGCGATCTCGCCGTCAGCCCTTGAATTTCACCTTTTACCTGACTGCGCGATGGTCTGACGCAGAGGAGTTTCCATGGATAAAAAACTGATTGTTGTCGCTGCGGCGACGTTGGCACTGGGCATTGGCATCGGTTCGATGTGGACGGGCAGTGCCTCCGTCGACGCCCACGCCGATGAGGCGGCGGAGCATGCCGACCACGCCGAAGCAGGCGCCGCTGCCGACGGCGAACAGGCCGAAGGCGAAGAAGGACACCTGACGTTGAGCGCCGAGCAAGTTGCTACAGCGGGCATTCAATTGGCCGAAGCCGGGGCGCAGAACATCAGCCTCGGTTTGTCGTTTCCCGGCGAAGTGCGCTTCGACGAAGACCGTACCGCCCACGTTGTGCCACGCGTCCCGGGGGTGGTCGAGTCGGTGTCGGTCAATCTCGGGCAGCCGGTGAAAAAGGGGCAGTTGCTGGCGGTGATCGCCAGTCAGCAGATCTCCGATCAGCGCAGCGAACAAGCTGCTGCACAGCGGCGCCTGACATTGGCGCGCACCACTTACGAGCGCGAGAAGCAGTTGTGGCAGGACAAGATTTCCGCCGAGCAGGATTTCCTTCAGGCGCGCCAGGCGCTGGAGGAAGCCGAAATCGCCCTGAACAATGCCCGGCAGAAAATCAGCGTGCTCAGCGGCAGCGTGGTCGCCACCGGCGGCAATCGCTATGAGTTGCGCGCGCCGTTCGACGGTGTGGTGGTGGAAAAACACCTGACGCCGGGGGAGGTGGTTGACGAAACCACGGCGGCGTTCACGCTTTCGGACCTGTCGCGGGTGTGGGTGACCTTCGGCGTGTCGCCCAAGGACCTGAACCAGGTGCAAGTGGGCAAAACAGTCACCGTCAGCGCCCCGGAATTGAACGCCGAAGTCGTCGGCACCGTGGCTTACGTCGGCAGCTTGCTCGGCGAACAGACGCGCACCGCGACGGTTCGCGTCACCCTGGAAAACCCGCAAGGTTCGTGGCGTCCGGGACTGTTCGTCGCTGCCCGGGTCGCCACCGACAGCCGCCAGGTCAAGGTCGCCATCCCCGAAACCGCGATCCAGACGGTCGAGGACAAACCCACGGTGTTTGTGCGCACCGACGACGGCTTCAAGGCGCAAGCGGTGGAGCTGGGCAGTCGCGCGGCCGGTCAGGTGGAAATCATCCAGGGGCTGGAGCCGGGCGTGCAGGTCGCTGCTGCCGGCAGCTTCATCCTCAAATCGGAACTGGGCAAAGCCTCGGCTGAGCACGCTCACTAAAGACGCTCACCGCAGACAGTGACTGAAGACTCCCACCGATACGCCCCCTCGACGAGAAGGTTCTCATGTTCGAACGCCTGATCCAGTTTGCCATCGAGCAGCGCATCATCGTGCTGCTCGCCGTTTTGCTCATGGCCGGCCTCGGCATCGCCAGTTATCAAAAACTGCCGATCGACGCCGTGCCGGATATCACCAACGTCCAGGTGCAAATCAACACCGGCGCCCCCGGGTTCTCCCCGCTGGAAACCGAGCAGCGCATCACCTTCCCGATTGAAACCGCGATGGCTGGTTTGCCGGCGCTGGAGCAGACCCGTTCGCTGTCGCGCTCGGGGCTGTCGCAGGTCACGGTGATCTTCAAGGACGGCACCGACCTGTTCTTCGCCCGGCAACTGGTCAACGAGCGATTGCAGATCGCCAGGGAACAATTGCCCGAGGGCGCGGAGGCGGTGATGGGGCCGATTTCCACCGGTCTCGGCGAGATTTTCCTGTGGACGGTGGAAGCGCAGGACGGGGCGCTGAAGGACGACGGCACGCCATACACGCCGACCGATCTGCGGGTGATTCAGGACTGGATCATCAAGCCGCAATTGCGCAACGTCCAGGGTGTCGCCGAGATCAACACCATCGGTGGCTTCGCCAAGGAATACCAGATTGCTCCCGATCCGAAACGGCTGGCGGCTTACAAGTTGACCCTCACCGATCTGGTGACGGCGCTGGAGCGCAACAACGCCAACGTCGGCGCCGGTTACATCGAGCGCAGCGGCGAGCAATTGTTGATTCGTGCGCCGGGGCAAGTGGCGAGCACCGAGGACATCGCCAACATTGTCATGGCCAATGTCGACGGCACGCCGATCCGGGTGAAGAACGTCGCGACCGTGGACATCGGCCGCGAATTGCGCAGTGGTGCCGCCACTGAAAACGGTCGCGAAGTGGTGCTGGGCACGGTGTTCATGCTGATCGGCGAGAACAGCCGAACCGTTTCGCAAGCGGTTGCCAGCAAGCTCGAACAGATCAACAAATCCCTGCCCAAAGGCGTGATCGCGGTGCCGGTGTACGACCGCACGCACCTGGTGGACAAAGCCATCGCCACGGTGAAGAAAAACCTGGTCGAAGGCGCGATTCTGGTGATCGCGATTCTGTTCCTGTTTCTCGGCAATATCCGTGCGGCGCTGATTACCGCGATGGTGATTCCGCTGTCGATGCTCTTCACCTTCACCGGCATGTTCAGCAACAAGGTCAGCGCCAACCTGATGAGTCTTGGCGCACTGGACTTCGGGATCATCGTCGATGGCGCCGTGGTGATCGTTGAAAACACCTTGCGACGGCTGGCCCATGCGCAGCAGCATCACGGGCGATTGCTGACCCGTTCCGAACGGTTTCACGAAGTGTTTGCCGCCGCCAAGGAGGCGCGGCGTCCGCTGATTTTCGGCCAGTTGATCATCATGGTTGTATACCTGCCGATCTTCGCCTTGAGCGGTGTCGAAGGGAAAATGTTCCACCCGATGGCGTTCACCGTGGTCATCGCGTTGTTGGGCGCCATGCTGTTGTCGGTGACGTTTGTTCCGGCAGCCATTGCGCTGTTCGTGACCGGCAAGGTCAAGGAAGAGGAGGGGGTGGTCATGCGCGGCGCGCGCCAGGTTTATGCGCCGGCGTTGGCCTGGGTGATGAGCCATCGGGCGCTGGCCGTGGGCATGGCCTTGGGCGTGATTGTGCTCAGCGGGGTCATGACCAGCCGCATGGGCAGCGAGTTTGTGCCCAGCCTCAGCGAAGGCGATTTTGCCCTGCAAGCCCTGCGCGTGCCAGGCACCAGCCTGACCCAGTCGGTCGACATGCAGCAGCGTCTGGAAACCCTGATCCTTGGCAAAGTGCCGGAAGTCGAGCGTGTGTTCGCCCGCACCGGCACCGCCGAAATCGCCTCCGACCCGATGCCGCCGAACATCTCCGACAGCTACGTGATGCTCAAGCCGAAAGAGCAGTGGCCGGACCCCGGCAAGTCCCGTGAAACCCTCATGGCCGAACTGCAACAAGCCGCCGCGACGTTGCCGGGCAGCAACTATGAACTGTCGCAGCCGATCCAGTTGCGCTTCAACGAACTGATTTCCGGCGTGCGCAGCGACGTGGCGGTCAAGGTGTTCGGCGACGACATGGACGTGCTCAACGCCACGGCGGCGAAGGTGGCCGCAGCGTTGCAGAAGGTCGATGGCGCTTCCGAGGTCAAGGTTGAACAAACCAGCGGCCTGCCGGTGCTGACCATCAACATCGACCGCGACAAGGCCGCGCGTTATGGCCTCAACGTGGGCGATGTGCAAGACACCATTGCGGTGGCGGTCGGCGGGCGCAAGGCCGGGACGCTGTATGAAGGCGACCGGCGTTTCGACATGGTGGTGCGCCTGTCCGATGCCATGCGCAAGGACATCGACGGCCTGTCGGCGCTGCTGATCCCGGTGCCGGCGCCGCTCAATGGCACTGCCGGCCAGATTGGCTTCATCGCACTCAAGGACGTCGCCAGCCTCGATCTGGTGCTCGGACCCAATCAGGTCAGTCGCGAAAATGGCAAGCGGCTGGTGATTGTCAGCGCGAACGTGCGTGGGCGCGACATTGGTTCGTTCGTTAAAGAGGCCGGCGAGGTGATCGAGCGCGATGTGCAGGTTCCGGCGGGCTACTGGACCAGTTGGGGTGGCCAGTTCGAGCAGTTGCAGTCGGCGGCCAGGCGCTTGCAGATCGTGGTGCCGGTGGCGCTGCTGTTGGTGTTCGGCTTGTTGTTCATGATGTTCAACAACCTCAAGGACGGGCTGCTGGTGTTCACCGGGATTCCGTTTGCCTTGACCGGTGGCGTCATGGCGTTGTGGTTGCGGGACATCCCGCTGTCGATCTCGGCAGGCGTCGGATTCATTGCGCTGTCGGGGGTGGCGGTGCTCAACGGGTTGGTAATGATCGCGTTCATCCGCAATTTGCGCGAGGAGGGGCGTTCGCTGTCTGATGCGATCAACGTGGGTGCGCTGACGCGGTTGCGGCCGGTGTTGATGACGGCCCTGGTGGCGTCACTGGGCTTCATTCCGATGGCGCTGGCGACTGGCACCGGGGCAGAGGTGCAGCGGCCGCTGGCGACGGTGGTGATCGGCGGAATCGTGTCCTCGACTCTCCTCACGTTGCTGATCTTGCCGGCGCTGTATCAGCTCGCCCATCGCAGGGATGAGGACCCCACTGATCCCTTGTAGGCGTGAGCCTGCTCGCGATAGCGGTCTATCAGGCAAACGTTCATTGACTGACCCACCGTCATCGCGAGCAGGCTCACTTCTACAGGTTTAGCGCGCACATAACGGATATGTAATTTGCACGCCACCGTCACGAAAGGTTCGGATTGTTACCTTGATCCCGTTAGTTAATTAAACGAGGAATCAAAGATGAAACTTGTAAAACTGGGTGCGTTTGCAGCGGCGTTGGTGATGTCTTCTGTGGTCATGGCGGCCGGTGGCGGCGACAGGACATTCGCAAGAATGATGGCGGCCAAAGACCGTTCCGTTGAGCTGTTCGTCGCCAAGGAACAGGCCCGCGACACCGTCGTCGTCAATGAAAAGAAGGACGATAAGACCAAAGACTTGTAAGCGTGCCGCACTTGAACAAGCCCGTCATCGAATTCCGGTGATGGGCTTTTTTATGAAGGTGATGAACATGAAATTGATCAAGTTGATGACGTTCGCCAGCGTGATGGCGATGTCCCTGAATGTGTTTGCTGAGGGCGGCGGCGATCGCACGTTTGAGCGTGCGCTCAGCGCCAATGCCAAAGCCATGGAACAGTATGCCGCCGACCAGGGTAAAGCTGCGCCGGTGGTTAAGGATTATGCGTACGGGATGAAGCTGGATGTGGTGAAAGTGGTCAGTGTGGTGCGCCCGCAAGCGGCTTGCGCTGCGGTGCCGGCCGCAATGACCTACGAAGACTCCAAGGGCCAACTCAACACCCTCAAATACACCGTGGCTGGGGATTGCCCTAAGCGCGGTGGGTAAGGCTTACATTGCGTACTTCAATTCGCGATGTTTAAGGTTGTGGAAGGCACCCACCGCAGGACGCTGCAGGGAATTGCGCAGGGCGTCATGCTCGGCGAACTGGCGGTGAACAAAGCACTGGATAACATTGATCCGGTCGGCTATTCACCGCTGACCCCCTGTTGGAGTGAGCCTGCTCGCGATAGCAGTGGGTCAGTCGATGAAGAGGTTGGATGAGCCGGCCAAATCCGGGCGCAAAAAAAAGGCGCCCCAAAGGACGCCAAAAAATTCACCTCTTACCAAAGGAGCCAGGAGCTTCTAAAGGTGAATGCCTATAACCCGTAAAGTCAGAGAATCGCCAACGGGTACTCGATAATCACCCGCACTTCATCCAGATCCGATTCATATGCAGTGGCGCGGGTATTGGCCTGGCGCAGGCGCAGCGACAGGTCTTTCAGCGAGCCGGTCTGCACCACGTATTTGACTTCGATGTCGCGTTCCCAGCGCTTCTGGTCGGTGAGTGGATTACCGTCGGCATCGCGGCGCATGTACACGGCGTTGGCGTTGGAATAGTCGGCGTCGGTGCCACGGGCGTAGCGGGTCATGAACGACAATCCCGGTACGCCATAGGTCGTCATGTCGAGGTCGTAACGCACCATCCACGAACGTTCCTTGGGCGAGTTGAAGTCGCTGTACTGGATGGAGTTGTCGAGGAAGATCGAGTCGGACTGGCGCAGGTAGTCAAAGTCGTCATTGCCGTTGTTGCGCTGGTGCGACAACGCCACGGAATGCGCACCAAGTTTCACGCCGACCCGGCCGCTCCATATGTTGTTGTCGAACCGGCCGAGCAACTGCTTGCCTTCATCGACTGCCTTGTAATAGTTGAGGCCGCCAAACACCGACAGGTCGTCCGACAGCGGATACGTCCACGCGGTGCCGGCGTAATACTGATTCCAGGCATCCTTGAGGCGGCTCGAATACAGGCTGAAGCTGAGGTTCTTGTTCAGCGCATAATCGCCGCCGCCGTAAGCGATCCACGGCGAATTGACCGGGCCGGCGTAAAACGTCGCGAAGTTTTCGCGCATGTCACTGGACACCGGTTGACTCATCGCATGCAGGCGTCCGCCCTGAACCGACAATCCCTCGAGGCTGGTGTTGGTCGCCGTGACGCCGCGAAAGCTTTCCGGCAGCAATCGTGAATCACCTGCCGCGACGACCGGGGCGGCAGGGAACACATCACCGACCTTGACCACCGTATCGAAGGCCCGGATTTTGGCGGCGCCTCCGACCTTGGTGTATTCATCCCGCGCTTCGCCTTCACTGTTGACCGGCAGCACGTCGAACGAACTGCGGCCACCGTTGCGGCCGTCACCGGTATCGAGCTTCAGGCCAATCATGGCAAACGCATCAACGCCGACCCCGACGGAGCCTTGAGTAAACCCGGACTCGAACTTGCTGATGATGGCTTGGGCCCAGGCCTCGGAATATCCATTGCCGGTAGGGCTCGACTGGCCATGGCGGTAATCACGATTGAAGTAGAAGTTGCGGTTGAGCACCGTCAGGCTGCTGCCTTCGATAAACCCCTCGGCCTTATCTTCCGCCAGGACCATGGACGGCCCTGAGCCGACCACTACAGCCAACGCGGCCATCGACATTTTTTTATTGTTAACCATCAATCACTCCTTGGGTTCGGCAGAACGGGAACGTGCTTCGGCGTGGGTTTTATTGTTCGGCGGGCATCGGCCCGCCGGCATGGTCGCCGGGTCACATCGTTGCAAGCTGCGGATAACGCGAAGGTGATGAGGGCATTACAATTTCGTCATGTCGGAGTCGCCTGCGCATACGCGCGTTTCAACGACAGACGCACGGTTTTTAGTACCGGCAACTCGAAAGCGTTGTGCCCGGCGCGTAGGAGGCGGCAGTGAATGGGCTGGCGCTCGCGCAACCAGCGCAGGCTGAAAAGGCCGAAGGTGTCTTTGATGCCTTGTATCACCAGGGTGTCGGCGTTGAGCGAAAGGTTTTCGTCATCCACGCTGAAGAAGTACCGGTTAACGTGGTAGTGCAATTCCAGGCGGATGCCGCGCACGGCGTCGTCGTCAACGAAATCTTCGAGTGCGCCAGGGAGCATCGATTGTCCATTCAAATGCAATGCCGCCCCCAACCAGTGAAGCGCCGCATGACGCTGCTGTGTTGAACAGCCGTTAATCAGGGCTTGGTAGATCGCCTCCGCACTGGCGGCGCAGGTTCCATGAGGCATTGCCGACAAGCCGTCGCTCAAGGCTTTATCGTAGGCACCTACATTGGCCGCAAACGGCACGAACACAGAGACCAACGTGGTTTTCAGAACAGCCTCGGGATGGCGTTGTTGGTACTGGATGGCCAGCCAGCTTCCCCAGGAGACGCCGAGCAGGCTGATTTTTTCGAAGCCCAGGTGCTGGCGCAGGGCTTCGATGTCTTGGACACAAAGCCAGGTATTGTTGTGCTGGAGTTCGCCTTGGGGAAGGGAGCGTCCGCAGCCACGCTGGTCGAACAGAATGATGTCGAAACAACGCTCATCGAAAAACTCCAGGTGATGGCGGTTGCTGCGACCACCCGGTCCGCCATGCAGAAAAAATATCGGTTCGCCACCTGGCGTACCGTATCGCTCCCAATAGAGATGATGGCCGTCGTCTGTCGGGTAGTAGCCGTTTCTGACCATCAGAGGGGCATCCTCAGCCGGTAGAACTGAAACAGTTCCGTGTGGCCTGGACGGGCCGCAACGCAGGACATCAGCTCAAGCTTGAGCAGCTGCGCCATGTAAGGCACGGCGATCAGCACCGGTGTATGGCCGAAAAGAAGAAGGGTGCCGCCCGGCTTAACGCATGCCGCCAAATCGTGGAACGCTTTCTGCGCGTCCTCGCGCGTCATCACTTCGGCATTGAGGAAACGCAGTATCAGCACATCGCATGTGATGCCGGCTGTTGCGACGTCGCCGGCGTCGGCACAGTAGAACCGGACGGGTGACGTGCCGTGACGCATCTTGGCATGTTCAATCATCGACGCTGAGCGATCAGAGCCCAGACACTGACGGTCCGGGAGTTCGGTGGCCAGATGAGCGATGAATTCGCCCGTCGAACACGCCGGATCAAGGATCACTGCTCCCGGATCCGACAGGGTCTTGAGCAGGTTTGCGCAATGCTCGCGAAAATGTGTTTCGTCGGCATTCAACTGTGTGGCGAGTGACTCGTTGCACTGCCAATACTCGGGCGGGCATACCGATTCAACACCCCTGTCATCCATGGGCGGAAACGGGAAACGCACTTCGCCGTCAGGTTGCGCCACTGCGTTGGTGAACGCCGTTTCCTTCTCCTGCAAAGACACCGCACGGAAATAGATCACTGCGCCTTGATTGCCCCACTGCCATTCAGCCAACGGCCCGAGCAGCATCCAGGGCTTGAGCAGGCTGCTGATGTGCCAGCCGTCAGTGTCGCGGTGTTGCAGGACTTTGCGACCTACCCAATCGTTGCCGTTCACGCGCAAAACGAACAAATGATGCAGGCCCGGGCCGAAGGGTTCGATGTGGACATCGAGTTCGTCTGGCATTGCTTTGCGATGGGCGAAGGCATGAGTGAGGTGGCGCTCTCGACGAAAGGCAGGAGTCATGCTGCCACTTCCTGATGTTTTTGCAGGCGCCGTCCGCGTGCCTGCGGGATCACCACATTGCCACTGGATATCACGAAAAACCGTTCCAGCCCCGGAATGACCACATTCACCAGCGTGGTCCCCAGTTGGGTCTGATGCAGCTGGGTTACCCCGAGCGTGCGCCCATGCCGCTGCAGGTCGTTGGCCAGCAAGTTGATTTGCTCCGCCAACGGGCGCTCATTGACTGCGTCGGGTAATTGAACCGTGAGTTGCTCGCACAGACTCAGCAGTGGAGACAGATCGAATTGCAGGCAGCGAAGCAGGCGCGGAAATTTGCTCAGGTGCCGTTGCGCGTTACTCAGGAAATACTGCAGTTCTGGCTCCGAGGCGGTGTGATGCAGCTGGACGAGTTCGGTCAACGCCCGCCATGCGCCATGCCGGGGGCTGATTGAGCAACCGCTCCCAAACACGTTGGGGTGGGTGCCAGGTTTGGTAGAGAACGCCAGGAACGTGTGTGGCAGGAATTCGGTGCTGATGTCGACCAGGGCGATTTCTGCTCCGATCTCCGATTCGGCATCTCGCCATAATCGGCCCAGTTCTTCGTCATCCGTCACTCGAGCGACCCGGCGCAGCGCTGGCTGGTTTTCGTAGTAAAAATGCTCCAGCAGAAACAACGAGACCGCATCGCGTTCGATGCATTCATTGGTGGCATGCAAGACGGCTTCGTTGTAACTGGCGCCAATGGCTGTTCCACTGTTAGAGGCGTAACGTCGCAACACACCGTAGTGTGTTGTGTCTTGTTTCAGTGGGTTGGATGAATAGTCGGGAGTGCATAAAGCAACCGGGTAATAGAATGAAGTTTGTTTGAAAACATCCGAATAAGTTCTGCAGGCTGTCAATACGTTGTTTTGTTCGATCAGGGGGGAAAGGACGGTGTCATCGATAAATAATTCAGACTCGGCAAAATAACACGGGGCGATGTAATCAATATCGGACGTATTGAAATGATCGCTTAAATAATGCTCCAGTGTTTCGTAAAGTGCTCCAACATGGGCGTGAGGCTGATAACCCTTGCCCGCCCCCCGGGCGATGCCGCGCGGGTTGCCGGAACTGGCACAGACCTGCACCGCGACGATTTGTTGGCCTAATACGCGGGGCTCGGCGCGAAGTCCCAGACTCGCCAGTTCGGCGTAAATCCGCTGTTCGGCCTGCGCAAGGGTGAGGTCTCGTTCTGCAGGTGTGAAACTGTCCATGGTTGACTCCCTTGAAAAACGGGGGGCATTACCCCCCCGTTTTTTTAAACGGCTTCCAGCTCGGCCTGTTCAGTCTCGGTCAGTTGCAGTTCTTCAATTTGCTCTGCAGTAGGGGCGTCCTGTTGTTCAAGGTCGATGACTTTGTTGGCGTTCCAGCTTACGAGATAACCCATGTTTAGACTCTCTTTGTTGTTGGTTGGTGAGTGTGCCAAATCAAGCACGAAGCAACTGTATGAGTTAGAAAATGATCGGTCAAAAATGACTGAAAGTTTCAGTGTTGTTATTGTCGCTGTAATGAAATAAGTGCACATCAATCGGCGATTGACGATTGTGATTCGTAAATAGGGGTAGAGCCCGGGTTGATGATGCATTCGCGTCCGCAATTGGGTCGAATGGCATGAGAGATAGTTCAGCTCGTTTAGTACGGTAAATCGCAATAATTAACGGATTAGCAATTTTTTCTGGAGGCGCGTAGAGACTTTTCCTATCGTGTTTGAAGTCTCTTCGGACAGCCGTAAAGGTGCTACCCATCAAGCTCAACCGGAAAGGCATTTGCTACCCGCACAAAAGCGTATTTGGGGGGCCGCCATACCACATCCCACAAATGCAAAAACGGCACCCGAAGGTGCCGTTTCTGTTTTCGACCGAGTGTCGCTTAAGCGATCAACCCGCCAAGCCGGCCTGTTGAACCAGGACCAGCAATGGCTGCGGGTAAACGCCGAGGAAGAACGCGACCAGCGCGATAGCCAGCAGCATCACGCCGCCTGCACGTTGTTCCCAGTGCAGTTGCGCATCGTGGCGACGCAGGTTCGGCTCGATCAGGTACAAAGTGACCATCACACGCAGGTAGTAGAACACGCCGATGGCGCTGCCCAGTACCAGGGAACCGACCAGCCACCATTGATGCGATTCGACACCGGTGGCGATGATGTAGAACTTGCCGATGAAGCCCGCGGTCAGCGGGATACCGGCCAGGGACAGCATCATCACGGTCAGTACGGCGGTCAGGTACGGACGGCGCCAGAACAGGCCGCGGTATTCGTACAGCGCGTCTGCGTCACGGCCGTTGTACGGCGAGGACATCAGGGTGATCACGCCGAACGCGCCGAGGCTGGTGATCACGTAGGTGACCAGGTACACGCCGATGGCTTCCACGGCCAGACCCTTGCTCGCGACCAGGGCGATCAGCAGGTAGCCGAAGTGGGCGATGGACGAGTAACCCAGCAGACGCTTGAGGTTGCTCTGGGTCAGTGCCAGCAGGTTACCGAACAGGATCGACGCGATGGCGATGATGGTCAGTACGTCGCTCAGCACACCGCTGCTTGCCGCTGGGGAGATCTGGAACAGACGCACCATTACCGCGAACACCGCGACTTTGGAAGCGGTTGCCAGGAACGCGGCCACCGGTGCCGGAGCACCTTCGTACACGTCCGGGGTCCAGAGGTGGAACGGTACCAGCGACAGCTTGAACGCCAGACCGATCAGCATCATGCCCAGGCCCAGTTGCGCCAGCGAGCTTGGCAGGCCAGTGGCGGCCAGCGCCTGGCCGATACCGACGAAGCTCAGGCTGCCCGAATCGGCGTACAGCAGTGCCATGCCGAACAACAGGAACGCAGAACCGGCGGCCGACAGCACCATGTACTTGATACCGGCTTCCAGCGAACGCTTGTTGAAGAAGGCGTAGGCCACCAGACCGTAGACCGGCACCGACAACAGTTCCAGACCGATGAACAACCCGGCCAGATGTTGCGCGCTGACCAGAACCAGGCCGCCGGCGGCGGACATCAGGATCAGCAGGTACAGTTCTTCGCGGTTGCCCGGGTAACCCGAACCGCCATCGCCGAGGTAGGCGTGGGCGAGGGTCACACAAGCGAGGGTGGCGACCAGGATCAGCGCCATGTACAAGCAGGCAAAGCTATCGATTTGCAGCAACGGGGTCACGGCCAATGGCGCGACTTTCAGGGCTGGCAGGATCGACAGCAACGCCAGGTTCAGGCCCGCCACGGAAATCAGGAAGGTCTGCGAGTGGTTGCGGCGCCAGGCAATCGCCAGCATCACCACGATGATCGTGGCGCTGGTGATCAACAACGGCGCTAGCGCGATAAAGTGTTGAGTCGTGAATTCCATAGCGCTCTTACCGGGCCGAAGCGAGTTGAGTGAAGGCGGAGCCGAGCCACTGCTGCACGCCATGCATCGTCGCGGCAGAGGTATCGAGGAACGGTTGCGGGTACACGCCGATGTAAATCAGCAGCGCCGCCAGACCGACCACCATGATCAGTTCGCGACCATCCATGCCATGCAACACCGCGTCCGACTTGGACGGGCCGAAGTAGGCACGGTGGATCATGATCAGCGAGTAGACCGAACCGAACACCAGGCCCGACGTTGCGATCGCGGTGATCCACGGCGCAGCGGCGAAGGTGCCGATCAGGATCAGGAACTCACCGACGAAGTTACCGGTACCCGGCAAGCCCAGGGACGCCGCAGCGAAGAACAGGCTGATGGCCGGCAGGTAAGCAATCTTCGACCACAGGCCACCCATTTCACGCATGTCGCGGGTGTGGGTGCGCTCGTACAACTGACCGCTGAGGATAAAGAGTGCCGCCGCCGACAGACCGTGTGCCAGCATCTGCATCACCGCGCCCTGCAGCGCCAGTTGGCTGCCGGAATAGATGCCGATCAACACGAAGCCCATGTGGGAAACGGAGGAGTAGGCGATCAGACGCTTGATGTCGGTCTGGGCGAAGGCCAGGAACGCACCGTAGAAAATCCCGATCAGACCCAGGGTCATGGCAATCGGCGCGAACTCGGCCGAGGCATTCGGGAACAGCGGCAGGGCGAAACGCAACAGGCCGTAAGCCGCCGTCTTCAACAAGATACCGGCCAGGTCGACCGAACCTGCGGTTGGCGCCTGGGCGTGAGCGTCAGGCAACCACGAGTGGAACGGTACGACCGGCAGCTTCACCGCGAAGGCGATGAAGAAACCGAGCATCAGGATGTACTCGGTGGTCATCGACATCTTGGTCTTCAACAGGTCGGCGTAGTTGAAGGTAATCACGCCGGTGTTGTTGAAGTTGACCAGCACCAGACCCAGGATCGCCACCAACATGATCAGGCCGGACGCCTGAGTGAAGATGAAGAACTTGGTCGCCGCGTAGATCCGGGTTTTCTTGCCGTCCGAAGAACTGTGACCCCAGAGCGCGATGAGGAAGTACATCGGCACCAGCATCATTTCCCAGAAGAAGAAGAACATGAACAGGTCGAGGGCGAGGAACACGCCGACGACACCGCCCAGGATCCACATCAGGTTCAGGTGGAAGAAGCCAACGTGACGTTGAATCTCTTTCCACGAGCAAAGGACCGAGAGGATACCCAGCAGACCGGTCAGCAGGATCATCAGCAGCGACAGGCCGTCGAGGGCCAGGTGCACGCTGATGCCGAAACGCTGGATCCAGATGTGCTTGAACTCAAGCGCCCAGGTCGGATCGGCGCCAGGCGCCGGAGCAAATGAATAGTTACCGTGGGCCCACAGCCAGAGGCCGAGTGCGAGTTCCAGGGTCATGGTCAACAGCGCAATCCAGCGGGGGAGGGTGGCGCCGAAGCGCTCACCCATCCAGCACAGCAGGCCGCCGATGAAGGGGATCAGGATTAGCCAAGGCAGAATCATGACGGGCTCAATTCCTTTCGCAAGTTCGCAAGGTTCATATTCAGACCGCTACCAGCACGATGGCGCCGATGACCAGCACGGAGCCGGCTGCCATCGAGGCTGCGTACCAACGCAGTTGACCGGTTTCGGTACGGCTCAGGGCGGTGTGGCCGCCTTTGGCCATACGCGGGATCAGACCGATGGTCTGGTCGAGCGGGTCTCTGCGCAGTACGTGGCTGATCGCAAGGTATGGCTTGACGAACAGTTTGTCGTAGATCCAGTCGAAGCCCCAGGCAGCGAACCACCAGGCCGAAAGGAAGCGGCCGATGCCGCTGTTGGCGATAGCAGTGACGAAACGACGCTTGCCGAGGAACAGCAGCGCGGCCAGCAGGATACCGGCCAGGGCGATAGCGCCCGAGGCGATTTCCAGGCTGTGCTTGGCTTCGCCGCCGGCATGGCCGACGCTTTCGGGCAGCACACCGTGCAGCGGCGGAACGATCATGGCGCCGACGAAGGTCGACAGCACGATCAGCACCGACAGTGGCAGCCAGTGAGCGATACCGTGACCCGCATGCGCTTCGGTCTTCGCTTCACCGTGGAACGCGATGAAGATCAGGCGGAAGGTGTACAGCGAGGTCATGAATGCGCCGACCAGACCTGCGTACAGCAGACCGTGGTTGCCGCTGGCGAACGCTTCCCAGAGGATTTCATCCTTGGAGTAGAAACCGGCGGTGACCAGTGGCAGGGCAGACAGTGCCGCGCCGCCGACGATGAAGCTGGTGTAGGCCAGCGGCAGTTTCTTCCACAGGCCGCCCATCTTGAAGATGTTCTGCTCGTGGTGGCACGCAACGATCACCGCACCGGAGGCAAGGAACAGCAGCGCCTTGAAGAAGGCGTGGGTCATCAGGTGGAAGATCGCGCCTTCCCATGCGCCAACGCCCAGCGCCAGGAACATGTAGCCGATCTGGCTCATGGTCGAGTAGGCGAGGATACGTTTGATGTCGGTCTGCACCAGTGCCGCGAAACCGGCGAGCACCAGGGTCACGCCGCCGACGATGCCGACGAGGTGCAGGATGTCCGGCGCCAACGCAAACAGGCCGTGGGTACGGGCGATCAGGTAAACACCAGCGGTCACCATGGTTGCGGCGTGGATCAGTGCCGAAACCGGAGTAGGACCGGCCATCGCATCCGCCAGCCAGGTTTGCAGCGGCAGTTGCGCGGATTTACCGACAGCGCCGCCCAGCAGCATCAGGGTCGCCAGAACGATCCAGAAGTCGCCGACCTTGAAGTGCTCAGGTGCCTTGACCAGCAACTCCTGGATGTTCAGCGTGCCCAACTGTTGGAACAGGATGAACAGGCCGATGGCCATGAACACGTCGCCGATGCGGGTGACGATAAAGGCTTTGAGTGCCGCGTTACCGTTGTTGCGGTTGCTGTAGTAGAAACCGATCAACAGGTACGAGCACAGGCCCACGCCTTCCCAGCCGAAGTACAGGAACAACAGGTTATCGCCCAGGACCAGGAACAGCATGCTGGCGATAAACAGGTTGGTGTAGGCGAAGAAGCGCGAGTAACCGGCTTCACCGCGCATGTACCAGGACGCGAACAGGTGGATCAGGAAGCCGACGCCGACGACCACACCGAGCATGGTGACCGACAGGCCATCCAGGTACAGCGCGAAGTTCGGCGTAAAGCCTTCAACCGCCATCCACTGCCACAACACCTGGGTGTAGTGACCGCCCTCAGGCGGGGCGACGTTGAATTGCCAGATCACGTAAGCCGTGACGATGGCCGACAGACCGATGGAACCGACGCCGATCAGCGCCGACAGGTTTTCCGAGAAGCGGCCGCGTGAGAACGCCAGCAGCAGGAAACCTATGAGAGGGAATACGAAAGTCAGATAGAGAAGATTCATCCGCGCATCTCGCTGGCAGCGTCGATATCGAGAGTGTGGAAGCGGCGATACAGCTGCAACAGAATCGCCAGGCCAATACTGGCCTCGGCGGCTGCCAGGCTGATCACCAGGATGAACATGATCTGTCCATCCGGCTGCGCCCAGCGGCTACCGGCAACGATGAACGCCAGTGCGGAGGCATTCATCATGACCTCCAGGCTCATCAGCACGAAAAGGATGTTGCGGCGGACCATCAGGCCGACCAGACCGAGGCAGAACAGGATGCCGGCGACCGCCAGACCATGCTCCATAGGGATAGCAGGCATCGTCATTGCTCCTTGGCTTCGTTGCGGCCCAAGTGGAACGCCGTGACGGCTGCAGCGAGCAGCAGCATCGAGGCGAGTTCAACCACCAGCAGGTACGGACCGAACAGGCTGATGCCCACGGCCTTGGCGTCTACAGTGGTGTGGCCGATGGCCTGGCCGCTGGAATGGCTGAACAGTACGTACAGCAGTTCAACCAGCAGCAGGGTGCCGAGGGCGACCGGGCCGAGCCAGATACCGGGCTTGAGCCAGACGCGCTCTTGCTGAACCGAGGCCGGGCCAAGGTTCAGCATCATCACCACGAACACGAACAGCACCATGATGGCGCCAGCGTAGGCGATCACTTCCAGGACACCGGCAAACGGTGCGCCGAGGGCGAAGAACGTCATGGCCACGGCGATCAGCGAAATGATCAGGTAGAGCAGGGCGTGCACAGGGTTGGTGTTGGTGATCACGCGAAGCGTGGACACCACAGCGATACCCGATGCGAAATAGAAAGCGAATTCCATCTTTCTTCCTTAAGGCAGCAAGCTCTTCACGTTGATCGGCTGGGCTTCGTTCTGCGCGGAGCCTTTCGGCTTCCCGGCAATCGCCATGCCTGCAACACGATAGAAGTTGTAATCAGGGTTTTTGCCGGGGCCGGAGATCAGCAGATCTTCTTTCTCGTACACCAGGTCCTGACGTTTGAACTCGGCCATCTCGAAATCCGGTGTCAGCTGGATTGCGGTGGTCGGGCAGGCTTCCTCGCAGAGGCCGCAAAAGATGCAGCGCGAGAAGTTGATGCGGAAGAAGTCCGGGTACCAGCGACCGTCTTCGGTTTCAGCTTTCTGCAGCGAGATGCAACCCACCGGGCACGCCACGGCACACAGGTTGCAGGCTACACAGCGCTCTTCGCCATCAGGGTCGCGGGTCAGGACGATGCGGCCACGGTAGCGCGGCGGCAGGTACACGGCTTCTTCCGGGTACTGCAGCGTGTCGCGCTTGCGGAAGGCGTGGCCGAAGATCATCACCAGGCTGCGAAGCTGGGTGAAGAAGCCATGCACGATGTCAAATATGTACTTCATGATTCTCTATCCTCACTGAGCCGCGACGGCGGGCGTGTTGAGCAACACGATCGCAGCGGTCACCAGCATGTTGACGAGGGTCAGCGGCAGGCAGAACTTCCAGCTGAAATCCATCACTTGGTCATACCGTGGGCGCGGAATCGAAGCGCGTAGCAGGATGAAGATCATGATGAAGAACGCGGTTTTCAGTGCAAACCAGATGAACGGGATCTGCGGCAGGATATCGAACGGACCGTGCCAGCCACCGAAGAACAAGGTCACCAGCAGCGCCGAAATCAGCACGATGCCGATGTACTCACCGACGAAGAACATGCCCCATTTCATGCCGGCGTATTCAATGTGGTAACCGTCTGCCAGTTCCTGTTCCGCTTCCGGCTGGTCGAACGGGTGACGGTGAGTCACGGCGACGCCAGCGATGAAGAAGGTCAGGAAGCCGAAGATCTGCGGAATGATGAACCACAGGTGCTGGGCCTGGTAATCAACGATGTCGCGCATATTGAACGAGCCGACCTGGATCACGATGCCCATCAGCGACAGGCCCATGAACACTTCGTACGACACGGTTTGTGCCGAAGCCCGCAAGCTGCCCAACAGGGCGAACTTGTTGTTACTCGACCAACCGGCGAACAACACCG
This sequence comes from Pseudomonas sp. URMO17WK12:I12, assembly GCF_000514395.1. Lineage (NCBI taxonomy): Bacteria > Pseudomonadati > Pseudomonadota > Gammaproteobacteria > Pseudomonadales > Pseudomonadaceae > Pseudomonas > Pseudomonas sp. URMO17WK12:I12. The sequence goes on from NZ_AZVV01000015.1 coordinate 110,618, forward strand.
CGTACACCGACAGACCGGCCATGGCGAAGAAGAACAGGATGCCGATGTTCAGGTCCGCCACACCCCAGGTCGGGGTGATCGGGATGATCGCGAAGGCAATCAGCAGGGCGCTCATGGCCACGACCGGTGCCAACGTGAAGATCATCTTGTCGGCGAACGGCGGGGTCCAGTCTTCCTTGAAGAACATCTTGATCATGTCGGCCGCGATCTGGAACGCGCCGAACGGGCCGACGCGGTTCGGACCGTAACGGTCCTGCCAGAGGGCGAGCAAACGACGCTCGACCCAGCTGAGCAGCGCGCCGCACACCACTACGGCGAGCAGAATCACGATGGCCTGAATGACTGCGATGATCACGTCGATCACTTCAGGAGTGAACCAAGTCATTGCGCTGCCTCCTGCAGACCGTCAACGGATTTGCCAAAGATCGCTGGCGGAATGCCGGCGATGCCCGCAGGCAATGCAACCAGACCGGCACCCAGTTCTTCGTTGATGCGCAGTGGCAGACGCAGGGTCTGGCCAGCCACGTTCAAGCTGAGCATGGCACCGTCATTGACACCCAGGCGATCGGCTTCGGACTTGGCCAAGGCAACGTAAGCGGCCGGGATGCGTTCCTGAACCGGCGCGGCTTTGGACGAGGTCTCTTCGCTGCCCAGCAGGTGGAAGAACGGCACAACCTGCCAGGTGCCCGGAGCCGGATTGAACGCACGCGGCACAGCGGCGAACCAGTTCAGTGAGTCACCGGTGCTTTCGATCAGGCGGGTGCCCGGGTCGCCAGCGCGGATGTGACCACCGACTTCGTCCTGGAACTTGTTCCAGGCTTGCGGCGAGTTCCAGCCCGGAGACCAGGCGAATGGCACTTGCTGACGCGGTTCGACCGAGCCCGAGTAACCTTCCATCGAGAAGTTGAACGCGGTGTCGATGTCTTGCGGGGTACGCGGTTCGTGCACGCTGATGTCAGCACGCATGGCGGTACGACCGGAATAACGCAGCGGTTCGCGGGCCAGTTTCATGCCCTTGATGCGGAACGCGGCGGACGGTGCGGCATCAACGATGCGCGCCAGTTGCGGCGTGCTCGAGGCGACGGCAGCGGTGACGTGGTCCAGCTGGGTCCAGTCGATCGGCTGGTTCAGCAGGGTCGCGCGCAGGGCATGCAGCCAGCGCCAGCCTTCGTGAACCAGGATGCTCGCGTCCATGTACTTCGGATCAAAGACCTGGAAGAAGCGCTGGGCGCGGCCTTCCTGGCTGACCAGGGTACCGTCGCCTTCAGCGAAGCTGGCGGCTGGCAGAACCAGGTGCGCGCGATCGCTGGTGGCGGTTTTTTGATGGTCGGCAACGATCACCACTTTCGCGGTGGTCAGGGCGGCATCAACCTTGGCTTTGTCGGTACGGGTGTACAGATCGTTTTCCAGCACGACGATGGCGTCGGCCTTGCCGTCGATGACTGCTTGCAGTGCGGCGTCGACCGAGTCGCCACCGAGCATGGCCAGGCCGAGGCTGTTGGCCTCTGGCACGATCAGGCTGATGGAACCGTTCTTCTCGCGCAGCTTCAAGGCCTTGGCGATGTTTGCCGCCGCTTCGATCAGCGCCTTGGAACCCAACGAGGTGCCGGCAATGATCAATGGGCGCTTGGCCGCGAGCAGGGCGTCGGCGATGCGCTTGGCCAGTTCGAGGGCTTCAGCGTCCAGGCCTTCAACGGCAGGAGCGCTGGCGTCGAGGGCGTGAGCCACGGCGAAACCGATGCGGGCCAGGTCGTCCGGTGCTGCGTGAACGCATTCTTCGGCGACGTCGTCGAGCTTGGTTTCAGCCAGGCTGGCGATGAACAGCGGGTTCAGCGCGTGCTGACCGATGTTCTTCACGGCGGCGTCGAGCCAAGGCTGAACGCGCATGGCATCGGCCATGTCTTCGGCTTTGCCTTTGACCGATTGACGCAGGGACAACGCCATACGCGCTGCAGTCTGGGTCAGGTCTTCGCCGAGGACGAAAATCGCGTCATGGTCTTCGATGTCGCGCATGTTCGGGATCGGCAGCGGGCTGTCTTTGAGCACCTGCATGACCAGACGAATGCGCTCCAGCTCGGCCGCTTCGATACCGGAGTAGAAGTGCTCGGCGCCGACCAGTTCGCGCAACGCGTAGTTGCTTTCAAGGCTGGCACGCGGCGAACCGATACCGACGATGTTGCGACCGCGCAGCAGGTCTGCGGCTTTGTCCAGCGCTTCGTCGAGGCTCAGCTTGGCGCCGTTGGCCAGCAGAGGCTGACGCGGACGGTCTTCGCGGTTGACGTAGCCATAGCCGAAACGGCCACGGTCGCACAGGAAGTACTGGTTGACCGAACCGTTGAAACGGTTTTCGATACGACGCAGTTCACCGTAGCGCTCGCCCGGGGAGATGTTGCAACCGCTGGAGCAGCCATGGCAGATGCTCGGCGAGAACTGCATGTCCCACTTGCGGTTGTAGCGCTCGGAGTGAGTCTTGTCGGTGAACACACCGGTCGGGCAGACCTCGGTGAGGTTGCCGGAGAACTCGCTTTCGAGGGTGCCGTCTTCAACGCGACCGAAGTACACGTTGTCATGGGCGCCGAACACACCGAGGTCGGTGCCGCCGGCGTAATCCTTATAGAAGCGCACGCAGCGGTAGCAAGCGATGCAGCGGTTCATTTCGTGGGAAATGAACGGGCCCAGTTGCTGGTTCTGGTGGGTACGCTTGGTGAAGCGGTAACGGCGCTCGTTGTGGCCGGTCATTACCGTCATGTCTTGCAGGTGGCAGTGACCGCCTTCTTCACAGACCGGGCAGTCGTGAGGGTGGTTGGTCATCAGCCATTCAACGACGCTGGCGCGAAACACTTTCGCTTCTTCGTCGTCGATGGAGATCCAGCTGCCGTCGGTCGCCGGCGTCATGCACGACATGACGATACGACCACGCTTGTCGTTCTCGTCGGTGTACTGCTTGACCGCGCACTGGCGGCAAGCGCCAACGCTGCCAAGGGCTGGGTGCCAGCAGAAATAAGGGATATCGAGGCCTAGCGACAGACATGCCTGTAACAGGTTGTCTGCCCCATCGACTTCGAGCTCTTTGCCGTCTACGTGGATAGTGGCCATGGTTCAAAGTTCTTCGTTGGCCCGGTGTCAGCGGGCGTGGCTAATGGAATCTTGTTATTCGTTCGAATCCAAACAGCCCATAAAAGGCGTCATCGAACGAGAAGGCGAAGGGCACGGACCCTTCGCCTTTTTAAGCGTTTACGCGCCGACTACGATCGGCCTTGCCAGAGGCGGGACGACGGCGCTGGTGGGCGCGATGCCGGCTTCGAACTCATGGCGGAAGTATTTGATTGCGCTGCCCAACGGCTCCACGGCGCCCGGTGCGTGAGCACAGAAGGTCTTGCCAGGGCCGAGGAAACCGACCAGACCCAGCAGGGTCTCGATATCGCCGGCTTGCCCTTCACCGTTCTCGATCGCACGCAGGAGCTTGACGCTCCACGGCAAACCGTCACGGCACGGGGTGCAGAAACCGCACGACTCACGGGAGAAGAACTCTTCCATGTTGCGCAGCAGGGACACCATGTTGACGCTGTCGTCCACCGCCATGGCCAGGCCGGTACCCATACGGGTGCCCACCTTGGCGATGCCGCCGGCGTACATTTGTGCGTCCAGGTGTTCCGGCAACAGGAAACCGGTACCGGCGCCGCCAGGCTGCCAGCACTTGAGCTTGAAGCCGTCGCGCATGCCGCCGGCGTAGTCTTCGAACAACTCACGACCGGTGACGCCGAATGGCAGTTCCCACAGGCCCGGGTTCTTGACCTTGCCGGAGAAGCCCATGAGCTTGGTGCCCATGTCTTCACTGCCTTCACGGGACAACGATTTGTACCAGTCCACGCCGTCGGCAATGATCGCCGGCACGTTGCACAGGGTTTCAACGTTGTTCACGCAGGTCGGCTTGCCCCACACGCCAACGGCGGCAGGGAAGGGCGGCTTGGAGCGCGGGTTGGCGCGGCGGCCTTCGAGGGAGTTGATCAGTGCGGTTTCTTCACCGCAGATGTAACGCCCGGCGCCGGTGTGGACGAACAGCTCGAAATCGAAGCCGCTGCCCAGAATGTTCTTGCCCAAAAGGCCGGCTGCCTTGGCTTCTTCCACGGCACGGTTGAGGTGCTTGGCGGCAGTGGTGTACTCGCCACGCAGGAAGATGTAGCCACGGTAGGTTTTCAGCGCGCGAGCACTGATCAGCATGCCTTCGATCAGCAGATGGGGCAGTTGCTCCATCAGCATGCGGTCTTTCCAGGTGTTCGGCTCCATCTCGTCCGCGTTGCACAGCAGGTAGCGGATGTTGATGGATTCGTCTTTGGGCATCAGGCCCCACTTAACGCCCGTGGGGAAGCCTGCACCGCCGCGACCTTTCAAGCCGGAATCTTTCACGGTCTGGACGATATCGTCCTGAGCCATGTCGGCGAAGGCCTTGCGCGCAGCGGCGTAACCGTTCTTGGCCTGGTACTCGTCGAGCCACACGGCTTCGCCGTCGTCACGCAGACGCCAGGTCAGCGGGTGAGTCTCGGCCGAACGCTTGATGCGGTTGGCAGGACCGAAGGAAGTCAGGGTCATACGTAGCCCTCGAGCAATTTGGCAACGCCGGCAGGCTGCACATCACCGAAAGTGTCGTCGTCGATCATCAACGCCGGCGCCTTGTCGCAGTTGCCGAGGCAGCAGACCGGCAGCAGGGTGAAACGACCGTCGGCGGTGGTCTGACCCAGGCCGATGCCCAGCTTGCTCTGGATTTCGCTGACCACGGATTCGTGACCACCGATGTAGCAGACCATGCTGTCGCAAACGCGAATGATGTGACGGCCCACGGGCTGACGGAAGATCTGGCTATAGAAAGTAGCCACGCCTTCAACGTCGCTCGCCGGGATGCCGAGGATCTCGCCGATGGCGTACAGAGCGCCATCCGGCACCCAGCCACGTTCCTTCTGGACGATCTTCAAGGCTTCGATCGACGCCGCGCGCGGGTCTTCGTAGTGATGCAACTCGTGCTCGATGGCCGAGCGCTCGGTTTCACTCAAGGTGAAACGGTCTGTCTGGATAAGCGTGCTATTCATGCTTAGCGGTCCACGTCGGCCATAACGAAATCGATACTACCCAGGTACGCAATCAAGTCCGCGACCATGCTGCCTTTGATCACCGAAGGGATCTGCTGCAGGTGCGGGAAGCTTGGGGTACGAATCCGGGTGCGGTAGCTCATGGTGCCGCCATCGCTCGTCAGGTAATAACTGTTGATGCCCTTGGTCGCTTCGATCATCTGGAAGGATTCGTTGGCCGGCATGACCGGGCCCCACGAAACTTGCAGGAAGTGCGTGATCAGGGTCTCGATGTGCTGCAGCGTGCGCTCTTTCGGCGGCGGCGTGGTCAGCGGGTGATCCGCCTTGTACGGGCCTTCCGGCATGTTGCGCATGCACTGCTCGATGATCTTGATGCTCTGGCGCATTTCTTCGACGCGCACGATGCAACGATCGTAGGCATCGCCATTGGCGGCCAGCGGCACTTCGAATTCGAAGTTTTCGTAACCGGAGTATGGACGTGCCTTACGCAGGTCAAAGTCGCAACCGGTCGAACGCAGGCCGGCACCGGTGACGCCCCATTCCAGGGCCTCTTTGGTGTTATAGGCGGCGACGCCGATGGTCCGGCCACGCAGGATGCTGTTGTCCAGGGCGGCTTTCTGGTATTCGTCCAGACGCTTTGGCATCCACTCGACGAAGTCTTTCACCAGTTTTTCCCAGCCGCGCGGCAGGTCGTGGGCGACGCCACCGATGCGGTACCAGGCCGGGTGCAGACGGAAACCGGTAATGGCTTCGATCACCGTGTACGCCTTTTGACGGTCGGTGAACGTGAAGAACACCGGGGTCATGGCGCCGACGTCCTGGATGTAGGTCCCCAGGAACAGCAGGTGGCTGGTGATCCGGAAGAACTCGGCCATCATGATGCGGATGACGTCGACCTTCTCAGGCACTTTGATGCCGGCCAGCTTCTCGACCGAGAGCACGTACGGCAGGTTGTTCATCACGCCGCCGAGGTAGTCGATACGGTCGGTGTACGGGATGAAACTGTGCCAGGACTGACGTTCAGCCATCTTCTCGGCACCACGGTGGTGGTAGCCAACGTCTGGTACGCAGTCGACGATTTCTTCACCGTCCAGCTGCAGGATGATGCGGAACGCACCGTGCGCGGAAGGGTGGTTGGGGCCGAGGTTGAGGAACATGTAGTCCTCGTTCGCACCGGAACGCTTCATGCCCCAGTCTTCAGGCTTGAAGCGCGCGGCTTCTTCCTCAAGCTGTTGCTTGGCCAGGTTCAGGGTGAACGGATCGAACTCGGTGGCACGGGCCGGGAAGTCCTTGCGCAGCGGGTGACCTTCCCAGGTCGGCGGCATCATGATGCGGGTCAGGTGCGGGTGACCGGCAAAGTTGATGCCGTACATGTCCCACACTTCACGCTCGTACCAGTTGGCGTTCGGCCACAGACCGGTCACGGTCGGCACGTTGAGGTCGCTCTCGGACAAGGCGACCTTGATCATCACGTCACTATTACGTTCGATCGACATCAAGTGATAGAACACAGTGAAGTCGGCGCCGCTTGGCAGTCCTTGACGCTTGGTGCGCAGACGCTCGTCCACGCCGTGCAGGTCATAGAGCATGACGTACGGCTTGGGCAGGTTACGCAGGAAGGTCAGGACTTCGACGAGTTTGGCGCGCGCAACCCACAGCACCGGCATGCCGGTGCGGGTAGGCTGGGCGGTGAACGCGTCCGCGCCAAAACGGTTGTTCAGTTCGACGACCACATCCTGGTCGTCTGCCTTATAAGGCGGGATGTACAGAGCACTGCCTGTAGTCATGGTTATTTATCGCTTTCGGTCAACGTAAAGAATGAAGCCAGTGTCGCGTTCTATTAAAGAAGCAGATCTGGATCAGACTTCGTCGGGGCTGCGCAGGTTGGTGACTGCGATTCGCTGTTCGCGGCGCTTTTCCTTCTCGGAAGGCATCTCGGCGCGGTAGACGCCTTGATCCCCAACGACCCAGGAAAGCGGACGACGCTCCTGTCCAATCGACTCTTGCAAGAGCATCAAGCCTTGCAGGAACGCTTCAGGACGGGGCGGGCAGCCAGGCACGTAGACGTCCACGGGCAGGAACTTGTCCACCCCTTGAACGACAGAGTAGATGTCGTACATGCCACCGGAGTTGGCGCACGAACCCATGGAGATAACCCATTTAGGTTCGAGCATTTGCTCGTAGAGACGCTGAATGATCGGCGCCATCTTGATGAAGCAGGTACCGGCGATAACCATGAAATCCGCCTGGCGCGGCGATGCCCGGATAACCTCGGCGCCAAAGCGCGCGATGTCGTGGGGCGCCGTGAAGGCGGTGGTCATTTCCACGTAGCAGCACGAAAGACCGAAGTTATACGGCCACAGGGAGTTCTTGCGCCCCCAGTTGATCGTGCCGTTAAGCACGTCTTCGAGCTTGCCCATGAAGATGTTTTTGTGGACTTGATCTTCTAACGGATCGGAAACGGTTTCCCGTTCGCCAATCGGATACTGCTCGTTAGGAGCATCGGGGTCGATCCTGGTGAGATTGTATTGCATTGCCAAAGCCTCATTGTTTCAGCTTCGCTTGCCGCTTACGACGAGCTTCCGGAGCCCAGTCAAGGGCGCCCACTCGGAATAGGTAGACAAGGCCTGCCAACAGAATTGCTATGAAAACGAGAGCTTCGACGAATCCGGTCCAGCCGCTTTCGCGGACGGACACAGACCATGCAAAGAGAAAGAGGGCTTCGATATCGAAGATCACGAAGAGCATCGCGACCAGATAGAATTTGGCTGAGAGCCGCAGACGGGCGCCACCTGTAGGCAGCATGCCGGATTCGAACGGTTCGTTTTTGCTGCGGCCCCAGGCTTTTGACCCGAGGAGGCTGGAGACGCCGAGCATGAAGGCGCAGAGGCCGACAACGCCCAGAAGGAAAATGGCAAAGCCCCAGTTGTGGGCCATGAGTCCTGTCGCTTCGGGCATGCTGGTAATCCTTAACAGAGAGCAAAGGTCTCTGAGCTTGAAAAGAAACAAAGCAGTGACGATATGTCGCAGCAATCAATCCCGCTGATTTTATGGCACAACACTCAGCAAGTAAAATTCCTATAGCGAAATTATTTACAGGAATAAGGACATAGCGCACCTCCAAAGTCCCCCAGCCCATGCGTTGCGGGCATTAGCCGGGTTTTCATCAATATTGTTTTGTAGGGAATGTAACGAACATAGTTGCACCTGAATGATAATCAATATTGTTTGCGGTGGTTTTTAATCTGGTTATCCGGGTTGGGGCCGGGAAGTTGCCTTTTATATGCGCTACAGCAAGTAGTGAAGGCGACCTTTTTAGCGGATTTTTCTGACGGCGATACCGCTCTGGATCAATGTTTTCTTCGGGCGCCACCATCCCTGTGAGAGCCGGGCAAGCCCGGCTCTCACAGGATTTGGCGGTGTTCATTAAATCGCGGGCAAAAAAACGCCCCGAACCAGTCGGGGCGTCAGATGTGCGGCGTTGCGGTTAGCTTTCTAGTCGGTCCGCAGCGGCCGATCGTTCAGGCGAAGCAGATCAGTGGAACTGTTCTTCTTCAGTCGAACCGGTCAGTGCGGTTACCGAAGACGTGCCACCTTGAATCACAGTGGTCATGTCGTCGAAGTAGCCGGTGCCCACTTCCTGCTGGTGAGCCACGAAGGTGTAACCCTTGGCGGCGTCAGCGAACTCTTGCTCTTGCAGTTTCACGTAGGCAGTCATGTCGTTGCGGGCGTAGTCGTGCGCCAGGTTGAACATGCTGTGCCACATGTTGTGAATGCCGGCCAGGGTGATGAACTGGTGCTTGTAACCCATGGCGGACAGTTCGCGCTGGAACTTGGCGATGGTCGCGTCGTCCAGGTTTTTCTTCCAGTTGAAGGAAGGCGAGCAGTTGTACGACAGCAGTTGGTCCGGGTATTCCTTTTTGATCGCTTCAGCGAAGCGACGAGCCTCGTCCAGGTCCGGCTTGGCGGTTTCGCACCAGATCAGGTCGGCGTACGGCGCGTAAGCCAGGCCGCGAGCGATGGCCTGGTCCAGACCGGCGCGCACTTTGTAGAAGCCTTCCTGGGTACGTTCGCCAGTCACGAATGGCTGGTCGTACGGGTCGCAGTCGGAAGTCAGCAGGTCAGCAGCGTTAGCGTCGGTACGGGCCAGGATGATGGTCGGCGTACCGGCAACGTCAGCTGCCAGACGGGCAGCGGTCAGCTTCTGTACAGCTTCCTGGGTAGGAACCAGTACCTTGCCGCCCATGTGGCCGCATTTTTTCACGGAAGCCAGTTGGTCTTCGAAGTGAACGCCAGCGGCGCCTGCTTCGATCATGCTCTTCATCAGCTCGTAAGCGTTCAGTACGCCGCCGAAACCGGCTTCAGCGTCAGCCACGATTGGAGCGAAGTAGTCGATATAGCCTTCGTCGCCCGGGCCTTTGCCGGCTTTCCACTGGATCTGGTCAGCACGACGGAACGAGTTGTTGATGCGCTTGACCACGGTTGGAACGGAATCCACCGGGTACAGCGACTGGTCCGGGTACATCGATTCGGCGGAGTTGTTGTCCGCAGCAACTTGCCAGCCCGACAGGTAGATCGCCTGGATACCGGCTTTAACTTGCTGTACAGCCTGGCCGCCAGTCAGGGCGCCCATGCAGTTGACGAAATCTTTCTCGGGACGGAAGGATGGCTTGGCGCCCTGGGTGACCAGGTTCCACAGCTTTTCGGCGCCCATTTTTGCAAAGGTGTGCTCAGGTTGAACCGAGCCACGCAGGCGGACGACGTCAGCAGCGGAGTAAGCGCGAGTCACGCCTTTCCAGCGTGGGTTTTCAGCCCAGTCTTTTTCGAGGGCTGCAATTTGCTGTTCGCGTGTCAGTGCCATGGAGATAAACCTCGTCGCGTCTTTTACGGAAAGTTGTTCTGCGGTGGAAAATTCATGCGCTCGCTGACCAGAAGCTAGGTGGTCAAGTCGGATTTGGCGGGGGTGTCGACAGGATGAACGATGGGCTCGAGGGGAAGTGAGCAGGTAAGGGCAAACTGGCGAACGCATTGGGGCATCGTGGGCCTTGGTGCAAACATCAGTGTGAAGCCGGGTTACCTAATTACGCTTCCGTCCCTCGGGACAACTTCGTTCCAGTCGGCAACCTCGTCAAACACACCTTGTGGGCGGTACAGACACGAAGCGGCTCGCGGGGTAGGTGCGAGCATCGCTTCGAAGGCCCTTGCCAGGGCCCCTGATTAGCGGGAGCGAGGCCATCATGCCTTTGCTTTTTTCGATCGTCAAACGTTTTGTAGTGCTTTTTTTCAGGCACTACATCTTTGGTCTAATACGACTAATCAGTCAGTTTTCGGTGGTTTAGTCCAAAGTATCGACTTTCACCCGCAGGGTCATGTCATCCCGGCCCTGAGTAGCGTAGTTGCGGCTCGTGCCCTGTTTGTCGGCTTGGGTCTGGCGATTGACGCCGGCCAGCAGGATCCATTCGCCGAGGCGGCCCGTGACAGTTGTGTCGGTACTTTGCACGTTCACTACATCGGGACGTTCCTGGCTCATGCGGTCACGGTTGGTACTGATCGCCAAGTGAACGATGTCGCCGGTGACGCTGGCGGTGACGTAGAAACCTTGAGTGACGTTGCGGTATTCGGTTTGGCTGCGCAGATCACCGTAGGAATCGGTCTGTGAGCTGGTGAGTGGCACGCTTTGGCCGACCTGAATCAGGGCGGGGGTGCCTTCGCTGGCCTGAATCTGCTGGATGCCACCGTCACGGCTGTCGGTGCTGTAATTGATGATTCGGGTCTGGCTTGGCTTGGCACCGTTGACCGAGGCGCCCTGATCGCCTTGAAAGTTGTTTTCATTGGTGTCGACGGTAATCAGCAAGCGCTTGGCGGCGACGTCGAGTTGGCTGATCAGGGCTTTAAGTTCGTCGATCTTGCGTTGATCTGCGTTGACGATCAGCTGATTGCCATAGGCGCTGACCTGGCCTTCCTTGCCAATGAAATCCTGCGCCATGGGCAGCATGTCGGCGCTGGTGCGAAACTTGAGGGGCACGATCTCGGTGGCAGCCATGGCTGAAAAACTGCAGGTCAGCAACAGGGTGGTGAGCAGGGTGCGTAGGGACATATCCGTTATCTCCGACTTCTAATGCCTTGATAGTGCCAGTTTGTCGGCCCGGCGGGGTGCAAGTTGAATCGTAGACAGCAAAACGCCCCGGCATCCGAAAATGGCGGGGCGTTTTGTGGTGTTCTTGCGGGCCTCATCGCGAGCGAGCTCGGCTCCTGCAGAGATCCTGTAGGAGCCGAGCTCGCGATGGGGGTGCCTCGGTATCAAGCCGAGTGACGCACCATGTCCACATGCGGAATCCCGGCTTCCAGGAACTCCTCGCTGAGGATGTGAAAACCCAGGCGCTCATAGAACGCCGTGGCCTGCACTTGCGCGCTGAGCTGTTGCTGCTTCAGCCCGCGTTTCTCCGCTTCACCAATCACTGCATGCATCAGTGCATCGCCGACCTTCAGGCCACGCCAGTCCTTGAGCACCGAAACCCGGCCGATGTGACCATCGGGCAGCAGGCGAGCGGTGCCAATCGGGAAGTCGCCTTCGAAGGCCAGGAAATGCACCGCGGTGGCGTCATCGGCATCCCATTCCAGCTCAGGTGGAACGGATTGCTCGGCGATGAATACCGTCTCACGAATGCGCCGGATCTCGGCGATGTCCTTCTGCCAGTCTGCGACACGTACGTGAATTTTATTCATCAGCAAACCCCAGGCTGCCTTGCTTGATCAATTCGCAGATCAGGCCACGACCGTCTTCGTCAATCAGCCATTCGCCGAGGTTGTCGATGTGCAGCGCGTCAGCGGCGCAAATCATTTTCAGCAGTTCGCGCAACTTGCCCGGCAGGTAACGGCTCTGGCCGCTGGCGAACAGCAGCAGGTCGTCATCGACTTCGGACCAGGCGAGGCGGGCGCTTGGGTTGCGGATCAGAACGGCGCCTTGCTCAAGGCTGGCGAGCAGGTCGTCTTCCTCGATCTCTTCCGGGCCAACCACCAGTTCCGGGTAGCGCGGTTCGGTCATGTACTGGCCAAACCAGGTCAGCAGCAGGCGCTCGTCGCTCATGTGCTCGGCCAGCAGGCTTTTCAGGCGATCAAGGGCGTCGTGCTGGATCTGGTGTGGATCGACCGCAGGCAGGGCGTCGGCGTCGGTGTAACGCTCTTCGTCCGTCAGGAACTGGCTGAGGAAGTCAGTGAAGTGGGTCAGCACTTCAGCGGCGCTCGGCGCACGGAAGCCCACCGAGTACGTCATGCAGTCATCGACCGCGACGCCGCAGTGAGCCAGGCGTGGTGGCAAGTACAGCATGTCGCCCGGTTCCAGAACCCACTCTTCGGTGGCTTCGAATTCAGCGAGGATGCGCAGGTCTGCGTGGGGCAGCAGCTTGCTCTCGGCATCGCACATCTGGCCGATTTTCCAGTTGCGCTTGCCGTGGCCTTGCAGCAGGAACACGTCGTAGTTGTCGAAGTGCGGGCCGACGCTGCCACCAGGGGCGGCGAAGCTGATCATCACATCGTCTACGCGCCAGCTCGGCAGAAAGCGGAAGTTTTCCAGCAGTTCGCTGACTTCCGGCACAAACTGATCGACCGCTTGAACCAGCAGGGTCCAGTCACGTTCCGGCAGTTTGCTGAATTCGTCTTCGGCAAACGGGCCGCGGCGCAACTCCCATGGGCGCTCGCCGTTCTCGATCACCAGACGCGATTCGACTTCTTCTTCCAGCGCCAGGCCGGCCAGTTCGTCGGCGTCGATCGGGCTTTCGAAATCAGGAATCGCTTGGCGGATCAGCAGCGGTTTTTTCTGCCAGTAGTCGCGCAGGAATTCGCGTGCCGTGATGCCGCCCAGAAGTTGAAGAGGAATGTCAGGATTCATGTGTAACCTATTGAAAAAAACTACTTTTTAGACAGGAATAAAAACGCCCGGCGCGGCCGGGCGTCTCAAGCAGGTCCAGCGGTCAATCAGATACGTTTGGCTTGCTCTACAGCGTTGCCGATGTAGTTCGCCGGGGTGAGCAATTTCAGCTCGGCCTTGGCGGCGGCTGGCATGTCCAGGCCGTCGATGAAAGTCTGCAGCGCTTCTGGGCTGATGCCTTTGCCGCGGGTCAGTTCTTTCAGCTTTTCGTACGGGTTTTCGATGTTGTAGCGGCGCATCACGGTCTGGATTGGCTCGGCCAGCACTTCCCAGCAAGCGTCCAGGTCAGCAGCGATCTTTTGAGCGTTCAGCTCAAGCTTGCTGATGCCTTTGAGGCTGGCTTCGTACGCGATCACACTGTGGGCGAAGCCGACACCGAGGTTGCGCAGCACGGTGGAGTCGGTCAGGTCACGCTGCCAGCGGGAGATTGGCAGTTTGCTCGCCAAATGCTGGAACAGTGCGTTGGCGATGCCCAGGTTGCCTTCGGAGTTTTCGAAGTCGATCGGGTTGACCTTGTGCGGCATGGTCGACGAACCGATTTCGCCAGCGATGGTGCGCTGTTTGAAATAACCCAGGGAGATGTAGCCCCAGATGTCACGGTCGAAGTCGATCAGAATGGTGTTGAAGCGCGCAATCGCGTCGAACAGCTCGGCGATGTAGTCGTGCGGTTCGATCTGGGTGGTGTACGGGTTGAAACCCAGGCCCAGCTCGTCTTCGATAAAGGCGCGGGCGTTTTCTTCCCAGTCGATCTCAGGGTAGGCCGACAGGTGAGCGTTGTAGTTGCCGACAGCGCCGTTGATCTTGCCCAGCAGCGGCACGGCAGCGACCTGAGCGATTTGACGCTCCAGACGGTAAACCACGTTCGCCAGCTCTTTGCCCAGGGTAGTCGGCGAAGCCGGTTGACCGTGGGTACGCGACAGCATGGGTACGTCGGCAAAACGGATGGCCAGTTCGCGGATGGCTTCGGCGGTTTGGCGCATCAGCGGCAACATCACGTCATCACGGCCTTCGCGCAGCATCAGGGCGTGGGACAGGTTGTTGATGTCCTCGCTGGTGCAGGCAAAGTGGATGAACTCGCTGACGGCAGCCAGTTCTGGCAGCTTGGCCGCTTGCTCTTTGAGCAGGTATTCGATGGCTTTGACGTCGTGGTTGGTGGTGCGCTCGATCTCTTTGACACGCTCGGCGTGCTCCAGAGCGAAGTTTTCCGCCAGGGTGTTCAGCACAGCGTTGGCTTCGGCGGAGAACGCCGGCACTTCGCTGATACCAGGGTGAGCGGCCAGGCGCTGGAGCCAACGCACTTCAACCAGAACGCGAGCACGGATCAGGCCGTATTCACTGAAAATCGGGCGCAGGGCCTGGGTTTTGCCGGCGTAGCGGCCGTCAACAGGGGAAACCGCAGTGAGCGAAGAAAGCTGCATGGGGTGTTCTCGGACAGTCGGGCAACGAAATGGGGCGCGTATCATACATGAAAAAATCCGTCGGTCCGTTGCCAACTGACCGGCGTATTACGCGTAATGCGGAGTAAAACTTGTCTGCGCGACTTATTCGTTACGCATCAAGGGGTAAAGCTCTTTCAACAATTTGCGTCGGCTGATCACCAGCTGCCAGCGATGACCGCCCAACTGCCGCCACAGGCGCGCCGAGCGAATTCCGGCCAGCAACAGGGCGCGGATTTTCGAGGCATTGCTTGGCTGTTGCAGGTTGCGCATGTCGCCGTGGACCTGAATCCGTTGGCGCAGCGTGCTCAGGGTGTCCTGGTACAGTGCGCCACACGCGGCGATCACGTTTTCGTGGGCCGGGCCGAAGTGTTCGACCTGGGATTGAATCTGCGGCAAGCGCTTGCCGATCACGTCCAGCATGTCGCCACGCTTGGCCAGTTGACGCTCCAGGCCGAGCATCGCCAGGGCGTAACGCAAAGGTTCGCGTTGAAGGGCGCTCGGGTCGCGTTCAAGTGCGCCCACCAGCGCGCGATAACCTTCGCGCAGATTGAGGTCGTCACCGCCGTAGACTTCCAGCGTGTCCTTGGGGTCGCGAATCAGCAGGCTGCCGAGCATGCAGGTCAGGCCGGCTTCGGTGGTCTGGCCGGTCTTGGCAATCTTGTCGACGAGGACGGCAGCGAGAAACACGCCGCCCAGCGCCGTCAGTTGCTCCTGAGTCGGGCTCATTGTGGCTGGCCTTTGCTGGTCCACGGCTCGGCAATTTCGATAACGCCGCCACCCAGGCAGATTTCACCGTCGTAAAACACCACGGATTGCCCTGGGGTGACCGCGCGCTGCGGGTCATCGAAGGTCGCGCGGTAGCCGGTAGCGGTTTTCTCCAGCGTGCAGGGCTGGTCGCTTTGGCGATAGCGGACCTTGGCGGTCAACTTGCGCGGCTCGGTCAGATCAATCGGGTTGACCCAATAGATGTCCGAAGCGAGCAGGGCGCGGGAGAACAGGTACGGGTGGTCATTGCCCTGGCCAACGATCAGTTCGTTGTGTTCCAGGTCCTTGATCAGCACGTACCACGGCTCGTCACTGGCGTCTTTCAAACCGCCGATGCCCAGGCCCTGACGCTGACCGATGGTGTGGTACATCAAGCCGTGGTGACGGCCGATCACTTCGCCTTCGGTGGTCTTGATCTCGCCGGGCTGCGCTGGCAGGTATTGCTTGAGGAAGTCGCTGAAACGACGTTCGCCGATAAAGCAGATACCGGTGGAGTCCTTTTTCTTAGCGGTCGCCAGTTCGTATTTCTCGGCAATCGCACGGACTTCAGGCTTTTCCAGCTCGCCGACCGGGAACAGGGTCTTGGCGATCTGTTCGCCGCCGACGGCGTGCAGGAAGTAGCTCTGGTCCTTGTTCGCGTCCAGGCCCTTGAGCAGTTCGGTGCGACCGTCGATATCGCGGCGGCGCACGTAGTGGCCGGTGGCGATCAGGTCGGCGCCGAGCACCATGGCGTAGTCGAGGAACGCCTTGAACTTGATCTCGCGGTTGCACAGGATGTCCGGGTTCGGCGTGCGACCGGCCTTGTATTCGGCCAGGAAGTGCTCGAACACGTTGTCCCAGTACTCGGCGGCGAAGTTGGCGGTGTGCAGCTTGATACCGATTTTGTCGCACACAGCCTGCGCATCCGCCAGGTCGTCCATGGCGGTGCAGTATTCCGTTCCATCGTCTTCTTCCCAGTTCTTCATGAACAGGCCTTCCACCTCATAGCCCTGCTCGATCAACAGGAGAGCGGAAACGGAAGAGTCCACGCCGCCGGACATGCCGACAATGACGCGCTTCTTTTGTGTGTCAGAAGGGGCTGGATCACGCATAGGGATTCAATGAGTGTCTTGAAAAAGGACGCGATTCTAGCAGGCTGGAGCCCGCAAGGCTAAAGAGAAGGGCGGATCAGTTCGAGACCGAAGTGATTGCCGTCCAGATAATCATCGATACAGCGGATGATCAGCTCACTGCGCCAGTTTGCGCGCTGTTCCAGCAATTCGTCACGCGTCAGCCACTTGGCGCCGACGATGCCGTCATCCAGCTGATAATCCGGGTGGTGTTTGAGCGGTTTTGCCGTGAAGCAGACACGCTGGTAAGTCACGCCGTTGCTCGGGGCGGTGTACAGGTAAATGCCGACTACACCGGTGGCTTCAACGTCCCAGCCGGTTTCTTCGAGGGTTTCGCGTACCGCGGCTTCGATCAGCGTTTCATTCGGGTCGAGGTGGCCTGCGGGTTGATTGAGTACGATACGGTCGTGCTTGAGTTCTTCGACCATCAGGAAGCGGCCATTGTCCTCGACGATGGTGGCGACGGTGATGTGGGGTTTCCAGTCCATGAGGCTTCCTCGATTTCCAAGGTGTAAATGCAGTTAAGTGTAGGAGTGAGCCTGAAAACACAAACCCCGGCACAGGGCCGGGGTTTGTGATGCATCCTTACAACCTTAAACCAGCGCAGCAACCGCTGCGTTGAAGGTTGGGCTAGGGCGCATGGCCTTGCTGATCAGCTCGGCATTGGCGTGGTAGTAACCGCCGATGTCCACTGGCTTGCCCTGAACGGCGTTGAGCTCGGCAACGATGGTTGCTTCGTTCTCGGTCAGGGTTTTGGCCAGGGTCGCGAACTGCGCTTGCAGTGCAGCGTCTTCAGTCTGGGCGGCCAGGGCCTGAGCCCAGTACAGCGCCAGGTAGAAGTGGCTGCCGCGGTTGTCGATGTTGCCGACTTTGCGCGATGGCGACTTGTTGTTGTCCAGGAACTGGCCGGTGGCCTGATCCAGGGTCTTGGCCAGAACCAGCGCCTTAGGGTTGTTGTACGTCACACCCAGGTGCTCAAGGGACGCGGCCAGGGCCAGGAACTCGCCCAGGGAATCCCAACGCAGGAAGTTTTCTTCCAGCAGCTGTTGCACGTGCTTCGGCGCCGAACCGCCAGCGCCGGTTTCGAACAGGCCGCCACCATTCATCAGCGGAACGATCGACAGCATCTTGGCGCTGGTGCCCAGTTCCATGATCGGGAACAGGTCAGTCAGGTAGTCGCGCAATACGTTGCCGGTCACCGAGATGGTGTCCTTGCCTTCGCGAGTACGTTGCAGGGTGAACTTCATCGCGTCGACAGGCGCCATGATCTGGATGTCCAGGCCGGCCGTGTCGTGATCCTTCAGGTAAGCCTGAACTTTCTCGATCACTACGCCATCGTGGGCGCGCATCGGGTCCAGCCAGAAAATCGCCGGAGTGCTGCTGGCGCGAGCACGGTTGACGGCCAGTTTGACCCAGTCCTGGATCGGCGCGTCTTTGGTCTGGCACATGCGGAAGGTGTCGCCGGCTTCAACCGACTGTTCCAGCAGGGTGCGACCGGCGCTGTCGGAAACCCGAACCACACCGTTGGTCTTGATCTGGAAAGTCTTGTCGTGCGAACCGTACTCTTCGGCTTTCTTCGCCATCAGGCCAACGTTTGGCACGCTGCCCATGGTGGTTGGGTCGAAAGCACCGTTGACTTTGCAGTCTTCGATCACGGCCTGGTAGATGGTTGCGTAGCAGCGATCCGGGATCACCGCCTTGGTGTCGTGCAGCTGGCCGTCGGTGCCCCACATTTTGCCGGAGTCACGGATCATGGCTGGCATCGAGGCGTCGACGATGACGTCGCTCGGCACGTGCAGGTTGGTGATGCCTTTGTCGGAGTTGACCATGGCCAACGACGGACGAACGGCGTAGACCGCCTGGATGTCCGCTTCGATCTGCGCTTGCTGCTCAGCCGGCAGGGCTTTGATGCGAGCGTACAGGTCGCCGATGCCGTTGTTCAGGTTGAAGCCGATCTGCGCCAGCACGTCAGCGTGCTTGGCCAGTGCGTCTTTATAGAACTCGGCAACGATCTGGCCGAACATGATCGGGTCGGAGACCTTCATCATGGTGGCTTTGAGGTGAACCGACAGCAGCACGCCCTTGGCTTTGGCGTCTTCGATCTCGGCAGCGATGAAGCTGCGCAGAGCGTTTTTGCTCATGACCGCGCAATCGAGGATCTCACCGGCTTGTACGGTGGTTTTTTCTTTCAGGACGGTGGTGGTGCCGTCTTGAGCGATCAGTTCGATTTTGACGGCGTCAGCGGCTTCGATCAGGGCGGCTTTTTCGCTGCCGTAGAAATCGCCGGCGCTCATGTGCGCAACGTGAGACTTGGAGTCTTTAGCCCAAGCGCCCATTTTGTGCGGGTGCTTGCGAGCGTAATTCTTGACCGACAGCGGTGCGCGACGATCGGAGTTGCCTTCGCGCAGAACCGGGTTTACGGCGCTGCCCTTGATCTTGTCGTAGCGCGACTTGGCGAGCTTGTCGGCGTCGCTGGTCACGGTTTCCGGGTAGTCAGGAACGGCGAAGCCCTGGGCTTGCAGTTCTTTGATGGCGGCTTGCAGCTGCGGTACCGAAGCACTGATGTTCGGCAGCTTGATGATGTTGGCTTCAGGCGTAACAGCCAGGTCGCCCAGTTCGGCGAGGTGGTCGGCTACGGCTTTATCACCCAGTTGCTCGGGGAAGCTGGCCAGAATGCGTCCTGCAAGAGAGATATCGCGGGTTTCAACGGCGATATCGGCCGAGGCGGTGAAGGCCTCTACGATAGGCAACAGTGAATAGGTGGCGAGGGCTGGGGCTTCGTCGGTGAAGGTATAGATGATCTTCGAGCGGGTGGGCATATTCGGATTAACTCTCTCTTCTTTGCTAAAGCGTGCGCAGAAACTCGAGGGGCGCCGGGTAAGCGCGTTCGTTCAAAGTCATCCATGAGCCGAATATCGAGGTTTCGTTGCTGTGATGTTGGGTGCATCAGTAGGGCGTCAAGCATTCGGACTGCGGTAACAGACCGGCTTATAGGGCGGAAAGTCTCGTCATAGAGCCTCTCCACCGTCGTGACCCTTTAGTCAGCGGCGGCATTATACATAGGTAGCTGGCAATCTGCCGATGGTTCATGAGTAAGGAATATCGTCCATTGGTCTAAAGGTCGCAGGGGCGAGTGGGGCGTAGAGTCGTTCGTCGTGCTCGACTTTGGCGCTTTTCCCTTTGCTTTCAGGCTTGTAGCCCGCGAGGAATGCAGCTTTGCGGCAGATGGATGGAACATAGGGTTTGCGCGCCGATTTAACTGGGTTACGCTCGAACGAAGCCAGATGTTCAATCCAAACAATGGAGTTCAGCATGGGATACAAGAAGATTCAGGTTCCAGCAGTCGGCGACAAAATCACCGTCAACGCGGACCATTCTCTCAATGTTCCTAACAACCCGATCATCCCCTTCATCGAAGGCGATGGTATTGGTGTTGATATCAGCCCGGTCATGATCAAGGTTGTCGATGCTGCTGTTAAGAAGGCTTACGGCGGCGAGCGCAAAATTTCCTGGATGGAAGTCTACGCCGGGGAAAAAGCGACTCAGGTTTACGATCAGGACACCTGGCTACCCCAGGAAACCCTGGACGCAGTTAAAGATTACGTGGTTTCCATCAAGGGCCCGCTGACCACCCCGGTCGGTGGCGGCATCCGTTCCCTGAACGTGGCCCTGCGTCAGCAACTCGACCTTTATGTGTGCCTGCGCCCTGTGCGCTGGTTCGAAGGTGTGCCTAGCCCGGTGAAAAAGCCAGGCGACGTCGACATGACGATTTTCCGTGAGAACTCGGAAGACATCTACGCCGGTATCGAGTGGAAAGCCGGTTCGCCGGAAGCAACCAAAGTCATCAAGTTCCTTAAAGATGAAATGGGTGTCACCAAGATCCGTTTCGACGAAAACTGCGGTATCGGCATTAAGCCGGTTTCGCTGCAAGGCACCAAGCGCCTGGCGCGCAAGGCCCTGCAGTATGTGGTCGACAACGACCGCGACTCGCTGACCATCGTGCACAAAGGCAACATCATGAAGTTCACCGAAGGTGCCTTCAAGGAATGGGCCTACGAAGTGGCGGCTGAAGAGTTCGGCGCGACCCTGCTCGACGGCGGTCCGTGGATGCAGTTCAAGAACCCGAAAACCGGCAAGAACGTCATCGTCAAGGACGCCATCGCCGACGCCATGCTCCAGCAGATCCTGCTGCGCCCGGCCGAATACGATGTGATCGCGACCTTGAACCTGAACGGCGACTACCTCTCCGACGCCCTGGCGGCGGAAGTGGGCGGTATCGGTATCGCGCCGGGTGCCAACCTGTCCGACACCATTGCCATGTTCGAAGCGACCCACGGTACTGCGCCGAAGTACGCCGGCAAGGACCAGGTCAATCCGGGCTCGCTGATCCTGTCTGCTGAAATGATGCTGCGTCACATGGGCTGGACCGAAGCGGCCGACCTGATCATCAAGGGCACCAATGGCGCGATTTCCGCCAAGACCGTGACCTATGACTTCGAACGCCTGATGGACGGCGCGAAGCTGGTGTCGTCTTCCGGTTTTGGTGATGCGCTGATCTCGCATATGTAAGCGAGCCGGTACAAAAAAACCGCCCTCGGGCGGTTTTTTCATGTCTGAATGCCGGTTGCGTCAGTTCGATACCGTCTCCTGCTGGGTGGCGGGAGCGACTGGTTCGCTCACTGACGGGGCGGCCCCAATGTTTACGGCGTGCAGTCCCTTGGGGCCTTGAACGATCTCGAAGTAAACGACCTGTCCGGCCTTGAGGGTCTTGTAGCCCTCCATCTTGATGGCCGAATAGTGGGTAAAGAAATCGATTTCCTTGCCATCCTCATCACGACCTTCTCTGGCGTCGGTGTTAATGAAACCGAATCCCTTGGCGTTGTTGAACCATTTCACCTTGCCGACTGCCATGCTCATATCCCTCTGCAACAGACTCCATCACTGGAGTATCATCCAGTACATCCGCAGTCTAATCTTGGAATTAAGATTGACTCCGCGGACCTTTTTTACCCACTGTGGGCTCTATTGGTTGTAACACCGTTTTCCCGATAGTCAAGGTGACCGGGCGGTCGGTGTTGAAATCGTCCCTGGGCGCCCCCACCACTGTATTAGCACAACTGACGAACCTTTCTTTCCATGCATGCAATCAGCCAGATTCGACTAACATTCAATCAGGATCATCCTGATTCACACGACGACGATTCAGCGGGTATTGCTGTTCAGGAGGCAAAGCCTGCGTTACAGGCGCCGCCGATGTACAAGGTGGTTTTGTTCAACGATGACTACACACCGATGGATTTCGTCGTCGAAGTGCTCGAGGTGTTTTTTAACCTGAATCGGGAGCTGGCGACCAAGGTCATGCTGGCCGTCCATACAGAAGGGCGGGCAGTATGTGGAGTGTTTACCCGCGACATCGCCGAGACAAAGGCCATGCAGGTCAACCAGTACGCCAGGGAAAGCCAGCATCCGCTACTCTGTGAAATCGAGAAGGACGGTTAATCGCCGACCACTTGGGTATGAGGTGAAGCTATGTTAAACCGCGAGCTCGAAGTCACCCTCAATCTAGCCTTCAAGGAGGCCCGTTCGAAGCGTCATGAGTTCATGACCGTCGAACATCTCCTGCTGGCCCTATTGGACAATGAGGCTGCCGCCACTGTTTTGCGTGCGTGCGGCGCAAACCTCGACAAACTCAAGCATGACCTGCAGGAGTTCATCGACTCCACCACGCCATTGATCCCTGTCCATGACGAGGATCGTGAAACCCAGCCAACCCTGGGCTTCCAGCGTGTACTGCAACGTGCTGTTTTTCACGTACAGAGCTCGGGCAAACGCGAAGTGACTGGCGCCAACGTGCTGGTCGCGATCTTCAGTGAGCAAGAGAGTCAGGCAGTGTTCCTGCTGAAACAGCAGAGCGTTGCGCGCATCGATGTCGTCAACTACATCGCCCATGGCATTTCCAAAGTGCCCGGGCATGGCGATCACTCTGAAGGTGAGCAAGATATGCAGGACGACGAGGGCGGTGAGTCTTCATCTTCAGGCAATCCTCTGGATGCTTATGCCAGCAACCTCAACGAACTCGCGCGCCAGGGTCGAATCGATCCATTGGTAGGCCGTGAGCTGGAAGTCGAACGCGTCGCACAGATTCTGGCGCGCCGTCGTAAAAACAATCCGCTGTTGGTGGGCGAGGCGGGCGTGGGTAAAACCGCGATTGCCGAAGGCCTGGCCAAACGCATTGTCGACAACCAGGTGCCGGATTTGCTGGCCAACAGCGTGGTGTATTCCCTCGACTTGGGCGCCTTGCTGGCCGGGACCAAATACCGTGGTGATTTCGAGAAGCGCTTCAAGGCGCTGCTCAATGAGCTGAAAAAACGTCCGCAGGCGATCCTGTTCATCGACGAAATCCACACCATCATCGGTGCGGGTGCTGCGTCCGGTGGCGTCATGGATGCCTCGAACCTGCTCAAGCCGCTGCTGTCCTCGGGTGATATCCGTTGCATCGGCTCGACCACGTTCCAGGAATTCCGCGGGATCTTCGAGAAGGACCGTGCCCTGGCACGACGCTTCCAGAAGGTCGATGTGTCGGAGCCTTCGGTGGAAGACACCATTGGCATCCTGCGCGGCCTGAAAGGGCGTTTCGAAGCGCACCACAACATCGAATACAGTGATGAGGCGCTGCGTGCGGCGGCTGAACTGGCTTCGCGCTATATCAATGACCGGCACATGCCGGACAAGGCGATCGACGTTATCGACGAGGCGGGCGCCTATCAGCGTCTGCAGCCAATCGAGAAGCGTGTGAAGCGCATCGAGGTGCCTCAGGTCGAGGACATCGTGGCGAAAATCGCCCGGATTCCGCCTAAGCACGTCACCAGCTCCGACAAAGAGTTGCTGCGTAACCTTGAGCGTGACCTGAAGCTGACCGTATTTGGCCAGGATGCCGCCATCGACTCGTTGTCGACGGCGATCAAACTGTCCCGTGCGGGCCTCAAGTCGCCTGACAAGCCTGTCGGTTCGTTCCTGTTCGCAGGGCCGACCGGTGTCGGTAAAACCGAAGCGGCGCGTCAACTGGCCAAGGCGTTGGGCATCGAACTGGTTCGCTTCGACATGTCCGAGTATATGGAGCGCCACACCGTATCGCGTCTGATCGGTGCACCTCCAGGCTACGTCGGGTTCGATCAGGGCGGTCTGCTGACCGAAGCCATCACCAAACAGCCTCACTGCGTGCTGTTGCTCGATGAGATCGAGAAGGCGCATCCGGAAGTCTTTAACCTGCTGCTGCAGGTCATGGACCACGGTACGCTGACCGATAACAACGGGCGCAAGGCGGATTTCCGTAACGTGATCGTCATCATGACGACCAACGCCGGTGCCGAAACAGCGGCGCGTGCTTCGATCGGTTTCACCCATCAGGACCACTCGTCCGATGCGATGGAAGTGATCAAGAAGAGCTTCACGCCAGAGTTCCGCAACCGTCTGGACACCATTATCCAGTTTGGTCGCCTCAGCCATGAGGTCATCAAAAGCGTGGTGGACAAGTTCCTTACCGAGCTTCAGGCGCAGTTGGAAGACAAGCGCGTGCAGCTGGAAGTGACGGACGCAGCGCGCGGCTGGCTGGCAGTGGGTGGCTACGACACGGCAATGGGTGCTCGTCCAATGGCGCGTTTGATCCAGGACAAGATCAAGCGTCCACTGGCCGAAGAGATCCTCTTTGGCGAGCTGGCCGACCATGGTGGTGTGGTGCATATCGATCTGAAGGATGGCGAGCTGACCTTCGAGTTCGAGACCACGGCTGAGATGGCCTGACGGCTGTTGATCTGTTGTAAAGCGAAAGGCGCCTTCGGGCGCCTTTTTGCTGTTTGGGGTTTGGGGGGGGGTGGGTTTGGGTGTATATCCGTTGGTGCGGTAACGGCGGCTGGCGGTTTCGCCCTTACGGCGACTCACTTTTTTTACAAACGCCTAAAAAAAGTAAGCAAAAAAACGCTTGCTCCTACGTTCGGCCCACTCGCTGGGGCTCGGGGTTCCTTCGCTCCGGGATCCATCCGGGGGCATCGCCTCCGGTTTGCTTCGCTGCACCTCCTCTCGATGTGTTCGACTTCGTCGAACGGTCGCTGCGCTCCCACCCCGGATGAATCCCTCCCCTCAGCCTTCCGATGTCGCCCGTGGATCAAGATCAAGAGCTGCAGCCGAGCTAACGCTCATCCTGTTGAGTGGTGAGAAGCACATGCACACCCATCCCCTGTAGGAGCTGTCGAGTGAAACGAGGCTGCGATCTTTTAATCTTTTAATCTTTTAATCTTTTAATCTTTTGATCTGCTGTGGCTGTGGCTGTGGCTGTGGCTTTTGATCTTGATCTGCTTTTGATCTTTCGCCCCTTCGGCAGCCCGAGCGTAGGTGTCCATCAGGGGGTTAGGCGGCACACATCGAGAGGAGGTCGTCGCGAAGCAGACCGGAGGCGATGCCCCCTGATGGACACCGTAGCGAGGGTACGCGGAGCCTCAGCGAGGCGCCGTACGCCGGGGCGAAGACTTTTTGGTTACTTTTGAGGCGTTCCCTCCGTGTCAGGCTACCTGTCGCCCTTGTTGATTGACTCACTCATGCAAGAGGGCGAAGGTGTTTAGCAATGTCCAAGCGCTATAACGAAGACTTCAAAGATTGGGTCGTCCTGCAAATGATGCCGCCCCTCAATCGCTCAGTGGCGGAACTCGCCGTTGCACTTAATCTCACGCCTCAGTCACTGCGAAACTGGAGACAAATGGCTAGAGATAAAGGTTTGATCGTGCCAGGAAATGGCAAGACCAGTGATCAATGGTCCAGCGCCGATAAATTCAACGCTGTGATGGAAACAGCACCGTTGAGTGAGGTGGAGATTTCTCAGTACTGCCGGCTCAAGGGCATCTACCCGGAGCAAATCCGTCAATGGCGCGAGATCTGCCAAAACGCCAATATTCTTGCTGATCTGAAACCCAATGTAGAGAAAACTGCCGAACAACGGCGGATTAAAGAATTGGAGCGTCAGTTGATCCGGTCAGATGCTGGGCGTGCTGAGGCGGAGGCTTTGCTGGCACTCAGAAAAAAAGCCAATGCGATCTGGGGCAAGGACAAGGAAGACTGATCGACGCCTTTGATCGCACGCAAGCCATGAAGTTGATTGCAGACGCGGTACTGAATGGCGCTCGTCGATATCGAGCGTGCAATGAGTTGGGGTTGAGCCTGCGCACAGTCCAACGCTGGCGACACACTGGTTGTGATCGACGACGACTGGCTCAACGGGCAGCTCCGGCTAATAAGCTCAGTGAGACGGAGCGCCAAGCAGTGCTTGATGCCGCCAATCAGGCTGGCTACGCCAGCCTCACCCCGTACCAAATCGTTCCTAAGCTGGCCGATGAAGGCATCTACCTGGCTTCGGAGTCGACGTTTTATCGTGTGTTAAAAACCGCCAACCAAAACGTGCGTCGTGGCAGAACCAAAGCCCCGAAACGCAGGGTGCTGACGACTCATCGCGCTGACAGCCCCAATCAGGTGTGGTGCTGGGATATCACCTGGTTGCCAAGTACCGTCAGAGGCCGGTTTTTCTACTGGTACATGGTCAAGGATGTCTACAGCCGCAAGCTGGTCGCCAATGAAGTACATGAGGTGGAGTGCGCCGAACACGCGTGCGAACTGCTCAGAAAGGGGTGCTTACGTGAACACACAGCGGGTCGCCCGCTGGTGCTGCACTCGGATAACGGGCACGTGATGAGAGGTTCTTTGTTGCGTGAAAGTATGGTTGCGCTGGGCGTCGAGCCATCCTTTAGCCGGCCTAGGGTGAGCAACGATAACGCTTATGCCGAGGCACTGTTCCGCACCGCTAAGTACTGCCCACTCTGGCCGGATCAACCTTTTGAAACGGTGACTGATGCAAGGCTTTGGGTGCAGAAATTCATCGAGTGGTACAACGAAGATCACCGCCACAGTGCCTTGAAATACGTGACACCAAACGAGCGACACGAAGGCAAAGCGACGGCTTTATTACAAGCTAGAGCAGCGCTTTATGAAGAGGCCAGGGAAGCGAATCCGAGCCGCTGGAGTACCAGGACACGCAACTGGAAGCTGGCAGATGCGGTGTATTTGAACCCAGAACGCCCTGAAGTTAACGGCGCAATGGGTTAGCAGCGGAAGTACCAAGGCGACAGGTACCTTGACACGTACCGCGTTTGTCAAAAGTGACTCGCTGTAAGAGTGAAACCGCCAGCCGCCGTGACCGCAGCAACGGATATACACACAACCCCCAAACCCCACCAAATCGCAGACAAACAAAAACGCCCGGCAGAGCCGGGCGTTTTGTATTGACTTGATTAGCGAGCGCGGTAAGTGATGCGCCCTTTGCTCAAGTCATAGGGCGTCAGCTCGACGCGCACTTTGTCACCGGTAAGAATACGAATGTAGTTCTTGCGCATCTTGCCGGAGATATGCGCGGTTACGACGTGCCCATTTTCCAACTCCACACGAAACATGGTGTTGGGCAGGGTGTCGACGACAGTGCCTTCCATTTCGAAGCTGTCTTCTTTCGACATGCAGTAAAGCCCTCGGTGTCCAATGAATGGCCCGGTGCAACTGCGCCAGGCAAAAGCGGCGTGCATTGTGCCCGAAAAATGGGGTTTAAGCCAAGGGGTTCTAGTTCAGGATGACCCAGCGCTGATTAATCAGCAGTTCGATAGGCCGATATTGGGTCTTGTAGCTCATCTTTTTGCAGTTTTTGATCCAGTAGCCGAGATAGACGGCCTCCAGTCCAAGGCGCCGGGTCTCGCCGATCTGCCACAGGATCGCAAAACGCCCCAGGCTGCGACGTTCTTCGGACGGTTCGTAAAAGGTGTAAACCGCCGACAGACCGTTCGGCAGTAAGTCGGTGACGGCCACCGCCAGCAGCCGCCCTGCGAGACGAAATTCGTAGAAACGCGAGAACGGCAGATCCCTCACAAGGAACGTGGAGAATTGATCACGACTCGGCGGGTACATGTCGCCATCCGCGTGGCGCTGTTCGATGTAGCGCTGGTAGAGGTCGAAATACTCTTCGCTGAACTGCGCCCTGGCGGGGCGAACCTGCAGGTCGGCATTGCGTTTGAAAATGCGCTTCTGTTGGCGATTGGGGGTGAATTGCGCCACAGGGATGCGCGCCGGGACGCACGCGTTGCAGTTCTGGCAATGAGGCCGGTAGAGGTGGTCGCCGCTGCGCCGAAAACCCATTTCAGACAAATCTGCATAGACATGCACATCCATGGGCTGGCTAGGGTCGAGAAACAGGGTCGTGGCCTGTTCATCTGGCAGATAGCTGCAAGAGTGGGGCTGAGTGGCATAGAACTTCAAACGCGCCAACTCGGTCATGATCAACCCTCGGGAAAAAGCTTTGAATTAAGTGTAAGCCACCGGCGCGAAAGTCGCTCAGCAAACCCATGTGGCGCGGTTGGGTTGATCCAGGTGCTGCGCCAGGTAACCGGCGAATTCGCGGCGTGGGATCGCTCGTGCGCCAAGACTGTGCAGATGATCGGTCGGCATCTGGCAGTCAATCAGCACAAAACCCGAGTCTTTCAGATGTCGCACCAGTGTGGCAAAGCCAAATTTGGAGGCGTTGTCGGCGCGGCTGAACATGGACTCGCCGAAGAACAACTGCCCCATCGCCAGGCCGTACAGCCCGCCAACCAGCTCGCCCTGATCCCAGACTTCCACCGAATGCGCATGGCCGCGCCTGTGCAGTTCAATGTAGGCGTCCTGCATGGCCTGGGTGATCCAGGTGCCGTCGGCGTAATCACGCGGCGCGGCGCAGGCACGGATGACGGCGGCGAAATCCTGATCGAAGGTCACTTGATAGCGCTGTTGGCGCAGCAATTTACCCAGGCTGCGGGAAACATGCAGTTCGTCGGGAAACAACACGGTGCGCGGATCCGGCGACCACCAGAGAATCGGCTGGCCTTCAGAGAACCACGGAAAGCAGCCATGGCGATAGGCCTGAATCAGACGATCGGCAGACAGATCGCCCCCGGCAGCCAAGAGCCCGTTGGGGTCGCGCATGGCTTTTTCCAGCGGGGGGAAGGTCAGGGTATTGCGTTGTAACCAAGTCAGCATGGCATCCGGGCTTGCAGAAGGGGAGGGCGGTGGCGGGCTGGTGGGCCCGCCGTAAAGTGTGCCGTTAAACGGTGGGAATGTCGTCGAGGTATTTTTCGGCGTCCAGTGCGGCCATGCAACCGGCCCCGGCGGACGTGACGGCCTGGCGGTAAACGTGATCGGCGACATCGCCGGCGGCAAACACGCCGGGGATTGCGGTGGCGGTGGCGTCGCCTTCGTTGCCGCTTTTGACCCGCAGATAGCCGTCGCGCATCGGCAGTTGATCGATAAACAGATCGGTATTGGGTTTATGGCCGATGGCGATGAACACGCCGGCCAGCGCCAATTCACGGGTTTCGCCGGTCTGGCTGTCGCGCAGGCGGGCGCCGGTCACGCCGCTGGCATCGCCCAGCACTTCATCCAGATTCTGATTCCAGTGCAGGCGAATATTGCCGTTGGCGGCTTTCTCGAACAGTTTGTCCTGGAGGATTTTCTCCGAGCGCAGCTTATCGCGACGGTGAATCAGATGGACTTCCTTGGCGATGTTCGACAGATACAGGGCCTCTTCAACGGCGGTATTGCCGCCACCGATCACCGCCACCACCTGATTGCGGTAGAAAAAGCCGTCGCAGGTCGCGCAGGCGGAAACCCCTCGGCCGGCGAACGTCTCTTCCGAGGGCAGGCCCAGGTATTGCGCCGAAGCGCCGGTGGCGATGATCAGGGCGTCGCAGGTGTAGGTGCCGCCGTCGCCAATCAGTTCAAACGGGCGCTGTTGCAACTTGGCGGTGTGGATGTGGTCGTAAACGATCTCTGTGTCAAAGCGTTCGGCGTGTTTTTGCATGCGCTCCATCAGCACCGGGCCGGTGAGCCCTTCGACGTCGCCGGGCCAGTTGTCGACTTCGACAGTGGTGGTGAGCTGGCCACCTGCCTGTATGCCGGTAATGACAACGGGTTTGAGGTTGGCGCGGGCGGCATAAACGGCTGCGCTGTAACCGGCAGGGCCGGAACCCAGAATGATCAGGCGTGAATGCTTCGCTTCGCTCATAAAAACACCTCATAAGCCTTTGTCACGAAAGAGAATGCATGCTCAAATTGGCCGCATATACCGGCACTTTTTGGCTATGCTGTACCCAGTGCCTCACGCATGTTATCGGGCGAACAAACCCGTACAATGCCTGCGTGCAAAGGGGGTTGTAACAAAATAAGCAGTGCTCACCATGTTTATAAAAGACGGGGTGCAGTGTTAAAAGTAGTCCCGGTTGAGCCTGTTCACTTTTTTACCTGCCTGGATTGGGCAGTTTTTTATAGTCATTCAACAGATGGACGCGCCTCGGGCGCAGGAAAAGAAGCGTTTTGAAGAAATCCACCGCAGCACCCAAAACAGTCGTTCCGCTCTGGCGCCAGCATTTGCACTACCGGCTCAAGGAAGGTGCATTGATCGCCATTGGCGCCTTGTGCCTGTTCCTGATGATGGCCTTGCTGACTTACGGCAAGGACGATCCGGGCTGGAGTCACAACAGCAAGATTGATGACGTGCAGAACTTCGGCGGTCCCGCCGGTTCCTACAGCGCTGACATCCTGTTCATGGTGCTGGGTTACTTCGCCTATATCTTCCCGTTGCTGCTCGCGGTCAAGGTCTATCAGATCTTCCGTCAGCGCCACGAGCCGTGGCAGTGGAGCGGCTGGCTGTTCTCCTGGCGCCTGATCGGCCTGGTGTTTCTGGTGCTGTCTGGCGCCGCCCTGGCGCACATCCATTTCCACGCCGCCACCGGCCTTCCGGCGGGTGCTGGCGGCGCTTTAGGCGAAAGCCTTGGCGACCTGGCGAAGAACGCGCTGAATATCCAGGGCAGCACGCTGCTGTTCATCGCGCTGTTCCTGTTTGGCCTGACGGTGTTCACCGACCTGTCATGGTTCAAGGTGATGGACGTCACCGGCAAGATCACCCTCGACCTGTTCGAACTGTTCCAGGGCGCGGCCAATCGCTGGTGGGCAGCCCGTACCGAACGCAAGCAACTGGTGGCGCAACTGCGTGAAGTCGATGATCGCGTGCATGACGTGGTCGCACCGACCGTCACCGACAAGCGCGAGCAGGCCAAGGTCAAGGAACGCCTGATCGAACGCGAACAGGCCCTGAGCAAGCACATGTCCGAGCGCGAGAAGCAGGTACCGCCGGTCATTGCGCCAGCGCCGCCGAAACCCGCTGCACCGAGCAAGCGTGTGGAGAAAGAGAAGCAGGCACCGTTGTTCGTCGACAGCGCCGTGGAAGGCACCTTGCCGCCGATCTCGATCCTCGACCCTGCGGAAAAGAAACAACTCAATTACTCGCCCGAATCCCTGGCTGCGGTTGGCCATTTGCTGGAAATCAAGCTCAAGGAATTCGGCGTCGAAGTCTCGGTGGATTCGATCCACCCGGGCCCGGTGATTACCCGTTACGAAATTCAACCGGCGGCAGGCGTGAAAGTCAGCCGTATCGCCAACCTGGCGAAAGACCTGGCACGTTCCCTGGCCGTGACCAGTGTGCGTGTGGTTGAAGTGATTCCCGGCAAGACCACCGTCGGTATCGAGATCCCCAACGAGGACCGCCAGATCGTGCGGTTCTCCGAAGTGCTGTCGACTCCTGAGTACGACAACTTCAAGTCGCCGGTCACCCTGGCCCTCGGTCACGACATCGGCGGCAAGCCGGTCATCACTGACCTGGCGAAAATGCCGCACTTGCTGGTGGCCGGTACGACCGGTTCCGGTAAGTCGGTGGGCGTGAACGCGATGATCCTGTCGATCCTGTTCAAGTCCGGCCCTGAAGACGCCAAACTGATCATGATCGACCCGAAAATGCTTGAGCTGTCGATCTACGAAGGCATCCCGCACTTGCTGTGCCCGGTCGTGACCGACATGAAGGACGCGGCCAACGCCCTGCGCTGGAGCGTGGCGGAGATGGAGCGGCGCTATAAACTGATGGCGAAGATGGGCGTACGAAACCTGTCCGGCTTCAACGCCAAGGTCAAGGAAGCCCAGGACGCCGGCACGCCGCTGACCGACCCGTTGTACAAGCGCGAAAGCATTCACGACGAAGCGCCGCTGCTGACCAAGCTGCCGACCATCGTCGTGGTCGTCGACGAATTTGCCGACATGATGATGATCGTCGGCAAGAAGGTTGAAGAACTGATCGCCCGTATCGCCCAGAAGGCCCGTGCTGCCGGTATTCACTTGATCCTGGCGACCCAGCGTCCGTCGGTGGACGTGATCACCGGTCTGATCAAGGCCAACATCCCGACGCGTATGGCGTTCCAGGTGTCAAGCAAGATCGACTCCCGGACCATCATCGACCAGGGCGGTGCCGAACAATTGCTGGGTCACGGTGACATGCTCTACATGCCACCGGGCACCAGTCTGCCGATTCGTGTACACGGCGCGTTCGTGTCCGATGACGAGGTTCACCGCGTGGTGGAAGCCTGGAAACTGCGCGGCGCACCGGAATACAACGACGAAATTCTCGCCGGTGTCGAAGAAGCCGGCAGCGGCTTTGAGAATGGCGGCGGTGGTGGCGACGATGATGCTGAAACCGATGCGCTCTACGACGAAGCGGTGCAGTTCGTCCTGGAAAGCCGTCGCGCGTCCATCTCGGCCGTTCAGCGCAAACTGAAAATCGGCTACAACCGCGCCGCACGCATGATCGAAGCCATGGAAATGGCCGGGGTCGTGACGTCCATGAATACCAACGGTTCGCGTGAAGTCCTGGCGCCTGGCCCGGTACGCGACTGATTTGCTTTGAAGCAGGGTGGCGCAGTGACGCGCCACTCGCACCCCCCACGAATATCAAGAGGACTCCCATGCGTCTTATCCGCATGTTGTTGCTGCCGGTTCTAGCTTTGACCACGCTCTCGGCCCACGCCGATGACAAGGACGTGGCGCGCCTGACCCAATTGCTGGAAAAATCCCAGACATTGACCGCACGTTTCTCCCAGCTGACGCTTGATGGCAGCGGCACCCAGTTGCAGGAAACCGCTGGTGATATGTCGTTGCAGCGCCCGGGTCTGTTCTACTGGCACACCAATGCGCCGGCTGAACAAACCATGGTGTCCGACGGCAAGAAGGTCACCCTGTGGGACCCGGATCTGGAGCAGGTCACTATCAAGACCCTCGACATGCGTCTGACCCAGACCCCGGCGCTGCTGCTGTCTGGTGATGTGTCCAAGATCAGCCAGAGCTTCGACATCAGCGCCAAGGAAGCCGGCGGCGTGATCGACTTCACCCTGAAGCCGAAAACCAAAGACACCTTGTTCGACAGCCTGCGTCTGTCGTTCCGTAACGGTCTGGTCAACGACATGCAACTGATCGACAGCGTCGGTCAGCGCACCAATATCCTGTTCACCGGTGTGAAGGCCAACGAGCCGATCCCGGCGTCCAAGTTCAAGTTCGACATCCCTAAAGGGGCGGACGTGATCCAGGAATAAACCGCAATACCTGTAGGAGTGAGCCTGCAGTGTTCAAGTAGTGAGGTTTCGCAAGTCGTGATGGACCTGTTTCGCAGCGCCCCGATTGCTCAGCCCTTGGCCGCCCGCCTGCGTGCGGCCAATCTGGACGAGTACGTCGGTCAGGAACACCTGCTCGCTCGCGGCAAGCCTTTGCGTGAAGCGCTGGAGCAGGGCGCCCTGCATTCGATGATTTTCTGGGGCCCGCCGGGCGTGGGCAAAACCACCCTGGCGCGGTTGCTGGCGGAAGTCTCGGATGCGCACTTCGAAACGGTCTCGGCGGTGCTGGCCGGCGTGAAGGAAATCCGTCAGGCGGTGGAAATCGCCAAGCAACAGGCCGGGCAGTACGGCAAACGTACGATCTTGTTTGTCGACGAAGTTCACCGCTTCAACAAGTCCCAGCAGGACGCGTTCCTGCCGTACGTTGAAGACGGCACGCTGATTTTTATCGGCGCGACCACCGAAAACCCCTCGTTCGAACTCAACAACGCCTTGCTCTCGCGGGCTCGCGTCTATGTGCTCAAGAGCCTCGACGAAGCGGCACTGCGCAAACTGGTGCATCGCGCGCTGACCGAAGAGCGTGGGTTGGGCAAGCGCCAGCTGACACTCAGCGATGAAGGCTTCCAGATGCTGTTGTCCGCCGCCGATGGCGATGGCCGGCGGCTGCTCAATCTGCTGGAAAACGCCTCGGACCTGGCCGAAGACAACAGCGAGATCGGCGTCGATCTCCTGCAAAGTCTGCTCGGCGATACCCGTCGGCGTTTCGACAAGGGCGGCGAAGCGTTCTACGACCAGATTTCCGCGCTGCATAAATCGGTGCGCGGCTCCAATCCGGACGGCGCGTTGTATTGGTTCGCGCGGATGATCGACGGCGGTTGCGATCCGCTGTACCTGGCCCGGCGCGTGGTGCGCATGGCCAGCGAAGACATCGGCAATGCCGACCCGCGCGCCCTGAGCCTGTGCCTGGCGGCGTGGGAAGTGCAGGAGCGCCTCGGCAGCCCCGAAGGTGAATTGGCGGTGGCCCAGGCCATTACCTATCTGGCCTGCGCGCCGAAAAGCAACGCGGTGTACATGGGCTTCAAGGCCGCGATGCGCAGCGCCACCGAGCACGGTTCGCTGGAAGTGCCGCTGCACCTGCGCAATGCCCCGACCAAATTGATGAAGCAACTCGGCTACGGCGACGAATACCGTTACGCCCACGATGAGCCGGATGCCTACGCCGCGGGCGAAGACTACTTCCCGGAAGAACTCGAACCGCAGCCGTTCTACCAGCCAGTGCCGCGTGGCCTGGAATTGAAGATCGGTGAGAAACTCAATCACCTCGCCCAACTTGACCGTCTAAGCCCTCGGCAGCGGAGAAAATAGTGATTCCATTGGTCATCGCGGTGTCCATCGGCGGTGTCGCCGGCACACTGTTACGTTTTGCTACCGGAAACTGGATCAACGCTAATTGGCCGCGGCACTTCTATACCGCGACGCTGGCCGTTAATATCGTGGGCTGTTTGCTGATCGGTGCTCTATACGGTCTTTTTTTGATTCGTCCGGAGGTGCCGCTTGAGGTGCGTGCCGGGTTGATCGTCGGTTTCCTCGGAGGGCTGACGACTTTTTCATCCTTTTCACTGGATACGGTGCGCCTGCTGGAAAGCGGGCAAGTGCCGCTGGCCCTGGGCTATGCGACGCTCAGCGTATTCGGCGGGCTGCTTGCCACCTGGGCCGGCCTGTCCTTGACCAAACTTTGATAAACGAGAAACCGACATGCTCGATTCCAAACTGTTACGTAGCAACCTTCAGGACGTAGCGGACCGCCTGGCATCCCGTGGCTACACGCTGGATGTTGCGCGCATCGAAGCGCTGGAAGAACAGCGCAAGACCGTCCAGACCCGCACCGAAGCACTGCAGGCTGAGCGTAATGCCCGTTCCAAATCCATCGGTCAGGCCAAGCAGCGCGGCGAAGACATCGCGCCACTGATGGCTGACGTCGAGCGCATGGCCAGCGAATTGAGCGCCGGTAAAGTCGAGCTGGACGCGATCCAGACCGATCTGGATTCGATCCTGCTGGGCATCCCCAACCTGCCGCACGAATCGGTGCCGATTGGCGAAGACGAAGACGGCAATGTCGAAGTCCGTCGCTGGGGCACCCCGACCGCGTTCGATTTCCCGGTTCAGGACCACGTGGCCCTGGGCGAGAAATTCGGCTGGCTGGACTTCGAAACCGCCGCCAAGCTGTCCGGCGCGCGTTTCGCCCTGCTGCGCGGCCCGATTGCCCGTCTGCACCGTGCGCTGGCGCAATTCATGATCAACCTGCACGTTACCGAGCACGGCTACGAAGAGGCCTACACGCCTTATCTGGTCCAGGCGCCGGCGCTGCAAGGCACCGGTCAACTGCCGAAGTTCGAAGAAGACCTGTTCAAGATCGCCCGCGAAGGCGAAGCCGATCTGTACCTGATCCCGACTGCCGAAGTGTCGCTGACCAACATCGTCGCTGGCGAAATCGTTGATTCGAAACTGCTGCCGATCAAGTTCGTGGCCCACACCCCGTGCTTCCGCAGCGAAGCCGGTGCGTCGGGTCGTGACACCCGCGGCATGATCCGTCAGCACCAGTTCGACAAAGTTGAAATGGTCCAGATCGTTGAGCCGTCGACCTCGATGGAAGCGCTGGAAAGCCTGACCGCCAACGCCGAGAAAGTCCTGCAACTGCTGGAGCTGCCTTACCGCACCCTGGCGCTGTGCACCGGCGACATGGGCTTCAGCGCGGTCAAGACGTACGACCTGGAAGTGTGGATTCCGAGCCAGGACAAGTACCGCGAGATTTCGTCGTGCTCCAACTGCGGCGATTTCCAGGCCCGTCGCATGCAAGCGCGTTTCCGCAACCCGGAATCCGGCAAGCCTGAACTGGTTCACACCCTGAACGGTTCCGGCCTGGCGGTCGGTCGTACCCTGGTGGCGGTGCTGGAGAACTATCAGCAGGCCGACGGTTCGATCCGCGTGCCTGACGTGCTGAAGCCTTACATGGGTGGCCTTGAGGTCATCGGCTAAATGAACTATCTGCCGCTGTTTCACAACCTGCGCGGCAGTCGTGTGTTGGTTGTCGGTGGGGGGGAGATTGCCTTGCGCAAATCCCGCCTGCTGGCCGATGCCGGTGCGCTGCTGCGGGTGGTTGCACCTGAAATCGAACCGCAACTGCGCGAACTGGTGGCCGGCAGCGGCGGCGAGTGCCTGTTACGGGGTTATGTCGAAACGGATCTGGACGGTTGCGGGCTGATCATTGCCGCCACCGACGACGAGCCATTGAACGCGCAAGTGTCCGCCGATGCCCATCGGCGGTGTGTGCCGGTCAACGTCGTTGACGCACCGGCCCTGTGCAGCGTGATCTTTCCGGCGATTGTCGATCGTTCCCCGCTGATTATTGCGGTGTCCAGTGGCGGCGATGCGCCGGTGCTGGCCCGGTTGATTCGCGCCAAGATTGAAACCTGGATTCCTTCTACCTACGGTCAACTGGCCGGTTTGGCGGCGCGTTTCCGCCATCAGGTCAAAGGTCTGTTTCCGGATGTGCAGCAGCGTCGCGGGTTCTGGGAAGACGTCTTCCAAGGCCCGATTGCTGACCGGCAACTGGCCGGGCAGGGCGCCGAAGCCGAACGTCTGTTGCAGGCGAAAATCGACGGCGAAGCGGATGTCACCACCGGTGAGGTGTACCTGGTCGGGGCAGGACCGGGTGATCCCGACCTGCTGACGTTCCGTGCCTTGCGGCTGATGCAGCAAGCTGACGTGGTGTTGTATGACCGCTTGGTGGCCCCGGCGATTCTGGAATTGTGCCGTCGTGATGCCGAGCGCGTTTACGTCGGCAAGCGCCGCGCCGATCACGCCGTGCCGCAGGATCAGATCAACCAGCAACTGGTCGATCTGGCCAAGGCTGGCAAGCGCGTGGTGCGGTTGAAGGGCGGTGATCCGTTTATCTTCGGTCGCGGCGGTGAAGAGATCGAAGAGCTGGCGGCCCATGGCATCCCGTTCCAGGTGGTGCCGGGTATCACGGCGGCCAGCGGTTGCGCGGCGTACGCCGGGATTCCGCTGACCCATCGCGATTACGCCCAGTCCGTACGGTTTGTCACCGGGCATTTGAAGGACGGTTCCACCGATCTGCCGTGGGCCGACCTCGTCGCGCCGGCGCAGACGCTGGTGTTCTACATGGGCCTGGTGGGCTTGCCGGTTATCTGCGAGCAGTTGATCAAGCACGGTCGCGGTGCGGATACCCCGGCGGCGTTGATTCAGCAGGGCACTACGGTCAATCAGCGGGTGTTTACCGGCACGTTGGCGGACCTGCCACGGTTGGTCGCGGAGCATGAAGTGCATGCGCCGACGTTGGTGATTGTTGGGGAAGTGGTGCAACTGCGCGAGAAACTGGCGTGGTTCGAAGGGGCTCAGGCGCAAGTCTAGAGACCGAGTCGCCTCCATCGCGGGCAAGCCCGGCTCCTACAGTGATTTGTGTCGTTGTAGGAACCGAGCTTGCTCGCGATGGGGCCTTCAAATCCTGCACAAAACCTCAGGCCTTGCGCCAAACCCCTTTTCCGCTCAACCGCGCCCGATCATGCGCCACGGTAAAGTCCTGTGCCGGCCCTTTCGGCACAATCCCGGTCGGGTTGATGGTCTTGTGGCTGCCGTAGTAGTGATGCTTGATGTGCTCAAAACTCACCGTCTCGGCAATCCCCGGCCACTGGTAAATCTCACGCAACCAGTTCGACAGGTTCGGATAATCGGCAATCCGCCGCAGGTTGCACTTGAAGTGCCCGTGGTACACCGCGTCAAAACGAATCAGCGTGGTGAACAGCCGAATATCCGCTTCGGTCAGGTATTCGCCGGTCAGGTAACGATTGGCGCCTAACAGCTGCTCCAGCCGATCCAGTACTTCAAACAAACCATCAAACGCTTCTTCATAAGCGTGCTGCGAGGTCGCAAACCCGGCGCGGTACACGCCGTTGTTCACCGCCGGGTAAATCCGCTCATTCAACGCATCGATTTCACCGCGCAGTGGCTCAGGGTAGAAATCCAGGTCATTGCCGGTCAGGTCATCGAATGCGCTGTTGAACATGCGGATGATCTCCGCCGATTCATTGTTGACGATGCGGTTCTGTTGTTTGTCCCACAGCACCGGCACCGTGACGCGGCCAGTGTAGTTGGCGGTGTCGGCGGTGTAACGCTGGTGCATGAAGTCGAGATGATCGAGTTTGTCGCCGGTAGAGCCCAGGCGCTGGTCGAAGGTCCAGCCGTTTTCCAGCATCAGCCAACTGACCACCGATACGTCGATCAGGTTTTCGAGGCCTTTGAGTTTGCGCAGGATCAGCGTGCGGTGAGCCCACGGACAGGCGAGGGACACGTAGAGGTGATAGCGGCCGGCTTCGGCGGCAAAGCCACCGACACCGGTCAGGCCCGGCTTGCCGTCGGTGGTGACCCAGTTGCGGCGTTGCGCCTGTTCGCGCTGGAACGCGCCGTCCTTGCCGCTTTCGTACCACTGGTCTTGCCAGCGGCCTTCGACTAATAAACCCATGATCAAGACTCCTCAAACCGATAAATCGTTGGAGAGGAGTCTATGCCCATCAGTTCGAACAAATAGCGCAAAGGTTGGGCAGTTATGATCGGTTAAATCGATCTGTCTCGAGCATCCCAATACTGCTGGGCCGTTTCGAACGCCTGATCACGGGATTGACCGAGTCCGCGCAACGCCAGGGCCATGGTCGAAATCAGGGCCATTTGCGGGTAGCTGTCGACCACATCGCCGCGCCATACGGCCTTCATATGTTCAGGGTCGAGGGCGGCGGGTTTGACGTGACGCTGGGCCGACAGTTGCGGCCACTCTTCGTCCCAGCTTTCACCGCCGGTGGTGCCATACAAGTGACTGTCGGCGTCCGGGTTGATCTCGATCTCGCCGCCGTCGCCCTTCACCACAATCGCTGTGTCGCCCAACAAGCCGCTGGCATCGCGGTGCACCGCCTGATAGCCGGGGTGGAAAATACTTTGCAGGCCGCAACGGGCGCCCAACGGATTGAGGATGCGTGTCAGGGAATGGATCGGCGAGCGCAGGCCCAAGGTGTTGCGCAGGTCGATCATGCGCTGCAGTTGCGGCGCCCAATCCACCAGCGGCATGAACGCCAGGCCACCGTTATCCAGTGCCGCACCCACCTGTTGCCAGTTGCGGCACAGCGCAATGCCGAGTCCTTCCAGCAGTTGTTCGCTGTACAGACGCCCGGCCGTGTGCGCGCCGGCGCCGTGCATGAAAATACGCACGCCGTTCTGCGCCAGGCACTTGGCCGCGAGCAGGTACCACGGCAGATGACGTTTCTTGCCGGCATAGGTCGGCCAGTCGAGATCAACATTCAAGGCGGGCGCCTGCAAACGTTCGCGCAAGGCTTCGGTGAAACCGGCCATTTCCTCGGCGCTTTCTTCCTTGTGTCGCAGCAGCATCAGAAACGCGCCGAGCTGGGTGTCTTCGACCTTGTCGTCGAGCACCATGCCCATGGCTTCGCGGGCTTCTTCACGCGTCAGGTCGCGGGCGCCGCGTTTGCCTTTGCCGAGGATTCGCACGAACTGGGCGAACGGATGCTCGGCGGGTGTTTCGAGGGTCAACGCTGGGAAGTCGGTCATAAGCAATTCGTCGGTTTGGGCAGGCCCGCCAGCTTCGCGGCGAGTTTGGCAGGGGTGCCTTTGAACAGTCGGTTCAGGTGCAGGCTGTTGCCTTTTTCCGGGCCGAGCTTCAACGCGGTGTACTTGATCAACGGGCGGGTGGCCGGCGACAGCTGGAATTCGTCGTAGAAACGGCGCAGCAGTTCAAGGATCTCCCAATGCTCGGGGCTCAACTCGATGTCTTCGGCCGCAGCGAGGGCGCTGGCGACGTCAGCGGACCAGTCGCTCAGTTCGACCAGGAAACCGTCCTTGTCCAACTCGATGGCGCGAGCGCCGACTGTCAGGGAATTCATAGCCAACTGTTGACCTTGTCGTAGTGAATCGACAGATCGACGAAGGCCGGGTAATCGATGGCCTTGGCCCAGTCTGGCGTCTCAATGGACCGGGCTTGAACGTCTTCGGCCAGTACAAACAGTGTCAGGCCGCGAGTCTTCAGCGCGCTGAACGGGGCGGTACCGGGTTGCAGGGCATACACCGCGTCACCGCTCAGCAGCAGCGCATCGTTGGCGCCGATCACGCGCAGGCAACTGCTCAGGCGATCGTCGCCGAACGGGGAATGAGACAACACATGCAAAGTCGACATCAGAGGGTGATCACCTGGTCGTAACGGTCAATAAGGGCGGTGATGTCGTGGGCGGTCAGTGCCTGGGCTTCTTCCAGCGAGAAACTGGATGGGTCCAGCCCACGTTCTGCGGCACTGGCAGCGCAGACGAACAACTCCTCGACACCAAACATCGGCAAGGCTTGCAGGTTGGCGCTCAGGTCTTTTTGTTGCAGCGCCTTGGCGTCCTGTTTCGCGGCGAGCTGAAACACGCCGTCATCGAGAAACAGCAGGCCGATCGGCAGGTCGAAGGCGCCGCCAGCCAACACGATGTCCAGCGCTTCGCGCGCATTTGGCCCGGACCATGGCGCCTGACGGCTGATAATCAGCAAGGATTTAGGCATCTCACGCGCCTCCGAAACAGATCAAGCGGTCAGCGTCCTGCACCGCGTCGTGCAACTGGCCGAGGCCGGACAATTCCCACGGCGCGCCCACGGCAACCGCGTCGCGCTGATAACGCCCGGCTTCTTCCTCATTCAACACGCCACGGCGCAGGGCGGCGGCGATACACACCACGCCGTCCAGTTGATGCTCGTTGACAAACGCGCGCCATTGCTTGGGCAGGTCCAG
This sequence comes from Pseudomonas sp. URMO17WK12:I12, assembly GCF_000514395.1. Classification (NCBI taxonomy): domain Bacteria; kingdom Pseudomonadati; phylum Pseudomonadota; class Gammaproteobacteria; order Pseudomonadales; family Pseudomonadaceae; genus Pseudomonas; species Pseudomonas sp. URMO17WK12:I12. The sequence continues at coordinate 151,329 of NZ_AZVV01000015.1, forward strand.
CTCGTCTTGCGGGGTGACCACGCTGCCGGACGCGTTATAAACGCCGTCCTGATAGAAAAACAGCCGGACAATCTCATGCCCACCGGCCAGCGCAGCCTGGGCAAACAACAGGGCGCGGCGCGAGGAGGGCGCATGGGCGGCGGAAAACAGCGCGATGGCGAACTTCATGACGGACTCGATCAGCGAAACTGCGGCCATGATAAAGCTTTATCGCTGAGGGGGCTAAATCGATGTTGTCTGGGCGGGCCTCATCGCGAGCAAGCTCGCTCCCACAGGGGGTTGTGTAATGTTCGAGATTGCAGCTTCACCACGTAACCTGTGGGAGCGAGCTTGCTCGCGATGAGGCCCGCACGGTCATACAAAACTCAGCGCGGCATATACCCCAACTGCCACCGCCGCGGAACTTTCAACGACACCACCCCCAGCACCCCCGCCAGCAATCCGCTGGCGAACAAGGCCTGAAGCCCCAGATGCTGTTCCAGCACCGCCCCAAGAACAGCCCCGACGAACATCCCGGTCCAGGGGATCAATTGCACGCGCCAGCCATTGCGCCGTTCGCCGAGCATCCAGCGCCCCAATCCGCGTCCGAAACGCGACAGGGCGCCGGTGACATAGGTCAGGCCGACCGGCAGGCCGTTCACTTCCTCAACGGCGGCATTGAGCATGCCCATGGCGATGATCGCCGCCAGCAGCGCGGGCAATTGTTCGTCGTAGGGCCAGGTAGCGGCCGCGCAGAGCAGCACGGCGACGGTCAGCATCAAGGGCAGCGCCCGTCGTCTGCCGAGGCGGCTGACGACAATGCCCAAGGCGTTGCCGACGATGAACGTGGCCACGAGCAGTAGCAAACGCCCGGTCAGCCCCAGATCACCGTCGCTGATGGCCACGGCGAGCCGCGTGGTGTTGCCGCTCATGAACGAGACGAAATCGCCACTGGCCATAAAGCCGATGGCATCGGTCATGCCGGCGAGGACCGAGAGCATGGCCACCAGCGTCATGCCGATGCGCCCGCGCCACTTTTGCGTGTGCAGGTGGCCGGGGCTGGCGTGGGTTGAGGAGGCGGAAGGCAGCATCGGAGCGGGCATCCTTGTGCAGGGGTTACGGTTCTATCCCGTATAACTCGCAATAGTCCAGCCAATTCATGCCGGCCATCTCTGCGACTTCCTTGTGCACTTCCCGGCGATGGGCTTCGTAGTCCTGTGGTGTGGCGGCCGTCAACAGCAGCGTCAGCTCCCAGGCGAACAGTCCCTGACGCTCGGCCTCGGCTTCGAAGGCTTCGTGCAATCGCTCGTCGCGGTACTGCGCCGCGGTCTCACCCTTGGCCTGGGCCAGCAGCGGGTTGAGGTTGTCGAGTTCGTGGCGCAGTTGCGGGTGCTCATCGAGAAACTTCTTCAGCGCCTGCTCGTGTTGCTGTTCGGTTGCCGCCATGGTCTCTCCTTGATAACGGGTTACGAAGATTGTTTCTTGCTGGCCTTGGCCGCAGCGGCCAGGCATTCGAGGGCGAACTGCTCGGTGTAGGTCATCTTGATCGGCGTGGTCTCGCCTTTGACGGTGCGTTCGCCGTCGAGGATGTAACGGATGCGCTTGTCGGTGACGCCAATGCGCTTGGCAATCCAGGACGGTGTCTGGCCAATCTGGCTGATCAGCTTGTCGGCGTATTCAGGGGTTGGTTTGTAGAATTCGGCGTTGGGTGTCATGGGGGTTCCAGAAAAAGGCGGTGTTTATGGCGCGACAGGGTGCGCGAATCGTTACGCGGTGTCGCGGTATAAATGCAGTAAAGCAGAACGAAACGCCGCGCCACGGTGATACAGTCCGCTTTTTATTGATGAGCGAACGTAATGCGAATTCTGATGGTGGCGCTGGCCGTAACGTTGCTGGCGGGATGCGCGGGCTCGGTGATGGACGATGCTCGCACCAAGGCCCCGTACAAAACCCTGAACTCGAACAAGCCGGAAATGGTCGTGGCCCAGTGCGTGCAGTTTTCCTGGCAGGACGAGGCGGTGTTCGGCGTGGACGCCGGCGCGTATTTGCAGCCGGGTAAAAAGGGCGGTTCGACGGTTTACACGCGGTCGGCGGAATCCTTTATCGACGTGACCACCGATGCGTCCGGCACCGTGATCAGTTACTACGCGCAGCATGACGATTTTGTTGCCAAGCGCCGTTTGGCGGCGTTGGCGACTTGTCTCTGAATCAGAGCTGACGCAGTACCCCCTGTAGGAGGTTTGTGTTTTGATCAGTTGATCAGGCGTTTCTGGAAGAAGTGGCGTTTGTGGCCCGGCGGGTAGTCGGCAATCTGGCCTAGCTCGCTGTAACCGAGCCGTTTGTAAAACTCCGGCGCCTGAAAGTCGAAGGTGTCCAGCCAGATCCCCACGCATTCCTTTTCCTGCGCCAGGTCTTCGGCCATCTGCATCAGTTTCGAGCCCAAACCCTGTCCCCGAGCCTGTTCAGGCACCGACAGCAACTCGATAAACAACCACTGGTAAAAGAACCGGCCATACAACCCGCCGAGAATCTCTCCGTTGTCGTCGCGCACCAGCAACGCCAGCGGTTGCGGATTGCCGGGGCCAGCCTGCGCGGTGTTGTAGGCGCGCAGCGGTATGAGGATCGCCTCACGTTCTGCGTCCGTGGGGTTTTGCGACTGTTCGATTCGCAGGGTCATGAGCGACATCCTTTTGGCAATGATCCGCCAGCCTAGCGTGCTCGCGGTAATTGTGGAACCGTCGCCGTCGCGCGGAGGTCTAGCCTAAACAGCGTCACTTCAGAACGCGGCCAATGAGGACACCCCGTGAATATTTTCGAAGCCTTGCGTGAAAGCCACGAGCGCCAACGCGGTTATGCCGATGCGCTGATCAATACCAGTGGCGACACCCCTGAGCGGGTCGAGGCTTACAAACAACTCAAGTCCGAACTCCAGGCCCACGAAACCGCCGAGGAGCGGCATTTCTATATTCCGCTGATGGAGTTCGACAACGGCGTCGACCTGAGCCGCCACGCCATCGCCGAACACCACGAAATGGACGAAATGATGGAGGAACTGGACGCGACCGAGATGTCCAGCCCTGCCTGGCTGGCGACCGCGAAGAAGTTGGCCGAGAAGGTTCATCACCACCTGAAAGAGGAAGAGCAGAAGTTCTTCCAGATGGCCGGCAAACTGCTCGATGACAAACAGAAAGAAACCCTCGCCGGCCAGTATGAAAAAGAATACAAAGCGCAGCTGTCCTGAACCTGAGAAACACCCCAACCCTGTAGCAGCTGGCGAAGCCTGCGTCCGGCTGCTACAAGGTCCCGTATTAGGTGTCAGGGAGATGCAGGGCTTTTGCGTTTTCGCCTACCATGGGCGCTTCTCACGAAAAAGGATGCGGTGCCATGGCGAACACAGCCGAACGGGTCAACATTATCGAATCCCAGGTGTTGTCCCACGACTGGTACCTGCTGAAAAAAATTACCTTCGACTATCAGCGCAACAGCGGCGACTGGCAACGTCAGACCCGCGAGGTCTACGACCGGGGCAACGGCGCGGCGATTCTGTTGTTCAACCGCGAGAAGCGTACTGTCGTGCTGACGCGCCAGTTCCGCTTGCCGGTGTTCGTCAACGGCCATGACGGCTTGCTGATTGAAGTGGCCGCCGGGTTGCTCGAAGGTGCTGCGCCGGAAGAACGCATCCGCGCCGAAGCCGAGGAAGAAACCGGTTACCGCGTGCACCACGTACAAAAGATCTTCGAGTCGTACATGAGCCCCGGCTCGGTCACTGAAAAGCTGCACTTCTTTATTGCCGAGTACGACGCCACGTCGAAAGTCAGCGAGGGCGGTGGGCTGGAGGAAGAGACCGAAGAGCTGGAGGTGCTGGAGTGGGCCTTCGACGAGGCGCTTGAAGCGTTTTATCGCGGGGAAATCTGCGACGCCAAGACCATCATGCTGCTGCAATACGCGGCGATGAAGAACATTTTCACCTGAGCGACGCTTTCCCTGTAGCCGCTGACGAGCCTGCGAGGCTGCGTCTGATGCGGGCCGCAGCCGTGGATGTGGGAAGCGCGGTGCATCAGCTAGACCGAGTGCGCTCGGATTACGACGGCTTTGCCGCCGAACGCAGCCTCGCAGGCTCGGCAGCTGCTACAGGTGTTCCGGTCAGTCAGAACAGGTCGCCCGTTCTGCTGGCGCCTGACCACTCGCACCCTTCAAGCGTCAGCAACCGCTCTTTCGTCTCCAGCCCACCGGCAAATCCGGTGAGCTTGCCCGAGGCGCCGATCACCCGATGGCAGGGTGCAACAATCGAGATCGGGTTTTTGCCATTCGCCGCGCCCACCGCCCGAACCGCGCTCGGGTTGCCGATTTGCTCGGCGATCTGGCTGTAGCTGCGCGTCTCGCCGAACGGGATGGTCAGCAGGGCTTGCCACACCTTCTTCTGAAAATCCGTGCCGGCAAAATCCAGTTCCAGATCGAACGAGTTTCGGGTGCCGGCAAAGTATTCCTGCAACTGCTGAACGGCGCGCACCAGGATCGGGTTGTCCGGCGCTTCGTGCATCGGGCCCAGCCGCACCCGGTTCGGCTTGTCGTTTTCCCAGAGGATGGCCGCCAGTCTTGCCTCTTTCGCCACCAGCTTCAGTTCGCCGACCGGAGACGCCAGGGTGGTGAAGGTGTAAGTCATGCTGGCGGACTCCGCAGAAGGGCTGAACAGAGCCTCAGCATACTGCCTCGACGGGGAGGCGCAATGTGTAATCCGAGCCATACTGCCTTCTGCTCTTGAAACGTTTTCTCTGCTTTTTTCAGACCCTAAAAACAAAAAGAGACCGACTCATGAAGTACGAACCTTTTGCCAAATCGCTCATCGCGACCTCATTGGCGCTTAGCTGCCTGACTGCCCACGCCGCCTCTGTGGCCCCCGTCGCGGCCGAAAACGGCATGGTGGTCACGGCCCAGCATCTGGCCTCCCAGGTGGGCGTTGATGTGCTCAAGAACGGCGGCAATGCCGTGGATGCCGGCGTCGCGGTGGCGTATGCGCTGGCGGTGGTGTATCCCGCAGCGGGCAACCTCGGTGGCGGCGGTTTCATGACCATTCAGCTGGCGGACGGGCGCAAGACCTTCCTCGATTTCCGTGAAAAAGCCCCGCTGGCCGCCACCGCTAACATGTACCTCGACAAAGAAGGCAATGTCGTCCCCGACCTCAGTACCCGTGGCCACCTGGCTGTCGGTGTGCCGGGCACGGTGTCCGGTATGGAACTGGCCCTGAGCAAGTACGGCACCAAGCCGCGCAAGGAAGTGATCGCCCCGGCGATCAAACTGGCCGAAGACGGGTTTGCCCTGGAGCAGGGCGATGTCGATTTGCTTGACTACGCCACCGACGTGTTCAAGAAAGACATGAAGGACTCCGGCTCGATCTTCCTGAGCAACGGCGAGCCGATGCAAGTCGGGCAAAAACTGGTGCAGAAGGACCTGGCCAAAACCCTGCGGGAAATTTCCGAGAAGGGCGCCGACGGTTTCTATAAAGGCTGGGTCGCCGACGCCATCGTCACCTCCAGTCAGGCCAACAAAGGCATCATCACCCAGGCCGACCTCGACAAATATAAAACCCGCGAACTGGCGCCTATCGAGTGCGATTACCGTGGCTACCACGTGGTCTCGGCACCGCCACCAAGCTCCGGCGGGGTAGTGATTTGCGAGATCCTGAACATCCTCGACGGTTACCCGATGAAAGACCTGGGCTACCACTCGGCCCAAGGTATGCACTATCAGATCGAAGCGATGCGCCATGCGTATGTGGACCGCAACAGCTACCTCGGCGACCCGGATTTCGTGAAAAATCCAATCGCGCATTTGCTGGACAAAAACTACGCCACCAAACTGCGTGCCGCGATCCAGCCGCAGAAGGCCGGCGTGTCCCGCGAGATCAAACCCGGCGTAGCGCCGCATGAGGGCAGCAACACCACGCACTTCTCCATCGTCGACAAATGGGGCAACGCGGTGTCGATGACGTACACCCTCAACGACTGGTTCGGTGCCGGCGTCATGGCCAGCAAAACCGGGGTCATCCTCAACGACGAAATGGACGACTTCACCTCGAAAATCGGCGTGCCGAACATGTACGGCCTGGTGCAAGGGGAGGCCAACGCCATCGCCCCCGGCAAGGCGCCGCTGTCGTCCATGAGCCCGACCATCGTCACCAAGGACGGCAAGGTCGTGATGGTCGTCGGCACCCCCGGCGGCAGCCGCATCATCACCGCCACCTTGCTGACCATGCTCAACGTGATCGACTACGGCATGAACATCCAGGAAGCGGTGGACGCCCCGCGTTTCCACCAGCAATGGCTGCCGGAAGAGACCAACCTCGAGACCTTCACCACCAGCCCGGACACGGTGAAGATCCTCGAAAGCTGGGGGCATAAGTTTGCCGGGCCACAGGATGCCAACCACGTCGCGGCGATCCTCGTCGGCGCACCTTCGCTGGAAGGTAAACCGGTCGGCAAAAACCGCTTCTACGGCGCCAACGACCCACGTCGCAACACCGGGTTGTCACTCGGCTACTAGCGGTTGTGTTTGAAAGGGGACGGATCTATTTTCGTCCCCTGATCCATTGATTGTTCAAGGAATGAATCATGGCCACTGCACTGTTAATCATCGACGTCCAGAAGGCGCTGTGCTCTGGCGAGTACGAGTGCTTTGAGATCAATCGCGTTATCGAGAACATCAACCACTTGAGCATTCGGGCCCGGATCGCCGGGGTGCCGGTCGTGTTCATCCAGCACGAAGACGAGAGCGGGCCGCTCGTGCATGACGCGGCTGGCTGGCAACTGGCCGAAGGACTTGTGACTGACCCCGAGGATAAGTTCGTACGCAAGACAACCCCGGACTCCTTCTACCAGACTCACCTGGGAAAGCTGCTGCCGAGAGAGGAGTTCGAGCGCCTGATCATCTGCGGTTTGCAAACCGACTACTGCATCAACGCGACCGTGCGTCAGGCACTGAAACTGGGCTACGACGTGGAGCTGGCAGCGGACGCGCACTCCACCTTCGACAACGGTAACCTGACTGCCGAAGACATCATCGCCGAGTACAACAAGGACCTGGCGCACCTGACCGGTTCGGTGGCGCGCATCGACGTCAAGCCTGCGGCTGAAATCCGCATCTGAACCTACTGACAGCCCTGAGGCCCGGACGCTTCAGGCTGCTCACGTCGCAAACATCAACGCCCTCGGCGACTGCCCGACCTCAGGCACCACACCGCCCAACACCAGCCGGGTAATGGTCGCCGCCGCCCTCGCGTAATCCTCATCCTGCGGCGTTTGCTGCCCGGTGATGTGCGCTATCTGCCAACCCAGATTGGTGTAGCTCCGGGTCGCCGACCAGATGAACAGCATCAAATGTTCCGGGTCCACCGGCGCCAACAGGCCCCGATCAATCCAGCTGCGCAGACACTCCACATTGCGTTGCGCCTCGGCATACAGCAGGTCCCGGCACTCCTCGGGCAATTGCCGCGCCCCCAGCAGCAACTCACTACTGAACACCTTGGCAATGTGCGGATGCTCGCGGGCGATACGGATTCGCGCGGCAATGTAGGCCTGCAATCCCGCCACCGGGTCATCGCTTTCGCGCAGCGCGGCCGAGGCGTGCAGCAGCGGCTCGACAAACCCGAGCAGCACGCGCGAGTAGAGGTTTTCCTTGCTCTGAAAGTAGTAATACAGATTCGCCTTCGGCATCCCCGCACGCGCAGCGATGTCCCGGGTCTGGGTGGCATCGAAACCTTTGGCGGCGAACTCTTCGCTGGCGGCGGCCAGGATGAGGTGCTGATTATGCTGGCGAATGCGGCTCATGGAGAGGGTCTAGGCGATTTGAGCTACGCAATATACAAAAATATATAGCGTGGAGGCCAGCGATGACGTCGCCGTCGGCTGTTGATGACTGATGTGGAACTGCCGGATCAACGGAAACAAATTGTCATGAAATGAGAAAGCGCTGTCGCCAATTGAAAAATTAATGACGCTTCGGTGTATTAAATTCTTCTCACGAACGGCGCTACAAGCCCCGCCGTTCGGCGGCTTGACCGCACAGACCTTCAGTCGCAGAGAGAATAATAAAATGAGCGTAGAACAACTGATTGGCGATCTTCTCGCCGAGCTAACAGGCGTGAGCCCCGACGAACCCTTCAACCAGAACGAGCGCCTGCCGCAGTACAAAGCGCTGTTCCAGCTCGATCAGGATGTCTTCCATCCGGATTACGTGGCCAACAACCTGCGCTTCGGTGTGCTTGAAGAGCGGTGAGAGCCTGGCCTGAAAAGGGGCGGATCTATGTTCGTCCCTTGATTACCCGTCTGCAAAAATCCCGATCAACTCCGCCAGAAAGGCACTCACCACCTCCCGTTGCCGCGCCGAATGTCGCACCGCCGCATGGAAACCCACCTCATAACGCAGCAGCTCAGGGTTGAGCGGATGCAACTGCCCCAACTCTTCATGTTTGGCCGCGTAATGCTGGGGCAGAAAACCCAAGTGCTGGCCCGACAGAATCAGCAGCGCCGCACCGTCCATGCTGTCGGTGAGCACCGTCAAACGTTCGATGGACGTGGGCGCGGGCATTTCCGGCAAGGGGTGGCTGGGCCAGACCCAGTCGTAATCGCGTACGTCTTCGCGGCTCAGATCACCGACGTGATCGAACAGCGGATGCGCTGGCGCGCAGTAGGCGATCTGGGTTTCCTGGAACAGCGGGAAGTAATCGATGTTGGGCAAGCGATGCCAGAAATAACCGATGGCCAGATCGATATGGCCGTTGATGATTTTCTCTTCCAGCAGCGACGACGACAGCTCGGTGAAGTGGAAATACAGCCCCTCATGGCGCGAGCGCAAACGGGCAATCGCCAGGGCGATGTTCTTGTTGGCGGACGGATCGATTTGACCGAGCAAGCCAATGTTGATGATGCCCGACACCTTGCGATTGATGTGCTGCACCTCAACCCGAAAGCCCTCGGCCGCCGCCAATAACCGACGGGCCGCTTCGACAAACTGGCCACCCTTGGGCGTCACCGAAAATCCGCCGCGCCCACGCTCGCACAGACGAAACCCGACCCGCGCTTCCAGCGTCGCCAATTGCGCGCTGATGGTCGGTTGCGTGGTGTTGAGTGCCGTCTGCGCGGCCGAGATTCCACCGGCCTCGACGACGGTCAGAAAGACCCGGATCAAACGCAGATCCAGTTCCGATACAGTGCCCAGCATGTGTTGCCTCCGATGTTCACCACATAGACGCCGATCTATGTAAACAGTGCGCCTGCGATATTTTACCGCCCTGACCGACGCCCTACATTGCAATGAAACCGGCGCTTTGCCCATAAAAACAACAATCACCAGCATAGGAACATTCGTATGTCAGGGTCCCCACAAACTGCGCACGCCCTCGAAGCGAGCGGCGGGTTGGCCATCGAAGGCCACTCGATCGACTACATTCCGCAAAACGAACGTCACGCCAAACTCAGCAGCCAAGGACCTTTCTGGTTCCTGGGCAACTTCCACTTCTTCACCATCTCCATCGGTTTCGTCGGCCCAAGCCTCGGCTTGTCAGCGCTGTGGACCATGCTCGCCGGCGCGCTGGGCATCATGTTCGGCACCATCTTCATGGCCTTCCACGGCTCGCAAGGTCCGGAAATGGGCTTGCCGCAAATGATCCAGTCCCGCGCCCAGTTCGGTTATCGCGGCGTAATCCTGGCCCTGATGGCGACGATGTTTGTGTTCGTCGGCTTCAACGTGGTGAACATCTCGCTGATCATGAACGGCCTCGAACACGTGTTCGGCATCGACCCGACCATCGTCGCCGTGGCGGTGGTGCTGATCGGCGCGCTGCTGTCGATCTACGGCCACGACTTGATGCACAAAGCCTTCAAGTGGGCGTTGCTCGCCACCTTGCCGCTGTACGCACTGGTCACCATCGCCCTGATGTTCGGTGCCGGCCAGGAAGGCGTCACCCCGGCAACGGACCTCGGCTTTAGCTGGGTCGCGTTCGCCACACTGTTCGCCATCGGCGCCAGCTACAACATTTCCTATGCGCCCTATGTCTCCGACTATTCCCGTTACCTGCCGAAAAACACCAGCCGCCCCAAACTGATCGCCGCCGTGTTCATCGGCGCCTCGCTGTCCGGCAGCTGGATGATCGGCCTCGGCGCGTGGCTGGCGCAGCAGTTGAAAGCGGTGGATGCACTGGTCGCATTGAACCAGGTTGGCTCTTCGATGATTCCGGGGCTGGGCAACGTGCTGGTGATCGTCTCGGTCGCGGGCTTCCTGCCGATCATCGCGCTCAACACCTACAGCGCCATGCTGACGCTGCTGACCGGCGCTGACTCGATCAAGAAAATCACCCCGACACCCCGCGCCCGCATCCTGTCCATCACCGCGATCAGCGTGATCCTGCTGACCTGCGTGCTGTCGATCAAAGGCGACGGCATCGCGCTGCTGAACACCTTCCTCGTGTTGCTCCTGTACTTTCTCGTGCCCTGGACCGCCGTCAACCTGGTCGACTACTTCTTCGTTCGCAAAGGCCGCTATGCCATCCCGCACTTCTTCACCCCGAACGGCATCTACGGCGCCTGGCAATTCCGTGGCATCGTCTCCTACCTGATCGGCTTCGCCGCGATGGTGCCGTTCTTCTACATCTTCGATGCCGCCGCCAACAAAGAAGTCTTCGTCGGCCCGCTGGCGCGGATGCTCGAAGGCGTGGACATCGCCTGGCTGGTGGGATTGGTGGTGTCGGGCCTGACGTACTTCATCCTCAGCCGCTCGCTGGACCTCGCGTCCGAACGCCGGGTGATCGATGCCATTACCGAGAGCGACATCCTCGCCATGACTCAACCTGCGATGGAGGCGGTGCGTTGAACACTGCAAAAAACACCGTGGTCGCCTGCTGCCAAGTGGCGCCGAAGATTGGCGACCTGGCGTTCAACCGGACGCTGACCGAACGGGCGATTCGTTCGGCGGCGCATCAAGGGGCGCAGGTTGTGGTGCTGCCTGAGTTGGTGCAGAGCGGGTATGTGTTCAATGACCGCCGTGAAGCGTTGTCGTTGTCGGAAACGGTCGATGGACCGACCTTGAGCCTGTGGGCGGCACTCGCCCGCGAGTTGGACATTGTCGTGGTCGGCGGATTTTGCGAGCGACTGGACGGTGACGAACTGGCCAACAGCGCGGCGATGATTGATGCCCAAGGGTTACGCGCTGTGTATCGCAAGGCGCACCTGTGGGATGCGGAGAGTGAAGTTTTCACCGCAGGTGATGCTGCGCCGCCGGTGGTTGAAACGGTGCATGGGCGGATTGGGATGTTGATTTGCTACGACCTGGAGTTTCCGGAGTGGGTGCGGCTGCCGGCACTGGCGGGGGCGGATTTACTGTGTGCGCCGGTTAACTGGCCGGATGGGCCTCGGCCGCTGACGGAGCGTCCGGCGGAAGTGGTGCGGGTGCAGGCGAATGCTTCGATGAATCGGATGTTTATTGCGGCGTGCGATCGGCATGGGTTTGAGCGTGGGGTGGGTTGGGTGCAGGGGTCGGTGATTGTGGATGCGGATGGGTATCCGGTGGCGGGGCCGGCGGAGCAGGGTGGGGAGCGGATTTTGTTGGCGACGGTGAATCTGGGGGAGGCGCGGAATAAGCGGATTAGTGCGCGCAATGATTTGCATGGGGATCGGCGGGAGGGGTTGTATGGGGTGGTTGGGGGATAGGACGGTCGTCCGTCCTTTTTCGGTTACCAAATGCGGTGGTAGTGAAGGGGAGCCGCTACCTGTTTCGCAAGCCCGTTTCGTAGGCATATCCAGTTGCCCGCTTAGGGCGGCCAACCCAGGGCCAGAGTGCTTCTGGTCGATTGTTGATTGTAACGACGGATAGCTATCGGCCCTGAGCTGCCTTCGTGGAAGGCAGCTCAGGGGGATCCATTTACACCGCAACCAGCGAAGCAGTTACACACCCTCAGGCTCGCAAAACGGTGGTCGCCATCGGAAATGTGCGCTGGTTGGACGCATTGGGTTATGTCGAATTAACTCTCAGCGATAATGGCGTGCAGTACAGCGCGGGTGTGCTTAATAACCACACACTTTATTAATTCAAGCCGCTGCGCATCAACCTCGCCCCAGTTCAATGAAGTGAGTGCAGTACGGCGCATCATTTGAAAGACGGCCAGTTGGCCATTAAGTGCCATCGAACGGATCCGCGCTTCATCATCGTTGGGTGCGCAACTCATCAAACGCTCAACAATTGCGGTAGTCACGGAATAAACCGGCTTGTTGAGGCGATTATTGATGATGTCAAAACCAGCCACAGGCCCTTGGCCGCCTTGCCCGTGGGCAATGAACAGCTGCCATTCCGAGGCCTGTTCCGACTCGAACATGCAGTCCACGACACGCCCCTGTATGGCACAGAAAGCACACCGAGTGTCTTTAAACACGAGGCGCGGAAGGCAGCTAACGGCAGTGGATTCAACCCCGTCGATGCAACAGATTGGCTAAATCGTTCAGCGGGTGTTTCGTAGCTCAGTGTTTTTCGAGGACGGCCTGTGTCAGCTATTCCCCGGAGTTTGCACCGAGAAAATTCTAGCGGCTGACCAAGCACGTAGGCGACAGTAAGCCCCCAACAATTGATTACTCAATGTAATAAGTGAAATTCAATTCAGGGGCTCTATTGCCGTCTGCTCAAGTAATAAGATGGCTCCGTCAAACCATTCCTACTGGAGAAACGTGTGAAAAAAATCATTATTGCCGCCCTGCTAGCCGCTGCCGCTAACTATGCCAATGCCGGCACGGTATTGGTTGTACTGTCGGATCAGGATCAACTGGACCTGAAAGACGGGAAGGTCATGCAAACAGGTTTCTTCCTGAACGAATTAATGCAACCGGTGCAGACCTTCATCGCGGCGGGTCAAACCGTCGTATTTGCCACCCCTAGCGGCAAGGCGCCAACCGCGGACCAGAAGTCCAATGATGTGAGCTTCTGGGGCGGCGATGAAAAGTCCCGTCAGGAAAGTCTTGCGCTGCTGGACACGCTGAAGCTGACCTCGAAGAGCGGCTCGCCGACGATCAGCTTCGCGCAGGTTCAGAAAATCGGCTACGACAAGTTCGATGCTGTGTTCGTGCCTGGCGGCCATATCCCGATGCAGGATCTGCTGAAGGACAAACAACTGGGCCTGCTGCTGACCCACTTCCATGAAAAAGGCAAGATCACCGGCTTCACTTGCCATGGCACCATAGCCATGTTGTCGGCGATCCCGGACGCGCACGGTTTTGTCTCCGCGCTGGAATCGGGCAAACAGCCGGCAGCGCGAGCCAATTGGATTTACAAGGGCTACAAAGTCACCGCCTTCACCGACGCGGAAGAGGAGCAGGCCAAAGGCTTCCTCGGCGGCGGCCATATGAAACTGTTCCCGCAGGATGGCCTGACGGCAGCCGGCGCTAACTTCTCAGAAGCCAAGCCATGGAGCGAGAACGTGATCGAAGACCGCGAAGTTATTTCCGGCCAGAACCCACAATCGGCCAAGGCAGTCGCCGTGGCCATGCTGGCGAAACTCAAGTAATACTGGGCGGCCGTTCCGGGCAAACCAGGCCGTGGGTGCTGCGGGTCGATCTGGATCTGGAGCGGGGGAAGTAGAAGCACAGGTAGTGACGGCGCGTGGGGCTTTACCCTACGCGCCGATTTGTTACTTGCTGGCGTCCAGCACTACGCGATAGCGAGCTTTGCCGCTGCGTAGATGTTCGATGGCGTTGTTGACTTGGCTCATGGGAAACATTTCTACCTGCGGCAGGATCTGATGACGTGCACAGAATTCCAACATGGTCGCCGTGTTACCGGGCGAGCCAATTGGCGAGCCGGACAAGCTTTTTTGTTGTGGAATCAGGTTGAAGACGTGCACAGGGATAGCGCTGGGCGCGATGCCGACAAAGTGCAGGCGACCTTTGCCGCGCAGCGTTCCAAGCATGGCCGGCCAGTCGAGGTCTGCACTGGCGCTAATCAGCAGAAAATCCAGGGTGCCGGCAATGGCATTCAGCGCAGTACTGTCGGTCGAGGCAACTACGTTGTGTGCTCCCAATCGCTTGGCTTCGTCTTGCTTGGCCAGTGTCGATGTAAAAGCGGTGACTTCGCACCCCCAAGCGTTGAGGAAGCGTAGAGCAAGATGACCGAGCCCTCCGATGCCGACAACACCCACTCGATCAGTAGGTTTGACGTTGAACTGCAAGAGCGGATTGAACACCGTCGACCCTGCGCAGAACAACGGTCCGGCCATGGCCGGGTCGAGTTCTTTCGGTAGCGGCACTGCCCAAGCCCAGTGAGAGCGCAGGCGATCGGCGAAGCCACCGTTGCTGCCGATGATGGTAGGTTTGACTGTGCCGCACAGGTGATGCGAGCCGCCCATACACGATGAACAATGCATGCAACTGCCCTTGTACCAACCAATCCCCACTCGTTGCCCTAATTCGAGACTGCGTACTTGCGAGCCCATCCGTACGATACTGCCGACCGCCTCATGACCGGGGATAAAAGGGTATTGGCTCAAGCCCCATTCATTATCGATCATCGACTGGTCGGAGTGACACACTCCACAATATTCAACTGAGACTTCCACCTCGTCATCCCCCAATGGGCCGGGGTCGTAGCTATAGCTCTCTAGTGGAGCGCCTGGCGCTGTTGCGGCCCAGCCAGTGAAGGATGTTATTTCGGTACTGTTACTCATTGGAGACCTCCAAATCAGGAGACAGGGTTTTTGCTCCGATGCCCAGAGCGAATCCTGCTGCCGAAACGCAAAGCCATGACTTTTCGGGGCTTTGCATTTCCAGCCGTTTGCATAGTCAGCAGCTACATCGCCAAGGCGCAGTTTTGACTTAAACCAGCTTGACCTGTACCTCCACATCCCCCCGCGTCATTCGTGAATACGGGCAAATCTGATGCGCGGCATCAACCAGTTGCTGCTTCACATCTTGATCTAGTCCCGGCACGCTGACGTTAAGCCTCACGGCTAACTGAAAATCGGCGCCTCCGTTGGTTTTACCCAAATCCACCTCAGCCTCTACCGAGGTGTCTTCCGGTAATTTGACCTTCAGCTTGCCGGCAGCCACCTGTATTGCGCCAATGAAACAGGCTGAATAACCGAGGGCGAATAGTTGTTCAGGATTGGTGCCCGGCTTGCCTGAACCAGGGGAGCTGAAGTTGACTTCAAGCTCACCGTCGCTCGACCTCCCACTGCCTGTACGACCGCCACTGGTGTGGGTTTTTGCTGTGTACAGAACGTTTTCCAGAGTACTCATGATGGTGACTCCTTTAGAAAAATGAGAGGCAGGATCATTTTGATTCCTCACCCAAGGTGCCGGTGTAGTGAGCCAGGCGTTTCTCCACGTCGGCTTTCTTCTGCAATCCAAGCTCCATCAGTTGTTTGATGCGGGCCTGCGCTGCTGGGCGTTTGACCGAGCCGATGAAACCATCCCATTCGGCAGCGATGGCGTCGTTCGGCGGCAGGCTGGC
Source organism: Pseudomonas sp. URMO17WK12:I12 (assembly GCF_000514395.1). Taxonomy (NCBI): domain Bacteria; kingdom Pseudomonadati; phylum Pseudomonadota; class Gammaproteobacteria; order Pseudomonadales; family Pseudomonadaceae; genus Pseudomonas; species Pseudomonas sp. URMO17WK12:I12. The sequence continues at coordinate 166,788 of NZ_AZVV01000015.1, forward strand.
AGCATCGACCAGTCGTTTGATATCAGCAATCGACTGCTTGTCGAACCGCGCGATGCGCCGGGCCATGGTGTCGACGAACTTGTCGAGTTCTGCATCGGGCAGCGCGCGGTTGACGTAGCCGTAACGCTCGGCGAGCTCGCCATTGATATCGTTGCCGGTCAGCAGCACTTCCAGTGCCCTCCCGCGCCCCATCAGCCTTGGCAGTCGAGCCATGGGGCCACCTCCCGGCACGAGTGCGGCGCCAATCTCCCATTGCGACAGAATGGCCTTCTCGCGACTGGCGAAGCGCATGTCACTGGCCAGTGCCAGCTCACTGCCGACGCCCGTGGCGCGACCGCGAATCGACACAATCGAGACCACCGGAGCCTTGCTCAATCGCACCAGCATGTCCGGCAGGGGCGGCAGACCGGTCGGGCCGTTAGGAAGGCTGGTGGTGTCAGTCAGCGGGGGGACGAAGTCATAGTGGGTGAGGAAGAAATCCGGAACATCACTGTCGAACACCACGACGACCAGCTTCGGATCGGACTCGATGGCAGTGACCACCTCGTTCAGCTGCGGCATGGTTTCGGGACCATAGATGTTGTAAGGCGGGTTGTGGAACGTGACCCGCCAATACTCGGGTGTGACCCGTGTGAGTTTTATTTCCTGTTTGACCGCGCTGGTGGGCGATGCTTTATCGGTGGTTGAGGGGGAAGTCTCACCAGCGAGGGCCGCGCCTGTCGTCGCCATACTGGCGAAAATCAGTGCGGCCGATAGCAACTGAAGTCTCATAGGAGTGTCTCCAGAGAAATGCCTAAGGGCATGTGAATTCCCGATTGAGCCGTCGCTATGGCATTCAATTGATGAGCGCGGGAAAAGTCACGCTCGTTGCTCCGTTCCTTCGCGGGTCAACACATGTGCATGGGGTTCGTGCGCATGACCGTTAGGTGATCTGGCACGGTCGGCAGTACCGGTAGAAGAGGGCAAGTCTCGATAGATCCATAAACACCGGATCTTAGTGGGCGAAGCATGTCGCCTTGTGCCAGGAGGGCCGAACATAAAAGCGTAGCAGCGTGAGATTGACTCGCAAGTCACTTGATCAGATGAGACCCCCGACAGCAAAAAACCGCCGTTCACCGGGCCAGCCAGCAGGTGATAAAACTTGATTCGACACTGCTTTTGACTCTGTGACACTACCTCTTGGGTAGGGTAATAATCTGTGATTTCGGGTTAATAGAAAAACCAGTCTTTGGGACTTCATGGCCCACTACAACGTCCGTATTCACTGGAGTAAAGCTACCAATGGAAGCCAATCGATTCGGTGACATCGCGGCGTTTGTCAGCGCAGTGAAGGCTGGAAGCTTTACCTGCGCCGCAGCTTCACTCGGTCTGACCCGATCTGCTGTAGGTAAAAGCATTGTTCGTCTTGAAGGCCGGATGGGAGCACGGCTGCTCAATCGCACGACGCGCAAACTGAGCCTGACTGACGAGGGGCAGGTTGCCTATGAACGCTGGAAGCAGATTCTCGATGATCTTGATGAGGTGGATGCAACCATGGCCTTGCGTCGTGGGCGGCCGACCGGCACTTTTAAACTCACAGCCCCCCTGTCCTTCGGCCAGCGTCATATCCTGCCGATTCTGGATGCTTATCTGAAACAGTGGCCTGAACTTCGCGCGGACGTCTGGTTTACCGATCGCTTTGTCGACCTCGTCGAAGAGGGGGTCGACATAGCCATCCGTATTGGCACGCCAAAAGATGATTCACAACTATTAACCCGCACCGTGGGGTGGCAGCAGTTCGCAACGTGTGCCTCGCCGTCTTATCTGGCCCGTTACGGTGTACCGCAAACGCCTGCTGATCTCGTCGGGTATGACACCATCGCTTTCATCAGTGGCCAGGCTAGTGTCTGGCGTTACCAGACACCCACCGGACTTTATTTACATGAACAACCAGGGCGGCTGAACATTGACAGTTCTGAAGCCATGCGCGAAGCGGCGCTGACCGGCATTGGCCTGATTCATTTGCCGACCTATATCACCGGTAACGACTTGCGCGACGGAACATTGGTGGAAGTGCTCAAACCTTACCGTGCATCGCCCGACCCCATCCGGATTGTCTACCCGAGCAAGCGTCAGTTGTCCCCGCGTGTTCGCGCCTTTATTGATCTGCTGATCGAGCGTTGGGAGTCAGGAGTACCTTGGGAGATCTGAGATTATTGGGGACTCACTGGACCGTGTGATGGTCTATAGCTGCTGTTTATCCGAACCCGGGATTCAATAACCATGTCAGTCATCGTCACTCACCGAGACTGTCATCATGTCTATCGCTGCCCAACACTCGCCACACGTGCAACCTGCCGCCTTACCGACTGCCCATCCGGCGCTTGAGCGTCATCCTGGGTTTCAACGCCTGTTCCAGCCACAGGCGCTGACGGTGGGTCTGATTTTGCCCCTCGAGACCCACGCCGGCCGAGCGGCACCGACCATGCGTGGCCATCTGGAAATGGCTCAACGCGCCGAGGCGCTTGGTTTTGGCGCGCTGTGGATGCGTGATATTCCTTTCTATGATCCGGAGTACAACGATGTGGCGCACATCTTTGAGCCTCTGGTTTACATCGGCTTCCTGGCCGCAGCCACACGCAGCATCGTCCTGGGAACCACCGGTATCGTGTTGCCTACCCATGAGCCCATGTATTTGGCCAAGCAGGCAACGTCCCTGGATCAGTTAAGCGAAGGGCGCCTGGTGCTGGGGCTGTCTTCGGGCGATCGATACAGCGACTACCCGATGCTGGGTATCGATTTTGAAACCCGTGGTGACCGCTACCGTGATGCCTTTTCGGTGTTTCGCACACTGATTGAGCAGGACTTCCCGCGCTTTCGCTCCGAGCGATTCGGCGGCTCATCTGGCAATCTCGACCTGGTGCCGAAAGCGCCGTATGGACGCGTCCCTTCAATCGCTGTCGGCCAGGCGCAGCAGAGCATCGACTGGTTGGCTGAACACCTTGATGGCTACCTGGCTGGCGTGCAAAGCCCCGAGCGGTTGGCGTTGTTGGGCGAGACCTGGCACGCCAAAGTGCGTGAAATCGAAGGGCGAAACGCTTTCAAACCGTTAGGGCTCGGTGGCTACTTCGACCTCAGCGACAATCCGGACCAGCCATTCCAGCGCATCCAGGGAGGCTTCCGGGCCGGGCGCAACGGCCTGCGTAACTATCTGGAGCAAGCGCAAGCAGCCGGTGTTTCGCATATCGCGCTCAACCCCAAGGTCGGTCGCCAGCCCTATGGTGAGATTCTTGACGAACTGGGCGAGCACATCTTGCCGCATTTTCCGTCGCATGTTTGAGGCCCAGCCACTGTCGGAGGATAAGCACATGTCATCTCTTTTCGAGTCTTACGATCTGGCGGGTCAGCAATTGTCCAATCGCATCGTCATGGCGCCGATGACCCGCGCCCGCGTCAAGGACACCGTGCCGTCTGCGGATATGGCGATCTACTATGCCCAGCGCGCGGGAGCAGGTCTGATCATCACCGAAAGCACTCAGGTGTCTGACCAGGGGCGTGGCTACCTTTACACGCCGGGGATTCACACCCCGGCGCAGATTGAAGGCTGGAAACGCGTGACGAATGCGGTGCATCAGGCCGGGGGGCGCATTTTCATTCAACTCTGGCATGTGGGGCGGGTCTCGCACTCGTCCTTGCTGGAGGGCCGGGCACCGGTCGCACCTGTGGCCGTGCCTGCCGCGCAAACGTTGGTACATGCTTACGATAGTGATGGCCAGCCGGCGCAAGTGCCCGTCAGCGCGCCCGTTGCTTTGGATGCCAAGGGTATTCGGCAGGTCATCTCAGACTTTTGCCTGGCCGCGAAGAATGCCATGGCAGCCGGTTTTGACGGTGTCGAAATTCATGCTGGCAACGGCTATCTGTTTGAGCAATTCATTAATGGCGGCTTCAACACCCGTGAAGACGGTTACGGTGGCGCATCGATTGCCAATCGCCTGCGTTTTTTGCTTGAGACGGTCGACGCGGTGAGCGCCGAGATCGGCCGTTCGAAGGTGGCTGTGCGTGTTTCGCCTTTTGCGCGACTGGCTGATCTGCACGCATTCGATGAAGAAGAGGCGACATGGCTTGCACTGGCCGGAGCGCTGTCCCAACGCGAGATTGCTTATCTACACGCCAGCCACTTGGGCACGCCAGACTTTCAAAAAGCCATCCGGGCGGCTTACTGCGGCACCTTGATCCTGTCGGGCGGGTTCACCCTTGAAACAGCACAGCAGGCCATCGATGAGGGCGTGGCAGACCTGGCGGTTTTTGGCCGACCGTTCATAGCCAACCCCGATCTGGTCGATCGCTTGCGGCATGGCTGGCCGCTGGCCGAAGCGGGGCGTGAAGCGTTTTATGGCGGTGGCGCTCAAGGCTACATTGATTATCCTGCTTACTCGGTGCAAGACGCGCAGAGGGCACAGTAGCAATACTGCTGTACTCCCCGGGAGGGTGGGAAAGTACATGAGGGACGAGACCGGAGTAGCCGTACCTCGCATCCCATCGTGTCGAAGGCCACATCCTGTGTCTTTCTTGTAGGACAAGAAAACAACTGCCATTGGGCAGTCGGTGCGCTAGAAGAATTTAATGTCGTAGCCGAATCGTGATGCTGCGCTAACGATATGCTGCCCCATAATCTGGCGCGCCGCCGTTGCATTGCGGTCGATGAACGCCTGTACGAGCTCTTCATGCTCCCCGCGTGCGGCATGCGGAATATTGCTGAACACAGGGCCTCGCCGTGCAAAGTTCATGGTGATCAGTGCCCGCATTGGCTCAAGCACCGTGCGAATCATCGTCTCGAGATAGTCGTTGCCTGACGCTGCGGCCACGGCCCGATGAAAGTCGAGGTCAGCGTTGACAGTGTCCAGCGTCGGTTCTCCTTCGTATTGCATCCGCAGCACCGCCGCCTGAATCGTCTTCAACTTGCGGGGCGTCATAGTCGACGCCGTAAGCGCGGCGGCCTGGCTTTCCAGTACGGCCCGCACCTCGAACATGTTGCGGATCGTGTCGTCACCGTCCAGAAAAGGCGCACTCTCATGCGCTACTAAAGGCTCCGGCGATTGGGGTGCGGCCGAGACGAATACGCCTACACCCTGGCGTGACTGGATCAGCCCTTGCGCTCGTAGGGTCGCGATTCCTTCCCGTACCACGTTTCTGCTGACGCCGAAGTTTTGCGAGAGAAACTGTTCGGTCGGCAAGCGGTCCCCCGGTCGTAGCCTGCCGGAGGCAATCTCATCGCTCAACGAGCGGGCAATGTGCTCGGCAAGATGAGGTCGCCGCTCCACGGGTTGTACGTTCATTTCGCTCATGCTCGTTCATCCTTCTCACTTGTCTTCTTAATCTACATCAGAAGACTTGTTCCAGTAAGTAACAACTGAAATTCCCCATTAGCATTAATTTAAAAGTAAATAAAAACAATGGCTTAAGACTGTCGTGACTCAAAGGCTGAAAAACATCAAGTTGTTCAGTTGAAGGACATCAGGACGTTATGTACGTTGTCCCCAACCCCTGACGTGAACGACATTGAAAATCGCCACGCCAGCTTTGCAACCTGCTTGAGGCGCAGTCTTATGAAAATTGCCAGCATTGAAACCATTCCGCTTCGGATTCCCTTTACCACGGGTGGCAAGTCGGCAGGGGGCGTCTGGGGGCCGAAAGACCTGCAGATGGTCGATTCCCTCGTGGTCAAAATCACCACGGATGACGGCATCGTCGGTTGGGGCGAAACCTTCGGCTTCACCGCGATACCTGCAGTAAAAGTCGTGATCGACACGATCCTGGCGCCAGAACTGATCGGCAGAGATGCCACCCGGCGCGAGAAACTGCAGGGCGACTTACAGAAGAAATTTCACGTCTTCGGTCGCAGCGGTTCGTTCATATATGGCTTGTCGGCAATTGATATCGCGCTGTGGGACATCGCTGGCAAAGCGGCCGGCAAACCGGTCTACCAGTTGCTTGGCGGCAGTGAGGCCACTTCGCTGGCGGCGTATGCCAGCCTGATCCGCTACGCCGATCCCGAACTCATTCGCATCAATGTGCGGCGCGCGGTCAACAGCGGCTTTAAGCATCTCAAGCTGCATGAGGTCGATCCCGATGTCATCCGTGCCGCGTGCGAAGCCGCAGGTCCCGGCGTGGAAATCACCCTCGACGTCAACGCCCCCTGGAGCGTGCGCGAAGCACTGGATATGACCGAGAAGCTTCGCCCGCTAAATCTGCGCTGGATCGAAGAGCCGGTGTGGCCGCCAGAAGACTATTCGGGGCTGGCGCGGGTGCGCAAACACGGCGGCATTCCTGTCGCTGCCGGTGAGAACGCGTCGACGCTCATGGACTTCCAGCACCTGCTTGAAGCCGGCGCGGTGGATTTTGTTCAGCCCAGCCCGGCAAAAATGGGCGGCATTACCGAACTGCAAAAAGTCTATGCGTTGGCCAACGCCCATGGCGTCACCGTGATGGTCCATGCCTTCTATGACGGTCCCGGCCTGCTGGCCGCTGTGCATGGCAGCGCGGCCTTGGGTGGCGCGAAGTCACTGGTCGAGTGGCGTTACTTTGATCTCGAAGCACAACTCTACGGCGACGCCATCATTCCGCGTAACGGCCGGATCGACGTGCCGCAAGGGCCGGGACTCGGCATCGAGCCGGACGAAGATGTCATTCGCGACTACCGCTTCAAACCCTGACCGCAAAGGCCACATGGTCATTACCGCGTTTGATCGACGCCGATGCGACAGTCACGGCGTCGGCCTCCAACAGCCACGACGACATTCTTGATAAAAATAAATACGAGGATTGAAGACATGTTAGACAGAATCGTAGGGCCAATTTTACCCGTCGCCTTTGTGATCGCGCTTGGCTATATCGCCGGCAAGCGCGGACGGCTTACCCATTCAGACAGCCTGCTGATCAGCCGACTGGTGCTCGGCTGGATATTCCCGGCGCTGCTTTTTGTCGGGATGGCAAGCACGCCTCGTGAGCAACTGTTCGACTTCAAGTTTGTCGTGGCCACGTTCATCGGCATCATGGGTATGTACACGATAGCGCTGGTGATCGGCTGGTACAGCACTCGCGATCTCAAGGTTGCAACGCTCAAGGGCTTCGTCAATGGTTATCCTGATGCTGCCTTCATGGGCATCCCTATACTCGCCGCGATGTACGGCGCGGGCAGTATCTATTCGGTGCTGGTGCTGAACCTGATCGCGAGCCTGGTGATGATCCCGCTGACCACCATGTTGCTCACCATTGCCGATGGAAAGGGCAGTGGCGCCCAGGCGTTCGTGTCGAGCTTGTCCGGCGCGGTGCGCCGCCCGCTGATGTGGGCTCCGGCGCTGGGCATCATTATTTCTCTGCTTCAGTTCAAGCTGCCTCCCATTGCGGCGGAGTCACTCAATCTCCTTGGCAAGGCGACGCCCGGCGTATCGCTGCTTTGCCTTGGATTGATCATGTCGTCGGAGAAACTGAAAATGTCGGGTGAAGTATGGACCAATCTTGGGCTTAAGCTGTTCATTCACCCTGTATTGATGTTTGCGGCCACTGTTTTGCTGGGCACCCATGGGCTTTACGCACAACAGATGATTCTACTGTGCGCACTTCCGTCGGCGACGATCCCGGCGATGTTTGCGAACCAGACCGGTGCCTATCAGAGTGAAGCTGCGACAAGCATTCTGGTCAGTACCGTGCTGTCGATCGTGACGTTTTCTGCCGCGATCTACCTGATTGATGGCGGGCTCGCTGCAGCCTGATTATTTGTCCCTGCAATGAACTGTCGGTGTGAAATGAGGCGCTCGTTTCGAAATATCACGTTTGGTTTTGCTCCGCAGTCAAATCAGTCTAGAGCACACTTTTGCAGCTTGAATTGATTACATTGCGTATCAACTGAAGATCGCGTCAGCGATATCATCACAAGAGTGATCTATCAATAAGCTGGGCATGATGTTTCTGTTTTCAGCGGTAACTCGCCACGACTTGCTTATTAGGCTAAAAGTGTCGATGCCGATTTATTAATGCATGGCTAAGGTGGTTTTTATGATTGAGATTATTATGAAGGCTACTTGCCTGACAACCCTGCTTGTCGTGGGTGCCGCAATGGCGCACGTTCAAGCGCAACCATTACCGCTCGGTAAAACCGGTGCGTTGTATAATGAAGATGTGGAGTGGCATAGCTTTCCTGCATTCCCGAAAGAAGTAAAGCTGGCTGTTCTGGTCGGTGATCCAGGTAAGCCAGCGCCCTACGTTGTGCGTGTTAAAGTTCCGAGCGGCACTAAACTAATGCCCCATACACATCCGGAAGACCGCATATACACTGTGATATCTGGTGTGTTTTATATTGGTTTTGGCGCTGTATTTGACTCGAGCAAGTTAGTTGCTTATGGGCCCGGTAGCGTGGTGGTACTTCCGGCGAATACTCCGCACTTTCATTGGGCTAAGTCTGGAGAATATATATCTCAAGTTTATGGAGTGGGTCCGCTAGGTCTTGAATATATTGATAGTCATGACGATCCTCGTAATTCGTCAAAATAAAGAGGCGCTATTCGCCGGGCCAATGAAATCAATGAAGCTTGAATTGTGCTGCCGCTGCGGATTTATAATTTTATAAGCCCATCAATCCAACGTGGCGAGATGCTTTGGGCTATCCAGATTTTGTCGAAGGATCTGGCTCACTGATTTGAGCTCTGTATAGTCCTCGATAAAGGCACTGCCAAGTTCTCGTCTGATCCCCGAGGGTGTGTTTCCGCCGAATGGCGCCGCCGGATCAAGAAAGACCAAGAAAACACTCCTCGAGTGTCCGCTATGGCTGTGGATTCAACCGGTTGAATCCACAGTCGTTAGCAGTCAGTAAAGATTCGATTTTGCCCGAAAGCCGATCAATCATGCATGCACATGCCTAGTCACATCCCCCTCTGTGGCGAGAACCCATTTTCCCGCCACAGAGGCAAGCCCTTATTCCTTCAACTCAACCTTATCCAACGCCTGATTCACCGCCAACTCCCCCAACATCACCACCTGCGTAATCCCCAGCAGCGTCTTGCGGTGTGAATTCTCCAACAACGCCGCCAAATTACTCAGCATCGTGGTCGCCGAGCCCAGTGATTCGCTGGCGTTGACCAGCAGGGATTCGGTGTTGCACTTGGGATTGGCGAGGAACATCGGTTCGGGTTCGTGGTTGCTGGCCATGATCTGGGCAGCCGGGTTGAGGTAATGGTCGAGGGCGCGTTCGGCGGCTTCGTGGAGTTTTTTCGAATCGAGCGATTCGTAGGGCGATGCCGGATCGGTTTCCGGTGGGTTGGGTGTTGGTTTGCACATAGATGAATCCTGTTTCGAATAACAAAGAGGAGCCATCACCCTCGCTACCAAACGAAGGGTGGCGGCCATGCGTGGGTTGGTAGACCGGTCGAAACAGGAAACCCGGCGCTCACAATGGAGCCCCACGCATGACCACCATAAAGCTGAGTCCCAAAAAAGAGACCGAAAAAGGTGTCGTCATGCGATTGTTTCGAGGCGGGCTACCAAACCCGATCACTGTTTTGCAGTGACCGGAAAACGATATAGCCCACCCCGTAGCCGCACAAGCCGGCGGATTCTGTCTTACCCGTAGGCGATGGCGCAAGGCGTTGTAGCCGTTAGGACGTTACACCGAGTGTCTTTAAACGTACGACCGGAAGCCTGTTTAAACGCATCAAATGTCGAACAGAGTTCCTGCGCCGATCGATCAGGCAAAAACGAACGAAATCACTTTTTCGCAGGCTTTCCGCTGTTAGGGAAATGCAGGTACGACATCACGCTTTCAGTCAATTCTGTCGCCAGCTTCACCGCCTCTTTATTGCGCGCCATCACGCCGGCGACCAAGCCTTCGATCAAGGCCAGCACGGCGATGTTGGAACTGGTCAGTACAGGGTGGTCGCACGGCGCAAATAGCGTGTGCTCGGCGATGCCGGTGAGGGGGGAGGCGGGTGAGTCGGTAATGGCCAGCACCGATGCGCCACGTTCGTTGGCGAAGCGGGCCAGTTGCAGGGTGTCGAGGGAGTAGCGCGGCAGGGAGATCGCCAGCAAAACGTCCTGGTCGGTGATCGCGGCCAGTCGGTACGCGGCATTTTCGTTGCCGCCCTCCATGCTGATGGCCGCGGCGTCGGCACAAAAGGGCACCAGGGTCGAGGCGGCGAGGCCGGCGAAGTAAACACTGTTACCGAACCCCAGAATGTAGATTTTGCGTGCCGTGGTCAGGCGGGTGACGAACGCTTCAAAGGTGTCGGCGTGGTTGTTGGTCACCGCCGTGGCCAGGTTGCTGCTGGCACTCTGGAGTTGTTCATGCAGCCCAAATGCGCCGCCCGGGCGATGGGCCAGTTCGTTGCGCAATTTGTCGACCGGCGACACCATCTGCTGCAACGTTGCGACCAGTTCGGCCTTCATGCCGCTGTAACCACCGAGGTCCAGCGCTTTAGCCAGACGGTTGACGGCGGCGGGTGAGGTCAATGTTTCGTGAGCCATTTCCTCGATGGTCAGGGTCGCGGCTTTGAGCGGGTGACGCAGGATGAAGTCCGCCACCTTGCGCAGTGATGGAGGCAGTTCGGCAACGATTTCCGTCAGTTTTTGCATGACCGGCGCGGCGTAGACTGTGGTGTCTTTCGAAGGGGTGGGCATATCCGGCTCAACAATTCCTGAAGGTAAGAGAAGGGCTGTGCCTGATGCCCTGACAAGGTTGGCTGGAGTGTATCCGAAGCCAACCCTGTCAGGGCACCGCCGAGCCGTAGCGGTGTTACTTCAAACTCCCGGCCAGAAACTGCTGAAGGCGTTCGGATTGCGGATTGACCAGCACCTCACGCGGGTCGCCGCGCTCTTCGACAACGCCTTTGTGCAGGAACACCAGTTGGTTTGAGACCTCGCGGGCAAAGCCCATTTCGTGAGTCACCACCACCATGGTCCGGCCTTCCTGCGCCAGATCCTGCATGACTTTAAGCACTTCGCCGACCAGCTCGGGGTCGAGCGCCGACGTCGGCTCATCAAACAGCATCACTTGCGGTTCCATCGCCAGTGCGCGGGCAATGGCCACGCGCTGTTGCTCGCCACCGGACATATGCGCCGGCCAGGCGTTCATGCGGTGTGCCACACCGACTTTGGCCAAGTAGTGCTCAGCCTTCTCCCGTGCCTCTTTCTTGCCCAGACCCTGCACATGCACCGGGGCTTCCATGACGTTTTCCAGGGCGCTCATGTGGGACCAAAGGTTGAAGTGTTGGAACACCATCGACAGCTGCGAACGCATGCGTTGCAACTGCTTGGGTTCGGCCGCTTTGAGCCCGCCAAGTGTGTTGGTCACCAGTTTGAGCGGTTCGCCATTGAGCACGATGTTGCCCGCATTGGGTTGCTCCAGCAGGTTGATGCAGCGCAGGAACGTACTTTTGCCAGAGCCGCTGGAACCGATGATGCTGATCACGTCACCGGCCTGAGCTTGCAAGGACACGCCCTTGAGCACCTGATGCGCACCGTAACTTTTATGCAGGTCCTGAACTTCAAGTTTGTACATGGTTTGAACTCTCTGGAGTCAGTCGCTAAGCAAGCGACCCTGGCGAATGGGGGTAGAGCCGGCAACCTTGGCCAGCCACAATCCAGGCTGGGCAAAGCGCAGCCGTTCGCGGGCATAAAGAATGCCGTCGGTGCTGGCTCGCACCACGCTATGGCGGTCGGTCAGCGGGTCGATGACTTCGAACAGCGGATCGCCGACTTTGACCTGCGCACCCAGCGGTTGCAGAAAACTCACCACGCCGGGATGCGGCGCACAGGCGTACTGCGCGCCAGCGAAGGGCACGGCCTGGCAATGGCTCGGCGGTGCCGCAGGCCAGTCACCGCTGATCAGGCCTTGATCGGCGAGGTACCCGAGAATGGCGTGTGCGCTGTCGACACATTGCTCGCGTTCGGTGTCTGCCATGCCACGCAATTCGATGGTGGTCGCCGCGCACGCCAGCGGAATATTGGCTTCAGGAAAGCGCTCAGCCAGGCGTAACCAGGTAATGGCGCAGGCTTCGTCGAACGCGCTGCCGCCCGCACCTTCGGCCAGCAGCGTGACCCCGGCGCCGAGGCGTGCGGCCAGTGATTGCAGGCGTGGCCAGTGTTGCGGCATCGCATACAACAACATGATCGATTCGAAATCGCAGTGCAGGTCCAGCACCACATCGGCGTCGCAGGCCTGCTGCAGCAACAGGCGACGCAGGCCGTCGAGTTCCGAGCTCGCTACCGGCATGGCGCCGAGGGCATCTACCATGGCACGGCGGATGAGGGCGATGTTGGCGGCGGCGTCGTCTCCCAATTGGCCCTCCAGCCGCGGTGCAACAACATCAACCAACTCCGGGAAGTCGCGATTGAAGTTTTTGCCGCTGGAGAACTCGAATCGCCCCTGATGGGTGGCCTGGAACATCTGGGCGATACCGATCGGATTGGCCAGGGGCACCAACTCGATCACCCCGCTCAGACGGCCTTGTGCCTCCAGTTCCAGAAGACGGCGCTTGAGCTCGACAGCGACGCGCATCCCCGGCAGTTCATCGGCATGCAATGAAGCCTGGATGTACGCTTTGCGTGTGCCACTGCCAAAACGAAACAGCGTCAGCGTGCGTTCGGTGCCCGATGCACTCCACGGCAAGCGGTATTGAATGTGCTCCATAGCAGTTCCTTAGTGCTTGCGCGGTGCCAGATACGCCAGCCAGCGGCGCTCGGCCAACTTGAACAGACGCACCAGAATGAAAGTCAGGACGAGGTAGATGAGGCCGGCGGTGATAAACGCCTCGAACGGTAAATAGAACCGTGAGCTGACAGTCCGCGCGGCTCCGGTGATGTCGACGAGGGTGACGATGGACGCGAGGCTGGTGGTTTGCAGCATCATCAGCACTTCGTTGCTGTACTGCGGCAATGCCCGGCGCAAGGCCGATGGCAGGAGAATGCGGCGGTACAGGGTCTGGCGGGACATGCCCACGGCTCTGGCGGCCTCGATCTCGCCGGGGGGCGTGGATTTCAAACTGCCGGCCAGCAGTTCCGCGCTATAGGCACTGGTGTTGATCGCGAAGGCCAGACACGCGCAAAAGGTGGCGCTGGAGAGGTAAGGCCAGAGCACGCTTTGGCGAACGGTTTCGAACTGCGCCAGGCCGTAATAGATCAGGAACAATTGCACCAGCATTGGTGTGCCGCGAATCACGTAGGTGTAGAGCCAGGCCGGCAAGTTGATCAGTGGCGATCGTGAAACCCGCATCAGTGCCAGGGGTATCGCTAATACCAAACCCAGGGCCAGGGAAATGAGCAAGACTTTGAGGGTTAACAAGGCGCCATTGAAGTACAGCGGCAGGTTTTCCCAGATCAGGTTGTAGTCGAGAATCATGGGCGGTTCCCCCTCACAATTCGGCGGCTTTGATGCCGACCGAGTAGTGTTTTTCCAGATAGCGCAGCACCAGCAAGGACAGGCTGGTGAGCATCAAGTACAGCGCCGCCACTGCGAGGAAAAACGTGAACGGCTCGTGTGTGGCATCCGCAGCGTTTTTGGCTTTGAACATCATGTCCTGCAAGCCGATCACCGAAATCAGCGCGGTGGATTTGGTCAGTACCAACCAATTGTTGGTGAACCCGGGAATGGCGATACGAATCATCTGCGGCACCAGAATTCGCCAGAACACCTGCGCACCGCCCATTCCATAAGCCACACCAGCCTCGGCTTGACCTTTGGGTATTGCCATGAAAGCGCCGCGAAAGGTTTCCGAGAGGTAGGCGCCAAAAATGAAGCCCATGGTGCAGACGCCCGCGACAAAGGGGTTGATGTCGATATAGCGGGTGTAACCGAGCGCCAGGGCCATGCGGTTCACCAGATCCTGGCCGCCATAGAAGATCAGCAGGATCAGCACCAGGTCTGGAATGCCGCGAATCACGGTGGTGTAGCTTTCCCCGAGCAGGGCCAGCCATTTGAGCGGTGACAGCCGCAATGCCGCGCCAATCAGGCCCAGGGCAATCGCCAGGGACATGGAGGTCAGGGCCAGGTTGATGGTCAGCCAGGCGCCATCGAGAATGCTCGATCCGTAGCCGTGGAGCATGATGAAGTTCCTCAAGCGAGCGCCGCGAGGCGCGCAAGACAAGCCCCGGAAGACGCCCGCAACGGGCCATCCCCGGGGCTGGGGTAGGGCTTACTCGCCGTAGATATCGAACGCGAAGTACTTGGCCATCACTTGCTGGTACTTGCCATTGGTGCGAATGGCGTCAATCGCGGCACTCAGGCGCGCAACGTTGGCAGTGTCGCCCTTGCGCACGGCGATCCCGGCGCCCCGGCCGAAGTATTTCGGGTCGTTGATGTCCGGCCCGACCAGCGCGAAGCCCTGGCCTGCCGGTGTCTTGATAAAGCTCTCGTCGGTGGCGACGATGTCGGCGAGGGTGGCGTCCAGGCGGCCCGAGGCCAGGTCGAGGAAAGCCTCATTCTGTGAGCCGTAACGCACCACGACGACGCCGGCTTTTTCCAGTTGCTCGGTGGCAAAACGATCGTAAGTCGAGGAGCGTTGCACGCCGACTTTCTTGCCCTTCAAGTCCACCAGCGGGTCATTGATCACATTGCCGGCCTTCATCGCGAACTTGCCCGGTGTGTGGTAGTACTTTTTGCTGAAGTCCACAGACTTCATCCGGTCTTCGGTGATTGACATCGACGACAGCACGGCATCGATCTTGCGCACTTTGAGCGACGGGATCATGCCGTCGAACTCCTGAATGACCCACTCGCACTTGACCTTCATTTCTTCGCACAAGGCGTTGCCGATGTCGTAGTCGAACCCGCTGATGTGGCCCTCCGGTGTCTTGAAGGAGAAGGGTGGGTAGGCGGCTTCGATACCGATTCGCAGGCTGTCGTCATCGGCATGTGCCAGGAAGCTGAAAGCACATAGCGCCAGGGCACCTAGAAGTTCTGTCTTGTTCATTTTGTTGACTCCTTGGAGGGCATTTGAGGGTTCGGGTGCCCGCCATCCGGGTTGGCGCGGTGGATCAATCCTGTGATCGGCGAAGGTATAAATGACACAATAAAATTCTATATGCAACATATCTGAAAATAAACGTATCAGTTTTGGGCGTGATAATACGCATCAAAACCCGGTCGGGGGCGCTGCTGTTGGGGCGCTTGTTTTATGCGTTTGGCACCGGGCTAGGCGGCATCATCGGGCCGACGTTGTTTGGCCAGTTGATCCAGACCCAGCAGCGCAGCAGTTTGTTGATCGGGTATCTGATTGGTGCTGCGCTGATGGGTGTGGCGGAGGGGGTGCAAGCGGTTTGGGGGGGGGGCGGCGGAGCGCCAGGCGTTGGAACAGGTGGCCAGGCCGTTGTCGCAGGCTGGGGATTGAAGGGAATGACTATCCCCAGCCCTGTATTTCAGCGACCGCTACGCTTGTTGTTTAGCGACGATAGTAACGATGCTCGTCCTCGTAACGATGCTGCATGGCGCGATCCTGGCGGCGCTCCCAATCACGACGGTCCGCTTCTCGGCGGGCTTGCTCTCTGCGCCAATTATCTCTGCGCCAGTCGTCCCGGCGCCAATCGTCTCGGCGCCAGTCGTCTCTACGATCGTGCCAACGGCCGTCACGCCAATATCGGTCGTCATGGGCAAGTAACGGTCCCGTCTGCTGGCCGGCCATGCTGGCCAGGCTCGGCCAAGGGTTCTCCGCAGACTGGGCAGGCACCTGAACGGCGGTGACTTCAGTGGCGAAAACAGGGGTTGAGGTTTTCATCGGTGTGGCTGATGCCGAGCTCACTGCCGCAAACGCGAACAGGCCGAAAAGCACCATCCGTGGGACATTGAATTTCATGAGCGAAGACAACCTCTGATTGAACATTGGGCATGTGGCCAATTGGCCGAGGCAAGCCTGCGGGGGCAGGGCTGACCGAGCGAATGAGCCTATCCAGATAGACCGATAAATAGGGAAAAGTTCTAAAGGGCCGTGGTTTAAATAGCCCCCGTCGCAGCAGGAACTTCAGGGTGTTGGCCCGGTCAATAGCCGCCCTGTATCGCAAACGCCGAGCAGCGCTGTGGCCTGTTTAACGGCAGTGCCTTCCGAGTTCTGCCGAGTCCGCCCCTGATGCCAACCACGTGTTTTCTGCCCGGCCTCATCCTGGTGTTCTGCGCTGTCGCGTCGTTTTGTTCGGTTGCTGCCGAGCGAAGTGCGACCGCGCAAAGCAACAGCGCATCCACTGCCCTGATCGAAACAGCCTCGCAGCAGTATGGAAATGGCCAACTGGACCAAGCCGCCGCCACGCTGGAGCGTGCCCTGCATATCCAGCCGAACAATCCCGCGACGCTGCATTACCTCGGTGTGTTGCGTCTTCAGCAGGGGCAATACCAGCAGGCTGAAACTTTGGCGGCGCGCTCGAACCTGCGGGTCGGGCGCAACGTCGAGTTGCGCAACCGCAACTTCCAACTGATTCAGGCGGCGCAACAGGCTCAATCTTCGGGTATTCCACCCACTGCCAAAGACGATCAGGTCGCAGTGCGGCAAGCGCTGGAAGCGGAGACCCAACGGCGCCGCGAAGCGCAGAGGGCGGCGGTTGAGCAATCGGTTGCAGACACTGGGCGTGACGCGGGCAACTTCGCCCGCGCACAGGCAGATGTGGCATCGGATTCACCGACGGCAGGCAGATTTCAGCCCGTAGGAGCGGGGCAAATGACTTCCGTCGAGCCAGAGCCCGCCTACGATGAACTTGAGATTCCACGCGGCCACATGCCGCCACCGGGTAAATGCCGAATCTGGTTTCCTGGTCGCCCGCCGGGGCATCAGCCCCCACCCGGCAAATGCAAGAAACTGCGGGATCGGGTTCCTTCAGGGGCTTATCTGGTGCGCGGTTGAGTTCGCTTGCGATTAAGGACTTATCCTCCCTTTGCGCATTCAAACGCCATTACATTGATGCCAGGTTGCCTATGGCTGTCGATCTTCATGAGTGGCTGGAAAGCGTGAAGGACGCGCAATCCTTCATTGGAAACTTCCTCTGCTTTTTATTGTACGTACTGGATAAGTTTGTAGATGTTTTGTGCAAGAGAGGCCTAAAAAGTCAGCTGACAATGGCCGCTTCAGCACCTGTTGCTGACCTCCAGATCGCCAGAAGACGCTGCCGGCATCATTAATGCGTGCCAAAGCCAACCCCTGGCACCCCTCATGGGTGGACTATTTTCATGACGTTGTGCCTGTCACTCGCCTCTTTTTTCGGCGCGGATCGCGTTCGAATGCGTGTCAATCAAGTCATTTGGCCGAGGGCGGTGGTGGCCGTTCTTGTGGGTGCCGTCGAGTTTGAGACGATAGCTGTACAAAATAATTATTTGGTATAACTTTTAAGGGCGCCTATTGAGTCATTTCGAGGGCTTTGCATGACCAGGCAGACGGGCCGCTTAATCCACCACGCTATCTGTTTTGTTCTGATGCTCCAAAGCGCAGAACTCTTTGCTGATTGGCGCGAGGCTGTTCCCAATGCTCGTCGGCTGGGTTACGGCGAGATGCGCGTATTCGGGTTTTCCATTTACAGCGCGCAGTTCTGGAGCTCACGCCTCATTGCCGGTGAAACGCTGGATGCGGATGCGCCTTTTGCGCTGGAGCTGACCTACAGTCGCGCCATTAGTCGCGATGATCTGGTGGAGGCCAGCATCAAGGAAATCCGTCGCCTGTCGCCCAACACTGTGAATTCAAAGCTCATGGCCCGCTGGGAGTCGGAGATGTTTCAAGCGTTTGTCGATGTGCGTGCCGGTGACCGCATCACCGGCGTTTATATGCCTGGAGAAGGCGCACGTTTTTACGTCGGTGAGCACCTTCGGCATGTGGTGAGAGATGTCGCGTTCGCCAAAGCTTTTTTTTCGATATGGCTTGACCCCCGAACACGTAACCCGGAGCTGCGCGCCCAATTGCTGGGTGCAGCTAAACCCTGAGACCGTTGAGGAAATGCGCATGTTGAAGATAGGGATACTGCTGCTGTGTATTGGCCTTGCCAGTTGCAGCCGGGTGGATGTGCAAACCTACAGCCAGGAGACGCCCAAGCTTGAGTTGAGAGAATTCTTCGAGGGGCGGGTTGAAGCCTGGGGCATGTTTCAAAAGCGTTCTGGCATGGTCGCCAAGCGCTTCCACGTGGAGATCATTGGCCACTCCGAAGGTAGCAGGCTGATACTCGACGAATCATTTACGTACAGCGACGGTACGAAGCAAAAACGAGTGTGGACGTTAACCCCGGTTGGCTCCAGTCAGTGGCGCGGAACCGCTGGCGACGTGGTGGGCGAGGCGCTTGGTGAGGTGGCAGGCAATACACTGCGCTGGAATTACGTGCTGAGGCTACCGGTGGATGGCAAGGAGTATGAGGTTCAGTTAGACGACTGGATGTACCTTATGGACAAGAACACCCTGATCAATCGCTCGTTCATGACCAAGTTCGGGGTGGAGGTAGGCCAGATCACCTTGTTCTTCCGCAAGCAACCTTGATTCAAAAACAGCGGCGCCACGCTGCTTTTTGGCTGGCGCTACGCCTCGGATAAAATTCGTTCAGTGTTCATCGCCACTACAAAGCGTGCGGGTCAATTCCGATGCAAACGGTGGTCAGGACGAATGCAAATAATGGGTCAAGTCGAGCGCCATTTCGCCGCCATGAACGGCGGCGATGACAATGAGCGCAAGAAAGCAGAGCAACTGAACGCTAAAGAAAGTAAACCGAACGGCCACGAAGGCATCGGTTTGCACATGGCAGACGTGCACCAGCGATTGGCACACGCGAGCGATCAGCACGCACAGGCTCAAGTAGTTCACCGCAGGCCCGTTGATGTCGAGGGCTGAAATCATCCAGACGATGACGGCAAAGACCGGCAGGTTTTCCACGCAGTTGGCGTGTGCCCTGGTTCCGCGCCGATACCAGTCCTCGCCTTCGAGTTGATCGCTGCGGAAAGAGGCGATCGGCACATTCGAGAACAGGATGGCGCCCCAGCGATACACGCCGACGGTGGCCATCAACAGCAGCAACGTCCAGGTCGCAAATCCCAGCAGCATCCACATCGGTATCGTCATGGCCGCCATCCTCCACAGATCGCTGTCAGCACGTTATCGCGCAGCGCGCGGCCGATGGGCAGTCGGTCGCGCGCGGTCACTCAGTGGCTCATGATCGGTGCCAGTGCGGCCTGAATCCTGGCCATCTGTGCGGGCGTGGTCATGCTTGTCAGCAGCCGGCCAAAGTGGGGATGCTGCACGCCCGAAATAATGTATTGCCAGCGGTAGGCGCCCAGCACGCCGGCCTTGATGTGCGCGGTCTCGTCGGCACTGAGCGATCTGGGCACATTGCCAATGAAGTACTCGGCATCGGCGGCCGATTGTGCCTGCAGGATGGCGTCGACGGCGCCTACCAGCGCAATCAGGTCATTCACCGCCTGGTCGCAATCGTCCGGCGTGAGTTTCGCGTGCTCGGCCTTCCACTCCAGTTCATCGAGTACGACGTGCCGGCTTTCATCCTTCCAGTGAAATTTGAAGACGTCCTTGAACAGCGGGCACAACTCCTCGCGCGGGGCGATGCTTTTCGTGTAGTGCGTTTGTACAAACAGCTCGATATGGCAGGTCAGCGCCAGCACCGACCAGGTGCTGGCCGCCAGTACCGCACGCGCCACATCGTTGGCATCGGCCACTTGGCGATAGCCTGCGGGCAAGCGCGAGTCCAGCATTGTTTCCATGCGCCGGAACAGCTCCTGGTGCTTGATCTCGTCGTTGGAAAAACGCACCAGTGCTTCGAGGGCGAGCTGATCATCAAAGACATGGGCGCGCCCCTGATCGAGCATCTTGGCACTGATAAAACGCTCGACCAGGCCAAAGAGGTACGCATAGGTCCGGCCCTGAATCTGACTGAGCAGGCGCGCCTCGTCCGCGGCGAGAAAGGTCAGGCGGTCGATCTGCGACAGCCCGTCGGGCAGGAATTTGCGCGAGAAGTCGAAACGACGGTCCCGGAGCAAATCGCGATCGATCTGCCATTCCGATTTTTTCGATGATTTGACCATTTGCGCATAACGGGCGGCATTGCCTGAATCCGGGCCGGGTATGGTCGTGAGGGTATTCATATCGATCTCCTGCTGTGGGGCCGCTACGGTTGACGTCGGAACCCTTCGCCATGGGTGAGCCTCTGGGCTCGTCTCGGTCGCCGGGTCCGCGTTGGTGCTAATCTAGGTGTCGCCTTTGCGGCCGTGAATGCCCCGTACGCCTGATTACCTGCTCCGGGCTCCGGAAGGGAGGGTTGGCACATGCTGGATGCGCTTTCTGATGTTTTGCGAGTGATTCGGCTGTCTGGAGGGGTGTTCCTCGAGGCGGAGCTCACCGCGCCCTGGTGCATTAACGGCAGGCTCTCGGCGGATGACTGCAGCCCGTTCCTGGCGGCGCCCCGACACGTCATGTCATCGCATTTTGTCGCGGCGGGGCACATGCAAATAAGCATCGACGGTGGTGCCGCCATCGACGTGGGGGCCGGCGAACTCGTGCTGCTTCCGCGCAATGACGCTCATTCGTTTGGCAGCGACCTGAGCGTTGAGCCCATGCTGGTGAAGGACGTTATCCAGCCGCCGGAAGTCGGCGCGATTTCACGGATCAACTGCGGCGGGGGCGGCGAGGCCACACAGTTATTGTGCGGATTCCTCGGCTCTGAAACGCCCTTCAGTCCGTTGCTGTCGTCGCTGCCATCCTTGTTGAAACTGGACTTGCGCGCGACGGCTTCGGGCGCCTGGATCGAAAGCTCCTTCCGTTTCGCGGTCAGTGAGATAGCGGCGGGGCGCGTCGGCTCGACAACGGTCATCGCCAAGCTCTCGGAATTGTTGTTTGTCGAGGCCGTCAGCCAGTATGTCGCCAGCCTCCCCGCGGAGCGGCGCGGCTGGCTGGCAGGGTTGCGAGACCCGCACATCGGGCGCGCACTGGCGCTGCTCCATGCCCGGCCAACCGACAGCTGGACGGCAGAAGCCCTGGCTCAGGAGGTGGGCATGTCGCGCTCGGTGTTTGCGGAGCGATTCACGGCATTGGTCGGACAGCCACCGATGCAATACCTGACCCTCTGGCGTATGCACGTGGCGGCTCAACAGCTGCGCGAGGGTCGCGGTAATGTGGCGCAGATCGGCTTTGCCGTCGGCTACGAATCTGAAGCCGCGTTCAGTCGCGCCTTCAAGCGCCAGTTCGGCACGTCCCCTGGCACTTGGCGCAGACAATCGGCATGAGCCGTGACGGCTCGCTAGGGTCAAACAGGGCGAAGTGGCGGCCTCTGATGAAGCCGCCCTGTTTCGCCTGTTTGATCAGTTGCCGTTTGGCATCGACAAGTTGATGCCTTCTTTTTTCAGCGCATCACGTACGTATTGGAATTTCTGGTACTGCGACAGTTCGATCGGCCCGTCATAACCCATGCTTTGCAGTTTGCGTGGCGGGTAATCGACGTAGGTTTTCATCAGCTTCATGATCGCTGCCGTGATCGGCACCATCGTCCAGGTGCGCTCGGTGAAGTTGTTCATGAACAGGTCATAACGCTCTTGCGGGTCTTGCCACAAGTCGAAGACTTGCGGCACGGTGGCGACATATTTTTCGGCGCCTTTCCACCCCAGGTTGGAGTCCACCGCCAGACCACCGGTTACTGCGCCATCGTCGCCGCGCAGGTTGAACACGGCCTTGTAGTTCCCGACACGGGCCGCCCCCGGCGACAATTCGTTCTCGGTAAAGTAGAACCACTCCTTGCGTGGAGAAGGGCCACTGGCAGTGAGTACGGGGGTCATGTCGTAGCTGTCGAAGATGATCGGCTGACCTTCACGATCCTTCTCGGGCAACTTCACGCCGGCAACCGAGGCGAAGGTGGCCATCAAATCCAGGCCCCCGAGTAACTCGTGGTTTTTGGTGTCTGGCTTGATCTTGTCTGGCCAGACGGCAATGGCGGGCACCCGGTTACCGCCTTCACGCACCGTGCCCTTGGTTCCGCGGAACGGGGTGTAACCGGCATCCGGATACACATCCTGCCAGGCACCATTGTCCGTGGTGTAAACCACCAACGTGTTCTTATCCAAGCCGAGCGCCTTGAGCTTGTCCATGATCCGACCGATGTGAGTGTCGAGTTCGACGATCGAGTCGGCGTACTTGGACTTGGACATGGACTTATGAATGAACTCCGGTGCCGGCATGTTGGGCTGGTGCACTTTCATGAAGTTGATGTTGATGAAAAAGGGCTTGTCCGATTTGGCCGCGGTGTCGAGAAACTCCAGCGCGGCTTTTTCGACGTAGTTGTCAAAGAACGGAATGCCGACCACGCCGGGCTTGCCGTCAACCACAGGCGTGTCGACGTACTGGCCGTTGATCTTGAATTCCTCGACCGGTTTTTCACCCGCCTTGCCGGACAACGCACCCTTGGTCACCCGTTGAAACATGGCGCGGGTTTCCGGGTCCATGTCGGGGAACCAGGTCGGGTCAGCGTAGGTGTAGGCATTGAGGTGGTACAGGCCGACGTATTTCATCACGTCATAACCCTGCGCGTTGGGTAGCGCATAGTCGGCTTCGCCCAAATGCCATTTGCCGGTGAAATAGGTGTCGTAGCCACCGGTTTTCAACACCGATGCCAACGTCCACTCGGCGGCGGGCAGACCACCGCCCTGGCCCTGGAAGGCCACGGTCGTCATGCCGCTACGGTTGGGGATTCGCCCGGTTTGCATGGCCGCGCGACCGGGTGTGCAGCTGGGCTGGGCATAAAACGAGTAAAAAGTGACACCTTCTGCCGCCAACTGATCGATGCTCGGCGTGGGCATGCCTCGACCGACGCCACCGCCGTAGGGGCCCAGGTCGCCATAGCCGGTATCGTCGGAGACGATAAACAGAATGTTGGTCTTTTCCGTTTGGGCCGCGTGGGCCAGTCCGTTAAATGACAAAAGCGCAGCAAACACTATAGATAGCCTGAAACGATCCGATAGCTGTTTCATACCAGGATTCCTCGTTGTTTCATGGTGCTGGCAACCGGGCGATGAGTGCACAACAACATTGACCCTTGGTGCATTGACCACCGAGCAATTAGCCTAGGTTCTGCGTACAGAATCATTTTCCCCTTGTGATATGACCCTCCGCAGATACAGGCGCAGGAAAAGTCTAGTGCGTTTTTTTCAAGTAGACGGGGCGATTGCGATGTTGGGGTGGTGTATGTAACGCCAGGATTACAACCCGAATAAATCCCAACCAAGAATACAATCGCCACCTACAGCCCGACTCGACTCAACAGTGACTAGAGGTGCTTTATCGAGTCGCGTGCGCCACATCGCCACAGAAAATATCGGCGCTGCCATCCTCGGGTGAAGTACGCACGACAATGGAGTACTTGCCAGATAACAGGTCTGGCATTTTTATCGGCGCGCTTCTGTAAAAGGTCCATCCGCCGGTCCCCGCATTGGGTTCGGTATTGACCTTATCGTTCATGGCGAACGCGGCAGGCCCGGGTTGCTGGCAACTACCTTTGTTGATGAAGGTGTAGAGGCGCGGGGGCAGGATGGTTCCGTTTGGAACGCCGGTTATGTAGAAGTCAAAGTTGGTTTGATTGCCTTCGCCAGTCAAAGTGGTCGTGGCGGTATGACCGGGGTTCCTCTGGGTCGCTGTCAAAGGAAGATTCATTGACGGGTTTGATGAGTGGGTGCAGCCGAAGAGACTTGCGGTGATCAATAGTGCTGACAGGGGGGGACAGAGTTTCATTGCCAACCTCCAATAGTGGAAGAAGTGCGGTGGGGGGACTCTTGGGTATAGCTCATGCACGCGGCGTTGCGTTCTTGAATATCCCGCGCTGTCGCCAAAGTGCATGATATTTCGGCAGGCGAACCACTAACCTTGATCTTTTTTCACTGCGCTTGTCATTTGGGCCAGAACGGTTTCACGCTGACAAATTTCCTCTTCGACACCCCTCACTTCGTTCATGTAAACCTCGACGGCGGGCGGCAGTGAGCGCTCTTTCAGGTAGATAAAACCATAGCGGGTGCGCAGGGCGAGGTCATGGAGGATTAATGGTACGACCTCGCCGGCGAGGAACTCTCGCTCAAAAGTCGATAAATTCCCTACCGCCAGGGCGTTACTGTTCTCGACGAATTTAACGATTTGCATGGGCACGTCTATTTCAATTGCCGGTACAAAATCACCATTCACTGCATCGTATGCACCGGCACAGCCCAACGTTGCCGGGAGTAAGTGGCTGGACAGTCGCAGCGGAATACGCGAAGCCACCCAGGGATAATCGAGTGTTTGCGCCAACGTCAATGCCCGCTTTTGCGAAAGCAGAGGATGGCCAGGCCGACAAAACAAGCGTCCCTGGTGCTCACCCAACAACTCACAGGTGAATTCGTCCCGCCCCTCCAGAGTGCTGATTTCGGCAATCCCCAAATCCACTACGCCGGTCGCGACCTGATGAGCCACGTCACGCCATCCGGCAACATGGGCCGTGACTTTGATGTGCGGATGCCGGGCGTGCAGCCGCGCGATGCTGGTGTATCCGCTGGTCATACTTGGATAGGGACCCAAGGCCACTTTCAGCGCTCCGATATCACCTCCCGCCAGCAAGGCAATGTCACGCCGCAAATCTTCCTCGGCCACTAACAAGCGTCGACTTTTTTCACGAAGCAAATGACCGAACGCCGTCAGCGCAATGCCTTCAGGGCGTCGGTCGAACAGCGTGACGCCCAGTTCATTCTCCAGCAACTGGATGCTTTTGCTCAGTGCCGGCTGGGAAACCCCTAACGCTTTGGCCGCTCGACCAAAGTGCGCATGTTCAATCAATGCCAAAAACTGACGTAAGCGACGGGGTGTCATCTCATAACCTTTATGTTATCGAAACTCACTGAAACGGAATTTTTCGTAATGAGATGAATATGCTATTCATGGCCTGGCGGGTCAAGTTGACGCGTACCCCAACAATAAAATCGAGCGCAATTGTCCGCATTGACGCTCTTGGCAGCCCTTGGTACAGGAACCCCCTCATGCACAACAAGACCCTTCATCTGGCACTGGCAATGACGCTGGGCTGTGGCGTTAGTCCTGGCATTTTTGCTGCCGATGCAAACGGCGCAAGTTCTGATCCTTCCGCAACAAAAAGTGCGCACTTCGATACCAAAGGCAAACCGCCTTCGGCCTACACGATCGAACTGCAAAACGGTGTACGCAAGACACTTCCGTTCGGTGATAAACGAGATTTTGAAGAGGCCAGGAAAGGTTTTATTGCGGCACCGACCTACAACAAGATCATGGCCGAAGCCGGAAATGTCGCCTGGAACATGGGCAGCTATGACTTCCTGCTCGACGGCAAGGACTACGACAGCATCAACCCGTCGTTGCAGCGTCAGGCGATACTCAATATGGCCTTCGGTCTGTACGAGGTGGTTCCGGACAAGATTTACCAAGTGCGCGGGTTTGACCTGGCGAACATCACGTTCATCAAGGGCGATACGGGCTGGATTGTGTTCGACACGCTGATGTCGAAGGAAACCGCCAAGGCTGCGCTGGACTTTATCAATGAAAAAATCGGCAAGCGCCCGGTCGTAGCGGTGGTGATCTCTCACTCCCATGCCGACCACTTCGGTGGCGTGCGCGGGTTGGTCGACGAGGCCGATGTGCGCAGCGGCAAAATCCCGCTGATAGCACCCACCGGTTTCATGGAACATGCCGTGGCTGAAAACGTCTACGCCGGTAACGCAATGACCCGGCGGGCATTTTTCCAATATGGCGTGTTGTTGCCGCACAGTCCGTATGGCCACGTCGACATGGCCATCGGAAAAAATGCGTCCATCGGCAACATGGGCCTGATCGAACCCAATCGCTATATCTCGAAAGATTTCGAGACCCTGACGATCGACGGCGTGGAAATGGAATTTCAAAGTACGCCGGGCACCGAAGCGCCAGCGGAGATGAATACCTGGTTCCCGCAGTTCAAGGCATTCTGGGCCGCGGAAAACATCGTCGGCACCATCCATAACATTTACACCCTGCGCGGTGCTCTGGTCCGTGATCCGCTGGTCTGGTCGAAGAACATCAACAACGCTTTGTATCGCTACGGACAGCAGGCGGACGTCATGTTCGCCGCGCACAGTTGGCCACGTTGGGGCAATGAGCGGATTCAGGACATCATGCGCGCGCAACGCGACGCCTACGCCAACCTGAATAACGCCGTGCTGCACGCGGCCAACCAGGGCGTCACCATCAACGAGATTCACAACGTCTATAAATTGCCAGACAGCCTGAAAAACAACTGGGCGACCCACAGCTACCACGGCTCCGAAGAGCACAATAGCCGCGCCGTGATCAACCGCTACCTCGGTTACTGGGATGCCAACCCGGCGACGCTGATGCCGCTGTCACCAAAGGATTCGGCACCGCTGTACGTGGAAATGATGGGGGGCTCAGAGAAGATCATGACCAAGGGCAAATCCTTGTTCGATCAGGGCAAATACCGCGAAGCCTATGAAATTCTCAATAAGCTGGTGTATGCCGAACCCCAGAACACCGAGGCCAAGGACTTGCTTGCGGACGTCTATGAGCAGGTCGGTTATCAGAAGGAAAGTGCAGGGGTGCGCAACAGCTTCCTTGCGGCGGCGTATGAGTTGCGCAACGGCATGCCAAAGGGTGTACCGCCCAAAACCACCGGGCCTGACATGATTCGCGCCATGAGTACCGAGTTGTGGCTGGAGTACCTGGGCATCGCGCTGGATGGCAGCAAAGTGGCGGATCAACACTTCGTCTTGAATCTCAAGACGCCCGACAACGGTGAGCAGTTTGTGGTTGAGTTGAGCAATTCAACTCTGACCAATATCAAGGGGCAGCAAGCGAAAAATGCCGACCTTACGATCACCCTTGATCGTGCTGATCTTGAAGGCGTAATGGCGAGGAAAACCAGCTTCGCTCAACTCGTTGGGGCCGGCAAAGCCACGTTCGTGGGCAATCACAAACCTTTCGAACAGTTGATGGCCGCCATTACCCCGTTTACCCCCACCTTTGAACTGCTGCCCGGCACGCAGCAGTAACCATCAGGGCCGCGTTTTTTCTGTTGAGGCTGAAGCTACCTCGCGCACCTGCTGACACCAGGTGCGCGAGGTGCGCAAAACCGACATGACGTTGGTGGCCTGGCGGGTGAGGGTGCCCTCAATGCCGCGTGCCTGATTCAAGTACTGGAAGGCTGGGCGCCCTGGTTTGGCGGTTTTCAGCTCTACTACCCGAGTCGACGTGCGAGATTCGGGAAAATTGCACATTGATCACTGTTGCCTACGCTTATCTCTTGCTTTGTCGATTCAGGTGATGAGCAATGGATTTAATACAGCGATGGAGTTACACCTCTACGGCACTGTTCGCTTCATTGTGCTTCGTGCCCATGGCCCAGGCTGAGGACTCGGCAGAATTGGCCAAACAAGCCCTCAACCCGGTGGCAGCCATGTACAGCCTGCCGGTGCAGTACAACTGGGACCAGAAAATGGGGCCGACCGGAGAGGGCATGCACAGCGTGACCAATATTCAGCCGGTCCTGCCATTTACCCTCAATGACGACTGGAACCTGATTTCACGCACGATCCTGCCGGTCATTGATCAACATGGTTTGGCACCTGACGGCGCGGCGGACAAGTCCGGTGTTGGCGATATCACCCAGAGCTTTTTCTTCTCGCCGAAAAAGCCCACGGACAGTGGCTGGATACTCGGCGTCGGCCCGGCACTATTGATTCCTACCGGCAGTGATGAATTGCTCAGTAGCGAGCAGTGGGGCATCGGCCCGACCGCGGTTGCGCTGAAACAGGCCAATGGCTGGACGCACGGGATACTCGCCAACCACATCTGGGGGCTGGACGGCAGCCCGCCGGACAACAAGGAAAAGGTCAACCAGACCTTCCTGCAACCGTTCCTTTCCTATACAACCAGCACCCTCACGACCTACGGGGTGAACACTGAGTCCACCTATAACTGGCAGTCACGCGAATGGTCCGTGCCGGTCAATCTGACGGTCACACAACTGTTGAAAATCAGCGGGCAACCCCTGACGGTGCAAGCCGGGCCACGGTACTGGCTCGACAGCCCGGATGACGGGCCACAGGGGTGGGGGTTTCGTTTTGCGGTGACGTTGTTGTTTCCACGCTGAAACGGAGGCGACTGCTAGAGGTGAATCATGGACCCTCGCCGGGTTGACCGGAGGGTGTGCCCAGGGCGATCACGATGAATTCATCACCGCCGGTTCGGCCGATGATGTCACTGGCGCTGAGGCCATGCTGCAATTGGGTGGCCACACTGCGCCTGCCCCTATGAACATGCTCGATAACCTCAGCACCCTGAAAATCTTCGCCCGTGCCGCGCAGACCTTGGGCTTCACCGAGGCCGGCAATCAACTGGGGCTTTCGTCATCGGCCATCGGCAAGACGGTGGCGCGGCTTGAGCAGCGCTTGGGTGTGCGTTTGTTTCATCGCAGTACGCGCGGCATTCAACTGACCGACGAAGGGCAGCAGGTGCTCAACGCCTGCCAGCGAAAATTCAATGAGCTGGAAACCATGGAGGCGGAGCTTGCCCAATCCCGCGTGGTGCCCCGTGGCCGGCCAGCCCCTTTCACTCGCCGAAGCTGCGGGTGTTTGTCGACTTCATGGCCCAGCATCGGCTGGCGGCGTCCGCTGAGGCAACACCTTCGGCGTCGCTCAACGTTTCGCCGATGCGGCGCACGGCCTGAAATCTTGCCAACAGCGTCTACCTCAACGTCGCAAAACCCTCAAAGCAACCGTTCAATGGCAGAATCCCCTCAACTTGACCGTTTTGGAGAACACCATGCTTCGTGCGTTTGAACGAAGGCTCGACCCTTTTCCTCCTGATGAGGTGCCACCACCGCCCGCCGGCCTGGCTCGCTTCCTGTGGGCCTGTACGCGGGGCGCCCGCGGTTACATTCTTGCGCTGGCGCTGCTCAGTGCCGCTGTGTCGATTTACGAAGCCTGGCTGTTTTCCTTCCTCGGCCAGGTCGTGGACCTGCTCTCGACCTGGCAGGCCGGCGGTGAAGCGGCTGCGCAGGAAAGTCGCGTGTTGTGGGGCATCGGCATCGTCATGGTGACCAGTGTCGGGCTGGTGGCGTTGCGCACCATGGTGCAGCACCAGATCTTGGCGATTAACTTGCCGTTGCGGCTGCGCTGGGACTTCCATCGCCTGATGCTGCGGCAAAGCCTTTCGTTTTTTTCCGATGAGTTTTCCGGCCGCGTCACGACCAAGGTGATGCAGACGGCGCTGGCCGTGCGCGACGTGCTGTTCACCCTGATCGAGATCGCACCCGGGATCGGGGTGTATTTCATCGCGATCATCGCCCTGGCCGGCGGCTTCGCCCTGAAACTGATGCTGCCGTTCATTGCCTGGGTCGCGTTGTTCGGGCTGGCCATGCTGTACTTCGTGCCTCGCCTGGGGAAAGTCGGGCAGGAACAGGCCAATGCGCGGTCGATGATGACCGGGCGTATCTCGGACGCCTACACCAACATCACGACGGTGAAACTGTTCTCCCACTCCAATCGTGAAGCGCATTTCGCGCGTGCCGCGATGGAGGATTTCAAGCAAACCGGCTTTCGTCAGATGCGCCTGGTCAGCCAGTTCGAGATCGTCAACCAGGCGTTGGTGGTGGGTTTGATCATGGCAGCCGGTGGCTATGCACTGTGGCTCTGGCACCAGGGTGAGGTCGGCGCAGGTGCCGTGGCGGCCATCACCGCCATGGCGTTGCGTATCAATGGCATGTCGCACTGGATCATGTGGCAAATGACCTCGCTGTTCGAGAGCATCGGCACCGTGCAGGATGGCATGGCCACCTTTACCCGCGGTCCCAAGGTGAAGGATGCCCCGGACGCGGGCGTGCTGGTGACCTCCGGTGGCGCGGTCACCTTCGATAACGTGAGCTTCAACTACAACGGCGAACGCCAGGTGCTCGATGGCCTGAGCCTGAGCATCCGCGCGGGCGAAAAAATCGGCCTGGTGGGCCGCTCCGGCGCCGGCAAATCCACGCTGATCAACCTGCTGCTGCGCTTCTATGACGTCGACAGCGGGGAGATTCGCATCGACGGCCAGAACATCGCACACGTGACGCAAGACAGCCTGCGCGGCGCCATCGGCATGGTCACGCAGGACACCTCGCTGCTGCACCGTTCCATTCGCGACAACATCGCCTACGGCCGTCCCGATGCGAGCGACGCACAAATTCGCACCGCCGCGGCCAATGCCCAGGCCCACGAGTTCATCAGCCAACTGAGCGACCGGCAAGGTCACTCCGGCTACGACACCTTGGTGGGCGAGCGCGGCATCAAGCTGTCGGGCGGCCAGCGCCAGCGCGTCGCGATTGCCCGGGTGATGCTCAAGAACGCCCCGATCCTGCTGCTGGACGAGGCCACCAGCGCGCTGGATTCGGAGGTCGAAGTCGCGATTCAGGAAAGCCTCGATGAAATGATGCAGGGCAAGACCGTGATCGCGATTGCTCATCGGCTGTCCACGATTGCGGCCATGGACCGGCTCATCGTCATGGATGACGGACGCATCATCGAGCAGGGCACCCACACCGAACTGCTGGGGAAGAACGGCCTCTATGCGCGGCTGTGGGAGCATCAAAGCGGCGGGTTTTTGGGTGAGGATATGGGGCTGGTCGAGGCGATGGATCAGGTGTGAGCGTGGAGGGGCTTTCCAGGCGGTGTCGAGTCGACGGGAAGGAAAGCCCACAGGCCAGACAGCGATTAGCCGTGCTCAGGTTTTCCTGCATTTTTAATCCAGCTATCCAGCTCTGTAACCATTTTATTGACCTCACTGTCTTCCCGTTCCGAGGGGCGAATGATCGCGTTCCAGGCGATATCCAGACCGTCATTCAGGGACGCCCACGCAAGTTCCCCGCGCTCAAGGCTGGGGGCTACCAAATCGCGTTGCAAGATGCTGATTCCGTAGCCTGAGCGCACCAATTCGACGATGGCTTCGATCAACTCCACCGTGATCATGCGGCGCGGCAAAATGCTGGCGGGGGCGAAGAAACGGTCATATTCCCAGCCGCTGGCGCGATCGGTCGAATACGTCACCAGGTTGTAGGTCTTGAAGTCTTGCGCGTAGATGTTTTTCCTTCCGGCAAGGGGATGATCGGTTGCCATGATCGCAATCAAGTCGTCCCGAAAAAGCGGCAACCTGGCAACACCGCTAGGCACCATGCCGTCATCGATGATGGACACATCGAGTCTTCCTTGCATCAGGCTCGCATAAACGTCATTACGGGGCACGGTCACCAGCGTGATTTCGATGTCTGGCCGCAGACTTGAGTAGTGCTTGATGAATTTCGGAATCCAGCGAAACGGGCCGTAGGAGGTGACACCCATGCGTACAAACGCCGTGACGCCACCGGCCATCGACCTGGCCTCAGACTCGGCTTCATTGAGTATCGCAATGATGTCTTTGGCTGCTCGTTCCAGGCGTGCGCCAGCAGGGCTGAGCCTGAGCTTTCCTCCTGATCGTTCCGTCAGGCTGACACCCAGCCGCCGCTCGGCTTCGCGTAGGCGGTGACTGACTGCCGAGGGCGTCAGCCATAGGCGCTCGGCAACGGCGGTTACCGAGTCCACCTCCGATAGGGTTTGCAGCATCACAAGGTGATCCAGTGTGAGTCTCATGGCAGGCGACCTGAAAATAATTCACAAAATTGCGTAAAATTATGAGCGTGACTTGTTTTTTGTGACGATGCAATCTGAATCCAGCAGAGCCACTGGAGACCAACAAAAATGACTACCTTACCTTTCACACCTGCACTGACCCTGGGCGATATCATCGACCTTGAGCGTTATCCCATTACTGACCGCACCAGTCCCGCCTACCTTGCACTGGTTGCTCAAAGCCAGTCATTGCTGGGGGAGGAGGGTGTTGCAATCTTCCCGGGTTTTGTTCGCGATCCATCGGTTGTCGAGATGGCAGATCAGACACTAGCCCTGCATTCGCGCATGTTTCATTTTCGGGAAAACCACACGGTTTACTTCAAGCCTCAAGATGAAAGCGTTGATCCGCAACATCCGCTAAGACGATTGATGAACACGGCAAAAGACACCGTTGCCTACGCCGATATTCCGGCCGAGCATTTGATCAGGCAGATCTATCAGTCGGACGACGTCCTTGCTTTCATCAAAGATGTATTGGCGCTGGACGCGCTCTATCGCCATGCCGATCCATTAGCTGCCCTTAACTTGCAGGGCTTCACGGAAGGGCAGGAATTGGGCTGGCATTTTGACCGTTCCGACTTCAGCGTCACGCTGTCTCTTCAGGCGGCGAATGCCGGTGGGGATTTCGAGTATGTGCGCATGCTGCGCAATGAAAACGACGATTGTTATGACGCGGTCAGGCAATTCCTCGATGACCCGAAAACACAGCAGGTAGAGGTTTTGCCTCAAGTTCCCGGCACCCTGACATTGTTTCGCGGCCGCTATTCATTGCACCGGGTGACGCCGGTGGAAGGGGACCGGCTGAGGCTCAATGCGGTGTTCGCGTACGTGGACCAGCCCAATGTTGAGTTCAGTGCCTATGCCCGCCAGTTGTTCTACGGACGCACCTCCGTAGACCCGGTTTAAGTTTCGCCAATCACAATAAAAGCAATTGATTCACGCCTTGGCTTCACGTGTATGCGCACAGACTTGTCCATGCTGAATCTGATGGACTCGTTTGTTCCTGTGTTGCACACAACAGTTCGCTGCCCCCAATAATAATCATTCGGAGCGTCTGATCATGAAAAACAGGAAGAGTTTGCTGGCCTCGTTGCTCACCCTTGGCCTGCTCGTTGGTAGTGCTTCAAGCCAGGCTTCAGGATGGTGTGAGTCGGGCAAGCCGGTGAAATTTGCCGGCCTGAATTGGGAGAGCGGGATGCTCCTGACCGACATCATGATGATCGTGCTCAAGGACGGTTATGGCTGTGTAACGGATCAGTTGGTGGGTAATACCATCATTCTTGAGACCGCTCTGGCCGGCAACGACATTCAGGTGTTTGGCGAAGAATGGATGGAACGCAGCGAGGTCTGGAAAAAGGCTGCGGCAGCCGGAAAAGTCGTCGGGGTTGGCGCGCCTATTATTGGTGCGACACAGGGCTGGTATGTACCGCGCTATGTTGTTGAAGGGGACGTTAAACGTAACAGGCCAGCGCAAGCTCCTGACCTCAAGACAGTTGCTGACTTGAGCAAGTACGCGAGCGTCTTTCACGACGCTGAGGAACCTTCAAAAGGCCGCTTCTACAACTGTCCCGCGGGTTGGATTTGTGAGCAGGACAATACCGAGATGTTGAAAGAGTACGGTCTCGAAAACACCTTCACGAATTTCCGTCCAGGCACCGGTGCCGCATTGGATGCGGCGGTCCTGTCCAGCTATAAACGCGGTGAACCGGTACTGTTCTATTACTGGTCACCGACACCGCTGATGGGGCAGATCGATGCGATAAGACTGGAAGAAAAGACGGGCGCCAACAAAGACGTTATCACCATGGTCGGACTCTCCAAGGCTTTTCATGAACAAGCTCCCGAACTGGTCGCGGTTCTGGAGAAGGTCAACATTCCCATCGACCTGTTGAATCAGAACCTGGCGAGGATGACCCGGGAACGCATCGAATCTCCGAAGCTGGCCAGGATGTTCCTCAAGGAACACCCGGAAGTCTGGCACGCCTGGGTAGATGAAGCGGCGGCAAAAAAGATCGAGGCATCGCTCTAACCGATCTTGAGGGCAAGGATGCCCGCCCTTTGTAACGTCCCTCTGAACACACGCTTACTACTGATTTTTACTGCTTCTACACAGAGGCGGCTCTACTTCGCGTCCGAGAAATTACGAACATGATCAAATCACGAGCGGCCGTCGCCTTCGCGGCGAACCAGCCATTGCACATTGTGGAAATCGATGTAGCACCGCCCCAAGCCGGTGAGGTGCTGGTACGTATTGTTGCGACAGGTGTTTGTCACACTGATGCGTTTACCTTGTCCGGTGCCGATCCCGAAGGGATCTTCCCCGTCATTCTTGGCCACGAAGGCGGTGGTATCGTCGAGGCGGTCGGTGAGGGGGTGACGTCCCTGGCGGTGGGCGATCATGTGATCCCGCTGTACACCCCCGAATGTGGCGAGTGCAAATTTTGCACATCCGGCAAAACCAACCTGTGCCAGAAGATCCGTGCGACTCAGGGCAAGGGCCTGATGCCCGATGGTACCAGCCGCTTTTCCTACAAGGGCCAGCCCATATTCCACTACATGGGCACCTCGACGTTCTCCGAGTACACCGTGCTGCCGGAAATTTCCCTGGCCAAAATTCCGAAGGACGCCCCACTCGACAAGGTCTGCCTGCTCGGTTGCGGTGTGACGACCGGCATTGGCGCGGTGCTCAACACGGCCAAGGTGGAGGAGGGCGCCAGCGTGGCGATCTTCGGTCTCGGGGGCATCGGCCTGGCCGCCATTATCGGCGCGACCATGGCCAAGGCCGGGCGGATCATCGCAATCGACATCAACCCGGCCAAGTTCGACATCGCCAGGCAACTGGGCGCTACCGATTTCATCAACCCGAAGGATCACGACACGCCCATTCAGGACGTGATTGTCGAGATGACTGAGGGCGGCGTGGATTACTCCTTTGAATGCATCGGCAACGTCAATCTCATGCGCGCGGCCCTGGAGTGCTGCCATAAAGGGTGGGGCGAGTCGGTGATTATCGGTGTCGCCGGCGCCGGTCAGGAAATCAGTACCCGTCCGTTCCAGCTCGTCACCGGTCGTGTCTGGCGCGGTTCCGCTTTCGGCGGTGTAAAAGGCCGCAGCGAATTGCCCACGTATGTCGAGAAGGCCCAGACCGGCGAAATCCCGCTCAACACCTTCATCACCCACACGATGGGACTTGAAGACATTAACAAGGCCTTTGAGTTGATGCATGAAGGCAAGAGTATTCGCACCGTTATCCACTTCGATCGCTGATTGAATCGCCCTGGCGTCGAGCGTCAGACGTCTCGCGCACGGGCAAACCGCAATGCCCACCCACCTGGTTTTTAAAAAAGAGAGCATCAAAATGAGCATCTTCACTCACGTCACCGTCGGTACCAACGATCTGCAAAAGGCTCGCCGTTTTTACGACAACGTACTCGGCGCACTCGGCCAGAAACGCATCGCTGACCTGGAAGACAATGGATCGATCTGGGGTGAGAATGCCCCGTCCTTTTTCGTGCTGAAACCGGCAAACGGCGCTCCCGCCAGCGTCGGCAACGGTGTCACTGTCAGCTTTGAAGCACCGAATCGCGCCGCCATCGACGCCTTCCACGCGGCAGCGCTGGCCTGTGGCGGCACCGACGAAGGCGCTCCGGGGCCACGGGGCTGGGCACCCGATGCTTATGCCGCCTATGCCCGGGACCTCGACGGTAACAAACTGGCCGCGTACTGTTTCAAGCCTGCCTAAGCTTTATTCGAGCGGCGGCGGCTGCCCTTCGTAACAGGACGTTATCGACCGCAGAAGTCGCCATTCAATCCCGAGCGATCTTGTCATTTGCCAAGGCTTAGGGCAGGGTCGATACCACTGACATCTCTGCCAAAGGAGTCACTCCATGTCAAAGCTCTATCCCAGTATCGATCCCGAGGGGCTGGTCGAGTACTCAGTGGTCTACACCGACCGCTCGCTCAACCACATGTCGCAGTCATTTCAAGGCGTGATGAAGAACATTTCCAGGACCCTGAAACAGGTTTACAACGCCCAGGCTGTTGCGGTGGTCCCGGGCAGCGGCACATTCGGTATGGAAGCGGTGGCGCGGCAGTTTGCCACCGACCAGCAGTGTCTGGTGATACGCAACGGCTGGTTCAGTTATCGCTGGAGCCAGATCCTCGAGATGGGCAACATCCCGGCGGCCACTACGGTGCTCAAAGCCCGACCGGTCGAGACGGGGCGCCAGGCTGCCTACGCCCCACCCCCTCTGGACGAAGTGCTGGCCGCCATTGCGGCGCAGAAGCCGCAGATTGTCTTCGCCCCCCACGTTGAAACTTCATCAGGGATTATCCTGCCCGACGACTACCTGCGGGCCGTCGGCGACGCCGTGCATGCGGTGGGTGGCCTGTTCGTGCTGGACTGCATCGCCTCAGGCGCGCTGTGGGTTGATATGCACAAATGCGCAGTCGACCTGTTGATCAGCGCACCGCAGAAAGGCTGGAGCGCTTCCCCTTGCTGCGCCCTGGTGATGTTCAGTGCTTTGGCCCTCGAGCGCATCGAACAGACGCAAAGCAGCAGCTTCGCCTGCGACCTGAAAAAGTGGCTTCAGATCATGCAGGCTTAC
Source organism: Pseudomonas sp. URMO17WK12:I12 (assembly GCF_000514395.1). Classification (NCBI taxonomy): domain Bacteria; kingdom Pseudomonadati; phylum Pseudomonadota; class Gammaproteobacteria; order Pseudomonadales; family Pseudomonadaceae; genus Pseudomonas; species Pseudomonas sp. URMO17WK12:I12. The sequence goes on from NZ_AZVV01000015.1 coordinate 203,049, forward strand.
GAGCAGGGCGGCCATGCCTACCATGCGACCATGCCCAGCGATTCCCTCGCGCGATTTAACGACGTGATGAACGAGACGCAAGCCTACGGTTTCGACAAGGTCCGCGGCGAACAACAGGCTCTGGGCGATCGGGTGCGCGCCATGTTGACCGGCAAAGGTATCAAAAGCGTGGCCGCAGCCGGCTTTCAGGCCCCAGGCGTAGTGGTGAGCTACACCGATGATGCCGACATCAAGAGCGGCAAGAAATTTGCCGACCATGGCCTGCAGATCGCCGCCGGAGTGCCGTTGCAATGCGACGAGCCGGCTGATTTCCAGACCTTCCGCATCGGTCTGTTCGGACTCGAAAAGCTGCACAACATCGAGCGCACGGTCAGCACCCTCGAGCAGGCACTGGACGAGGTGATGGCTAACTGATCGAAACCATACATCGATTCAGCGGCCTCTGTGGTCGACTCATCGACAGGCAGCGTAGTCATTTGATCGTAACAACGACCTTGCCCTTGGCTCGTCCCTGCTCGACGTACGTCAATGCCTCTGCCGTTGATTCAAAGGTGAAGGAGCGGTCAATCACAGGTTTGATGATTCCGGCCTCAATGAGCGCGGTGATGTGTTGCAGTTGCGCGCCATTGGCCCGCATGAACACGAACGCGTAGCTGACGTCCCGCTTGCGTGCCTTGCGCCGAATACCAAGGCTCAGCAGGCGCATGACTTGCTTCAATGGCCAGGACAATCCTTGCTCCTGCGCGAACTGCGCAGTGGGTGGTCCCGAGATGGAAATGAGTTGGCCACCGGGCTTGAGGACCTTGAGTGACTTCTCCAGCACGTCCGCGCCGAGGCTGTTCAACACCACGTCGTAGTCGTGCAAGACACTTTCGAAATTCTGTCGTGTGTAGTCGATCACCCGATCGGCCCCCAGCGCCTTTACCCATTCGACATTCGCGGTGCTGGTGGTGGTCGCGACAAAGGCGCCAAGGTGTTTGGCGAGCTGGATGGCCAGGGTGCCGACACCGCCGGAGCCGGCGTGGATCAGCACTTTCTGGCCCTTTTTCAACTGGGCGGTTTCGACCAGCGCTTGCCAGGCGGTCAGTGCGACCAAAGGGATCGACGCGGCTTGAGCCATGTCGGTATTGGCAGGCTTCAGGGCGATTGCGTTTTCGTTCACGGCGATCAATTGGGCGAACGTCCCGATCCGCGTTTCTGGCGGGCGAGCGTAGACTTCGTCTCCCGGTTTGAAACGCTTCACCTGCGAGCCAACTTCAACCACGACGCCCGCCAGGTCATTGCCCAGTACCAGTGGAAATGAGTAGGGCAGGATCAGTTTGAATTCGCCTTTGCGGATCTTCGAATCCAGCACGTTGACGCTGCTGGCGTGTACCTCAATCAAGACGTCGTGGACACCCACCGCGGGGGCGGGGACTTCGCCAATGCGCCCGGTGTTCTTGCCGTAGCGATCAATTAAAAATGCCTTCATCGTTGTGCGGCTCTTGTCGGTTGGAATGGGGGTGGGCGGTGCTTTTACGGCGTCGCGTTGATCAGGCATCAAGGAACGTCAGTGCCTTGTCCACAAAGTCAGCGTAGTGCTGGAAAATGCCGCCGTGGCCGGCATCCTCATAAATCACAAGTTGTGCATTGGGGATGCGGTTGGCCAGCCCAATCGAGTTAATGCTGGGCACCATGATGTCGCTATCGCCGTTGACGATCAGCGTCGGCGTGCGCAAGCGCCCGAGGTCTTGAGGGACCTGTTTGCCCCACGCGGTGATGGCTTTCAACTGCCGGAGAAAAGCGCTGGGCGTCGGGCCTTTATCGCGATTTTTTTGGCGTGCTTTCAGGCGTCGCAAATACTGCGAGGCGGATCGGCGGCCGTTGGGCGTTGAAGTAAAGAACAGGTAGAACTTGGGGTCGCGAAAGGTCAGCAAGCCTTTGAGCATCAATGGCCACGTCACCGAACCGACCTTGTCGATACCGGGGCCGCCGGCCGGTCCGGTGCCGGCGAGAATCAAGCGGCGCACCCATTCGGGCGCCTTCAGGGCGAGGTCTTGAGCGATAAAGCCACCGAGTGAAAAACCGAGCACATCAACTGTCTCGAAACCCAGCGCGCGTATCAGTTGAATGGCATCGTCTGCCATTTCGCCGACCGTCAGTGGCGCGGTTCCTCCAGAGCCGCCGATCCCACGATAGTCGGTGGCAATGATGCGCCTTGTTTGTGCCAGGCCATCGATGATCCCGGGGTCGAAGTTGTCCAGCACCGCGCCCCAATGGTTGAACAGTACGAGGGGCACACCGGTCGTGGGGCCGATGTCGCGATAGGCGAAGGGAATGCCGTTGACCGTGATCGACTGGTTCGGTGCATTGACGAACGATGTCGGCGAGCCAGCGGGGTTATTTGTATTCGTGGGAGCCATGTCTACTCCGAACAGCGGGCCGCTTTCGATGCAGTGCCTTGGGCGCCTGCATCGAATCCTGGCTGGGTGTTCGCTACAAAAAGATCACTGTGGGATTTGGTAACGCTGGGCAACCGCAGACTGGCGGATCTGCCCCAGCAGGCCCTGACGTGCGGTCTGCAGGTCATCCCAGCGTTCAGCTTCGTGCAGCGGCGGGATCGTCACTGGCTCACGCCGATCAAAACCGACCAGTGCGGCATCCACCAGATCGCCCACTTCCATGATTTCGTTCAGGGTGTTGATGTCGATGCCGGAGCGATCCCAGATCTCCGTGCGGGTAGCGGCCGGCAGCACGGCCTGCACGTAAACGCCCAAGGGCGAAAGTTCCAGGCTCAGGCCTTGGGAAAGGAACAGCACGAACGCCTTGGTCGCACCGTAGACCGACATGCCGAACTCGGGCGCCAGGCCCACCACCGAACCGATGTTGATGATCGCGCCTTCGCCTGCTTTGGCCAGGCGTGGGGCGACGGCGCTGGCGAGCCGCACCAGCGCCGTGGTGTTGAGGGCGACCAATTGCGCAACACTGTCGGTGCTTTGGTCGATGAAGTTGCCGGACAGCGCGGCGCCAGCGTTATTGACGAGGATGTCGATACGGGCGTCGTCGCGCAGGCGTGCTTCAACGGTTGTCAGATCGCTGAGTTGGGTCAGATCCGCCGGAATCACTTCGACGGCGACGCCGTGTTCGCTGCGCAAGCGCGCTGCAAGTGCGTCCAGGCGTGCCTGATCTCGGGCAACCAATACAAGATCGTGGCCGCGTTGCGCGAAGCGTTCGGCGTAGACGGCGCCGATGCCAGTGGAGGCGCCAGTGATGAGGACGGTAGGACGAATGCTCATGGGGTCATCTCTCTTTCAGGATGTGTGAAAACAAATAGCGCGGTCATTGATTGCTCAGCTTGCGATGGCGCCCGATTCAGCCAACGTCGGGTAGTCGATGTAGCCTGCCGCGCCGCCGCCATAGAGGGTGGCGGGGTTGAAGGCGGACAACGGCGCGCCGCTCTTGAGGCGCTCAACCAGATCCGGGTTGCCAATGAACGGACGACCGAACGCAATCAGATCGGCCTGGTCTTCGGCGAGCCGCGAAGTCGCCAGGTCCAGGTCGTAACCGTTGTTGGCGATGTAGGTGTTTTTGAAGCGCTGGCGCAGGGCGCCGAAATCGAATGGCGCCACGTCGCGGGGGCCACCGGTTGCACCTTCGACTGCGTGCAGATAAACGACGTCGAGGGCGTTGAGTTGATCGACGACGTAATCGAATTGCGCCCGCGGATCACTGCTGGAAACGCCATTGGCCGGCGACACAGGCGATAGGCGCACACCGGTGCGATCCGCGCCGATTTCATTGACGACGGCTGCCGTCACTTCAAGCAGCAGACGCGCACGATTTTCAATCGAGCCGCCGTAAGCATCGGTGCGCACGTTGGCGCTGTCCTTGAGGAATTGATCCAGCAAATAGCCGTTTGCACCGTGAATCTCCACGCCATCGAACCCGGCGACGACAGCGTTTGCCGCGGCCTGGCGGAAATCGGTGACGATTCCCGGCAGTTCGCTGATCTCCAGTGCGCGCGGCTCGGAGACGTCTTCAAAGCGGTTGTTGACGAACACTTTGGTGGCGGCGCGCAACGCAGAAGGGGCCACGGGAGCGGCGCCGTTTTCTTGCAGATCAACGTGCGACACCCGACCGACATGCCACAGTTGCAGGAAGATTATTCCGCCCTTGGCGTGGACGGCATCGGTCACTGAACGCCAGCCATCTATCTGCGCCTGCGTGTAGATCCCGGGAGTGTCCTGATAGCCCTGGCCCTGTCGGGAAATCTGCGTGGCTTCGCTGATCAGCAAGCCTGCGCTGGCCCGTTGGCTGTAATAGGTGGCCGCGAACTCACTTGGCACAAAGCCCTGGCCTGCACGGTTGCGCGTCAGCGGCGCGAGGACGACACGGTTCGACAGCGTGAGGGCGCCAAGCGTGTAAGGGGTGAACAGATTCTGGTCGGTCATCGGGTATGTCTTCCGTGCCTGTTGAGGGAGGTCGGCGGTGCGTGCAATTAGGATGATGATCGAAATCTAAACTGTCAACGGTTTTGATTGTGATCAACATCTATGTATCATTGGCCCATGATTTCCCAGTGGACATGAGGTATTGCACGTGAGAGTGACCAAGGCCCAGGCGCAGGCCAATCGGGAGCACATCGTTGAGACGGCCTCTGAGCTGTTCCGTGAGCGTGGCTTCGACGGCGTCGGTATATCGGATCTCATGGCGGCTGCCGGTTTCACCCACGGAGGTTTCTACAAGCATTTCGGCTCGAAGGCCGACCTGATGGCCGAAGCCTCGGCCAGCAGCCTTTCCAAATCGCTGGAAGGTGCTGAATCGCTCGATGTTCCGGGCTTCATCGACGTCTATGTGACGAGGGAACATCGGGACGGACGTGGCAACGGTTGCACCATGGCCGCGTTGTGTGGCGACGCGGCGCGTCAGTCGGATGATGTGAAAGCGACGTTTGCCGAAGGGATCGAGCACACCTTGCAAACGCTCGGGGACAAATATCCGACGAAGCCGGATGCCGCTTCGGGTGAGGGGAGAAAGAAAATGATCGACCTGCTGTCTCGTGCTGTCGGTGCAATTATTTTGTCACGTGCCTGCCCGGATGATTCCGCATTGGCGGATGAGATCCTTGAGGTGTGCCGCGCTGAAATGTTTGCTTCGTTGCCGGTCAATGACGTGGACGCGGTGTAGACCGGCAGTCACTCGACTTTGGGTCAAAAAGCTGCGGTTCATGAACGGCTACTTTTGGCTGTGGATTCAACCGGTCGACGCAACAGATTGGCTAAATCGTTCTGCGGGTGTTTCGTAGTCTAGTGGTATCCGAGGGCGGCTACGCGCCTGCCGTGGACTCAGATCTGCGGTTGCTCCTGACGCTTAACAAAGAAGATTTACGTATAGAAGTTCTCCGTTAGTTGAGCGGTATGGCATGAAATGTCGGTTTTTCGGCTTATACGGTTAAATCCGCAAGGCTAGGATGTATTACCTACAGCGTGCGGAACTCTGAGGCGTTGTCCTTTGTTCGCCTTTTCATAACTGGACTTGACGGAATTTAAAAATCGCTCGAGAGGCCAACCCTGTCGCTGTAACTGTCCGTCAGGGCTCGAATGGTCGGCGTTCTGTTTCTCCAAGTCTCAATATACAATCAGGAGCAACTATGAATATTGAAGTGCAAAATAAATCGATCGTGCTTAAAGCTTTCGATACTTTATTCAATAAACGCGACTACGCTGCAGCCGAGGAGTATTGGTCTGCGGACTATATCCAGCACAGTGCGCTTATCCCTCCAGGACGGCAGGGTTTATTTGACTTGATCAAAAGTCTGCCCACTACACTGACTTATGAACACAGCGTAATGATGGCCGAGGATGACAAAGTGATGGTTCATGGCCGTTTCTCTGGAAACGGTAGTCCGACTGCGCTCATCGCTGTAGACATCGTCCGTATCGAAAATGGCATTTTGGTCGAGCACTGGGACGTTCTCCAGGACGAAGCCACAGCGATCAGCTCCGCCAGCGGCCTACCGATGTTTGGTGCAACTTTTCCGGAATTAGTCGAGTAAGAAGTCATGCTTGAATGATCGGAAAAATGCCTACTGAGATTGCTTGGCGCATCGGGGCGCACGAGCTCGCACCGATGCGTCTACGCTGGGCAATCTGGATATGATCGATCTCGACGAATTCCACACCTGTCAAAATCGCCGCTCACTCATTTGAGGGGTGATTGAGTTCCGCTTTTTGCAGTATCTAGCAACTGATGCAGTCGCAATGCATCGCTGAACGTCGCCGCACCATGGCTGCCGTCGACCACATCTTGCGCATACACGTAATACAGCTCAGCCAGTTCCAGCACCGCCGAAGGCAATGACGATTCTGGCAAGCGCTGATAGCTGGCAGGCAGTGGCAGTGCTTCCAGTGCCAGATTGTCGCCGTGGGCACCTTCGATCACGTAATCATCGCCGACCTCGCCAAATGCCGAACGGTTGGTGATTTTCAGGTCGCCCTGGTCGCCGGTGATGTCGATCTGCACGCCTGAGCCGTTGCGTTTGCCGCCTTCGATGTGGATCGAAATCACGCCGCCGTCTTCAAGCATGCCGCTGAGTACGAGCTGATCGGGGGCGGTGCTGTCCAGCACTTCGCCGGTTTCCTTGATGGTCACTTTCGGGAACTGATTGACCATCAACCCTGAGACGCTCACGGGCCAACCGGTGGCGGTGAAGAGCATGTCGAGGAAGTGTCCGGCATAGATGGCGATGACGCTGGAGAAGTTTTCCTCGGGGGCGGTCCAGCGCAGGGCGTTGGGGCGCAGGGCCTGGAAGTAATTCATGCTGACGTGCATGCGCACGGAGCGCACCTTGCCGACG
>NZ_AZVV01000016.1:0-184146 GCF_000514395.1 Pseudomonas sp. URMO17WK12:I12
TTGCCGATGATTTTCGGCACGCTGAGGTTCTGGAAGATGCGCTGGTTGATGCGGTGCGCCAGGTAGGACAGTTGCGGGCGCAGGGTCACCGCGTAGCGGGTCAGGCGTTTGCCCGAATCACCCTGGGCGGCACGGTAGATCTGGCCGTGAATGCCGCTGCCGTCCGGCGAGAGCTGCAAGAAGGCCGGTTTGTGCAGCAGGGTTTCGAGGTCCAGGGACGGCTGTTCACTGACCAGCTCCACCTCAAACACGAACGGTTGGCTGATCGCCTCCCGGCCTTGCAAGGACAGCACCTGCAAATCGCTGGAGAGACCTTCGATGGTCAGGGCAAAGTGAGTCTGATTGGCCGGCGCGAACATCCCTTGTTCCTCGTGCAGTGCTGCGGCGTGCGCCAATGGCCGAAAAGGCCTCGGCAGACGCAAAAATTCTGGAAGGGCGAAAACAACATCGACCAGCAGAGCTGGCCGATGCTTGAGACGGTCGGCCTGATTTAGGCGACCGGCAGACGCCAGTCATCGGAACCCGAAGTACCGGAAACTTCGTGGGTCCAGGTGATTTTGCGGTAGGTGAACTGCACTTCTTCCAGGTGCGTGAAGTGCGAGTTCGACGGGTCCTGGCAGTTGTGCATTTTGTTGTTGATGGCGACGATGATGGCGTCTTCCAGTTTGGTGGTGTAGTAGTGCTCTTGGGTACCTTGAGCCGAAGTGCGGTACCACTGGATAACGATTTCGCTCATGCGCTCGCCGGAAGTCAGAGCGGCTTGCAGCAGTGGCGAGGACTTGTCGTAGACCTTGGTGATGACCACTGGCTTGTGAACGCGCTGACCGGTTGGCTGACCGGATTGCGGGTCACGCGGGATGATCACGTCGTGGCTGAAAGCCTGAACCATGACCTGGTCTTCGTGGCCTTCCTGGTAGGTGTTGCCAACCGAATCGGCGGTGAACGCGCCGGCGGTGATCAGACCTTGTTTTTCGCCAGTGACGGACATGTACGCTGGTGTAGCCATGGGTGTGCTCCTTGCTAAAAATTTTGGGGTGCCCGGGAGGCGTGTATCGCCCGGTGGGTGCCTGACTGTTATCAAGGTCCGTGCCAGAAGCGGTTAACGTTATATAAATCAGTGGGTTGAGTCGGTTTTATAACGATGGAAAAGATTTTCATCTTGGAACCCAAAGGAATGTGCGCAAGAACTTGCACACCACTGCGCAACTTCTTGCGCACTCGGCTGGAGGGCCTGACAGGCCGGGCGATCAGCCGCAAGGCAGGACATTTTTGGAGGATGAGTGCGCAACTTCTTGCGCATAACGGCCTTGCGCCACCCGTCATCGGCGCCTGACATCCGGTGCAACGAATGGGCCCGCCGCAGGGTCCATAGAAACAGCGCCGTCGAGCGTCCGAACAACCCTGAAACGGAGTGAGAACGACATGAAAATCCTGATGGTTTTAACGTCCCACGATCAATTGGGTGATACCGGCAAGAAAACCGGCTTCTGGCTGGAAGAATTCGCCGCTCCGTATTTCACCTTCAAGGACGCCGGTGCTCAGCTGACCCTGGCCTCGCCCAAGGGTGGCCAACCGCCGCTGGACCCGAAAAGCGACGAGCCCGACTTTCAAACAGAAGCCACCCATCGTTTTCGCAAAGATTCCGCCGCCCAAGCGGCGCTGGCGTCTACGGCGGTGCTGAGCACCGTGAGGCCGGAGGATTACGACGCCGTGTTTTATCCCGGCGGTCATGGTCCGCTGTGGGATTTGGCCGAAGACCGCTATTCGATTGCGCTGATCGAAGCGTTTATCAAGGCCGGCAAACCGGTCGCGGCGGTCTGTCATGCGCCGGGTGTGTTGCGTCACGTCAAAGGCACGGACGGCCAGCCGTTGGTCAAAGGCAAGCGCGTGACGGGCTTTAGCAACTCGGAGGAAGAAGCGGTGCAACTGACAAAGGTCGTGCCGTTTCTGGTGGAAGACATGCTGAAGGAGAAGGGCGGGATTTATTCCAAGGGTGATGACTGGGCGAGCTATGTGGTTGAGGACGGGTTGCTGATCACCGGTCAGAACCCGGCGTCTTCGCAGGCGGGTGCTGAAGCGTTGTTGGCGAAGCTCCGCTAAACCCGCAGCCGCTGGCGCACGTTGCGCCAGCGGCTACATGGGGTGTGTCTCAGATGGCATGCCCCAATGTGGCATAGCATTCTTCTACCGAGCGCCGCTGCGTCTCGGCATACAACCCCAGCTCATCAATCGTTAATCGTCCCAGCGCCTGTTCAAACGCCTGTTGATTCGAATGCTCGCCATAGTGGGTTTGCGCCGCGTCTCCCAGGTTCGACTGGAAAATCCCCGCCGCACTCACCGGCAGAAAGTCCTCATACACCAGCGGTTCGACCCGCAGATACCCGCCGTCCAGCAAATCCTCCAGCGACAACGATTCCAGCTTGTCCGCCTGCAGGCCTTTTTCCGTCACGAAGTAGCGAAAGTACGCCAGTTCCTGTCGGCGCATGCCTTCGTACGTGTCAGGGAATTCGCCAAAGTGCTGGGTCATCAGCGCGTTGTAGCGTGCGGCATTGGCTTCATTGGGGAAGTCTTTCAACTCGTCCCGAGCGGCGTTGAGCAAACGGTCGTACAACGCCCGTCCCTTGGGTGTCAGCGCGGCGCCACGCTGCTCGATTTCACCGAAACGCGCGCTGTGGCTGCCACGGGTTTCAGCTTGATCGGTGAATGCAACCGGCTCGTCCAGCGCTTTGAAACTGGTCTGGCGCAGCAGGATCGGGCACTGCCGGCGGGGCGGGCCTTCGACCACCGCTTTAGGGGTGATGCCGTGGGCAGGCATCTGCGCCTGGACGATGTCGATGTCCAGCGTGCGCGGGGTGAGGTGGTTGATGTGCGGGCCTTTGAAGGCCACGACGTCGGCGATCAGGCGATGCTGGTGGCTGAGTTTCTGGTATTGCTCGGCGGTAACCGTGGCGCTGTGGTGCCAGCGGAAGGTTTCCAGCGCCTGTTCGACGAACTGCTGCGCTTCTTGTTCGGTAAGGCCGCCCTCGGTTTCCGCACGTTCGATCAGGGTCAGCGCTGCCGGGGTGAAGATCTGGCGTTTGTCCAGCACCGACTGGGCGAAGGCCCGCAGGTCCAGGTCTTCGATCAGTTCCAGGCGCAGCAGCGAGGTGAATACGCGGAAGGGGCTGACCTGCAACGCGTCTTCATGCACCGCGCGAAACGCCGTGGAATGCACCGGCACGCCGGCCGGGGTCAGGTCGTAATAACCCACCGGTTGCATGCCCATCACGGCGAACAAACGGGCGAGCGTGGCCAGTTCTGCGGCGGTGCCGACGCGGATTGCACCGTGACGTTCCAGATCCAGGCGTTCGATTTCGCCGGTGCTGTTCAGCTGACGGGCGATCTGCGGGTCGTTGTCCAGCACGTATTGGTTAGTCTGCTCCACTAACTCCATGAGTGCGCCGTACAGGGGCACTTCTTCGCGGTACATGTCGGACATCGCTTTGGAGAAGCGTTGACGGATCAGGTCAGGGCTGACGAAGGGTGACTGGCTCATGAAAGAAATTCCCGGCGCGGTGACGTAAAGGATGTGCGAAAAGATCGCAGCCTTCAGCGGCGCCGACAAACGAAGAATCTTACGGACTTCATTCTCCCCAGGACTGCTGCACTACCGCTCGTGTAGCCGCAGCCTCGCGTTGCTCGTCAGCGGCTAAGGGTCGCGTTAGAGGGTCGCGTTACAGGTGCGAGCGGCTTTCGGTGCGCAGCGATCCCAGGAACTCGCGATACAGACGTGCGGTATTGGCCGGCTGTTCGACCATTGGCATGTGCCCGACGTGGTCCCAGATATGCACCCGCAGATCGACGATGCCTTTGCTCCAGACGGCCACGCTGCTGACGTCGATCAAACGGTCCTTGTGCCCCCACAGCAGCAGCGCCGGGCATTTGATGTCAGCCAGTTTGGGTTCCATCGGCGGGCTGGCGCGGAAGTCGTTGAAGATTTCTTCCAGCTCATCGCGACTTTGCTCATAGCGCTGGGCAACGGCGTCCAGCACCACGCCAGGCACCCACGGCGGTTCGGCCATGGTCATGGCGTAGAAACGCCGAAACTCTTCCCGCGAATGAATCAGAAAAGGGTTGTGCCCCTTGGCCAGGTGTCGCTCCAGATCACTGGCCTCGGGCGCAGTGACGCCGGCCGGGTCGATCAGCGCCACAGAAGCGATGCGGTCCGGGTAGGTGGCCGCCAGCCACGCCGCGATGTAGCCGCCCATGGAGTTGCCGATCACATGCACTTTCTCGACCCCGCAGACGTCGAGCAGCTGGATCATCCGCTTGGCCTGCAACGGGATGTCATAGCCGCCACCGGCCTTGAAGCCGGTTTCGCCATGGCCGGCAATGTCTGGAATGATCACCCGATGCGTACCGACAAAATGCCGGGCGAAGCGCAACCACAGGTTTTTGTCGGCACTGTAGCCGTGCAGCATCAGCACACTGCTGGACGCCTCATACGGCCCGCCTTGCCAGGTCGAGACGGTCATTTCGTTGATCGGCACGACGATCTTGTGCAGCCGATACAGCTTGGCTTCAATCGCCATGTTCCAGTCGTACAGCCAATAACCGATGGTCGGGTAGCTCAACCAGCTCCAGGCCACGATAACCGCGATAATGACGACCAATAGAAGCATCGGATGACTTCCTTAAACGTGATCAGGACAGAATGTGGTCGGCCGGTTTCAAGGCCCGGGTCAATCGGTGATAGCTGAAACTAAACCCCGGAAACATGGCGATCACATGACCGCTCTTGCTTTGATACCAGCTGTGACAGCCTCCAGACTTCCAAACGGTGCGCTCCATTTCCCTGTGGATCATTTCAGTGTAGGTACGTTCCGCTTCGGGGCGTACTTCAATGCTGCGTAAACCCTGTGCTTTTAACGTACGGATGCAGTCGAGGATGTAATTCATCTGCGATTCGATGATAAACAGCGCCGAGGTGTGGCCAATGCCGGTGTTGGGGCCGGTGACGATAAACAGGTTCGGGAAGTCCGGCAGGCTGGTGCCCAGATAGGCCCGCGGGTACTGCGCCCAGACGTCCTTGAGTCGTGTGCCGTGTTTGCCGGTGACGGGGTAGGAAATCACCCCGTCAGTGGCGTCGTAACCGGTGGACCAGACGATCAGGTCGAGGTCGATGTGCTGGCCGTCCTGAGTGACGATGCCGGTTTCATCGATGGACGCGATGCCCTGTTCGCGACTGTGCAACGTTACGTTGGGGCGGCTCAGCGCCGGGTAGTAGGTGCTGGAGACCAGCACGCGTTTGCAGCCGATGGTGAAGTCCGGAGTCAGTTTTTTGCGTAGTTCGGGGTCCGGCACCTGGCGCTTGAGAAAGCGCAAGGCCTGATGCTGAACCATGCGGATCGCCGGTTTCGAGTATTTGAAGGCAATCACGCGGGTTTCGAACTGCCAGTAGATCATCCAGCGCAGCAGTTTGTAGGCCGGTTTCAGGCCCAGCAGCCAACGCTGGAAAGGACCAAACGCGCGGTCAGCCCTCGGCAATACCCAGTGCGGCGTGCGCTGGAACACATGCAGGTGCGCGACGTCCGGGGCAATCGCCGGAATGACCTGCGCGGCGCTGGCACCGCTGCCGACGATGGCCACGCGTTTTTTCCGGTAATCGTAGGAATGGTCCCAATTGTTGGTGTGAAAGGTCTTGCCCTGAAAGCGTTCCACGCCTTCGAAGTGCGGGACGACCGGTTGGCTCAACGGCCCCGTCGCGTTAATCAGAAACTGCGCGTAAAACGTGCCTTTGCTGCCGGTGTGCACGGCCCAGCGTTTGTTGGTGTCATCCCATTCGATGCGTTCGACATTGGCCTCCAGCTCGACCCTGTCGCGCAGGCCGAAGTGTTCCACCACGTACTGGGTGTAGTGGTGCAGTTCCGCCTGTTGGGCGAACATTTGCGTCCAGCGATAGGGCGCAAAGGACAGCGAATAAAGGGGCGAGGGCACATCCACTGCTGCGCCTGGGTAGGTGTTCTGGCACCAGGTGCCGCCAAAAAAGTCCCGCCGCTCCAGCAAGCGAAAATCGTCGATGCCGGCCTTGAGCAAATTGATCGCCGCGCACTGACCGCCAAAACCGCTGCCAATGATCAACACTTGAAAAGTCTGCATGGGCCTCCTTTTTTAGAGTTATTGATTGAACCCTCCCTTCATGTATAGCCAAACATTGGGGACTCGCCTCGTGGCAATACCCCGGTATTCAAGCCGCTCACCGGTGATGGCTATTTAACGTCGCCCTGATAGACTTCAAACGCACCTGCAAGCCCGGTGTAATCCGGTTCCGATGAGTGGCGCAGAGGCCCTATGGCAAAAGCGGGGAAAGGACTTTCATTAGCCAGGAGGCTTTATACATCGCGAACCCTGGGCCTGGCCTTGGGATTGTTGTGCGTGGGCGCGGCGATGTACCCGCTCGACCCGGCACCGTGGGTGTGGGGGCTGATGCTGTTCAACGGCGTGTTGTGGCCGCACGTTGCTTATCAGTGGGCACGTCGGGCCAAGGTGCCGTTTCACGCCGAGCACCGCAACATCCTGGTCGACGCCTTTCTCGGCGGTTTCTGGGTCGCGGCCATGCAGTTCAATCCACTGCCCAGCGTTGCAACGCTGTCGATGATGGCGATGAACAACGTCGCCATCGGCGGCATGCGATTCCTGTTGGTGGGCACCGTCGCGCAAATACTCGGGATGGGGGTGGGGTGGCTGGCGTTTACCCCCGCGTTCATTCCGTCGACAACACCGTTGCAGATGTTCGCCTGCATGCCGCTGCTGATCCTGTATCCCTTGGCGCTTGGCTGGATCTGCTTCCGTCAGGCCACCACCCTGGGTCAGCAAAAGCGCGAGTTGCTGGCCCTGAGCCGTACCGACAGCCTGACCGGCCTGCTGAACCATGGCGCCTGGAAGGATCAACTTGAAGTCGAATTCCAGCGCTGCCAACGCCTGCAGCAGGGCGGGGCGATTGCGCTGATCGACATCGACCATTTCAAAGCGATCAATGACACCTACGGCCACGTCGCCGGGGACATCGTGTTGCGCCAGTTGAGCAAAATGCTCAAGCAAAACCTGCGCGTCGCTGATGTGGCCGGGCGCTATGGCGGCGACGAGTTCTGCGTGATCCTGCCCGATATGCCGTTGAACAGCGCCGCTGCGACGATGGAGGCACTGCGCGACCGCTTTGCCACGTTGGGTTACGAGCAGAGTCCGGCGTTGAAAGTCAGTTTGAGTATTGGCCTGGCGTCTTTCAGTACGGCGCACACCGATGCGACGTTATGGCTCAACGATGCGGATCAGGCGTTGTATGAAGCCAAGACCACGGGCCGCAATCGCGTGATCTGCCGCACCAATGGAAAGCCCTATCGTGAACTGCTCGACCCGGTCTGACCCTTTACTGCAGGTTAATCTTCGGCCATGGATTCTTGTGTGTCGCATTCGGTCTAGAGCCTTGCGTCGTAGTCAGGTAGGGTGTTTTTGACCCCGACACGAAACAAGGACCGATTCATGACGCTCAATCTCCCTCGCTCCCTTCTGGTCACCAGTCTGACCCTCGCCCTCGGCGCCTTCGCTCCTGCAGCCTTCGCCGAACCGCACAAACAAGTCCTCGCCGATTCCGAGCAATACAAGGGTGAAGCCCTGAAACTGCTGGAGCGGCTGGTCAACATCGACTCCGGATCCGGCTATGAGCCCGGCCTGACGCAAGTGCGCGACATCGCCATCGACGAGCTGAAAAAGCTCGGTGCGACCATTGAGCTGGTGCCCAACACACCCGACAAAAGCAGCCACGTGATTGCGACGCTGAAAGGCACCGGCAAGGCGAAAATCCTGCTGATGGCGCACATGGACACCGTCTTCAAGGAAGGCTCTGCCGCCGAGCGCCCGTTCCATATTAAGGACGGCCGCGCCTATGGGCCTGGCGTGATGGATGACAAGGGCGGCATCGTCGCCGGGATCTATGCGCTGAAAGTCCTGAAAAGCCTCGACTTCAAGGACTACGCGCAGATCACGTTCCTGCTCGACGCCAGTGAAGAAACCGGCTCCGACGTCGCCACCGACCTGATCAAGAAAACCGCCAAGGCCCACGACGTGACCCTCAACCTCGAACCGGGTCGTCCGGCGGATGGTTTGGTGGTGTGGCGCAAAGGCAGTGCGACGGCGGTGGTGGAAGTCAAAGGAAAAGCCGCTCACGCCGGTGTCGCGCCGGAACTGGGGCGCAACGCTGCCATGGAAGCCGCGCATCAGATTCTGCAACTCGGCAAGTTGGGTGATGAAGAGAAGAAAACCACCATCAATTTCACCGTGATCAAGGCCGGCGACCGGACCAACGTGATCCCGGACCAGGCCACGGCCAAGGCTGACGTGCGGGCGGCGGTACCGGAAGAATTCGACCGGATCGAGAAGGATCTGGCGCGGGTTTCCAAGGACAAGCTGATTGCGGATACCGAAGTCACCACCACCCTTCAGCGCGGATTACCGCCGATGCCGCAGACGGCGGAGTCGGATCGGTTGATGGCCATGGCGCAGGGGATTTACGGCGAAATTGGTCGCAAGTTGACCGAAGAAGGCAGCGGCGGGGCGGCGGATGCCAGTCTCTCGGCGGGTGTGGGTACGCCGACACTGGATGGGTTCGGGATTGTGGGCGGCAATATCCATACACCTGAAGAGTACGCGGAGGTAGAAAGCGTGGCGCCGCGGATTTATCTGTTGTCGCGGATGATTATGGAATTGACCAAGCAGTAATCCGCACCACTGATCGTTCCCACGCTCCGCTTCGGAATGCAGCCCTGGACGCTCCGCGTCCCTTCGAAGCCGAACGCGGAGCGTCCGTTGAGGCATTCCCACGCAGAGCATGGGAACAATCATCACTCCTTCACACGCATAAACTCTTCGGCCCAACGAATGTAGTCCTCAGGCTGCGTGTACGTATGCGTCAGCTCCGTCGCGCTCAAGTCGGACGCCTGGGTAAAGATCTGCCGCTGCTCGCGCAAGCTGTCGTACGTCGCCTTGATCGCCGCAAAGTAAGCGCCATGCCCGTCAATGGTCACCCGCACGCCCAGTTCGGCCAGGCGTTTGTCGTCGCGCAGCGCCGGGTTGCCGTAGGTGACCAGCATCAGCGGCACGCTCAGGTGTTCGGCGATTTTTTCCAGTTGATCGAAGTCCTGCACGCCCACCATGCAGATCCCGTCTGCCCCGGCGGCTTGGTACTGCTGGGTGCGACTGATGATTTCCTGGATCGGCAGAATGCCGGCGTTGGTGCGGGCGATGATCGCCATTTCCGAATCAACCCGGGCTTCCAGCGCGGCGCGGATCTTGCCGACGCCTTCTGCGACCCCGATCAGGTCGGTGGATTTGCGGCCGAATTGCGCCGGCAGCAAGGTGTCTTCAATAGTCAGGGCGGCGATGCCGGCGCGTTCAAGTTCGACGATGGTGCGCATCACGTTGAGCGCGTTGCCGTAGCCATGGTCGGCGTCGGCGATGACCGGTAGTTGCGCGACGCGGCCAATGCGCGTGGCCTGTTCGGCGAACTCGCTGAGGGTGATCAACGCAAAGTCGGGGGCGCCCAGCACCTGCAACGATGCGACGGAGCCGCCCAGAATTCCCACTTCAAAACCCAGGTCAGCGGCAATGCGGGCCGACATCGGGTCGAAGACCGAAGCCGTGTGATAGCAGGTGTTGGAAGCGAACAATTCGCGAAAGTTACGGCGCAAATCTTGATGGGAAAGCCTGGACATACGAGTTCCACCACTGCAATTGGAATGGAAGGGCTTGAGCAAAAGTGTCAACGCCGAAGGAACAAAAGGCTATCACGGGGGCGGGGGGCAAATGATGACGAATTTACAGGGATGCCGGTTTTTTCGTCGGTGCGTTCAGAAAAAGGCCGCAGACCTGATCGGTCTGCAGCTTGCGGCATGTTTAACGGTGGCGCTTTCAGCCGTTAGCCGTCACGTTCCAGATTTGCTTGATTTCATGGATGTTACCCACGTTATAGCGAAGCACGAATTCGCCACACGGGGATTGCTTGGTAGTCTCGACGGGAGTGTTGATCACGTTGGTACCTGCACGCAGCAGCGGGGTTTCATTCCAGTTGTTCGTTGGCTTGTTCATGTTTTCTTCCTTTGGTTTTTATCGGGTAGCGAATGACTACCACTATTAAGCAGTGCCAGCGTTTTTTCAAAGAACGCTGTTTCCTGCGTAGCAATACCGGGATAAGTCGGTATGTAGTTTTCGTCGAAGCACCACGCTTCTTCGTTTTTAACCGATCGTTGAGGATGGATCAGTAAACTCAACGAAGCGGACATTGTTTTCGGGGGGAGCTGCTTGTGTATTTCCTGTAGTGGAAGCATGTGCAGGACCTCGCCGGGTGCGAGTTTAAGTACTCGCTCTTCGCCGAGTATCGGTCTTGCATTCACGCGAATCGGTGTGTCATCAAGTATTTTTCGGGTCACGGTTATATAGCCGTCGCCGCTGTAACCCATGGCATAGATTTCAAAGTCGTGGGTGTGGTTCAAATCGTAGATGAACGTTTCACTTTCGTCTTGAGAAGAGACCGGTGACCAAAAACCCAAACGAACAGTAAACAGGTCATTGTAATACAGAACAAAAGCGTAAGCGCTATAGATACTGTTGCGTGTGCTGAAACCTTCTTGCTGAATAATGTTGTAAAGGTGCTCGCTCAGCAAGGTACGGTTGGTACTCAGTTGACGTAAGTCTTCTATTATTTGTGGCTTGTCTCGCTCTAGATCGTAAGCCGCCATTCGCTCAACAAATGTATTCAGCTTCATGCCGCTTCACTCTGTTGTTCGAGTAAAACATTCAGGCGACTGTTTTGCAGGTTTCTCAACAGTGGTACGAAATGCAGTGCGGCTTGCGGATCGATTTTATGAATGACCTGAAATGCTTTCCACGCGACGGCGGGGTGGTAGTGATAAATCAATTCTTCGGCCACTTTGCCAGCCCCTGGATCCTGCGCCGCTTCAAGTAGTTCAAGGCTCACCAGGTAGCGTGCGGCGCTATCGTCATGGGGAAACCAGGCGATTTTGTGTCGAGAGGCACGATCAAATACCCCGATATCTGCGCTTTTATCTGGCAGGTTGATACTGCCAATGAATGTCGCGTGCCCGTCGCCTGTGGGGTTGCTGTCGAACAGGACCTTCGTACCGTCGATGAATAACGGGTTGTTGGCGTCGACAATGACCTGCTTTCCAAGTATCAGATTGTTGGCTTCTACTCCATAGAGCTGGACAGGAAATGACTGGTCGTTGATGGCAAACAAAACACTGTTGCCTGGAACGGTGTACAGCTGCGGTGACGGCGGTGCGCGATCAGGTACTTTGAGACTGATGTTTCCACTGTCGTTGCAGTACAGTGTCAATGTTCCGGTGAGGGTGTTTGTTGACTTCATGATCGTCGCGCTTTTAGATGTTTCATGAGGGTGTTCAGGCGTGTTATGCAGCACGCTGACTAACTTATGAATTTCAGCGGATGTGTCCAGTGTTTTTAAAGTGGTTATCAGTTCGTTGGATGATAAGGTTGCGTTTAAAAGTGTCTTGATCATGAAGTGTTCTGCTTCGGTTCTTTGGGGTGGGGCGATCAGCTGGTTTGAGGTTGTGCGAAATACCGGGGCGTAAGATCAATTGTCTATAGGACGTTGCGTGGTGGGCTCGTTTAATGTGGCCGGTTTGTGTTTTTAGTATGGGGAGGACGACCACTAAAGGCAATTTAGTAGTTGTTAGTTGATGTTGTCAGTTGTTAATGGATGTTTATGGTGGGCTGATCCGCTATGGCGGAACTTTGGTTTACATTGATTATTAACACCAAGGCGACACTGTTACGCCGCCACAGCCTGCTGCTGTTGCTTCAACAAAGGCACCGCACGCACCGAATTGCCAGGTTGCAGTTGCAGGCGTTTGGCGGTGAGGCGGTCGACCACCAAACTGTTGCCGACCAGGCGTGCCTTGGCCACGGTAATGCGGCAGTTTTCCAGGCGTCGGTTGTGGATCAGCCACACCGGGGCCTGTTCGTCGGGTGTGCCAATGGCCAGTACCAGCGCCTGGCTGTCGCGCACGCTACGGATTTTCGCCACCGGCGCTTCGATCACCGGCCCGGCGTCGAAGATGTCGATGTAACCCTGATGGGCAAAGCCCTCGGCATTCAGGAGTTTCATCGCCGGCACGGTGTTCGGGTGCGCTTTGCCGATCACCGCCTGGGCCTGCTCAGTCAGCAGGCAGGTGTAAAGCGGTTGGCGCGGCATCAGTTCGGCGATGAAGGATTTATTGCCCAGCCCCGACAGGTGGTCGGCGTAGCTGAATTCCTTTTTGAAGAAGTGCCGGCCCAGGCTGTCCCAGAACGGTGAACAGCCGTGCTCGTCGGCGCTGCCACGCAGTTCGGCGATGAGTTTGTCGCCGAACAATTGTGGGAACTCGGCGACGAACAGCAGCCGTCCCAGCGACAGCAGCCGGCCGTTCGTACCCTGGCGTTGATCGTGACGCAGGAACAGCGAGCACAGCTCCGATTGGCCGGTCATTTCGTTGTTCAGGAACAAGGTCGGAATCTGTCGCGCAATCCCAAGATCCGGCGAAGCGCTGACAGTCAGCCCGACCCGGTAGTTGTACCAGGGTTCACGCAGGCCAACGGCGCCAGACATTGCACTGACGCCGACCACTTGCTGATCGTCATCCTCCAGCACAAACAGGTAATCGGCATCCGCACGCTCCACCTGTTCGGCAAATGTCCGCTGGGCCCAGCGCACCCGGTGCACCAGGCGATCCTCGTTGGCCGGCAGCGTGGTGAACCCCGGGCCGGCCTGTTGCACCAGATCCATCAAGGCGGGCAGGTCGGTGACGCGAACCGGGCGGACAATCATGATGCAGCTCCTTCTTTGCGCCAGTTCGGGCGCTGTCGTTGGGCACAGGGCCGGGTGATGCTCACAAGGCGATCAGCCGGATCGGGCTGCCATCGGTCACGTTCAAGGCCTGACACATCTCGGCGCTCAACCCCACCGGTTGCCCGGTTACAACATCCAGTTCAACGACGATCGCGCGATAGCCTTCGAGCGCATCGTTGCTCACCAGGTAACGACCGCGTGCATCGATGGATGAGCGCCGTTGCACCGTGCCTGTCTGGCTTTGGGCGATGGAGAGCACGTTCGAAGTGCGCGCATACAGGGTAGGGCCACCGTCGAACAGGTCGATGTAGCTGTTGGTTTCAAAGCCTTCGCGCTCAAGAATATCGAAGGCCTCCTGGCCGTCCGGGTGAATCCGGCCAATGCAGTCCTGGGCCGCCTGGGGCAGCATCGGCACGTAGATCGGGTACTGCGGCATCAGTTCGGCGAGGAAGGTCCGGGTTTCCAGTCCGCACAGCCGTTCGGCCTCAGTGTAAGGCAGGTCGAAAAAGTGTTTGCCCACCGCATCCCAGAACGGCGATTGCCCCTCATCGCTGCTGTAGCCGACGATTTCGGTGATGACCGCGTCGGCAAAGCGCTGCGGATGGGCGGCGATGAACAGCAGCCGTGCCCGTGACAGCAGCTCCGAAAATGCAGTGCGCACCAGCGTGGTATCGATGTGAAAGCCGCGCAGCAAGGTGTGACCGTTGAGGTCCTGGCACAGCGACAGCGCCGGCACGCCATGTTCGATGTTCAGTTCCCGGGAGGCGCTGGTGAAGTGGCGGTTACGCAAGCTGTAGAACGGCTCGTTGAAGCCGGCGGTGGCCAGGAGCTCTGAACAACCTGCCAGGCGTTGGGTCGTCAGGTCCTCCAGCACGAAGAAGTAATTCTCCGGGCCCTGTGCCTCAACGTCTTTTTCGAATGAGGCGCAGGAATCGATAATCCTCTGGCGCAGGCGTTCGGTGTCGTCCGGCAACGACGTGACACCCACCAGGCTGTCGCGCGCCAGTTGTTGTAACTGGGGCAGGTCGGTTAACTCGACTGGGCGTAAGACCAGCATGGATGTACTCCTGTATCAAAGGGTTCGGCGATGTGTTCCGAACCTGACTATCACTGTCGGTTTCCACGCGTTGAAGCAGCGATCGGCTGATTTGTTGTCAGACGCCGCCCTTTTTATCTTAAGCCGTTGCTCGGCTCGGACAGCACCCTGGGGGAGCCGGTTTTGTTGAGCAAAAAATAGGTCAGTCCCAAGGCTATGGCGCGGGGAGGGTGCGTAAACAGGCGGGGCCAGTGCAGATGGACTTGTTGCAGGTGGGGACGTGGTTGCAAGAGAGGGCCGAGCCCGTTACGCCGGTACGGGGCCAGCAAGGCGCGTGTGACCTTGCGTTCCGACGACGTCAGCTCCAGGCCGGCGTCGGTGATCAGGTCTCTGAAGGTGGGCATCCGGGCTCCTGCTGGATGGCGATGTCGGTTTCATTTCACAAATTGCGAAAGCAGTATTTATGTAGCCGAGCCTACAAGTCTAGTGAATTTTTCCACGCCTTTTTTGAGCCCTAAAACAGGGCGTAAACCGCGCGCTAAAGGGGCTACATGGTAGTCGATAGAGCTTGTAGGCTATCGCCCATAAACGTGTCGGAGATTGCCGAGTTTCACCGGCCCGCTGCAGGGGCAAGCCAGGCGTGCCGGTTGAAACGAAACGCCCTGAGTCGGGCTTCTTGCGGCACAATCAGGCGAATATCGTCGGCGCGTTGCCGTTTCCGTTTCATCGCCAGGGTGTTTATCCGTGCAAACAACCCGTTTGACCTTGATCTGTCACGCTCGAACCGTCGCACAGAAATTGGCGCGTTTTCCTACGAACGAACCGCTGGAAATGGATTGGCAATCGGCGAAGGGGTCGCGTCGTCATGCGTTCAAAGGGACGCCGCGTTTGCTCTGCGGTCCGGAATTGCGCACCCGGCAAACGGCCGCACTGTTTGGCGATGAAGTTGAAGTGGTCGATGCATTGAGCGATTGCGACTTCGGGCAGTGGCAGGGCGTGCGCATTGATGACCTGCAAACGTCGCAGCCCGAGGCGCTCCAGGCCTGGCTCGATGACCCAACCTCGGCGCCCCATGGCGGTGAGTCGGTGGCGCAACTGGGTCAGCGTGTGGCGCAGTGGCTGCACACCCTTGAGGCAACGCCGGGGCATGTTATTGCGGTCACCCATCCGTTTGTCATTCGCGCTGCGCTCACCCTGGTATTGCAGGGTGCGGCGTTCAACCAGATTGACGTTGAACCGTTGTCAGCCATTGAGTTGCGGTTCACCGGCCGCTGGCGCCTGCGCTTGCTCGGCACTGATGCCCAAGGAGTGCTGTGATGAGAAAACTGTTGGTCATCGGCATCGGCGCCGGTAATCCCGACTACATCACGATGCAGGCTGTGAAGGCGTTGAATCTCGTCGATGTGTTTTTCCTGATGGACAAGGGCCAGGACAAAGATTCACTGATCCACCTGCGTCGCGACATCTGCGAACGCTACATCACCGATCACGACTATCGCTTCGTCGAAGCCCACAGCCCCGAGCGTGAGCGCGGTGAGGTGGACTACACGAGCAGTGTCGAAGACCTCAACCTTGCCAAGCAATTGACCTTCGAACGCCTGATCAACGAGGAAATGACTGACGAGCAATGCGCCGGTTTCCTGGTGTGGGGCGATCCGGCGTTGTACGACAGCACGATCCGGATTTTGCAGGCGATCCTGGCGACGGGGCGCTGTGTGTTCGAGTTCGAGGTGATCCCCGGCATCACCAGCGTCCAGGCATTGGCAGCGCGCCATAAAGTGCCGCTCAATCGCATCGGTCGCTCGATTGAAATCACCACCGGGCGCCGTTTGGCCGCGGGGCAGGTGAGTGACGCGGACAGTGTGGTGGTGATGCTGGATGCGCAAGATGCCTACCGTCAGGTGGCTGATCTGCAGACCGAGATTTACTGGGGGGCTTATTTGGGGACGCCGGATGAGATGCTGATCAGCGGCAAGCTTGAAGAGGTAGCGGATGAGATTGAGCGGGTGCGCAAGGCGGCTCGATTGGCGAATGGGTGGATTATGGATACCTATCTGCTGCGCAAGCCTTGAATCCAGTGGTGTCTAGGCTGGCCTCATCGCGAGCGAGCTCCCACAGGAATTTCAGGCGTTATATCGATCCAATGTGGGAGCGAGCTTGCTCGCGATGGGGCCCTGAAGGTCAGCTCAAATACCAGCCATGTCCCCACGCCCAAACCGCTCCCGGTACACCGACGGCGGCACCCCCACCACCCCCCGAAACGCCACCCGAAAACTCTCCACCGACCGATACCCGCACTGCTCGGCAATCTGATCGGTATTGTGCCCGGTGCCCTCCAGCAACTCCCGGGCCCGCGCCAGTCGCTCATGCTGCAACCAGGCTTTTGGCGACATCCCGGTGGCTTCGGTAAAGCGGCGCAGAAACGTTCGCTCACTCATCGCCGCCTCGCTCGCCAGATCACGAACCTCCAGCGGCTGGTGCAAGCGCTCCCGCGCCCATTGCATGACGCGTGACACGTCACTGCGCGGCGTCGGGCTGACCGGTGTCGGAATAAACTGCGCCTGGCCGCCAGTGCGTTGCGGCGACATCACCAGCCGCCGAGCCACCGTGTTCGCCACTTGCGTACCGAAATCCCGCGCCACCAGGTGCAGGCAGGCATCGATGCCCGCTGCGCTGCCGGCCGAGGTAATCAATTGACCGGCATCGACATACAACACCTGCGGGTCCACCAGAATGTGCGGAAAACGTTCAGCCAGTTCAGTGGTGTAGCGCCAATGGGTGGTAGCGCCGTGACCGTCGAGCAAACCGGTCGCCGCCAGCACAAACACCCCGGAACAGATCGACAGCAATCGCGCCCCGCGTGCATGGGCCTTGCGCAAGGCGTCGAGCAAGTGTTCGGGCACCGGCGCATGACGGTCGCGCCAGCCGGGAATGATGATGGTCCGGGCATCTTCGAGCAGCTCCATGCCACCATCGGCCAGCACCTGAATGCCGCCCATGGCGCGCATCGGGCCTTGGTCCACGGCGACAATCCGGTGTTCGTACCACGGGAAGTCGAACTCTGGCCGTGCCAGGCCGAAAATCTCCACGGCAATGCCGAATTCGAAAGTACAAAGGCCGTCGTAGGCCAGAATCGCGACCAATCCAGGGTTAGGCTGCATTTGGCGGAAAGTTCCCGGTGAGTGTCTTGTGCGCCACTGTAGCGGCAAGTGGCGGGCGGATAAAGTCTTCTCACGCCCACACACTATGGAGTACAGAACATGACCAGCCTGGTTCGCGAAATCCCCGCCGCCCCTTCGGCCATTGCCTTGATGCATTTCAGCAACCGCCTGACTTTCGAAACCGACTGTTCCGACGTCCACACCAGCCAACAGGCCGGCGAAGTGGATTTTGTGCTGGTGGACGTACGCGGTCCGCTGGCGTTCGAGCGCGGCCATGTGCCGGGCGCGATCAATATTGCGGGGCGATTGCTGACCGCTGAAGGTCTCGCGGCTTACCCGAAAAGCAGTTTGTTCGTGGTGTATTGCGCGGGCCCGCATTGCAACGGCGCCAACAAGGCCGCTGTGAAACTTGCGGCACTGGGTTACCCGGTCAAGGAAATGATCGGCGGGGTGACGGGGTGGCTGGATGAAGGGTTTGAGTTGAGTGTGGCGGTGCAGCGGCCAGCCTCGACCGCCATAGGGTGTGAATGTTGATCAACCATTGCGCATAGCGGACGAAACGGTCCACCACCCATCCAGCGTCGCCTGCAACCAGTCATATACGGCGGTGTAGGCGGCGCTGTCCTGTTCACCCCGAGGCAACGGTGATTCCTCACCAAAGTGTTCATTGAGCATCGCCACCGACCCGGCATTCCACTCCGGATGGAACTGCAACCCCACACGCATCGGCCCCACCCGATACATCTGCTGTTCGCATTGAGCGCTGCTGGCGAGCAATTGCGCGCCGGGCGGCAGATCAATCGCGTCTTCGTGCCACTCCAGCACCTTCAGCCGCTGGCCATCGGCGAACGTCACCTCAGTCCAGCCGGTTTCGGTTCGATCCATCCGCCGCACCTGTCCGCCCAGACTCAACGCCAACAACTGCGCCCCCAGGCAAATCGCAAACACCGGAGCGCCCTGATTCAGGCTGCCCGCCAACCACTGCCGCTCGGCTTCCAGCCAGGCCGGGCCAGCACTGGATTCGTAAGGCCCACCCAACACCATCACCGGTGTCGCGCTCACCGGAGGCAATTGGCCGAGGTCTGCGCGAAAGACGTTCAGCGTCAAGCCTCGGGACGTGGCCCATTCAGCAATCGCCCCGGGACCTTCGGCGGGGTGGTGCTGGATCAGGTTCAATGTTGGCATCAGGATTCCCTGTCGTTTTTGTGTGTAGGTTTTGTCTGATTAAAGGACTTGTCCTACAGTCTGTGCACTGCGGTGGCGCACACTTCAAGGGACTCCGTTACGCGAGCCACTTTTCTGTAAGTATTTGTCGCTTAAACACAATTTGCCCATTTGAAGCCACTCTAGACTGCCGACCACTTCGGTTTTCACCGGCCGAAAGCCAATCGTAAGCTGCCAATAAAAGCCTCCGCACACGGGAGTTATAAATGAAAAAGCTAGTGATGTTCGGTGCCCTGGCACTGTCGATGTTGTCCCTGACCGCTGTGGCCGATGACGCCAAGCCGATCCGCATCGGTATTGAAGCCGGCTACCCGCCATTCTCGATGAAAACCCCTGACGGCAAACTGACCGGTTTCGACGTGGACATCGGCGATGCGCTGTGTGAGCAGATGAAAGTCAAATGTACGTGGGTCGAGCAGGAATTCGACGGCCTGATCCCGGCGCTGAAAGTGAAGAAAATCGACGCGATCCTGTCGTCCATGACCATCACTGACGACCGCAAGAAGAACGTCGATTTCACCATCAAGTACTACCACACGCCGGCGCGCTTCGTGATGAAGGAAGGCACCGACGTCAAGGACCCGCTGACCGATCTCAAAGGCAAGAAAGTCGGTGTGCTGCGCGCCAGTACCCACGACCGCTTCGCCACCGAAGTGCTGGTGCCGGGCGGGATTCAGCTGGTTCGCTACGGTTCCCAGCAGGAAGCCAACCTGGACATGGTCTCTGGCCGCGTTGACGCGCTGCTGGCCGACTCGGTCAACCTGGACGACGGTTTCCTGAAAACCGACGCCGGTAAAGGTTTCGCCTTCGTAGGCCCGGAATACAACGATCCGAAGTACTTCGGTGGCGGCGCCGGCATTGCCGTGCGCAAGGGCGATACCGCCCTGGCCGAGCAGTTCAATGCCGCTATCACCGAAATCCGCGCCAACGGCAAGTACAAGCAAGTGCAGGACAAGTACTTCAAGTTTGACGTTTACGGCGAGTAATCACGCTGTTCAAAAAAGTGGCAACCGTTGACGCGGTTGCCATTTTTTTTGTGCATTCTTTCTAGCAACAGAGAACGCTGTAGGAGTGAGCCTGCTCGCGATAGCAGTGGGTCAGTCGAAATTTAATGACATGACCCACCGCTATCGCGAGCAGGCTCACTCCTACAGGGGGATCTCACTGTTCAGATTTCAGGAGTTTATCCATGCAACGCACCGACCATTCACTGCCCTGGAGCCACCTGGGCACCGAACGTACCCTCAGCGTGTTTCGCTACGGCGCGGGCACGCGCAAGGTCTACATTCAGGCCAGCCTGCATGCGGACGAACTGCCGGGCATGCGCACGGCGTGGGAGTTGAAGAAACGCCTGGCCGAACTCGACACCCAAGGCCAACTGCAAGGCGTGATTGAACTGGTACCGGTGGCGAACCCGATCGGCCTCGATCAGCACCTGCAAGGCAGCCACATGGGCCGCTTTGAACTGGGCAGCGGCAAGAACTTCAACCGCTCGTTTGTCGAGCTCAGCGCACCGGTGGCCGCGTTGATCGGTGACCGATTGGGCGACGATGCGCAGGCCAACATCGCCCTGATTCGCCAGACCATGGGCCAGGTCCTTGATGGTTTGCCGGCACCGGCCTCGCAACTGGAAGCCATGCACCGCTTGCTGTTGCGCCATGCGTGTGATGCCGACATCACCCTCGATCTGCATTGTGATTTCGACGCGGCGATTCATCTCTATGCCTTGCCGCAGCATTGGCCGCAGTGGCAATCCCTGGCTGCGCGGCTGAAGGCTGGCGTAGCGTTGTTGTGTGAAGATTCCGGCGGCAGCTCGTTCGACGAATCGTGTTCTTCGCCATGGTTGCGTCTGGCGCGGGCGTTTCCTGACGCCGCTATTCCCCCGGCCAACCTGGCGACGACGCTGGAGTTGGGCAGCATGGGCGACACGCGGGTTGATCAGGCTCAGGCTAACTGCGAGGCGATCCTCGGTTTTCTGGCCGAGCAGGGATTCATCAAGGGCGCATGGCCGGCGGCACCGAGCGAATGCTGTGAAGGCATGCCGTTCGAAGGCACCGAGTACCTGTTCGCGCCGCATCACGGGGTGGTGAGCTTCCTGCGCAACGCCGGTGAATGGGTGGAGCGGGGCGATGCACTGTTTGAAGTGGTCGACCCGTTGAATGACCGGGTGACCACCGTGCGCGCCGGGACGAGCGGCGTGTTGTTCGCGATTGATCGCGGGCGGTATACGCAGCCGGGGACGTGGCAGGCGAAAGTGGCGGGGCGCGAGCCGATTCGGGTTGGGAAGTTGATTAACGATTAACTTCGGAGTCTCTAGTGCTTCCCCTGGCCTCATCGCGGGCAAGCCCAGCTGCCACAGGGGATCAGTGTTGAACACACATCTGTGATTCAACAAAGCCCCCTGTGGGAGCAGAGCTTGCTCGCGATGGGGTCATCAGCAACACCTGATATATCAGGGCCCACAGTGCTAGGCTCACCCCCGAATCCTGTTTCTGTAAAGGAAGGCCAATGTTGAAATTTCTCGCCATGCTGACACTGCTGGCATCCGCCTCGGTCCACGCTCAAACCCCGCTGCAATCCGATCTGCCCCTCAAGTACCTGGAACAAGCCAACCCCGAGTCGCAACACCAGCCACTGGTGATTTTCCTCCACGGTTACGGCAGCAACGAGCAGGACTTGTTCGGCATCAAAGATGATCTGCCCGCGACTTATACCTACCTGTCGGTGCGGGCGCCGATGACCCTGGAAGAGGGCAGCTACCAGTGGTTTACCAAGAAGGGCGAGGGCGCCTATAACGGCAAAACTGGCGACTTGAAGTCCAGCGGTCAGGTGCTGCTGGATTTCATCGCTCAAGCAGCGAAAAAATATCACACCGAACCCGACAAGGTGTTCCTGGTGGGGTTCAGCCAAGGCGCGATCATGTCCTACGAAGTGGCGTTGCGTCACCCCGAGGCAGTCGGCGGGATTGCAGCGTTGAGCGGACGGGTTCTGCCAGTCCTGAAATCAGCGCTCAAACCGGATGAAAACCTCCAGAAACTGGCGATCTTCATCGGTCATGGCAAAGAGGACAACCGCCTGCCGTACAAGGACGGAACAGACGCCGACACCCTGCTGAAAAGCCTGTCCCTCAAGCCTGAGTTTCATGGCTACGAAGGACTCGGCCATAACATCAGCGAGGCCGAGATTGTGGATTTGAACGCCTGGCTGCAGCGCCTCAACCCTTGAAGCTTACTTGCCGGTGACGATCTGTTTGATCAGCGTTTCATGCGCGGCCATGTCACCCGGACGGGAAATCACCTGAACCACTGCCATGCGGTTACCCGACGCCGCCATCAGCGTGGTGTTGAGGGTCATGCCGCCCCCTTGCGTGGCGGTGCTGTCCACCTGACGCAACCCCAGGCCTGACGCTTTCTGTGTCAGGCTTTTTTCGCTGAGTTTGTTGAAATCCGGCAGGGCCTTGCGTTGTGCGGCTTCGAAATCGGCGGCCGTACCGTCGAGAAACGCGCCGTCGTTGTCTTTGACGGTGACGTCTTTCGGCAGGTTGTTTTCCGCGGCGATCACCACGGTCTTGGTGGTTTCGTTGGTGTACATGGTGCCGCTGGCGCCGGACGGGCTGGCCGGCAGCGTGTTGGCGGTAAAGCCCTTGGGCAGGGAGAAGGTGAACTTGCCGCCCAGCATCGAGACTTTCTGCGTGGACGATGGCGTGGTGGCCGTGGCCTTGGCGGCCTGTGCATTCAACGCGCCCAGACTGGCAACCGCCGTCAGCAACAGGACAACGGCTTTTTTACTCAACAGTGACATGCAAAAAACTCCAGGGATGATCGCGCTTTGAGGGCGATCATCCCATGGACGTTGTGAAGCATTCCAGCGCGGCGGTGGTTTACACCCCGCGTTGCGACGGATAGCTGCTGATCACATCAAGAAACTCGATCCGCCGATCCTCGGCCAGCAACTCCGGCAGCAGCGCTTCGTACACCTGGCGATAGGGTTTGCTCAGGTGACGGGCGATGAAGTCTTCCTTGCTGCAATTCCAGGTTTCGTACAGCACCAGGGTGTTCGGCTCGTCTTGCAATTGGTGGACCCAGGTGTTGACGAAATCCGGCTCGGCAGACATCTGGTGCACCACCTCCAGCAGCCGTTCCCTGGTTTCGGCGAAACGTTCGGGTTTGGCTGGCAGGTAAACGATAAACGCGACTTGATCACTCATTTCATCACCTTCAAATGCTGGAGTCGGGACCGGATCTGGAGACTCAGGCCTGGTTTTGCGGGAACAGGTTGCGACGGGTTTCTTCGTCGAACTCGGCCTTGAGCACCAATTGCTCTTTCAAGCCGTGGGCACGTTGAGCGGCTGGGCGGGCGCTGATTTCATCGAACAGGCGCTTGACGTTCGGGTACGCCGCCAGTCCGTTTTCGCCGAGGATGTACGGCGCGTAGTTGGCCCAGCCCCAGAGCGCCATGTCGGCGATGCTGTAGGTGTCGCCGGCGAGGTATTGATGATCGGCCAGGCGCTGGTCGAGTACGCGGTAGTGACGTTCCACTTCTTTCAGGTAACGGTTTTTCGCATAAGCGAGGTCTTCCGGCGCGTGGTGCAGGAAGTGCACGGCTTGACCCGAGAACGGTGACAGGCCGGTGGCGATGAACATCAGCCACGACAGCAGTTCGGCATTGCCGGCAGCGGTGGTCGGCAGGAAACGCTGATGTTTTTGCGCCAGGTGCACCAGGATGGCCTGGGAGTCAAACACTGTGGCGTCACCATCAACGAGTGCTGGAACCTTGGCGTTCGGGTTGATCGCCAAAAAGGCTGGCAGGTGCTGCTCGCCCTTGAAGGTGTCGACGCCGATCAATTCGTAAGGCGTTTGCAGTTCTTCAAGCAGCAGGGCAACTTTCATCGGGTTAGGCGAAGGGTGGAAAAAGAATTTCATGGTGCAGGCCTCAGTCGGGTGGGTTGTGAACTGAGGCTGATGTTGAGGGAAACCCGTTCGATTGACGTACGAGGTTGTTGCTTTACTCGTTCGATGTTATCGAACGTGTTGCGATAGCCGTCTCGGAGGATCGCGTGGTGGCAATCACCGCGCCACCAATGATCAACAGCGCGGGCACGATCAGGATCGGACTGGCCTGGCTATCGCCCACGGTGATCAACAGCAGCGTGGAAATCAGCGGCGCCAGGTAGGAAAGCGCCCCCAATGTCGCCAGACTGCCGTGCTTGGTGGCGTGGTCCCAGGCCAAAAACGCCAGGCCCACCGGTCCCAGGCCCAGGCAGAGGATCGCGGCCCATTGACCGGCATCCGGCCAGACCGTGGTTTCAAACAGCAGATGGCAGATCAGCCCGCCGATGGCCACCAGGCCGCAGACACCGCCGATGGTGTTGCTGGGCACGTCGCTGAAGCGTCGATTGAAGACTGAATAAACGGCCCAGATCAGCGCACAGCCAAACGCCGCGAGATAGCCGGCCACCGGCATCGCCGCACCCGCCGCTGGTGCGTGTTGCTGCATGATGAACGCCGTGCCGGCGAGCCCTAGCAGCGCGCCGAGCATCTGTCGCTTGTGCAGCTTTTCCCCGGCCGATAACGCTGACAACAACACCAGCAACAAGGGCCAGAGGTAGTTGATCAGACTGGCCTCGGCGGCTGGGGCGGCTTTGAGCGCGAAAAAATACAGCGCGTGATAGACGAAGATTCCGCTGAACCCGGTCGCCCAGACGGCCCAGGGTTGTCGCCAGCTGCTGAAACCGGCGATGCCACGTCGCCCCAGAATGACCACGCTCGCCGCGAAGGCCACACCGAAACCGAGCGCCATCAGCTGAAACGGGGGAATGCCTTGGGTGAGGGTGGTCAGCAGCGCGAGGCAGGACCAGAGGAATATGGCGACAACGCCCACGGCAGTGGCTGAGCGGGCAGTGCGCACGGGTAACGTGGCGTGATTCATGTCTGGTCCTTCAGCACGGTGAGCGGGCGACATCCTGGCCCGCAGCTGTGAAGGAGCTTAGCGGTTGATCGCGGATCGTCCAGGCGCGGTCGTCGGCTTGACCGGGCGTGCCAGCAATTGCCGGGTGACCCCGAGCATCGCCACTGAAACCGCGACGCTGAGGGCAAACGCGCTCAGCCCCATGTGCGGCAATGCCAACGCCAACACCAGACAAAACGCCGCGAACGAATACATGCCGGTCGCCGTTGCTCGAAGGAGTGCGGCGGTAAACGCCGGGCCCCGGGTTTGCTGGGAAAACACTGCCATCACGCTGCCCAACACCGGGAACACCGCGAGCAAGCCGCTCCAGCGTTCGCCGACGGTGCTCGCCAGCAACGTAACCGCGAGGGTGAGCAGGGCGCCGGCCATCATGCGCAGCAGCAATTTATCGGACTTCGGCGCCGGGCCGGACACCAGCGGCTTTACCTTGGGGAACAGGTAAGGCGCAGCGAGCAGCGCAGTCGCCGCGGCGATGACTGAGAACACCAGGGACGGCGGGATCAGCGACAGGATGACGGCCGCCAAGGCCCAGACGGACAGCGACACCAGCAGCGCCAACGGCCAATTGGCGTGCTGGGCAACCTGGGCGTAGGTCACGCAGAAGGCAATCATCGCGAACATCGCCGATAACGCGGCCGTCGCCGATTGGGCGGCAAACACTTCACCTTGCTCGATGGCGAGGAAGAACAGAATCGGCCCGACCACCACCGGCAACCCGGACAACCAACCGGCCACGCTTGGCCCCCAGCGTTTACCGGCCAGGGAGATCAGCAACAGAAATCCTGGAATCACCAGCAGTTTGAGCATCAGCACGCACGCATCTCCTTCCTGAGAGAGACGGCAACGTTAGCATCGCGCGCACTGAATTGCTCCATCGATTGCCTGTTTTTGTATACAAAGTCGCCAGCCCTTGAACGTTCCCACGCTTTGCGTGGGAACGTTCATCAACTGCGGGCCCTTGGGTGTGCCGGGCGAAGCGTCTAAGCTGCACCCTCTCACCTGTTTCTGGATGTGTGTGTGAAATTCAGTCTACCCAAAGTCGCCACCGCGCCGTTCTGCCCGCCGGAAGTGGCCGGCACTGTTCCCGTTGATCCGCGCGCATCGTTCTTCAAGCGGGTGCTGAGCTTTGCCGGGCCGGGTTTGCTGGTGTCCATCGGCTACATGGACCCGGGTAATTGGGCGACCGCCATCGAGGCCGGCTCGCGCTTTGGCTACAGCCTGTTGTTTGTGGTGCTGCTGGCGAGTCTGGCGGGGATGGTGGTGCAGTGTTTGTGTTCGCGCCTGGGC
Organism: Pseudomonas sp. URMO17WK12:I12; assembly: GCF_000514395.1. NCBI lineage: Bacteria > Pseudomonadati > Pseudomonadota > Gammaproteobacteria > Pseudomonadales > Pseudomonadaceae > Pseudomonas > Pseudomonas sp. URMO17WK12:I12. The sequence goes on from NZ_AZVV01000016.1 coordinate 25,574, forward strand.
ATCGCTACCGGGCGCGATCTGGCGCAATTGTCCCGCGAGCGCTACAGCACGCGCACGGCACGCACGCAGTGGGTGCTGGCGGAAATCTCGATCATCGCCACCGACCTTGCCGAAGTGCTTGGCTGTGCGTTGGCGTTTCATCTATTACTCGGGTGCTCGCTGACGTTTGGCATCGCCCTGACGGCGTTCGACACGCTGCTGGTGCTGGCCCTGCAAAACCGCGGTTTCCGTCGTCTGGAAGCAATCATGCTGGTGCTGGTGAGCACCATCGGCGCGTGTTTCTTCGTCGAATTGCTGCTGATCAAACCTTACTGGCCAGACGTGGCGCGCGGCTTCACGCCGTCACTCTCGGCGATTGGCGATGCCGCGCCGCTGTACCTGGCCATCGGCATTCTCGGGGCCACGGTGATGCCGCATAACCTGTACCTGCACACCTCGATCGTGCAGACCCGACTGATCGGCAAGGACCTGGCCAGCAAGCAGGACGCGGTGAACCTGGCGCGCATCGACACCATCGGTTCGCTGGCGTTGGCACTGCTGGTCAATGCAGCGATCCTGATTCTCGCGGCGGCCGCGTTCCACAAGACCGGGCATACCGATGTGGTGGACATCCAGGACGCCTATCACTTGCTGGATCCGCTGGTGGGCGGGGCGTTGGCCAGCGTGTTGTTCGGCGTAGCGTTGCTGGCGTCGGGGCAGAGTTCGACCTTTACCGGGACCATCGCCGGGCAGGTGATCATGGAGGGTTTCCTGAACCTGCGGATTCCGTGCTGGCAACGGCGCTTGATCACCCGTGGGCTGGCGCTGATTCCGGCGTTCATTGGGGTGTGGCTGATGGGCGACAGTGCGGTTGGCAAGTTGCTGGTGTTGAGTCAGGTGGTATTGAGTTTGCAGTTGCCGTTTGCGTTGTACCCATTGATTCGCATGACCAACGATCGCCAGTTGATGGGGGCGTTCGTCAATCGCTGGCCGACTCGGGGTTTGGCGTGGGGGTTGTTTGTGGTGATCAGTGGGGCGAACAGCTGGTTGATCTTGCAGTTTCTGGGGTGACTGTCCGGGCCTCATCGCGAGCCGGCTCGCTCCCACAGTAGATCTTCGGTGAGCACAAACCCCCTGTGGGAGCGGACCTGCTCGCGAAGAATGATGACGCGGTCCCGGCCTGCTCACACAACTTGTAGCCGCAGGCTTCGCCAGCGGCTACAAGGGATTCGGGTATAGCGCAAGGACCCGGCGCGACGTGAATCGCGCCGGGGGTGTTGCCAGGCTGCAGCGGATCTTCGTGGGTCCCCGCGCAGTCTGAAGAACGCTTTACGCTCGTTCGATCGCCAATGCCACGCCCTGACCACCGCCGATGCACAGGGTGGCGAGGCCTTTCTTGGCGTCGCGCTTGATCATTTCATGCAGCAAGGTCACCAGCACGCGGCAGCCCGATGCGCCGATTGGGTGGCCCAGTGCGATGGCGCCGCCGTTGACGTTGACCTTGTTCAAGTCCCATTCCAGGTCCTTGGCCACCGCCAGCGATTGCGCAGCGAACGCTTCGTTGGCTTCGATCAGGTCGAGTTGATCGATGGACCAACCGGCCTTGCTCAGGCAACGACGGGTGGCCGACACCGGGCCGATGCCCATGATCGCCGGGTCTACGCCGGCGTTGGCGTAAGCAGCGATTGTCGCCAGCACGGGCAGGCCGAGGGCCTTGGCTTTATCGGCGCTCATCAGGATCACGGCAGCGGCGCCGTCGTTCAGCGACGATGCGTTGCCTGCCGTCACCGAGCCGTCCTTTTTGAACGCCGGTTTCAGCTCGCCCAGCGCTTCAGCGGTGGTGCCGGCACGCGGTTGTTCATCGGTGGCGAAGGACAGCGGATCGCCCTTGCGCTGAGGAATCAGGATTGGCGTGATCTCATCGACAAAACGCCCGGCTTCGATGGCCGCCGTGGCTTTTTGCTGGGAGCTAGCCGCGAAGGCGTCCTGTTGCTCGCGGGTCAGGCTGTATTTCTCGGCGAGGTTCTCGGCGGTGATACCCATGTGGTAATCGTTGAACGCATCCCACAGACCGTCGCTGATCATGGTGTCGACGATTTGCGCATGACCCATGCGCAGACCGGTGCGAGCACCCGGCATCACGTAGTTGGACAGGCTCATGTTTTCCTGGCCGCCGGCAATGATCACGTCGGCATCGCCGCAGCGAATCGCCTGGGTGGCCAGGTGCAAGGCTTTGAGGCCGGAACCGCAGACCTTATTCAGGGTCATGGCCGGCACGGTGAACGGCAGGCCGGCCTTGATCGCGGACTGGCGCGCAGGGTTCTGCCCGGCGCCGGCGGTCAGGACTTGACCCATGATCACTTCATCGACTTCAGCCGGGTTCAGGCCGGTTTGCGCCAGCAGCTGACGGATCACCGCCGCGCCGAGATCAACCGCGGAAACGCCGGCCAGAGAGCCCTGGAAGCTGCCAATGGCAGTGCGGGTGGCGGCGACAATGACGACGTCTTGCATGGGGGAATTCCTCACTGGTCAGCGAACTGCATTTCTGGAACGTGATCGGGAACAATCAGTTTACCAGCGGTTTTGGCGACGATTTCCTCGACGCTGACGCCCGGTGCACGTTCCTTGAGAATGAACGCGCCGTTTTCGATTTCCAGATAAGCCAGGTCGGTCAATACGCGCTTGATGCAGCCGGCGCCGGTCAGCGGCAGGCTGCAGTGGTCCAGCAGCTTGGATTCACCGTCCTTGGACGCGTGGGTCATGATGACGATGATGTTGTCTGCGCCAGCCACCAGGTCCATGGCGCCGCCCATGCCCTTGACCAGTTTGCCGGGAATCATCCATGAGGCGATGTTGCCTTGCACGTCGACTTCAAAGGCGCCCAGCACGGTCAGGTCGACATGACCACCGCGGATCATCGCGAAGGACTCGGCCGAGGAAAAGATCGACGCGCCGGTACGTGCGGTCACGGTTTGTTTGCCGGCGTTGATCATGTCGGCATCAATGGTTTCTTCAGTAGGGAAAGGACCCATGCCCAGCAGGCCGTTTTCCGACTGCAGCATGACTTCCATGCCTTCAGGGATGTAGTTGGCGACCAGGGTCGGGATGCCGATACCCAGGTTGACGTAAAAGCCGTCCTGCATTTCGCGGGCGACGCGTTGAGCCATTTGTTCGCGGGAAAGTGCCATTGTTGTTATTCCTTCATTCGGTCCGGGGGCAGGGGATCACTTACGGATGGTGCGCTGTTCGATGCGCTTCTCGAACGTGCCGCAGATGATCCGGTCGACGTAGATGCCAGGGGTGTGGATCTGCGCCGGGTCCAGCTCGCCGGGTTCGACGATTTCTTCGACTTCGACCACGGTGATCTTGCCGGCGGTGGCGGCCAGCGGGTTGAAGTTCTGGGCGGTGTGACGGTAGATCACGTTACCGAAATGGTCGGCTTTCCAGCCTTTGACGATGGCGAAGTCACCGGTGATGGACTCTTCCATCAGGTACTTGCGGCCATGGAATTCGCGGACTTCCTTGCCGTCGGCAACCGGGGTGCCAACGCCAGTGGCGGTGAAGAACGCCGGGATGCCGGCGCCGCCTGCGCGCATTTTTTCAGCGAGGGTGCCTTGGGGGGTCAGGACGACTTCGATTTCACCCTTGAGCAGTTGCTCTTCGAACAGCTTGTTTTCGCCGACGTAGGAGGCCACCACTTTGCTGATCTGGCGGTCGGTCAGCAGCACACCGAGGCCGAAACCGTCGACGCCGCAATTGTTGGACACCACGGTGAGGTCGCGGGTGCCTTTGCGTTTGATCTCGTTGATCAGGTTTTCCGGGATCCCGCACAGGCCGAAGCCGCCGGCGATCACGGTCATGCCGTCTTCCAGACCTGCCAGAGCTTCCTCGTAGGAACTCACGCGCTTGTCGAAACCTGCCATATGCACCTCTTTTATTCTTTGTGGGCGGCTGGCTAGCCGAATGAAGGGGAGTGTCTCGCTGTTGTATTCATTTGTTAAGTTGATTTTTAAGGTGGATTGATAGATAAAACTCACCAATCGGCGCTTCAATCTTGCCGCTTGAAGCTTATAACTTACCGCTGGAGCGAAGCGACCATGACAGTCAAGCAGATCCGCGCCTTCCTGGCGGTGGCCCAGAGCCTGAGTTTTGCCGTGGCCTGCGAACGCCTCCATCTGTCGCAATCGGCATTGAGCCTGACGATCAAGGCGCTGGAGGAGGGCCTGGGTGGGCGCTTGTTCACCCGCAACACACGCAACGTGGCGCTGACCGCCGAGGGTGAATCGCTGGTGCCACTGGCTCGCCGGTTGATCGCCGATTGGGACAATGCCGAGGACGAACTGCGCCAGCGCTTTACCCTCCAGCGCGGCCGCGTGACCCTGGCCGCGATGCCGTCGTTTGCCGGCAACCTGCTGCCGCCGATCCTCAAGACCTTCCGTGCGCGTTACCCCAAGGTCAACGTCACGGTGAATGACGTGATCAACGAGCAGGTGCTGGAAATGGTCCGCGACCGCCAGGTTGAGCTGGGCGTGGCGTTTGAGCCGACGCAAAGTTCGTCATTGGCGTTCATGCCGCTGTACATGGACCGCTTTGTGGCCATCGTGCCGAAGGATTCGCCGCTGACCGAGCATGATGATATCGATTGGCAGATGCTGCTCAAGGAGCCGTTCATCACCTTGCAGCGACCGTCGACGGTGCGGGTGATGCTGGAGGAACACCTACAGGCGCGGGGAATGAAGTTGCCGGTGGAATTTGAAAGTCATCAGTTGGCGACGGTCGGCAGAATGGTGGCCAGCGGGTTGGGGGTGAGCGCGGTGCCGGCGCTGTGCGCGGGGCAGATGCAAGAGCTCGGTGCGCGGTGCATCCCCCTGCGCGATCCGGTGGTGGAGCGGGCCATCGGCGTCTTGACCCAGCCTGGCGGTGAACTGTCGGCGGCGGCGCAGGCGCTGTTCGATATCCTCAAGGAAGAACTCGGCCAACCCATCTCCACGCACTGATCATCGGCTTGATAGCCAGCACAAATCTAATGTAGGAGTGAGCCTGCTCGCGATGGCGGTGGATCAGTCGACATCAATGGTGAAGGTACTGGCTTCATCGCGAGCAGGCTCATTCCTACAGGGTCAGTGTTACGTCAGTTTTTGGGCCAGCAGGGGTAAAAGCTGTTCACACGAGCCTTCAATCTTCATATCCAGCAGGTCATCCGCCCGTGTCTTCCCCAGATTCATGGCAATCAACGGCTTCCCTTGATCCGCCACCGCCCGGCACAGCCGAAACGCGGAGTACGCCATCAACGAAGACCCGACCACCAGCAACCCCGCCGCCTTTTCCACCGCGGCCATCGCCTTGGCCGCCGTTGCCTGCGCGACGTTTTCGCCAAAAAACACCACGTCCGGTTTCATCCGCTCGCCTTTGCAATGCGGGCACTGTGGCACTTGAAACCGCGCTTCGAATGCCGCATCCAGCAAGGTGTCGCCATCCGGCGCCTGTACCGCATCGACCCCGGCCAGATAAGGATTGTGCGCTTCCATCAATCGCTGAATGACGTCCCGCTCGCTGTGTAGTCCGCAATCCAGGCACAGCACCCGGTGCAGGCTGCCGTGCAGTTCGATCACATCGTGACTGCCGGCCTGATCGTGCAGGGTGTCGACGTTCTGGGTGATCAGGCCGCTGATCTGTTGCTTGCTTTGCAAATTGGCCAACGCCTCGTGCGCGACATTCGGCTGCGCCAGACGCACACGCGGCCAGCCGAGCATGGCCCGTGCCCAATAACGTCGACGCGATTGCGGGGCGGAGAGAAATTCCTGATACATCATCGGTTGCCGGCCGCGACGCACGCCCTGGTGATCGCGGTAGTCCGGAATGCCTGACGGGGTACTGATGCCGGCACCGGTCAGCACCACGAACGGCTGTTCAGCCATGAGTTGCCGAAGCCGCTCGAGTTGTTCGCGCAGGAGGCTGTCGAGCATGTTCAACACTCCGCAGAGGGCCTTGAGAGTGTGCAGCGTAGCAGACCGATCACCCGGACAGCGCGGCTGTCCGGGTGAAGATTGAGGTTTATTTACGCGCTTCCAGAATCAGGTTGAACGGTGTTTCGGTGGCGCGCCGGAACGACTTGAATCCCGCCTCGGTGAACACCTTGCGTAACCGCGCTTCGCCAGCCTGGGCGCCGAGCCCGAGACCGACTTCCTGGGACAGCGAGTTCGGCGTGCAAATGAATGTCGAGGCGGCATAGAACAGCCGGCCCACCGGGTTAATGTTGTCGTCGAGCGAATCATTGGCGAACGGCTCAACCAGCAGCACTGTGCCGTCCGGTTTCAGCGACTCATAGGCATGTTTGGCCGCGCCCACCGGGTCGCCCATGTCGTGCAGGCAGTCGAAGTAGCAAATCAGGTCATAGTCACCGCCAGGATAACTCTTGGCGGTGCCCTGAAAGAACCGGGCCCGCCCGGCCACGCCGCCTTCTTCGGCACGTTGGGTGGCGACGGTGACGGAAGGGGCGTGGTAGTCGAAACCGACGAACCGCGAGTCCGGGAACGCCTGGGCCATGATCACCGTTGAGGCGCCATGCCCGCAGCCGATGTCCGCGACTTTCGCGCCAGCCTCAAGCTTGGCCACCACGCCCTCAAGGGCCGGCAACCACTCGGTGATCAGGTGCGCTTTGTAACCAGGCCGGAAAAACCGCTCAGTGCCGCTGAACATGCACGGATGGTGATCGCCCCAAGGCAGGGCACCGTCGCCGCGCATGGCTTTGACCAGTTTGTCCTTGTCGTGGAAAAACGACGCCACCACGCCGATACCACCGGCTATGTAAACCGGTGAGTCTTCGATGGCCAGGGCCAGGGCTTGTTCTTCGGGCAGGCGGAACTGGCCTTCACGGTGCTCCATGTAGCCGGAGGCGGCGTGGGCGCTGAGCCATTCGCGCACCAGGCGGGAGTTGCAGCCGGTTTTCTCGGCGAGTGTTTCGGGGCTGATCGGCTGACTGTCGGCCATGGCCCGGTACAGGCCGAGTTCTTCGCCGAGGATGACATTGGCAAGCATCGCCGCGCCGCCCATGTCATTTACCAGTTTGCCCATGAAATCGTTGAGTCTGGCCTCGTCCATCACGTGTGCTCCTTTGGCAGGATCACGGTCCAGAGGCCGTATTTATCGAGGCATTCGTCTCTGGGCGGTGGTCGTGGGAATGAACAGGACGCCCATGCACGTCCTGGGTGCATTAAGTTTAGTTCGTGGCCCGCGCGCTGCGACCAGGAGCGACGAAAGCCCCGCTCCCACAAGGGGATTTGTGTTCCCACAGGGGAATGGCGGTGTGTATCGCACTGTATCTAAACCCGCACCCGATACAGTTTCTGCGACTGCCGGCCATTGCCGAACACAGCCCGGATACAAACCTGCGATGAACTGTACAAGCCATCCAGCGCCCGAACTCCGGTTCTGCCGAGGCATTCTCACTCCGTGAAGGGATCCCCCTGATGACTAAGCTTGTGTCTGAAACCAACCCCGTCAATCGCCTGCGCGTCGACCATTACACCCAAGGCATCATCGGCCCGAGCCAGCCCATGCTCGGGCCGCTGGCCGACGGTGGCACGCTGATCACCGGCACGCCGCCGGGCTGCTGGGGGCCGATGATCACGCCGGCGTTCGAAGGCGGCCACGAAGTCACGCAACCGGTGGCCATCGCCGGCGCCGAAGTCGGCGATGCGGTGGCGATCAAGATCAAAAGCATACGCGTGACCTCGCTGGCGACGTCGTCCGGGGTCATGAGTTTTGTCGAGGGGCGCTACAACGGCGACCCGTTCGTCTCCAAATTCTGCTCCAAGTGCGGCACCGACCACCCGGCCAGCCACGTTGAAGGCATCGGCGAAGACTCGATTCGTTGCAACAACTGCGGCGCTGAAGTCAGCGCGTTTCGTTTCAGCCATGGTTACGTGATCGTGTTCGATGGGCAAAACCAGGTCAGCCTCACCGTCAATCAGGACGTCGCCAACCGACTGGCCGGCAATGCCTCGCAGATGTCGGCCCTGCCGGAGTTCGCCGCCCAGCATTCGATCCTGTCGCTGGCCCGCGCTGACATTCCTGGCGTCGCCGCGCACATGCGTCCGTTTCTCGGCAACATTGGCACTACGCCGTCCCGTGACTTGCCCGACTCGCACAACTGCGCCGATTTCGGCCAGTACCTGATCAACGCGCCGCACCGTTTCGGCATGACCCGCGAAGAACTGCACGCGGCGAAAACCGACGGCCACATGGACACCAACTCGATTCGCGAAGGCTGTGTGCTGATCTGTCCGGTGAAAGTACCCGGCGCCGGGGTGTACATGGGCGACATGCATGCCCAGCAGGGCAACGGCGAAATCGCCGGGCACGCCACCGATTGCTCCGGGGAAACCGAAGTGCAGGTGGAAGTGATCAAGCACCTGACGCTGGAAGGCCCGATCCTCCTGCAAAACCTGGATGACCTGCCGCCCATGGCTCGGCCGATGACGGCCGGACAACGGCAGAAAGTCCGCGAACTGGGCGAGCGCTGGGGTCAGCACGAGATCGAACAGAGCGGCCCAATCACCTTTATCGGCAGCGGTGAAAACCTCAACGTCGCCGTGGAAAACGGCCTGAAACGCGCGGCGTCGGTCACCGGCCTTGCGTATGACGAAGTGCTTAACCGCGCGACCATTACCGGCTCCATTGACATCAGCCGCTTGCCCGGCACCGTCCGCGTGACCTTCCTGTGCCCGATGACCGTGCTGGACCGGATCGGCATCGGTCACCTGGTGCGCGAGAAATACGACCTGGCATAACGCCCACTCACGGGTCTGTACCAAAGTGTGTACAGACCCGCTGCTGATACATCCACCCAGATTTTCTGCCGCAACCGAACACAGCCCCGATACAGCGCTTCGATTAACTGTGATTCCGTTATGGCAATCATTGAGATCCACACCATGCAGACCTCTTCCACACCCACCCAGGCCAGCGTCGGGCTCGGCCTGCGTCGCGGTTTATTGAAAGACCTTCTGGCCGCCCGTACCGGTGATTTCGACTTTCTGGAAGTCGCCCCGGAAAACTGGATCGGCATCGGCGGTGCCCATGGCCATGCACTGCGCACCCTGGCCGAACGATTCCCTTTGTCCTGTCATGGTTTGTCGTTGTCCCTCGGCGGGCCGGCGCCGCTGGATGTCGGTTTTTTGCAGGAAGTCCGGGTGTTCCTCGACCAGCACCAGGTGCCGCTATACAGCGAGCATTTGAGCTATTGCAGCGATGACGGCCATCTCTACGACCTGCTGCCGCTGCCCTTTACCGAAGAAGCGGTGCACCACGTGGCGGCGCGCATCCGTCAGGCCCAGGACATTCTCGGCCGACGCCTGGCGGTGGAAAACGTTTCCTATTACGCCGCGCCGCAGCAGGACATGGATGAGGTGACCTTCACCAACGCGGTGTTGCGCGAGGCCGATTGCGACCTGCTGCTCGACGTCAACAACGTGTATGTCAATTCGATCAACCACGGTTTCGATCCGCTGACCTTTTTGGCTAATGTCGATTCAGGCCGGGTGGTGGGCATGCACGTGGCCGGGCATTTCGACGAATCCGACACCTTGAAAATCGACACCCACGGTGCCTCGGTGAAATCGGTGGTCTGGTCGTTGCTGGCGCAAGCGTATGCCCGGTTCGGCGCGCAACCGACGCTGCTGGAGCGGGATTTCAACTTCCCGGCGTTTTCTGAACTGGTGGCCGAATTGCAGACCATTCGCCGCTTGCAAACCGAGGGGGTGAACCGTGGATAAGCCCAGCCTGTTGGAACAGCAAACCACCCTGGGCCTCTACCTGCGCGATCCCGAGCACTGCGCGCCGCCCGGCGAAATGAATGCCGCGCGGGCGCAGGTATATCGCGACTTGATTTTCGCCAACCTGTCGACGTTGCTCAGCGGCACGTTCCCGGTGCTGATCAAGATAATCGGTGATGAGCAGTGGCGCACGCTGGTGCGGATTTTCCTGCGGGACCACCGTGCACAGACGCCGAAATTCGGCGAGATCGCCCAGGAATTTATCGGCTTTCTCGCGGCTGATCCGCAGGCGCTGAGCGAGGGCACGTGGCCGCCGTTCATGGTGGAACTGGCGCATTACGAATGGGTCGAGATGGCGTTGCAACAATCCGATGCCGAGCCGTTGGCGCCGAGCGATGCGGCGTTGATCCTGCAGCGGCCGTTGCAGGTTTCGCCACTGGCATGGCCGCTGGCGTATGGCTGGCCGGTGCAGTGGGTCGGACCGGATTTTCAACCCCAGGCAGCACCTGCTCAGCCGACGTTGTTACTGGTGCGCCGGGCGAAAGACTGGAGTGTGAAGTTTTCCGAACTGAGCCCGTTGGCGTGGCGGCTGTTGCAGCGGATCGAGGCGTTTCCCGACCTGAATGGACAGGCGCAGCTGGAAGAGCTGGCGGTCGAGGCGGGTGCGCGCGGGTCGGCGGAATTCATGGAAAGTGGCGCGGCGTTGTTGCGCCAGATGCACGGAGAAGGAGTTTTGGGGGTGGCATGATCGTTCCCCGCGGAGCGTGGGAACGATCATTGGCGGTGCGGCTTACACGGAGAAAAAGTACCGCGTCAGGTGAAAGAAGATCGGTGCCGCGAAGCAGATTGAATCCATCCGGTCGAGCATGCCGCCATGTCCTTTGATCATGGTTCCCCAATCCTTGGCGCTCAGGCTGCGTTTGATCGCTGACATGACCAGCCCACCGAGAAACCCCATCACCACAATCACCAGCGACATCAGCAACGACTGCCAGAAATTGAACGGCGTCATCCAGAACATGCACCCGCCGATCAGCGTGGCCGACAAGCCGCCACCCACCAAACCTTCAACGGTTTTCGACGGGCTCACCAACGGCGCGACTTTGTGTTTGCCAAAGAGCTTGCCGAACACGTACTGCAACACGTCACTCAACTGAACGACAAAGACCAGATAGAAGAGCAACAACGCGTTCTGCCCGGTGAACCCTTGCAGGTCCAGCAGCAACAGGGCCGGGGCGTGGCTGATGCAGTAGATGCAAATCATCACCCCCCATTGAATCTTGGCCGCGCGCTCCAGAAAGCTGTCGGTGTCCTGGCTCAGCACCGCAATCGCCGGCAGCAGCAGGAAGGCGTACACCGGAATCAACAGGGTGAACAGCGAATACCAGTGCGTGCCGATCAGCACGTATTGCAGCGGGATCAGGATGAAAAACGCCGAGAACAGCGCGTTATGGTCGCCGGGGCGGGTGGGCGTCAGGGTGATGAATTCCCTGAGGGCGAACAGCGAAATGAAGCCGAATAGAATGACCGTCGCATTCCCGCCCAGCAGGTAGGAGACGAAGAAGATGATCACCATCCCCCACCAGGCATTCACGCGCTGATTGAGGTTTTCGATGGTCGAGATCGAGCCCTCGGTTTTCGCCCGTTTAGCCAGCACGCGACCAATAATCGAAGCCACCGCCAGCAGGCAGGCGATGGCGCCAAAGAACCACAGAAACTTTTGTTCGAGCGTCATGCCGACAACCTCACGATGGCGTCACGCGCCCGTTGCAGAAACACCTGCTTTTCCTCATCGACGAACCGTGGCATCGGGTCGCCGATGCGGATAGTGCAGATGATCGGCAGCGGCACGTGTTTGCCCTTGGGCATGGAGCGGTGCAGGTTTTCCAGGTAGATGGGCACCAGATCAACTTCCGGGAACGCCTCGGCCAATCGGTACAGACCGGATTTGAATTCCCCGGGCAAGGCCTGGCTGGAGCGCGTGCCTTCCGGAAAGATGATGATCGAATGGCCGGCGCGCACCACATCGAAAATCGGCTCCAGTACATTGGTCCCCGGTGTCGGGTTGCGGTCGATCAGCACGGCATTCAGGCCTTTCTGCGAGATGTAGCGCAGAAAGCGGTTTTTGCCCCAGTAGTCGGCGGCGGCTACCGGTTTCACATTGACCCGGGCTTCGGGGGGCAGGGCGGCGATAATGGCCAGCGTGTCCATGTGGCTGGTGTGATTGGCAAAATAGATGCGCTGGCGGGTCAGGTCCGGCGGGCTTTCCCAGCGGGCGGTGACACCGATCAGGAAACGCAGCACTGAAATCAGCGCATTACTGATCCACATGGAGATTCCCCTTGAGCTGACGCGAGATGGCCAGGGTTCGCGTGACACAGGTCGCGGCGGATCCGGCGGCGATGATCACCAGCGTGATCAACAGTGCGTAGTGCGTGCCATACATCGTGGCTTCGAACGCATTCAGCAGCAGCCCGGCAGTCATCACGGCCATTCGATGCTGCTTGGCCATGGGGCCGATGAAGGTCTGCTTGAGGCCCAGCGAACCGCCAAACACGCGAACATACGCCGTGAGCGCCGCGGCCAATGCGGCAAACCATCCGAGGTCGCCGTGCCCGATGGCATAGCCGAGCCCGATGATCAGCAGGCTGTCGGCAATGCGGTCGGGGAATTCGTTGTAGAGGCTTCCGATGTCGGACTTCTTGCCGCCCTCGATGGCCACCATGCCGTCGAACAGGTTGCACAGCAGGCGCAACTGAATGCCGATGGCGCAGAGGATCGAGCCGATGAGGCCGTTATCGATATTCAGAGCCGCTGCCCCGGCGAGCGCAAAAGCAATGCTGGCGACGGAGATCTGATTGGGGGAAATGTCGCGTTTCACCAACCGGTCGGTGATGCGTTTTGCCCAGCCCGCCGAACGTGTCTTGATGGGCCTTCTGTTGTCATCCATTTACCGATATCCCTATTCATGATGATGCGCCGCAGGGGCAAATCGCCCGGCAGCGCCCCACAATATAGAGGCTTTCCTGTGTCCCTGCGCCTGTTTACTGACTGACAGGTCGAATCGGCAACTTCAGCTCCGCACACAATCCCCCACCCTCACGATTACTCAATACCAGCGATCCACCGATGGCCAACGCCAGTTGCTGGGCAATCGCCAACCCAAGCCCGGTGCCGCCGGTGCTGCGGTTGCGTGAATTTTCCACCCGGTAAAACGGCTCCATCACCTGTGCCAGCTCTTCCTCGGCAATGCCTGGCCCGCGGTCCATGACTTTCACCGACAGGCTGCCGTTTTTGCTTTCTACCTTGAGTTCGGCCGCACCCGCGAACTTCAGGGCATTGTCGGTGAGGTTCACCAACACCCGGCGCAATGCATGGGGGCGAGTGTCGATGACGGCTTCACTTTTGCCGCCCAGTTGCACGTCTTTGCCCATGTCCTGATAGTCGAACACCAGGCTGTCGAGAAATGAGTCCATGTCGGTGCGCCGACTTTCTTCGGTCGAGCCGTGAATGCTGCGCGCGTAGGCCACGCCTTCGCGCACCAGGTGTTCCATCTCGCCGAGGTCGTTCCACAGTTTGTCTTTTTCGACCGAGTCGTCCATGAATTCGGCGCGCAGTTTCATGCGGGTGATCGGGGTTTGCAGGTCATGGGAAATCGCCGCCAGCAGTTGCATACGTTCCTTGAGGTACGCGGCGATGCGTGCCTGCATGGCATTGAACGCCTTGGCCGCGTGGGCGACTTCGGTCGGGCCTTGTTCGTCCAGGTGCACGGCGTGGGTATTGGGGTCGAGGGTTTCCACGGCTTGGGCCAGGCGGGTCAGCGGGCGGATGGCGATGCGCACGGCCAGCCAGGTGCAGGCGATCAGCAGCGCCAATTGACCGAGCAACACAAACGGCAGCCACGGCGACAGCGGCACCATCGCCGGTCGTACGTCGATGGTCACCGGGCTGCCATCGGCCAGTTTCAGGTGGACCTGGAAGTGTTTGATCGGGCCGGGGAGGTCGGTCACGGTCATCGGGTAGTCCTTGCCGATGGCGTCCTTGATCGAGGTCACGGCAATCGGCGTGTCGCGCATGGCCGTGCCCGGCGAACCTTCATCCAGCAAATAGCGGTAGTTGCGCCGTTCCAGTTGCTGCAGCCAGCTCGCCCGCTCGGTGGCCGGCAAACGGTCGAGGATGGCGATGGAGGTCGAGACGTCGGTCTCGAGATTACCGAGCATGGTGTTTTTCGCGGTTTCGTAACGCTCGTAATACTGCGCGCCGAAGGACAGCGCCTGGGCGAGGATCAAGCCGATCAGGAAGATCAGCGACAGCCGCGAGGCGAGGGTACGGGGCCAGCGAATTGCCAGGTTCATGAGGGCGCACCGATGACTTCCACTGCCAGCGAAAACACATAGCCCTCGCTGCGCACGGTTTTGATGTAGGCCGGTTCGCGGGCGTCGTCCAGCAAGCGCTGGCGCAAGCGGCTGACCAGCAAGTCGATGGAACGGTCGAACAGGTCAGCGTCGCGGCCCTGGGTCAGGTTCAACAATTGATCGCGATTGAGCACCCGTTGCGGGTGATCGAGGAAGACCCGCAGCAGTCGGTATTCGGCGCCACTGAGCGCCACCATGGTGCCGTCCTCGTCCAGCAGGTGCCGGGCGGAGGTGTCCAGGCGCCAGCGACCGAAGGCCAGCAGCCGGCCGCTTTCGGTCACCACCAGGTTCGGCGGCAACATGCGTGTGCGGCGCAGCACGGCGTTGATGCGGGCGAGCAGCTCGCGGGCGGCAAACGGTTTGACCAGGTAATCATCGGCGCCCATTTCCAGGCCGATGATGCGGTCGGTTTCGTCGTTGCGCGCGGTGAGCATCAACACGGGCGTGGCCTTGTGTTTACCGGCGCGCAATTCGCGGCAGAGCATCAGGCCGTCGTCGCCGGGCATCATGATGTCGAGCACAATCAGGTCCACCGGCGTGGTTTCAAGGAAGGCACGCATTTGGCGGCCGTCGGCGACGACTGTGGTGCGCAGGCCGTTCTTCTTCAGGTAGTTGCCTACCAGTTCCCGGATCTCGCGGTCATCGTCGACGATGAGAATGTGATCGACGTGTTCCATGGGGGCCTTGCCTCTGTAAATGGGGGATGTCGCGCAGTCTATCGAGCCTTGGCCCGCTTGCCCGCCACCCTTTGTATTGCAGTGTATCTGGCTTGGCGGCGGATACACGCAGACGCAAAAACACGGTTTTTCAGGGGTTTTGTATCGCTGTGTATCAGGGGGCGGCTTTGATACGTACCGATTTATCCGCGTCTGTTCTCGACACAGAGCAGATACCTCGCGGGCTTCTAATAGGTTCCAACGAGGCAAACCACACCGCCTCGGCTCAATTGAACAACCTACCCATTGAAGCCTTGAGGAAACCGCCATGAACACCAAAGCCATTTACGCCGCTTGCCTGTTTGCTGCCCTGAACATCTGCACCTTGTCGGCCCGTGCCGAAGCAGACGTTACAGCCAAAACCTACACCTACGGCACCCATCTCGACATCAAGAAGGTCGTGTCGCTGAAACAGGATGCGACCCCAGTCTGCGGCGTGGTGGATGCGCAACTGACTTACCTGGATTCGCAGAACAAAACCCAGGTTCTGGACTACCGCAAAGTGGCTGACAACTGCAACTCGGACAACTGATTGCTGCACTCACCCAGTGCCCATCCCCTTTGAAACAGGAAGAACACCATGAACAACGTAAGCCGCTACCTGACCGCCATTGCCTTCTCCATCGCCGGCGCCGCCGCCCATGCCAATGCCGCTGTTGAACAGAACAGTTGTGGCAGCGCCACCTGCTTCCAGCTGACGCCGGTGGCGCACAAGGATTCCAACGCCTTTCTGGCCGAGGATGGTTTTAGCCGTACGCCGCAGGGGCAGATGGTTGCCGAGAACGGCGGCAGCCGGACTCCGCAGGGTCAGCAACTGGATAACCAGACGGCCTGAAAACCCCACCGCCCCCTTGTGGGAGTGAGCCTGCTCGCGATAGCGGTGTGTCAGACAACAATGATGCCGACTGATACACCGCTATCGCGAACAGGCTCACGCCTACAGGGATTGTGTGATGTGTCGCCCTTCATTATTTCAAGGTGATCCCATGTTTCTCATCGCTTTCCTGGGCGGCGTATTGACCGTGCTCAGTCCCTGTATCCTGCCGGTTGTTCCGTTCCTGTTCGCCGGGGTCAAACGTAGCCGTTCCTCCATCCTGCTGACCCTCGGCGGCATGGTCCTGACGTTCGCCCTGATCTCCAGCCTGGCCGTGGTCAGCAGTGAGTGGGTGGTGCAAGCCAACAACACCGGTCGCCATGTCGCCCTGTTCGTGATGGTGCTGTTTGCCCTGTCGCTGATTTTCGCCCGGATCGGTGACTGGATGGCCCGTCCGTTCGTGGCCCTGGGCAATCGCCTGGACCCCGACACCCGCAAAATGTCCGGCCCGTTGAGTTCGGTGATGATCGGTGTGGCCACCGGGCTGCTGTGGGCACCGTGCGCCGGGCCGATCCTCGGTGTGATCCTCACCGGCGCCATGCTGCAAGGTGCCAATGCGCAGACCAGTCTGTTGCTGCTGGCCTACGGCCTGGGCAGCGCGCTGTCCCTGGGGACTTTGATCTTCGCCGGTCGCGGCCTGGTCAATCGCTTGAAAGCGTCAATCCCGGTCACCGGTTGGCTGCGCAAGGGGGCAGGTGTTGCGGTGCTGGCGGCTGCGGCCGTGATTTCCACCGGCGCTGACAAAACCCTGCTCGCCGGCACCTCGTCCGAAGGCGTCAGCAGCCTCGAACAAGGCGTGCTGGAAACCGTGCCGAAAGTCGTCGACTACTTCGTCAGCAAGGTCAAAGCGGACTCGTCGATGGACAACGCCCAAGGCGCCATGCCATCGCTGAACGGCGCCGTCGAATGGATCAACTCGCCGGCCCTGACCAACGAATCGCTGAAAGGCAAAGTGGTGCTGGTGGATTTCTGGACCTTCGACTGCATCAACTGCCAGCACACGCTGCCGTATGTGAAGGACTGGGCGAAGAAATACGAGAAGGACGGTCTGGTGGTGATCGGTGTACACACCCCGGAATACGGTTTCGAGCGCATCATCGACAACGTCAAGGATCAGGTGAAAAAGCTCGGCATCACGTACCCGGTGGCCATCGACAACAACTACGCGATCTGGCGCAACTTCGATAACCAGTACTGGCCCGCTCACTACCTGATCGACGCCAAGGGCCAGGTGCGTTACACCCACTTCGGCGAAGGCAGCTACGAGACGCAGGAGAAGATGATCCAGCAACTGCTGGAAGAGGCGAAAGCCCCGGCGGCATAAGCGATCAAATCAATGGCTCACAGGCTCCGCGCCGTGGGCCATTGGTTTTTGCGCCTGACTGCGCCGCCACGCAGCCGGCGGTGCGCCGAACTCACGACGGAAGGCCCGGCTGAACGCGGTATCGGTCTGGTAACCCACCTCTTCGGCAATGCGCATCAATGAGCTGTTACTGCTGCGCAACAGGTTGGCCGCCAGCAGCATCCGCCATTGGGTCAGGTACTGCATCGGCGAACTCCCCACCAACTGCTGAAAGCGCTCAGCCAACACCGATCGTGAGGCGCCGGCCGTACGCGCCAGCTCATCCAGCGTCCAGGCGTGGCAGGGTTTGTTGTGCAGTGCGTTCAACGCAGCACCGACAATCCGGTCACCGACCCCGGCCAGCCAACCGGTCCGTCCTTCGCCCTGTTCGTTCATGTGCAGGCGCAGCACTTCGATGAACAACACCTCGGCCAGTTTCGCCAGCACGCCTTCGCCTCCGGGCCTCGGCGAGCGGGCTTCCGCCAGGGCATAACGCACGGAAGACTCCAGCCACATGCCGGCATGCGAGCCACGCACGTTGACCCGAACCACCGCCGGCAGCCCGGTCAGCAACATGCCGGCCAGCCGCGTATCGCACGCCAGATAACCGCACACCAACCGCGTGACTGCGCCACCTCCGCCATAACTCAATTGCCGTGGACGCCGTGCCAGCACCACGTCCAGCCGCGCACCTTTGGCGGGCGGCAGGCCAGGTTTGGAACTCATGCGATGGGCATCACCTTGCGGGAACACCACCACATCGCCCGCTGCCAGCAGCAGTGGCGGATCATCCCCGAGTTCGACGTAACACTCGCCCTCGGTGATCAGGTGGAAAATCACCACGCGTTCGGCACCGGGCTCCAGAAATGGCGCCGCCGTGTCGGCGCTGGGCGACTGGTAGCACCAGGGCGCGGTGAACCGGGCATTGATGAAAATCGCGCCGACCAGGCGTACGACCCGCAAGGTTTGGGACAGAGCGTCCATGGAGGTTTTCCGGTGTATGGATCGCATTGATTGTGAGCCTGTCGCCGGAAGGCAGCCAACCTCCGGACGATCGGACAAGGTTGGCCGACGATCGGGCAGGACGCGAGCGTGCGCCGGGGTGATAGTTGACTCACAGGGCCACTACCGACCCTGTCATCAATAACAAGAATGAGAGGTTGCCATGCCTAAGTTCATCATAGAACGCGAGATCCCCGGCGCTGGAACACTGTCAGAACGTGATTTGAAAGCCGCCGCGCTAAAGTCCTGCGACGTGTTGCGCGAATTGCCAGAGGTGCAGTGGCTTCAGAGTTACGTCACCGGTGACAAACTCTACTGCGTCTACATCTCCCCCAGCGAAGCGCTCATCAAAGAACACGCGACCCGCAGTGGTTTCCCGGCCAGTCGTATTTCCCAAGTGGCAAGCATTATCGATCCCACCACGGCGGAATAGGCCGCGGTCGGTTGCTATCCGTACGGAGCAGACTTCATGAGTACACCGATTGATCTCACTGCCCTGAAAAACCGCCAGATGGCCTCCTGGGCCAGCGGCGACTACGCCATTATCGGCACCACCTTGCAGATTGTCGGCGAGCAGCTTGCCGAAGCCTGCGACCTGCTCTGTGACGAGCGGGTGCTGGACGTGGCCGCCGGCAACGGCAACGCGACACTCGCCGCGGCACGTCGAGGCTGTCACGTCACCTCGACGGACTATGTGGCCGCCTTGCTGGAGCGTGGAGAGGACCGGGCCAGGGCAGAACGTCTGGAAGTGACCTTCCAGGTAGCCGACGCCGAAGCGTTGCCATTCGAGGACGCCAGCTTCGATGCTGTGCTGTCGACCTTCGGCGTGATGTTCACGCCCGACCAGCCCAAAGCGGCCACAGAACTGGCGCGAGTCTGCCGCCCGGGTGGGCGGATCGGCCTGGCCAACTGGACGCCGGAAGGCTTTGTCGGGCAGGTATTCAAGACCCTGGGCCGGCACCTGCCACCACCGGCGGGGGCACAGCCGCCGTCCAATTGGGGCACGGAAGCCTGGCTGCATTCACACTTTGATGAACGCAACTTCCTGGTCCAGGTGACGCGCCGCACCTTCAACTTCCGCTATCGCTCGGCGGCGCACTTCATCGACACCTTCCGCAACTGGTACGGGCCGGTCCACAAAGCCTTCGCGGCGCTACCGCCCGAGGGGGCCAAGGCCTTCGAGCAAGACCTGACCGAGCTGCTGAACCGGATGAACCGGGCGGGAGAGAAGTCGCTGGTGGTGCCCAGTGAATACCTTGAAGTAGTCATCACAAAACGCTGATTTGGCTGAGATGAAAAGTAGGAGTGAGCCTGCTTGCGATGGCGGCGGCACAGTCAACATTGATGTGGCTGACAGACCGCTTTCGCGAGCAGACTCACTCCTACAGGAAATTGTGGTGTTTTTGAGATTTACGAGAGGCTGGCGCCTCGGGCCGTCAGCAGTTCGCGCAATACCGAGCGGTGGCAGTGCGCTTCGTCTTCGCAGTAACAACCAACGGCCAATGAGGTTTGATGGGAGAGGGCGGCCAGCAGGTCCAGTAACTGGCTCGGCGCGGGGTGGTTCATTTCAGCCTTGAACTTGCGCCTGAAGGCTTCCCAGGCCTTGTCGTCGGTGGCCGCTTTGGCCTCGGCCACCAATTCCGCACTGGGCGACAGCAGCGGCTGCCACACGTCATAAAAATCCCGGCTGGCAAACTCGGCCTTCGGTACGCCACGGGGTGGGCGGCGGACCGTGCCCAGGCGCAGGCCTTCATCGGGCGTGCGCGGTGAGCCGAGGCGAACGATATGAATGGCCATGGCGGGTTACGAGTGACGCGAGCCGTCAAACCATTCCAGTGCCGTGCGCCAGATGCAAATCCCCAGAAAGTAAGCCGACATCAGCAACCAAAGCCCCATCACCATTGGGTTGATCACCGGATGATTGATCACCAGGGACAGACTGCACAGCAGCCAGATCGCCGTCACGGCGATGTTGATCGGCATAAAGCGGCGCACGCGAAACGGGTGCAGGAACTTCATCCGGGTCACGGTCAGCAAGGCCAGGCCGATGACCGTAAGCAAGGTGATCCAGGGAGACGGGGCGATGATGTACAGGCACAGCGCAACCACGTTCCACGCGGCCGGGAAGCCCTGGAAGTAATTGTCTTTGCTCTTCATGTTGACGTTGCAGAAACAGAACAGCGACGACACCAGAATCAGCGACACGGTCAGCAGCAGCGTGTAGTCCGGCAGCGGGATGTAGCGGTAGATGAACAGCGCCGGAATAAACACATAGGTCAGGTAGTCGATCACCAGGTCCAGGATTGAGCCATCGAAACTGGGCAGCACCGACTGCACATTGACCTTGCGCGCCAGTGCGCCATCCAGCCCGTCGACGATCAGTGCAACGCCCAGCCACAGCAGGCAATTGGTCGGTTGGTTTTCCAGCAGCGCCAGGGTGGCGAGGAAGGCGGTTACTACGCCGGTCGCGGTAAAACCATGGGCGCCCCATGCTTTGAGCCTGGCAATGTGTACAGTCGAAATCACGGGGGCGTTCTCCAAAAAGTGAAGCTAGCCTGTTATCACCCCTTCAGGTGGAGGTGTCGGCAAACCGGGTCGGGGTGCAGGTATCGACCGGAAATTCGGGCATAAGGTTCACCGTCAGTAAATCTTAGCCAATACCCCGGAAAAAACCGGCGTATTCATTGGGGCGAGCAGGTTTGACGTCAGCCCAACGGTGGTGGCGCATTGGCAGGCGAGGTCTATCGTTGCCTGACTGGGTCACTTTCGTTTGATGAGGACGTCGTCATGAACACCAGCGATTTGCTCGAACAATTACTGCGGGCCGGCCAGGGCTCGATGACGCAGCAGGGCGGCGGTGGCGCGTCGTCGCAAGACCCGCTCGGCGGCCTCGGCGGCTTGCTGGGTGGCCTGATGGGCGGCGGGACCGGCTCAAGTGCTGGCGGTGGCGGCCTGGGCGGCTTGCTCGGTGGTTTGCTCGGCGGCGGTTCACCGATGGGCGGCTCGACCCAGACTCGCTCCGGTGGCGGCACTAACTATGCAGCGCTGGCGTCGCTGGGGATGATGGCTTTTCAGGCGTATCAGGCCTGGCAGCGCAGTCAGGCCTCGGCCCCGCAACAGGCACCGCGCACGGTGGATCTGTTGTCCGGCCCGGAAGTCGAAGATCACAGCCATGCGGTGCTGCGCGCATTGATTGCAGCGGCGAAGGCCGATGGCCGGATTGATGACGCCGAGAAGGGGATGATCAGCGCTGAAATCGGCAAACACACCGATGACCCGGACCTTCAGCAATGGCTGGATGAGGAGGTCGCCCGGCCGCTGGATGCCAACGAAGTGGCGGTGTCGGCGACTGATCCGGCGATTGCGGCGGAGATGTACCTGGCGAGTGTGATGCTGGTGAATGACCAGGGCGAGGCTGAGCGTAATTATCTGGATGAGCTGGCCGGGGCGCTGAAGATAGATCCGCAATTGCAGGTGCATCTGGAGCAGCAGGCCAGGGGTGGTGCTGCCTGACACGGGAGCACAAAAGCTGTGCTGTTCATGAGATTGCTTTCGCGAGCAGGCTCACGCCTACATTTGACCGCGTACTTCAGATAGAACGCGGTCAAATGTAGGCGTGAGCCTGCTCGCGAAGAACGATAACGCGGTCAACCGACCAAAAACCTCACGCCATACGACTCGGCAATCTCAAGTATCCGGGGCAGGTCTTCAGGCACCTTGAGCCGATCCACCGCCGCAAAAAACTGCCCACCTCGCGGATCCGACACCACACCAATCATCTTCGCCGTCGCGCTGATGTTCTTGTAAGCATGGATCGCCCCTCCGGGAATGTGCACATACCCCCCGGCCGAAACCGTATTGGACACGCCCGCCACCGTCACTTCAACCTGCCCGTCGACCACATAAAACGCCTCATCCCACGGATGAAAGTGCGGTGGCGGGCCGCCCCCTTGCACACCTTCCTGAATGTGCATTTCAAAGGGTTTGCTCAGATCACCGCCGGCCAGAATCGTGATTTTCTCGCCGACGACATTCACCGCAGCCGGCGATGTTGCCGACTCGATGACATGAACCGTTCGCATGATTGCTCTCCGAAGAATGAACCCGCACCTGCTGAGTATATTCACTGACATGATCGTCGGAGCTGCGCCACAAGCCCGTCTGTCCGGGCAATTTCAACGCCGATTGAATTTTTTTCCGGCGTCGTCGCTCTGCTGATGTAGAGACGTGTTGCTGAACGTCCTGCCACTGGCCATAGACCGAGAGATGCGCCCATGACTGCCCTGACACGACTCCACTCCCGGCCTGCCCATGCGCAGGCAATGACTGCCGTTGGCAGCCTGAAGCAAACCTACGAGCAGTTGCTGCTGAGCGATAATGCCCAGCCTCTTGCGCGCACATTTCTGCACGCACAACTCCAGCATGCAGAGCACCTTGCGCAGGACATGCCGCAAGACCTGTCGGCCCTGCAAGGCTTCGTCGAACAACACTTTGCCGAAGTGGCCCGCCAATACGCCGAGTACCTGAAAGCCCGCAAAGCCGGAGGCGGGCGGCAGTTCTTCAGCAACAAGGCTCACGCCCTGTTTTTCCTGCAAGCGGTTGCCCCCACCAAACTGGTCGACGGCGCCTGGCTGTCCGGGTTGCTGCAACACTGGCGCGATCCGCGTTTCGACGGACTGATTTGTACCTATCTGGAAGAGTTGGGCGACGGCAACCCGGCGCAGAACCATGTGGTGATTTATCACAGGCTATTGGCCGATCTGGGTTTGCAGAACAGCGGCGTCATTGCCGACGAGTATTACCTGCAAGGCGCGATTCAGCTGGCGTTGGGTGAGTGCGCCGACGAATGCCTGCCCGAGGTGATCGGCTATAACCTGGGCTATGAACAACTGCCGCTGCACCTGCTGATCAGCGCCTATGAACTCGCCGAGCTCGGCATCGATCCGTATTACTTCACGCTCCACGTGACCATCGACAACGCCAGCACCGGCCACGCGCACAAAGCCGTGCAGGCAGTATCGCAACTGATGCCGCTGGAAGGTGATCGTGACGAGTTTTTGCGGCGGGTCGCGCTGGGCTATCGGCTGAATGATCTCGGGCAGGGCAGTCGGGCGATCATCGAATCGTTCGACCTCTACCGCGAAGTGCTGAACATGCTGGAGCGCAAACGCCCGTTCGGCCAGCACATGCATTCCGACTACTGCCGATTTGAAGGCAAGACCGTCAACCAGTGGTTATCGGCGCCCGAGCAGTTGCCCGGTTTCCTCACCGCCCTGGAAAACAAGGGCTGGATCAAGCGTCACCAGGACCCACAAGCCAGCCGTTTCTGGCAGTTGATCGAGGGTGACGGCGCGGCCATGTTCGGGGTGTTCAGCCCTTATGAAAAACAGCTGCTGCACGACTGGATTGCCGGCGACTGGACACCCGAGTGCCCACCACCGGCCTATCGCCGCAGCCAACACGACGACATCGAACCGCAATTGCCGGCCAGCGATCCGGATGTCCAGAGCCTGCAGTCCGCGCTGGGAGGACGACCCGCTGCCGAACAGATGCAAGTGCTGATCCCGTGGCTGTCGGCGCAGCGCCACGCGCATCCCGCCGGTCTGCTGGCCACGCGTCGTTTTATCGAGCTCAAGTCCAGCCTTCGCTAAGGAGCCTTACATGAATCAGGAAGAACACCTGAGCGCTGCCAACCTGGCGTTACTGCAACTGGGACGCCGCTTGCAGGCTGACGGCTATCGATTCATCACACCGACACCGCTGACGCATCAGCGCGTGCTTGATCGTGCCTTCGGGCGACAGGCCCAGACCCTGCGCGATGTGTTCGGTTGGTCGCGGCCGTTCGAGCCCGGTTTGTTGTCGGCGGATGAGCAGCTTCAATTGCAACGGGCTGGCGTGCTCGAGGAAGGCAACGGTCACCTGAAAAGCCGGGTGCGCTGGTCGAGCCTGGATGACCTGCTGTTTGTGCACTCCGCCTTTCCCACCGACGCGGCGGACGCAGTGTTCTTCGGACCAGACACTTACCGGTTTGCGCAACTGATCCATGCCCATCTGCAACAGAATGTCGCCCCGATCCGGCGCGCCGTGGACATCGGCTGTGGTGCCGGGGTCGGCGCGATTGTGATTGCCCGCGCACGCCGGGAAGCCGAAGTGCTGGCCGTGGACATCAACCCGGCGGCGCTGCGCCTGACCACGATCAATGCCGCGCTCGCCGAAGTGGCCAATGTCAGCGTCGAGACCAGCGATGTGCTGCAAGACGTCGACGGTCAGTTCGACTTGATCGTCGCCAACCCGCCCTACATGGCCGACCCGGCCGAGCGCGCCTACCGACATGGCGGCGGGGCGTTCGGTGCGCAACTGTCGCTGCGCATTGTCGAGCAAGCCTTGAATCGATTGGCACCCGGTGGTTCGCTGGTGTTGTACACCGGGGTGGCGATGATCGATGGCCACGATCCTTTCCTGCAAGCGCTGACCCCGCGCCTTGAGTCGCCGATGTTCGGCTGGACCTACCGCGAGCTCGATCCCGACGTGTTCGGTGAAGAGTTGCTGACCCCGGGCTATCAACGGGTGGAGCGGATTGCGGTGGTGGCGCTGACCGTTACGCGAGCCGGCCCCGGTATCGGAGGGATTGTTGAGTCAGCAGCAGGTGCGCCATGAACAAGAACCTCGACGACTACAACCGCATGCGCGATTTTTCGGCGACCTCTGAGCCCGCCGCGAACCAACGCCGGGGTAAAAAAGCCGCGAAAGATCACGCGCTGCAATTCTGCATTCAGAAGCATGACGCCTCACACCTGCATTACGACTTTCGCCTGGAACTCGATGGCGCCCTGAAAAGCTGGGCGGTGCCCAAAGGCCCGTCGCTCGACCCCAAGGTCAAGCGCCTGGCGGTCCACGTCGAAGACCATCCGCTGGACTACGCGACCTTCGAGGGCAGCATCCCGGAAGGCCATTACGGGGCTGGTGATGTGATCGTCTGGGACCGTGGCGTGTGGATCCCGCAGGAGGATCCGGCCAAGGCCTACGCCAAGGGCAAGCTCAAGTTCGAGCTGCAAGGCGAGAAGCTCGGCGGGCTCTGGAACCTGGTGCGCACGCACATGCCGGGCAAGCAGGAGCAGTGGTTTTTGATCAAACACCAGGACAGCGCGGCCAAACCCGAGAGTGATTACGACGTGGTCGCGGCCGAGCCCGACAGCGTGCTGAGTGACCGGACCATCGTCGCCAAAAAATCCAGGTCAGCGGCTAAACCCAAAGCCGTCAAGCAACCCGCGCGCAAGGCTGTACCCAAAGTAAAATCGGCGCCGCTCACCGGCGCCCGCAAAGCCCAACTGCCCGACCAGCTCAAACCCGAACTGGCCACGCTAGTGGAGAAGGCCCCGGACGGCGAGTGGAGTTATGAAATCAAGTTTGACGGCTACCGGATCATGGCCCGCATCAATCACGACGAGGTCAAACTGTTCACCCGCAACGGTCACGACTGGACCCACAAATTGCCCAAACAAGCCGAAGCGTTAGCGGCGCTGGGCCTCGAATCGGCCTGGCTCGACGGTGAAATGGTGGTGGCCAACGAGCAGGGCGTGCCGGACTTTCAGGCGCTGCAAAATGCCTTCGACGCCGGTGCCAGCGCCAACATCCTGTACTACCTGTTCGACCTGCCTTACCTCAACGGCGTGGACCTGCGCGAGGTGCCGGTCGAAGAACGCCGGGTGGCGCTGGCGACTGTGCTCAACGCCAATCACGACCCTTTGCTGCGCTTCTCGGATTCGTTTGGCGAAGCGCCGGAAGCCTTGCTTAACAGCGCCTGCCAGATGCAGATGGAAGGGCTGATCGGCAAACGACTGGGTTCGCCTTACGTGTCCCGGCGCAGCAGCGACTGGATCAAGCTAAAGTGCAAACACCGCCAGGAATTCGTGGTGGTCGGCTACACCGACCCGAAAGGTTCGCGCAACGCATTCGGTGCATTGCTGCTCGGCTTGCATGACCGTGACAGCGGCAAGTTGCGTTACGCTGGCAAGGTCGGCACCGGGTTCAACGAGACGACCCTCAAACGCATCTACGCGCAGCTGAAACCGTTGCTGGCGAAGAAATCGTCGGTGGTCAATCCACCGACCGGTTTCGAGGCCAAGGGTGTGCACTGGCTCAAACCCACTCTGTTGGCGGAAGTGGCCTTCGCCGAGATGACCAAGGAAGGCTCGGTGCGTCATGCAGTGTTCCATGGCCTGCGCGATGACAAACCCGCTGAGAGCATCACTGAGGAGCGCCCGAACGTGGTGAAGATCCCAGAGAAAAAAACCGCCCCGGCAGCGAAAAAGAAAACCGATTCACCCGCGCCGTCGCAGATCGGCCTGGGCGCGGGTAAGGTGCGTATCACTCATCCTGACCGGGTAATCGACGCCTCCAGCGGCACCACCAAGGTGCAATTGGCTGAGTATTACGCCAGTGTCGCCGAATGGATTTTGCCCGAGCTCAAGGACCGTCCCGTGGCACTGGTGCGTGCGCCGGACGGTATCGGTGGTGAACTGTTTTTCCAGAAAAACGCCGAGCGCCTGGCCATTCCGGGCATCACCACGCTGGACAAGGAACTCACCGGCCAACCGGTGATGATCATCAACAACGTCGAAGCGCTGATCGGCGCCGTGCAGATGAGCACCGTGGAACTGCACACCTGGAATGCCACTGCGGACAACCTCGACCGGCCCGACCGCTTCGTGCTCGACCTCGACCCGGACCCGGCGCTGCCGTGGAAAAGCATGGTCGAGGCGACACAGCTAACGTTGTCGGTGCTCGATGAGCTGGGATTGAAAGCGTTTCTCAAAACCAGCGGCGGCAAGGGTATCCACCTGGTGGTGCCGCTGACCCGCAAGCTCGGTTGGGACGAGGTGAAGGACTTCAGCCATGCGATAGTCAGCCACATGGCCAAGCTCTTGCCGGAACGGTTTTCCGCGGTGTCGGGACCGAAGAACCGGGTAGGGCGGATCTTCATCGATTACCTGCGCAACGGTCTGGGCGCCACCACCATTTGCGCTTACGCAGCGCGCACCCGTGAAGGGTTGCCGGTGTCGGTGCCGATCTTTCGCGAGGAGGTGGCTGAACTCAAGGGCGGCAATCAGTGGAACGTGCACAACGTGCATGAGCGCCTGGCCGAAGTGGGCGATGAGCCATGGGCGGACCTCAGGAAAACCCGGCAGACGATTACGGCCGAGATGCGACGGCGGGTGGGGATGAAAAAATAATCGGCGTTTGAAATGCCAGCGCCCCTTTAATGGGGCGCTGGTCGTTTCTCTTTGTTGCTTGATAAACGGTTATTTTTTATTGATGAACGCCCACAAGTCGGAGTTCAGCTTGTCGATGGCCACTTTGAAATCCTTGGCAGTGACTTTCTGGCTTTCGTTTTCCAGTGTGGTGCCAAAGACCTTGCGCACAACCCGGCCTACGGTCTGATTGGTATTGGCGTCGACAAACTCAGCCTCGATGTACAGCTCGGTGTCCTGGTCACGGTGACCGGTCGCCGCCTGTGTCGCGCCGACGACGGCAGCGATTGGAACGACTTCATACCACTTCATGCCTTCGTTCGAGGCGCTGACCCCGGTGATGGCTGCACGCAGGATCAAGGTCCTGGAACCGGCCGGTGCCGACGTCGAGTTGCTCACAATCCGGTATTTAGTGCCCAGCGTGGCTTTGGCCTTGCTGGTCATGTAGTTCTGGATGTCGGTCAGCGTCTGCTGATTCACCCGTTCATTGGGTTTCGGCGCCGGATAGAGTTCCAGCTTGTTGAACGCCACGGTGTCATACGCATTCGGATTCCACGACGGGCTCACCCAGCGCATCGCCGTGCCACCGCTTGGTGTTTCGACTTCTTTCAGGTTGTTGTAACTGGACAGGTAGCCGGAGTACTGCTCCTTCTCTGTGACTTTTGAAGTACAACCGCTTAGCAACACGCCGGTCAGTGCAGCACCGATGAACAGGTTTCGGGACAGATTCATAGTGGTGTTTACTCCATGGTTTGAGTCATTTTTTTTTCATTAACTACACATCAAAAACGCCAAGTCATGTTCCCGGTCAGCGCTTGTATCCAGGCGTTGTCGAATTGACCGGAAATTCGATTGCCCGAAACGGTTTTGGTCTGCTCGACGGGCATGTCACCCAGCCAGACCATGGCCCAACTGACATTGACGTCGGTGTCTTTGTTAAGAGCATAGGTGGCTCCTGTCGCAATGCGCCAGCTTTCGTTCATTGGCACGATGACGCTGCGATTGCTGTCGGAAACGGCACTGCTGTCGTACGCCACGCCGACGTTCCACAACCATTGTTCGGTGGCCTGGTATTGCGCGCCAAGGGAGAGGTGCCAGGTGTCCTTGAAGCCGGCATCGACCGTTTTTGATTGCGCCCCCGCTGCCGTGGTGTCGACCTGTACGCCGATGTCACCGAACTCCGACCAGTCCTGCCAGTTGGCCGAGGCCAGCAAGGCCCATTGCCGATCCAGTTGTTGATACAGGCTCAAGGTGACAGTTTGCGGCACCGTTATGTCGAGTTTGGTATTGGTGTTGTTGATGCGATCCAGCAAACGACCATCGCCTTTCACATCCAGTCGGTCTTCGAAATCCAGGTCTACCTTGCTGGTGTAGGTCAGGCCAATGCGCGTGCCGGCTTGTGGGGCATAGATCACCCCCACGTTAGCGCCGTAGCCCCAGGTGCCGTCCTTGTATTTGTACTGGCCGTCCGCGCGGTCGGTGAGACCCAAGGGGGAGCGGTCGATGGCGGTGTCCGCCTGCAACATGCCGTACATGGCCTTGACGCCCACACCGACCGACCATTGCTCGTTGAAGCGATACGCCACGCTGGGCACCAGGGACAAACCCAGCAGGCTGGAGTTTTGCGCGAAGTAGCGGCCGGACCAGTCGTTGTCGTAATTGACCGCCAGACCGAAATCGCCGTACTGGCCGAAACCGACGCTCCAGTGATCGTCGAGTTCATGGGTGATAAAGAAGCTGCCGCCAGGAATCGGGTCGAGGGCATTGCCACTGCCGCTGCCGGGGGTATTGGTGCCGGAATCTCGATCGAAGGACAGGTCACCGTAAAGCACTTGCAAACCGCCCGTGATCTGCGTGCCCGGCAAGTAACTCATGCCGGCCGGGTTACTGGCGATGGTCGAGGGGCCTTGAGCGCGGGCGGCGGCGCCGGCGTTGGCCAGGCCGGTGTTATCCGTGCCGATTTCGTAGAGCATGATGCCCCCGGCCCAGGCTTGCTGGCAGCACAGCGCAAGGAGGGTGAAAGTGGGTAAAGCAACTGTTCTTGTTGTCATGGATTTCCCCCAGCATTATTCCCTTCGAACAAGGGTAGCTGACGCCAGCCACCCTTGGATTCGGCTGCTTACTTGCCCATGGCTGCCCGGGCCGCTTCGATCTTGGCTTTGACCGAGTCGAGGTTGAAGCTCGCGCCTTTTTGCATCGGCGGGAACTCGATGGCGGTCTCAGCCAGTTTGGCCACCTGTTGCTGGACAAACACAAAACGCCAGAACTGGAACTTGAACCAGTCAAAGTATTGCGTCGAACCTTGCGCAGCCCCATTGTTCGCCCACCCCATGCGCTCAAACGGGTCGAGTCGCAGGTTGGTCAGGTAGGGCACGTCCACCGCCACTTTTGCTCCCAGCCATGCACTCGGCTGGTCAATGAAACGATATTTGTAGTCATCAATGCGCACTGCACCGAGGGTGCTCTCTCCAAAGTAGAAGATTTCATGCCGGTTGGACGGACCTTTGCCGGTAATCATCGGCGTCTGGTCGTAACCGTCGAGGTGCACCTTGTAGGTGGTATCGCCCAGTTGTTTGCCCTTGAGCAGTTCTGCGGTGATGTTCGGGTTGCCCGCCGCCGCGACCAGGGTCGGGAACCAGTCCATGCCCGAGATGATGCCGTTGGCGACCTGGTTGGCCGGCACTTTGCCCGGCCAGCGGATAATGGCCGGTACCCGGAAACCGCCTTCCATCACCGTGCCTTTACCCATCGCAAACGGGGTGGTGCCACCGTCCGGCCAGGTGAAGTTTTCCGCACCATTGTCCGTGGTGAAGACCACGATGGTGTTGTCATCCAGCCCGTCTTTTTTCAGCTTGGCCATGACATCGCCGACGACGTCATCGAGCTGAGCCATGCCGGCTTCCTGTTCCGACCAGCCGTTTTCTGCATTGCGCATGCCTTCGTACTTGTCGGAAAGGTGGGTAACGATGTGCATGCGGGTCGGGTTCAACCAGACGAAAAACGGTTTGTTGTCCTGCTTGGCCTTGTCGATGAAGCTGAAGGTCTTGTCACGAATTTCTTCGTCGACGGTTTTCATCCGCTCCGGATACAACGTGCCGGCGTCTTCGATTTTCTGTTTGCCGACCTTGCCCCAGCGCGGCATCACGGTGGGGTCATCGGTGGTGGTGGCCCAACTGTGGACCATGTTGCGTGGTCCGACCTTGTCCAGCAGCTCCTGCGGATAGTTGGGGTGCGCCGGGTCTTCCATGGCGTCGAGGTGATAGAGGTAACCGAAGAACTCGTCGAAGCCGTGGACGGTCGGCAGGAATTCGTTCAAGTCGCCCAGGTGGTTCTTGCCGAACTGGCCGGTGGCATAACCCATGGCTTTCAGGGTGGTAGCAATGGTCACGGCTTCGGCGGGAATACCGATGGGCGAACCGGCCTGGCCGACGGTGGTCATGCCGGTACGGATCGGCAGTTCACCGGTGATGAAGTTGGCGCGCCCGGCCGTGCAACTGGCCTCGGCGTAATAATCGGTAAAGCGCATGCCCTCATTGGCGAGCTGGTCGAGATTGGGTGTACGACCGGCCATCATCCCTTGGTTGTAGACGCCGATGTTGGACCAGCCGATGTCGTCGCCCATGATCACCAGAATGTTGGGAGGCTTATCGGCGGCGTGAGACATGCCGGCAATAGACATCGCAGACAACAGTAGAGGCACGGCGAGTACGGAGGATAATTTTTTCCGGTTCATGTCGAGTTCCTGTGCAGGACGTTAGCACTCGGAGAGAAGCCCCCCGGCCTCACTGAAATATTGGATCCCCCGCGAACAGCGTAGGTAAGGATCGTGAAATATCCAGAAACGGACATGCGAAAACAGGCCAGGCCGGCACACCAATGCGTTTTATTCGGCAATGAGTTGATGTGCGTCATCACATTGCACCTTGGGCACCAGCCTGTTCGAGTTCAGCCGGGAAGGTTAACTGCCTTGCGGCACCACCCGGGCATCATTGCCTGAGCCTTCGATGTAAACGTTCATGCCTTTACCCAGGGCGGGATTGATCGGCTGGGTCACCGATACCAGCACGCCACTTTTGACGCGCACGATGATCTGCTGCGCCTCTACCGGTTGATCGTACTTTTTCTTCTCGGCGTAGTTACCGCCAACCGCACCGGCGAGCGCGCCGGCAACCATGGCGACATCGCGACCGGTGCCACGCCCGATCAGGCTGCCGATGCCCAGCCCGCCCAGGCCACCGAGCACAGCGCCAACACCGCTGTCGTGATTGGTCTGCATCTGTGTGAGGGTTATCTGCTCGATCTTTCCTGAGCGAATCTCCATCTCACCGGCACCACCACCGCTTGATCCCACAGCGGCACAGGCACTGATCAACACCATCGCTAACGTGACAGTCATCCAGGACAGGACAGTTTTCATGCTTCGATCCTCGTTATCAGGAGTGGTTTGGAACAGGACTCAACTGCTAATGAACGCCCGCAGATCGGCATTCAGTTTGTCGATCGCGTCTTTAAAGTCCTTGGCGGTGATTTTCTGGCTCTCGTTTTCCAGTTGGCTACCGAATACCTTGCGCACCACTTTGACCATGGTCTGATTGGTTCTGGCGTCAATGAACTCGGCTTCGATGAACAGGTTGGTGTCTTGATCCCGGTGGCCGGTGGCGGCCTGTGTCGCGCCGATAACGGCCGCGATCGGCATCACCTCGTACCACTTCATGCCTTCGTTCGAAGTGCTGACGCCCGTGATTGCCGCACGCAGGATCAGCGGATGCGACCCGGCCGGTGCGGCGGCCGCGCTGGACGCTCTGCGGTACTTTTGGCCCAGCACGCTTTTGGCCTTGCTGGACATGTAGTTCTGCAAGTCGGTCAGTGTTTGCTGATTGACCTGCTCATTGGGTTTCGGCGCGGGATAAAACTCCAGCGTCCTGAACGCGATGGTGTCGTACGCATTCGGGTTCCACGACGGGCTCACCCAGCGCATCGCCGTTCCACCGCTGGGCGTCTCCACTTCCTGCAGGTTGTTGTAGTTCGACAGGTAGCCGGAGTACTGCGTCGTCTCGGTGACTTTCGAGGTGCAGCCGCCGAGCAGGAGCCCGGCCAATGCGGTGCAAAGGAGCAGGTTGCGGGACAGATTCATGGGGGTGCGTGCTCCATCGATGAAGCCCAATGTTCGGTCGTGACACAGCCGGCCAGCGCCCACCGGCTCTCGAAATCCAGAAACCTCTGCGGAGAGCGTAGGTAGCAATTGCCAAATATCCAGCATTTGCTTTCTTCGCTGATTGTTTACGTTCGTTTCGGCCCGCTATTTTTTCGATGGAATGGCGGATGCCATAAAACTGGGCTTTGCTGATAGGCGACGTCACCTCCGTCACCAGGCGTTCAACGCCTGACCTCTCTCTGCGGAGAACATCCGATGCCCACCCGCCAACAGCCTGTTCGCTGGCTCTCGATCAGCGTTGTCATCGCGGCGTTCACGACCCCGTTGTATGCCGGCCAGACACCCGCCGTCGATGCGCCGACGGCGCAGTTGGAGCCCAAAGCGCTGGATGTTCTCAAGGCCATGAGCGCCCGGCTGACCAGCACTCAGGGCCTGAGTTTCAAAGCCGTGACCACCTACGAAAAGCCCAGCCGGCTGGGGCCGGCCCTGGCCTACAGCACGGTGGCGCTGGTCAATGAACAGCGCCCGGATCGCCTGCGTGTCTTGACTTCGGGCGACGGTCCGGCCACCGAGTTTTATTACGACGGCAAGCAAGCCTATGCCTATGAGCGAAAAGACAACCTGCTTGCACAAGTCGATGCGCCGCCGACCATCGATGCAACGCTGGAGGCTGCGTATAAGCGCGCCGCCATCTATTTTCCGTTTACCGACGTGATCGTCGCTGATCCGTATAAAGACTTGTCCAGGGACATGCGTGTGGCGTTTTACGTCGGCCAGTCCACGGTGGTCGGCGATACCACCACCGATGTGATTGCCTACACCAGCGACACGGTGTTCGTCCAAGCCTGGATCGGTACCGAGGACAAGCTCCCGCGCCGGTTGCGGGCAGAGTTTCTCGATGACCCGAGCCGATCCCGGCATCAGGTCGATTTCAGTGACTGGAAGCTCAGTTCGGCGATGCCTGCGACGTTCTTCAAGCCCGACCAGATCGAATCGGCGCACCGTATCAAGTTTGCCCCGCCACCCAGCCTTCGTGCCCCACAAGGCGTTAAAGAACCGGTCACAAAACCCTGAACGAGGAGGGTGAATCATGAACAGATCTACCTTGAAGTTCGCGGGGTTGCTAGTCGCCGCGCTGGTGTGTAACGAGGCGGCAGCCTGGTCGCACGCCGGTCGCTTTGGAGGGGGATACGGCGGAGGGGGTTCATGGAGTCGTTCCGGCGAATTCGGCTCGGCTTCGGGCGGTGATGGCAGTTGGAGTGGAGAAACCGATCGCGGCGGCTCGGTGTCCGGCGGTGACGGCAGTTGGAGTGGTTCAGGCTATCGCGGCGGTTCGGCGTCCGGTGGCGAAGGGGCCTGGTCAGGCACGGGGGCCGAAGGTGGAACAGCGTCCGGCGGGGAGGGGGCCTGGCATGCACAAGGTGAAAATGGCGCCGCCGCTGCTGGCTACCACGCGGATGGTTATGGCACGACAGCCTACCGGGGACCCGCTTATGGCGGGGGCGCTTACCAGTCCGTTCCTTACGGGACGGCCTACTACCATCCGCCCGCCGCTGTGATTGCCAGCAGCGGCTGTTATTACTGCGGCGGCGGAGTCAATCCGGCAGCCGCCGTTGCGACGGGCGTGGCGGTGGGTGAGGCGGCGGGGACGGTGGTCGACGAGAATGCCGACGCCGACGATTTTAGCGCTGGCTATAACGCCGGGATGGTTGCTTCAGGACCGCCGACGATGCCCTTGGGCCAGACCTATGCCAGCCTGCCTCCCGGATGTCATTTGCAGACTTTTTCCCAGAACACGTATTACCAATGCGGCAATGCCTGGTTGCAACCCGCCTATGGCGCCAACGGGGTGTATTACACCGTGGTGACACCCCCGTGATCGGCGTTGCTCGGTCATTGGATTCCTGAATTGCGCCGCGACAGTCAGGCGTCCCGCAACAAGTCGTTGGCGTTGAGGATGTCGTAGGCGATTTCCGGGCGCTTCTCAAGGCCACGGCGAATGGCAGCGGGGATTGACTGGCGGGTCTTGCGGCACAGCCCCGGCTGCTCGCCGAGGGTGATGCCGATGCCGCGCATGGTCCGCACTTCGTTGAAACCTGGGGCAATCTCGACGCGGATGCCCAGTTGCTCGAACATCCGCTGTTGCAGGCGTTCGAGGTCGGCCAGGCTCTGGAGGTTTTCCAGGCGGTCGAGCAGGCGCTTTTCTTCCGGGCGGGTCAGAAACAGGATGCGCACGTCCGCACCCGGTGTTTCCAGCAGCGGGTCACGCCCGCAGGTGCAGGCGCCGGGCGGGCAGGGGGAGCGGATCGAAACAGGGGTCGTCATGGGCCCTAATCATAGAGCGCGCCAATCCGCTTTGCCCATAGCTGAATCGTCAGTCCGAGAGATCAGTCGTCGGGATGATCTGCGCATCCTCAACCGCCACACTGCTGGCGGTTTTCTTTTCCCGTCGATCACTCATCCAGGTGTTCAACTGCTCACCGAATTCGGCCGGGGCCTTGCGCCCGACTCTTCTGGCGAGGTCGAGAATGGTCTGCTGGGCGAGCGCTTCTTCCATGCGTTTTTGCGCGGTCATCATCACGGCATGTACCGAGCAAGGACCGTCGAGGGCCCACGCTGGCGGGGCGCCGTCGAACAAGGCGCAACGCCCGCGAATCTCGCGGCAATCGAAGATCAGTTTCTTGCCATCGATGGCGTTGACGATATCCAGCACGCTGATTTCGTCCGCCGGCCGCGCCAGTTTGAACCCGCCGCGCACGCCTTCGGTGGCCACCACCAGTTTGGCCTTGGCCAGGCGAGTGAAGATCTTGGCCAGGTAATCCAGCGGCACGCCTTGCAGTTCGGCGAGGTCGCGCACGCTTGCCTCACGGCTGTCGCCGTAATCGCCTACCAGAAAAATCAGGCAATGAATGCCGTATTCAACGCCCGCACTGTAAAGAGACATCGGGATCTCCGACTGAATGAGTCGCCAATGTTATCAGCCGATGGTGAGGCGGGCAACAATCCATGTTTGTCGCTATCTGCCCCGTGTTGCTTATAGATAAAAGCTGTTGGCGGGATTGTCGAGGTATCGAAGTGAATGATGGCAACCATGGAAAAAAGAACGTTGCACACTGTAACTCGGATAACTATAGTCGCCGTTGTCCGCTCGGCAACGAGTTCAGTCTTTGGTCATCCTCGGAGTTAAAACCATGAAACAGCACATTCTGGTCATCGGCGCAGGTTTCGGCGGCATGTGGACGGCGTTGAGCGCTACACGCCTGTTCGACCTGCATGATCACAACGGGGTAGAGGTCACGGTACTGGCGCCTCAGGCCGAGCTGCGCGTGCGTCCGCGCTTTTACGAACCGAATGCTCATCAACTGGCTGCACCGCTCGGTGAGCTGTTCGATGCAGTCGGTGTGAAGTTCATCAAGGGGGCCGCAGAGACCATCGACGTGGAGCAGAAAAGTGTCGGTTACACCGATGCTTCAGGCACCACCCAGAGCCTCAGCTACGACAAACTCGTTCTGGCGACCGGCAGCCGTCTGGCCCAGGCGAACACCCCGGGTGTGTCCGAGCATGCCTTTGATGTGGACCAGATCGAACACGCCGTGCGTCTGGAAAACCACCTCAAATCCCTGGCCAACCAGCCAGAAAGCAAAGCCCGCAACACCGTGGTCGTCGCTGGCGGCGGTTTCACCGGGATTGAAACGGCGACTGAAATGCCGGCGCGTCTGCGGGCAATTCTCGGTGAGGGCGCCGACATTGAAGTGATCATCATCGACCGTGGCGAGAAGGTCGGGGCTTCAATGGGAGCCGAAATCAGCCAGTCGATTGCCGAGGCGAGCGCTGAACTGGGAGTGAAATGGCGCGTGAAGTCGTCGGTGGCGGCGGTCGATGCAAACGGTGTGACCCTGGCCGACGGCCAGCGCATCGAGACCCAGACCGTGATCTGGACCACCGGTGTGCGCGCCAGCTCGCTGACCGAGCAAATCCCTGCCGAGCGTGATGGCCAAGGCCGTTTGCACGTGGACAGCCATCTGAAAGTCATCGGCCAGGACGACATCTTTGCCACAGGTGATGTGGCTTACGCGGCCTGCGACGACATCGGCAACTTCGCGATGATGACCTGCCAGCACGCCATCTCGCTGGGGCGTCACGCCGGTAACAACGTGGCGGCGCAGATGCTGGGCGTGGACCCGACGCCGTACAGCCAGCCCAAGTACGTGACGTGCCTGGACCTGGGCGCCTGGGGCGCGGTCTATACCGAGGGTTGGGACCGTCAAATCAAACTGGTCAAGCAGGAAGGCAAAAACCTGAAGACGCAGATCAACACCGTGTGGATCTACCCCCCGGCAGCTGATCGTGCCGTCGCATTGGCCGCAGCGGACCCGATGATTCCGGTGGCTTAATAGCGCCCAAATGAAAAATCCCGCTCAAGTGACCTTGGGCGGGATTTTTTATATATGGAAAGCTAGATGTGGAAAGCCTGGCGGCCGACCAGCAGCCATTTCCCACCCTTCTTCTGCCAGATCTGGAAGTTCTCGATTTCGGTCGGGATCACTTCAGTGCCCTTGAGGGCCTGGGCCGAGAAATGATTGCGCACCAGCGCCACATCGCCGGAGACGTTGATGGTCTGGTTTTGCATTTCCAGGGTTTTGAACGCGCTTTTGCCGGTTTCGATATCGGCGATGAATTCGCTCTTGTCCTGAACCTTGCCGCTGGAATGCCCGTAGGTCAGGTTCTCGGCGGTCAGGGTTTTAAGTTCGGGAATGTTCTTGTGCAGCATGGCTTGGGTCAGATGGTCGACGGCGCTGGCGACCTCTTTCTCGCCCGGTGCCGGGGCGGCGGCGACGTAGCCACTGAAGAGGCAGAGAAAACCGGCCAGCAGTTTGACGTTCTTCATAGGTGTTTCCTTATTGTTGTGGGAAGGTGACTCGTCGGTCATCGTACAACCTATAAAGAATTTAGAGAATACCCGGCACGACCCGTCTTCCTGGTCGTGCGCGGGCAGCGTGTTTCAGGCCAGCATCGACAGCAAACCGCCCTGACGATCCAGCTTGGCCAGGTCATCGAAGCCGCCGACATGGGTGTCGCCGATGAAAATCTGCGGCACGCTGCGTCGACCGCTGCGGCTGAGCATCTCCTCGAATTTGCCGGGGCTGGACTGGACGTTTATTTCCTCGGCCGCGATGCCTTTATTGGCCAACAGCGCCTTGGCGTTGCGGCAATAGGGGCAGGTGTCGGTGGTATAGATCGTCACGCTGTTCATCGTCGATACTCCTGAATTTAGTGGCCGCGCTTATGCATAGATGGCGGGAAAGTCGATCTCGGTGAGGGCGAGGTTGTTGAGGTAGTTGGTCAAGGTTTGTGCTGCGATGTGGCCCACCACCTCAACGATCTTGGCGTCGGTGATGCCGGCCGCCCGTGCGGCGTCGAGCTGTTCGAGGCTCAGATGGCCACGGCTTTCGGTAATTTGTTGGGCGAGGGTGGCGTAGGCATTCAACTGGCCGTGTCGGGCGCTGACGATGTCTTGTGCGGACAGCCCGGCTTTACCGGCAAACAGCGTGTGCGCCGCCAGGCAGTAATCGCAGCCGTTGACTTGCGAGGTGGCCAAAAAGATGGCTTCTTTTTCCGTCGCGCTCAGGGACGTTTTGCCCAGCGTCGCGCTTTGTTGCAGGTAGGCCGCAAGTACCACAGGGGCGTGCGCCAGGGTTTTGAAGACGTTCGGCAAAAAGCCGATTTTTTTCTGTACGCCTTCCAGCAGTGGGCGGGTGGTGTCAGTCGCGTTTTCGAGGCTCAGGGCGGTGATGCGGCTCATGGGTATTGCTCCGTCGATTCAAGCGCGGTGTGCGCTGGGTACGGGGTCTATGCTATGGGGCGACGCTGGCTTTTAGGGTGCAAATCGTCGAGGATATGCGACAGATCGTCCAGATATTCACCCGGGAGCCGTTCCATGGATCGCTTGTCCACGTTACTCACCCACTTCGGCGTCAGTGCCGGGAGCTTCTACAGCGGGCATTTTTGCGGCTCCGTGGCGTTTGATGGCGACCAGTCAACCGGCCACCTGCACCTGTTGCAGGCCGGCGAAGTGATGCTGAAAATGGCCGATGAGCCCGACCAGGTGCTCACCGAGCCGACGCTGATTTTTTTCCCGCGACCTTACCGTCACCGTTTATTCGCCAGCGAAGACTCGGGCGCCCAACTGGTGTGCGCGTCGCTGGATTTCGACGGTGGCGCCGGCAATGCCCTGGCCGCCGCGCTGCCGGACTTTCTGCTGCTCAAGCTCGACAGCATTCCGACGATGGCCGGCACGCTGGATTGGCTGTTCAGCGAAGCCTTCGGCGGCATTTGTGGCCGTGAAGCGATGATGGATCGACTGTTCGAATTGCTGGTGATCCAGCTGCTGCGGCATATCCTCAGCGACCGCGAACAGAGCCCCGGCATGATGGCCGGCCTCGCCGATCTGCGACTGGCACGGGCCATGAGCCTGATGCACGACGCGCCGGAAAAGTCCTGGACCGTGGCCGAACTGTCGGCGGCGGCGAACATGTCCCGCGCCAGTTTTGCCGAGCATTTTCGTCAGGTGGTAGGGCAGACACCGGTCGACTATCTCGTGAGCTGGCGCATCAGCCTGGCGCAGAAACGCTTGCGCGAAGGCAAGTCGATTGCGCTGATCGCCGATGAAGTCGGCTACGAAAGCCCCTCGGCACTGGCCCGGGCGTTTCGCCGAAAAACCGGGGTCAGCCCGCGGGAGTGGGTGCAGGCCGGCAAACGCCCGCGATGATCGGGTCTGCCGGGTGGTCTGAGGATCCTGAGATAGACTAACCAGCGGACATCCAACGAAGGGAGTGACCACCGTGGCGCGATTCACATGGACTCGCTGATCACCGCCGCCGCCCGTGCATTGGCCGCGGGTGATCCCCTCGGGGCGTTGAACCGGGTGGCCCTGCGCGAAGATGCGCCAGCGCTGGCACTGCGCGGTATCGCCATGGCGCAGCTCGGCGATCTGGAGCGCGCCAAGGCATTGGTCAAACGGGCGGCGCGTGCATTTGGTCCCAAAGAGCCGATGGCCCGAGCCCGCTGTGTGGTGGCCGAGGCCGAAATCGCCCTGGCGTCTCGCGATTTGAGCTGGCCGGAAAAAGCCCTCGACGCCGCGCGGGCAACGCTGGAGGCCCATGGCGATTGGGTGAATGCGGCCCATGCGCGGTATCTGGAGATCCGGCGTTTATTGCTGATCGGTCATCTCGAACAGGTCGAGGAGCGGCTCGCCCGGCTAGACCCTGCGCCCTTGCCACCAGCCTTGCGCGCCGCCCATGAATGGGTGGTGGCCGGCATCGCTCTGCGCCGGCTGGAGATCAAAAAGGCGCGGTCCGCGCTGGAAAGGGCCGGGCGCTTCGCCGGCGAGGCGGGGATTCCGGCGCTGAGCGCAGAAATGGAGAACGTCGTTCACGTCCTCAACGCGCCCGCCGCCCGGCTAATCAGCCGGGGCGAGGCGCGACCGGTGCTGCTGGATGAGGTTGAAACGCTGCTGACCTCAACGTCACTGGTGGTCGACGCCTGTCGATACACGGTGCGCGGCGCCGGCATGTCGGTGTCGCTGGCCAGGCGCCCGGTGTTGTTCACCCTCGTACGGGCATTGGCCGAAGCCTGGCCAGCCGATGTCACTCGCGAAACACTCATTGCCTATGCTTTTCGTTTGAAACTCAGTGACGAATCCCACCGTGCGCGGTTGCGCGTCGAAGTCGGACGGTTGCGTGCGGCGCTTCGACCGCTGGCCGGGATCACGGCGACGAAACGTGGCTTTGCACTGATGTCGGCGGACGTCGTGGTGCTGGCGCGGCCGGTCGAAGAACAGCACGCGGCGCTGTTGGCGTTTCTGGCAGACGGCGAGTCGTGGTCGAGTTCGGCGCTGGCGATGGCGCTGGGCACCGGTCAGCGCAGCGTGCAACGAGCGCTCGATTCGCTGGCGGTCGCCGGCAAAGTGCAGGCGTTTGGTCGTGGCCGCGCCCGTCGCTGGATGACGCCACCGATGCCGGGATTCGCGACGACTTTGTTACTCACGGCTTTGTTGCCGGGTGATTAGGCTCCACTCCACACACCCAGTGAAGAGGATGCAACCATGAAACGTTCAACTGCTGAAATCATCCGTGAATACGGCCCGTTTCCCGGTGTCGACAGCGTGCACGGCGTCTCGTTTGACGGCCAGCACGTCTGGTTTGCTTCCGGCGAAAAGCTCAACGCCCTCGACCCGGACAGTGGCAAGCCGCTGCGTTCGCTGGATATCACCGCAGACGCAGGAACCGCTTTCGACGGCGAGCATTTGTTCCAGATTGCCGGGGAACACATCAACAAGATCGATCCCAAGAGCGGTCGCGTGCTGGCCACGATTCCGGCACCCGGCAGCGGCACCGATTCGGGGCTGACCTGGGCGGAAGGCACCTTGTGGGTCGGTCAGTACCGGGCGCGCAAGATTCATCAGATCAACCCCGACACCGGGGCCATTCTGCGCACCATTGAGTCCAACCGTTTTGTCACCGGCGTGACCTGGGTGGATGGCGATCTGTGGCACGGCACGTGGGAGGAAGATCAGAGTGAGTTGCGGCGGATTGACCCGACCACCGGCAAGGTCCTGGAGGCGGTCGAAATGCCGCCTGGGGTCGGGGTGTCAGGTCTTGAGTCGGATGGTGGCGAGCAGTTTTTCTGTGGCGGGGGTAACAGCGGCAAGGTGCGGGCCGTGCGCCGGCCCGTGGCTTCCTAGAACGTAAACTGACGCGACGAGCGGGGCGCACGTTGGGCCAGTTCGATCTCCAGCAAGTGCTCAACCAGCACGTCATTGAGAAAGCGGAACTGATCATTGAGACCGACCACTTCGTTGTTGAAGTGGTTGGAGGCTGCCGGCATCAGCAGCGCTTCGAAGTTTTTGTCGAACACCAGTGACGGTGCCTGGCGCGACAGGTATTCGTGCGCGTAGTAGTTGGTGCCAAACACCGGGAAGCTCACGGAAAGGCTCACGGAGTGGATCATGATGGTT
Source organism: Pseudomonas sp. URMO17WK12:I12 (assembly GCF_000514395.1). Taxonomy (NCBI): domain Bacteria; kingdom Pseudomonadati; phylum Pseudomonadota; class Gammaproteobacteria; order Pseudomonadales; family Pseudomonadaceae; genus Pseudomonas; species Pseudomonas sp. URMO17WK12:I12. Next base: position 67,100 of record NZ_AZVV01000016.1, read on the forward strand.
GCTCCTCGGTCTGACCGATGTCCAGGAAGAAGCGGGAAAACAGGGTCAGCGAAACGGCCGTCAGGGCCAGGCAGGTCAGGAGATGGATCAACATGATGTGGCCCTCCGATGTGGGCGTAGCGTTGTGATGGAGTGATGGTGCTTCAGGCGGTTTTATTGCGGAAGGCATTCGTCGCGATGGTGAATATCAACATTAATGATGGTGTTCTTTCGGGCTCCATCGCGAGCAGGCGCTCAAGTTCACCCTCAACCCAGCGAACAAACCCCGACTCCTATACTCAAATCAATAGGCCTGTGAGTTCCGGGCATTCTGCCCAGGGGCGACTGTAGGAAACCGCGATCTTGAACCTGCGTTCGCTGATCGTCGCCGTGTTGGTGGTGTTGGCGGGTTGCGCCACGCCTGCGCGTGCTCCCGTGGTGGACGTGGTCGTGGTGGTGTCCGACAGCACGTGGCACCAGGTGGATCGCGAAATCGTCGAAGCCTCCCAATCAGCCACCGAGCAGACCCGAATCTACTCGCGCGGGGCCATGGACTACTGGCGGACACGGGTCTACCAATTGACCGAAGAAAACTTCATCCCCTGGTTCAGCAGTTATTGGACCCAGGAGTGGCTGTCGATGAAGGTCAGCTGGTACACCATCAGCGCCAAAGGCGAGCAGGATGCCTCGGCCAAGCGCTTGGCGGAGTATTTGCTCGAGCAGTACCAGCAACGGGTGCTGGCGCCGGTCGCGGTCGAGATTGATCCCGATGCGATCCTCGGCCAGGCCACGGCGTTCTACGTGGACATTCTTCAGGAAGAGCTGCAGAAAATTTCCAAACGTCACGGCATACCGATGGCCCAGCTCAACGGGCGCATTCAGAAGATCCCCGCCATCGCCCTCGGACCGCCGTCGGCGCGTAATGCCTCGCTCTACCAGGTCGTCCATACGGCCCCCTTGAACTCGCTGCCGGCGTACGCGGCGCTGATCGACAAGATCCACAAGGCTGGCGGCGACAAAGGCGTTGGCTCGACCGACACCGCCATGGCCCCCGTGGCCAAACGTGCCAGTCAGCGCATGGAAGCCGAAATGGCCCCGCGTGGGGCCGCCAGCGCCGTGGCCGCTGCGGCGGGGAAACTGGCCGGGGGCTTGATCACCGTCGGCGTGGCCGGGGTTCGCGCACTGATTCAAGCCGCCGACCGGCCCGACAGCGAGGCGCTGATTCGCAGCAGCCTGGGCAACACGTTCGACAAGGCCTGGCTGAAGCTGGTGCAGAATCCGACGACCGGCGTCATGGCGGGGACGCTGTACATGGCGGGGCAGATCGAGGGCAACCTGGCGGCGAGCGCTGCACCACCGTCGGTCGGTTCGCCAGACGGTGACGTCGATTGGAACCCGACGCAATCGACTAGCCAGCAGACCGACCCTCAACCCCCCGCAGGAGAATGACCATGTCTTATGTCGATGGCTGTGTGATTGCCGTACCGACCGCCAACCGCGAGCAATTCAAGAAGCACGCCGAAATCACCAGTGCGATTTTCAAGGAGAACGGCGCCTTGAGCATTGTTGAATGCTGGGGCGACGATGTGCCGGACGGCAAAGTGACCTCGTTTCCGATGGCGGTGAAACTCAAGGCAGACGAAACCGTGGTGTTTTCCTGGATCATCTGGCCCGACAAGGCGACCCGCAATGCCGGCATGCAGAAAATGATGGCCGACCCGCGCATGCAACCGGACGTCAATTCAATGCCGTTCGATGGTCAGCGCATGATCTTCGGCGGCTTCAACATCCTCTACCAGTCCTGACACAACCTCACCGGATCACTCCGCGCTCGGGGTGATCCGGCAACTCTTGCGATGGCGGATTTCGTCATCCGTCGGCCGCTCCCTGACGAACTCGAAACGTGGCTCACCTTCGCTATAGTGAACCAGCCAGCCCCATTCCAGCTCGGACTCATCCTGCCCCGGTTGCGGTGGCATCGCCCACCATGGCTCTTTGCTGATGATCTGCCGCATGGCCCCCTCCCGTTGTTTTCGGTTGGTTCAACTATAACGTGCATGTCAGGAGGTGCCAGGCATGAACGACGAATCCCATGAACCGCTCAAGCGGCTGTTTTTTGCGCTGAACTGCCCGCCCGAACAACGCAGGGCGATTGCCCAGTGGCGCGGCGCACTTGAACTGCGCAGCGGGCGGCCGGTGCCGGCGGATAACTTTCACCTGACGTTGTTGTTTTTGGGTTCTGTCGGTGTGGCGCAGATCGGCGATATCTGCACGGCCGCGGCCAAGGTTCACGTACCGGGTGTGGCGTTGAGCGTGCTGCTTGATCGGCTGGATGTGTGGCGCAGGGCCGGGGTGTTGGTGCTCGCGCCAGAGCAGGCGCCGCCGCAGTTGTTGCGGCTGGTGTATGCGTTGGAACAGGCGATGTTGCCGTTTGGGCTGGAGGAAACGGCGAAGGAGTTTCGGCCGCATTTGACCTTGATGCGTGACTATCGGGTGCCGGTGCCTGAGTCCGCGACGCCGCCGGATTTTTTTCTGCGGGCGGATCGTTTTGTACTGTTTGAATCGCATAAGGGGCGTTATCGGGCATTGGCCGAATGGCCGCTGGTGCCCGTCTAAAAAAAGGCGCCCGAGGAGGGCGCCCAAATTCACCTTAACCGAGGAAGCCAGGTGAGGCCGTTCTGCTGCAGGGAGCGTGCAGCGGTGGTAAGGCGCTGCGGGAACGGAAAACGGTTGAGTCTTGTGTTGCGAGTGCTGGCCTCATCGCGGGCAAGCCCGGCTCCCACAGGGACTGGTGTCGTGCACTAACCTGTATTCCGACACAGAAACCTGTGGGAGCCGGGCTTGCCCGCGATGGCGGTCTCACATTCAGCGATTACTTCCCGAGCTTGACCCGCGTCCAGCCCCGGGTCATCACCCGCTGAATGCCGATCGGCATATCCGGAATTGCATACAACGTCGCCATCACCTCCTGCGGCGGATACGAACCCGGATCGTCGCGAATCGCCTCATCCACCAACGGCGTCGCCGCCGCGTTGGCGTTGCTGTAGCCGATGTTGTTAGTGATCTCGGCAATGATGTCCGGGCGCATCAGGAAGTTCATGAACAGGTAGGCGTTCTCGACGTTCGCCGCGTCCCGGGGAATGGCGACCATGTCATAGAAACTGCCGGCGCCTTCTTTCGGGATGCTGTAGTCGATCTTCACCGCATTGCCAGATTCCTGCGCGCGGGCCTTGGCTTGCAAGACGTCGCCGGAATAACCGACCGCCACACAGATGTTGCCGTTGGCGAGATCAGAGATGTATTTCGACGAATGGAAGTACGCCACCGAAGGGCGAATCTTCATGAACAGCGCTTCAGCTTCGGCGATCTGGCCCTTGTCCTGCGAGTTCACCGGGTAGCCCAGGTAGTGCAGGGCGGCCGGGAGCATTTCCGTTGGCGAATCAAGGAAACTGATACCGCAGGCTTTGAGCTTTTCCGCGTTTTCCGGTTTGAACAGCAAGTCCCAGGAGTTGGTCGGTGCATGGGCGCCGAGCACTTCCTTGACCTTGGCCGGATTGAAACCGATGCCGATCGAGCCCCACATGTACGGGAAGGCGTGAGCGTTATCCGGGTCGCTGGCGGACGCATTTTTCAGCAGGACCGGGTTGAGGTTTTTCCAGTTCGTCAGCTTCGATTTGTCCAGCGTCTGATAGACGCCAGCCTTGATCTGCTTGGCCAGGAAGCTGTTGGACGGCACGACAATGTCGTAGCCGGATTTGCCTGCGAGCAGGCGAGCCTCAAGGGTTTCATTGCTGTCGAACACATCGTAGGTCACGCGGATGCCGGTCTCGTCTTCGAACTTCTTGACGGTGTCCGGGGCGATGTAATCCGACCAGTTGTAGACGCGCAGTACCTTGTCATTGGCCTGGGCGCCGGTAGCCATCGCGCCCAATAAGGACAGTGTCAGCAGAGTCCTGCCAAACATTTTCATCGGTACAACTCCATTCTTTTTATTTAGAACACAAAACCTGTGGCGAGGGCGCAAGCCCCCTCACCACAGTTAACTCAACAACGGTATTAAGCCGTTGCTCCAGCCATTTGCTTGTTCGGTTGCTGCCACGATTCACTGGCGGTCTGGTCCATCGCTTCCTGGATCGCACGTTTGCGGGTGGCTTCAGCGCGGCGGCTGAAGTACCAGACCATGAAGGTCACGATCGAAACGGCGAGCAGAATCAGGCTGGCCACGGCGTTGATCTCAGGCTTCACGCCCAGACGCACCGCCGAGAACACTTCCATCGGCAAGGTCGTCGAACCCGGCCCCGACACGAAGCTCGCCAGTACCAGGTCATCCAGCGACAGGGCAAACGACATCATGCCGCCGGCCGCCAGCGATGGCGCGATCATCGGAATGGTGATCAGGAAAAATACCTTGAATGGCTTGGCCCCAAGGTCCATGGCCGCTTCTTCGATGGACAGGTCCAGCTCACGCAAACGGGCGGAAACCACCACCGCCACATACGCCGCACAGAACGTCGTGTGGGCGATCCAGATCGTGACGATGCCACGTTCCTGCGGCCAGCCGATCAACTGCGCCATCGCCACGAACAGCAGCAACAACGACAGACCGGTGATCACTTCCGGCATCACCAGCGGCGCCGTTACCAGGCCGCCAAACAGCGTGCGACCCTTGAAGCGCGTAACGCGCGTCAGGACAAACGCCGCCAGCGTACCGAGTGCGACCGCGGCCACCGCCGTGTAGCAGGCGATCTCCAGCGAGCGCACCACCGAGCCCATCAGTTGCGTGTTGTCGAGCAGGCCGGCGTACCACTTGAACGACCAGCCACCCCACACCGTCACCAGTTTCGAGGCGTTGAACGAGTAGATCACCAGGATCAGCATCGGCAAGTAGATAAACGACAGGCCGAACACCAGCATCATTTTTGAAAAACCGAAACGTTTCATCCCCGTGCCTCCATCTCTTTGGCCTGGCTGCGGTTGAACAGCAGAATCGGCACAATCAGGATCAACAGCATCACCACTGCCAGAGCAGACGCCACCGGCCAATCGCGGTTGTTGAAGAACTCTTGCCACAGCACGCGACCGATCATCAGGGTTTCCGGGCCGCCCAGCAGTTCCGGGATCACGAACTCACCGACCACCGGAATGAACACCAGCATGCAGCCGGCGATGATGCCGTTCTTGGCCAGCGGCACGGTGATTTTCCAGAAGTTGTTGAAGTTGCTCGACCCCAGGTCCGAACCCGCTTCCAGCAGGCTTTGATCGTGCTTGACCAGGTTGGCGTACAGCGGCAACACCATGAACGGCAGGTACGCATACACCACGCCGATATAGACGGCGGTGTTGGTGTTGAGGATCTCGATCGGGTGATCGGTCAGCCCGGTCCACATCAAAAACGCATTGAGAAGGCCGTTATTGCTGAGGATGCCCATCCACGCGTAAACGCGGATCAGGATCGCGGTCCAGGTCGGCATCATGATCAACAGCATCAGGACGTTTTGCGTTTCCTTGTTGGCCTTGGTAATGGCGTAGGCCATCGGGAAACCGATCACCAGGCACATCAGCGTGCTGAAAAACGCGACCTTCAACGAGCCGAGGTAGGCCGAGAGGTACAGTTCATCGTCGGTCAGCAACAGGTAGTTGCCGACGTTGAGGAACAGCTGAAACTTCTGTTCGGCGTAGGTGTAAATCTCCGAGTAAGGAGGAATGGCCAGCGCCGCTTCCGAGAAGCTGATCTTCATCACCAGGAAGAACGGCAACAGGAAAAACAGGCACAGCCACAGGAAAGGAACCCCGATGACGAGCTTTCGACCACTCGGCATCAGCCGCATGAACTGCTGATTGAGTGTTTTCATGAGCGCAGTACCACGCCGCTGTCGTCTTCCCACCACACATAGACGGTGTCATCCCAGGTCGGACGCGCGCCACGGCGTTCGGCGTTGGCCATGAACGACTGCACGACTTTGCCGCTTGGCAATTCAACGTAGAACACCGAGTGACCGCCGAGGTAGGCGATGTCATGCACTTTGCCTTGGGACCAGTTGTAGCGGTTCTCGGGCTTGACCGTGCTGAGCAGCATTTTTTCCGGGCGGATGGCGTAGGTGATCGACTTGTCCTGCACCGAGGTGCTGACGCCGTGACCGACGTAAATCTTCTGCTCGAGGTCCGGGCTGTGGATGATCGCGTGACCTTCAAGGTCTTCCACCACGGTGCCGTCGAAGGCGTTCACGTTGCCGATGAACTCGCAGACCATGCGGCTGACCGGTGCTTCATAGATGTCGACCGGGCTGCCGATTTGCGCGATCCAGCCCAGGTGCATGATTGCGATGCGCTGGGCCATGGTCATGGCCTCTTCCTGGTCGTGGGTCACCATCACGCACGTCACGCCGACGCGCTCGATGATTTCCACCAGCTCCAGTTGCATCTGTGAACGCAGTTTTTTATCCAGTGCACCCATCGGTTCGTCGAGCAGCAACAGCTTCGGACGCTTGGCCAGGGAGCGGGCGAGGGCCACACGCTGACGCTGACCGCCGGACAGTTGATGCGGTTTGCGCTTGGCGTATTGGGTCATGTGCACCAGGCGCAGCATTTCTTCAACGCGGGCGTCGATTTCGCTGGCGGGCAAACGGTCCTGCTTGAGGCCGAAGGCAATGTTCTGCGCCACGGTCATGTGCGGGAACAAGGCGTACGACTGGAACATCATGTTGATCGGTCGCTCGTACGGCGGCATGTCGGTGATGTCCACGCCGTCGAGGAAAATCCGCCCCTCGGTCGGGCGCTCGAAGCCTGCAAGCATGCGCAGCAGGGTCGATTTGCCGGAACCGGAACCGCCGAGCAGGGCGAAGATCTCGCCTTGATGAATCTCGAGCGAGACATCGTCTACTGCGCAGGTTTCGTCGAATTTCTTGGTGACGCGGTCGACTTTCACCAACACCTTTTTCGATGTCTGGTGACCTTCAAGAGCCTTCCTGTAAATGCTGGAGGCGTTTGCCATGTGAAACTCCCAACAGGTTTCAGTCGTCGGGCCAACGCGGCCTGACTTAATAGTTGATTGCAAGCCTGAGCCGTGCGAAGTCAGTGAATTCGGCAGTGCCCCCTGTGGGAGCGGGCTTGCCCGCGATGGCGGTGTGTCAGGCGACATCATCGTTACCTGATACACCGCATTCGCGGGCAAGCCCGCTCCCACAGGGATTTTCACCTGCTTCACTGGAATCGCCCGGCCTGGGCTTATTCGGCGCCGCCGTCCTGGCTGCCTGGTAGTACTTGTTGTTATCGCAGTGTGTTGCTGTCGCGAGGGGCGGGCGCGCGAAGGCACGCCCGTCTGACTCGCGGGGGCAGTAATCGGTTGTTTGTGTCTTGAGTCAGCGGCTTTTACGCAGCGCGGCCCGTCGCCGGCACGCATCGCCGAACGCCTGGAAAATACTCAAGTAAGGAGGATGGGTGAGCACCTGCCATTCCGGGTGCCATTGCACGCCGACGGCAAACGTCGGGCTGTGCTCCACCGAGATCGCCTCGATCAAACCGTCCGGCGCAATCGCTTCGGCACGCAGGCCGGGGGCGAGTCTGTCGATGCCCTGGCTGTGTATCGAATTGACCCTGAACTCGACTGGCAACTCCAGCGCTTCGAACACACCGCCCGGTTGCACGGTCACCGCATGCGCCGGTGCGTATTGCACCGCCAGCTCAGGACTGTCCGCTTCGCGGTGGTCGAGCATGCCCGGCAGTTCGTGGACCTTCTGGTGCAGGCTGCCACCAAACGCCACGTTCATTTCCTGGAAGCCCCGGCAGATGCCGAGCACCGGCACGCCAGCCGCAATGGCCGCACGTAATAAAGGAAGGGTCGTGGCATCCCGCGCCGGATCGTGATCCGTGCCGGGAGCGCTGGCCGGGCCTTGATAGTGGAAAGGTTCCACATTCGAAGGGGAGCCGGTCAGCAGCAGACCGTCGAGATGGGCGAGCACATCTTCGATTTCAGTCAATTCGCCTAAGGAAGGGATGACCACAGGCAGCCCCAGCGCCGCGACGCTGACAGCACGCAAGTACTTGTCGCCGCTGATGTGGTAGGGGTGCAGGCCAATCTGTTTGACGCATGCAGTAACGCCGATCAATGGCTTGAATGCCATTTTTATCACCTCGAAGTTTCACACTTGAACGAGCTTTTCCGGAGCTTAGCCTTGTTGATTTTAATTAACAACTCTCATGTAAAAAATTCTAAACGCCGCACGTCTGATCCTCAGCGTTTACGCGGTGCTCAAGGCTGATCTGGCACTCTCGTCCCCTAAAAAGGCCCGAAAATAAAGGTTGAAGGGGCAAGTGTTCGCTATTGACTTCACTTTGCCGTTCGGGTTGACTGGGCTCGTGAAAGGGTAGTGAACATAATAATTAACAGCTAAAAAATAGGTGCATCATGTCGGTCCCTCTGCGTGCCGTTCAACTCAACGAAGCAAACGCATTCCTTAAGAAATATCCTGAGGTTTTGTACGTCGACCTTCTGATTGCGGATATGAACGGCGTGGTGCGCGGCAAGCGCATCGAGCGCACCAGTCTTCATAAGGTCTACGAAAAAGGCATTAACCTGCCGGCGTCCCTGTTTGCTCTGGACATCAACGGTTCCACGGTGGAAAGCACCGGCCTGGGTCTGGACATCGGCGACTCTGACCGAATCTGCTTCCCCATCCCCGGCACCCTCAGCATTGAGCCGTGGCAGAAGCGCCCAACCGCTCAATTGCTGATGACCATGCACGAACTCGAAGGCCAGCCGTTCTTTGCCGACCCGCGAGAAGTGTTGGCCAATATCGTGCGCAAGTTCGATGACCTGGGCCTGACCATCTGCGCAGCCTTCGAACTCGAGTTTTATCTGATCGACCAGGACAACGTGAACGGTCGTCCACAATCGCCACGTTCCCCGGTATCGGGCAAGCGTCCGGTGTCGACCCAGGTGTATCTGATCGACGACCTCGACGAATACGTCGACTGTCTGCAAGACATCCTCGAAGGCGCGAAAGAGCAGGGCATTCCTGCCGACGCCATCGTCAAGGAAAGCGCCCCGGCGCAGTTCGAAGTCAACCTGCATCACGTCTCCGACCCGATCAAGGCCTGCGACTACGCGGTGTTGCTCAAGCGTCTGGTGAAGAACATCGCCTACGACCACGAGATGGACACCACGTTTATGGCCAAGCCCTATCCGGGTCAGGCGGGCAACGGTTTGCACGTGCACATTTCGATTCTCGACAAAGAAGGCAACAACATCTTTGCCAGCGAGGATCCCGAGCAGAACGCCGCGCTGCGACACGCGATCGGCGGTGTGCTCGAGACCCTGCCGGCGCAGATGGCGTTCCTCTGCCCGAACGTCAACTCGTACCGTCGTTTTGGTGCGCAGTTCTACGTGCCGAACTCCCCGAGCTGGGGCATCGACAACCGTACCGTGGCGGTGCGTGTGCCAACCGGTTCGCCGGACTCGGTGCGAATCGAACACCGCGTTGCGGGTGCCGACGCCAACCCGTACCTGTTGATGGCCTCGGTGCTGGCCGGTATTCACCACGGCCTGACCAACCAGATCGAGCCGGGCGCCCCGGTGGAAGGCAACAGCTACGAGCAGAACGAACAAAGCCTGCCGAACAACCTGCGCGATGCACTGCGCGAGCTGGACGACAGCGAAGTCATGGCCCGTTACATCGACCCGCTGTACATCGACGTGTTCGTGGCGTGCAAGGAAAGCGAGCTGGCCGAGTTCGAGAACTCCATTTCCGACCTTGAGTACAACTGGTACCTGCACACGGTTTGATGGGGCAAAACCCGGGTGAGGGGGTGTACACAAAACCTGTGTGCACCGCCAAACCCTGTGGGAGCGGGCTTGCCCGCGATGGCGTCATCACAGTCTCCATTGATGTCGCCTGACCCGTCGCTATCGCGGGCAAACCCACTGCCACAGGGATCTGCGGTGTACTGATACCCAACAAATACTTATTCCTCTGCGTCGAGTCACAACCATGACAAACACTCGCAGCGACTGGGAACAACGCTACCAGTCCCTCACCATCGAAGCCCGTGCATTCATCGACGGCCAATACTGCCCGGCACTCAGCGGCGACACCTTTGAGTGCATGAGCCCGGTCGACGGCCGCTTTCTGGCCAACGTCGCCAGCACCGACGAAGCCGACGCCAATGCGGCCGTCGCCGTCGCGCGCCGCACGTTTGAATCCGGCATCTGGGCCAATCTCGCCCCGGCCGAGCGCAAGCGCACCCTGATTCGCTTTGCCGACCTGATCCTGGCCAACCAGGAAGAACTCGCCCTGCTCGAAACCCTCGACATGGGCAAGCCGATCAACGACTCGATGAACATCGACATTCCAGCGACCGCCAACGCGATCCGCTGGAGCGCCGAAGCCATCGACAAGATCTACGACGAAGTCGCCGCCACCCCGCACGATCAACTCGGCCTCATCACCCGTGAACCTGCGGGCGTGGTCGCGGCCATCGTGCCGTGGAACTTCCCGTTGATCATGGCCAGCTGGAAGTTCGCCCCGGCACTGGCTGCCGGCAACTCGTTCATCCTCAAGCCATCGGAAAAGTCGCCGCTCACCGCCATTCGCATTGCGCAACTGGCGCTGGACGCCGGCATTCCGAAAGGCGTGTTCAACGTTCTGCCGGGCTACGGCCACACCGTCGGCAAGGCGCTGGCGTTGCACATGGACGTCGACGTGCTGGCCTTCACCGGCTCGACCGCGATTGCCAAGCAACTGATGATCTACGCCGGGCAAAGCAACATGAAACGCGTCTGGCTCGAAGCCGGCGGCAAGAGCCCGAACGTGGTGTTCGCCGACGCGCCAGACCTGCGCGCCGCCGCACAAGCAGCAGCCGGCGCGATTGCCTTCAACCAGGGCGAAGTCTGCACCGCGGGCTCGCGCCTGCTGGTGGAGCGTTCGATTCGCGAGCAGTTCATTCCACTGTTGGTGGAAGCGCTGCAAGCCTGGAAACCGGGGCACGCACTGGACCCGGAAACCACCGTCGGCGCGGTCGTCGACCAGCGTCAACTGGACAACGTGTTGCGTTACATCCAGGTCGGCAAAGACCAGGGCGCGCAACTGATCGCGGGCGGCAGCCGCACCCTCGAAAGCACCGGTGGCCTGTACGTGGAACCGGCGATTTTCGACGGTGTGACCAACGCCATGACCATCGCCCGCGAAGAAATCTTCGGCCCGGTGCTGTCGCTGATCACCTTCGACACCGCTGAAGAAGCGCTGGCGATTGCCAACGACAGCATCTTCGGCCTGGCCGCTGGCGTCTGGACCAGCAACCTGAGCAAGGCCCACACCTTCGCGCGCGGCTTGCGCGCCGGCAGCGTCTGGGTCAACCAGTACGACGGTGGCGACATGACCGCGCCGTTCGGCGGGTACAAGCAGTCGGGTAACGGTCGGGACAAATCGCTGCACGCGTTCGACAAATACACCGAGCTCAAAGCGACCTGGATCAAGCTCTAATACCTATAAAAAAAGCGACGGTCGCCGGCACGCTGCCGGTGGCCATCGGAGAAAGCTATGAAACAAAATTCTGTGAAACAAACCCACGTAAACAGCTACTACGCCGCCACCCGTAACTTCACCGGCGACTTCCCGGTGCTCGAACAAGCGGTGGACTGCGACGTCTGCATCATCGGCGCCGGCTACACCGGTTTGTCCTCGGCCCTGTTCCTCGCGGAAGCGGGCTACAGCGTGACCGTCCTCGAAGCCGCCAAAGTCGGTTTCGGCGCCAGCGGTCGCAACGGCGGCCAACTGGTCAACTCCTACAGCCGCGACGTCGATGTCATCGAAGAACGCTACGGCGACAAAACCGCTGAAGTCCTCGGCAGCATGATCTTCGAAGGCGCCGACATCATTCGTCAGCGCATACAGCACTACGACATCCAGTGCGACTACAAGCCCGGCGGCATCTTTGCCGCGATGAACAAGAAGCAGCTCAAAGGCCTGGCCGAGCAGAAAAGCAGCTGGGAACGCTACGGCAACAAAAACCTGAAAATGCTCGACGCGGCGGACATCAAGCGCGAAGTTGGGTCCGATGCCTACGTCGGCGGCCTGCTGGACATGCAGGGCGGCCATATTCACCCGCTGAACCTGGCCCTCGGCGAAGCCTCGGCCATCATCGGCCTGGGCGGCAAAATCTACGAACAATCGGCCGCGGTAGAAATCACCTACGGCGAACCGATTACCGTGCGCACCGCCAAAGGCGTGGTGAAGGCCAAGTACCTGCTGATCGCTGGTAACGCCTACCTGCCGCAGGGCCTCGACAATCGCGTGACCAGCAAAAGCATGCCGTGCGGCTCGCAAATCGTCGTCACCGAACCGTTGTCGGAAAAGGTTGCGCGCAGCCTGATCAAAAACAACTACTGCGTCGAAGACTGCAACTACCTGCTCGACTACTACCGCCTGACTGCCGACAACCGCCTGCTGTACGGCGGCGGCGTGGTCTACGGCGCGCGGGAGCCGGACGACATCGAACAACTGATCCGCCCGAAAATCCTCAAGACCTTCCCGCAACTCAAGGACGTGAAAATCGACTACCGCTGGACCGGCAACTTCCTGCTGACCATGTCGCGCATGCCGCAGTTCGGCCGCATCGAGAAAAACGCCTACTACATGCAAGGCTACAGCGGCCACGGCGTCACCTGCTCGCACCTGGCCGGCAAACTGATCTCGGAAATGATCCGCGGCGACGCCGAACGCTTCGACGCGTTCGCCTCGCTCCCGCACATGCCAATGATCGGCGGCCGCACCTTCCAGGCCCCGCTCACCGCCATGGGCGCCGCGTACTACGCGCTGCGCGATCGGTTCGGCATCTGATAAACGCTGCAAAACCTGCGGGAGCGGGCTTGCCCGCTCCCACAAGTTGATCCCGGTCGATCACAAGTTTTGCGGTCGCCACAGAACTCTGTGGGAGCGGGCTTGCCCGCGATGAGGCCCGACCAGCCACCATCAACCCCAACCAAACACCCTGATTTCAGGCCCAAACAACCTTTTCACCCACCCATTCATCGAACCTGCTGAGCAACACCACCAAACGTGATTTAATACCCGCCTTTCACATTTCCGGGACAGGGAAGCGGTACTTTCGCGGCCAAAAGTCGCCCGCCATCCACCCCCATAACCCTTAAGTATTCTTCGCATAAGGCTGTCATGGACACGGGCTCACGACTCAAACTAGTACGCGAAAGCTACAAACTGTCCCAGCGCGAGCTGGCCCGGCGTAGCGGCGTCACCAATGCCACCATCTCCCTGATCGAACAAAATCGCGTCAGTCCCTCCGTCAGCTCGCTCAAAAAACTGCTCGAAGGCATACCTATGTCTTTGGCGGACTTCTTCACCTTTGATCAGCCACCGCGTGAGCATCAATACGTGTTCCGCGCCAACGAACAGCCGGATCTCGGCCGTCATGGGCTGCGGTTGCTGCTGATTGGCGCTTCGGTGCCGAGTCGGCAGATGCGGTTGTTGCGTGAACAGTACGCGCCAGGGGCGAGTTCTGGGGAGGAACCCATCGTTCACTCGGAAGGCGAGGAGTGTGGGCTGGTTACGCGGGGGACGGTTGAGTTGACCGTGGACGGCCAAATCAGTGTGCTCAACGCCGGCGACGGCTACTACTTCCCGACAACCCTGCCGCACAAGTTTCGCAACATCGGCCAGGATGAAGCGGAAATCATCAGCGCCAACACTCCAGCCAACTTCTAATCTCAAAACGGACGCAACCCTGTAGCAGCTGCCGAAGGCTGCGTCCGCAGACGGAAAAGACGAAAAGGTGACAGATCTATTTGAATACACAGATCTGTTCCCTTATTTCGAATGGCCGGTCAGCTCAAATTTTTACAACCTCGATCGTCCATTCGCCCTGCACTTTCCGTGTGACGTATTGGAATGGCACAAACATTCCATACGTTTCGAGGTAGACGTAAATGTTGGTGCCGTATTGGTAGGTATCTTGGGTGCAGCTGAGTAGCTTGGCAGTCCCGGTCAAACTCGGGTGATACGCGCTGGCGGGTTTCTGCGACTGCACCTCACAGCTGAATCGGTTGTCGACCGGCACCAAGGCTCTGGGACCTTTCCCGCCGTTGGTATAAAGCATCTGCATATCCTGCGCGGTGTATCGCAGGAGGGCGCCGACCGGCATGTGCGCCCAATCGCCCTCGAAGCTGAGGTTCGTCAGCGCCTTATCCTCAATCGTTATCTCTCCTGCACGATTGCTGAATTCACTTTCAGCCAGGGTAATCAGTCCTCGGAACGTGGCTTTGACCCACTGACCGCGTCGGTCTTCATAACGCTCCGTCAGTTGATTTCCCGCCTTGCCCAAAAGGTATGTCGAGTCACGCCCGTTGAGCCGTACCGCTTCATCGGAATACTGTCTTGGCTCGGAGTTGTCTTTGAACACTCGGCGCAGCTGCTGAATGCTTTTCTCCAGTTTGGGCATATTCAATGCCTCGATGGCCTTCAACACCGGGGCGGCAACGACAGGGACCGGTGATTCGAAGGGCGACTGTTCGCGCCCTTCAAATGGTTTGTATTGGTCCAGCGATTGCGGTTTGCCGCAGGCCACCTGAACCAACTGACGCTCATCGGCTGTGAGGCTTTGCGAGCCGATGGCTTTGAGATCTGTCTGCACGCTGCCAGCGAGCACACGACTGTGAGTATCCAGGTAGAAATGGCTTAACGCGGTCAGTTGTTGCAAGGCGCAATTGGCTGTCCACCGCTGGCGTACTTGCCCATACAAGACGTTTTTGCCGGGCACCAAGCTCTCGCCGGGCAGTACCCGAGCCGTCCAGAAAGTCACCTCATCACCTTTCACGTTCAGGCTGCTGCGGTCGATCATCTGCCAATCCTGATGCTCGGGGGCAGAGAACATGCGCCATTGAGGAGATGCGGTCTGGGCACACACCTGCTTCAACTGCGCACTTTGCAGATACTGGCTCTTTTGTTCAGCCGGTAATTGCCAGGACTCCTGCGAACGCCCCCTCGGGTTGTCGGAGAATCGAGACATTCCCCTTTTGCTGCGGTAAGCCATTTGCGCATCGGGCTCGCTGCAGTTGGCGTCGAAACGTGCCAGATAGTGGCGTTCCGGACTTGGGGACGAAGCCACTAAATAGGTGATCCGGTCTCCCTCTCGCACGATCGAATTCGGCTCGGGTTTCTCGAGTATCACACTCTTGAAAACCGCCAGGCCCGGCTGGACCTCAGGTGTTGTGGTTTGAGCGGACGCGGGCTTTGTCGCTTGGCATCCAGAGAGGATCAAGGCAGCGGTCAGCAGTGAAAAAAGGCTGAAAGGGTGGGGTGTGGCGTCCATGCGGGTGTACTTCATTGATTATGATTGGGTGGTGGCATATTAACATGAGTGCTGGCTGCCAAAAGGACGCCGATGCTGGCAGCGTTAGATTTCGATGTTATGGAGCGCGAACAAAGTCAGCCGCGCTGATAGAGCAGACCATCCTCTCGCTAACTCGACAGGGGAATGAAATAAAAAACCCGCAACTCGGTGCGGTTTTTTTACGGCTTAGCTCTTATTACTAATTCTTTGGTGCCTCAAACCCGCGTTGCTCAATCACCCGAAACACATCACTCACATCCTGGATCAGGATTCGGGCGATGTTAGTGACGGTGTTGATGTCATTTTCGGCGTAGTCGGGGAGGCTGGTGCAGGCCGTGAGGTTTAGGTATTTGAGGACGGCGCTGAGGCGTTCGCTGACGCAGTTGTGGAGTTCGCGCAGTGGGGCATCGCTGTCGATGAGCAGGACGGGGTAGTTGGTGGCGAGTTGGGACATTGGGGTGAAGCGGCGGGGCGGGTTCTGGGTTGACATGCATATAGTCCTAAAAAATGAGTCAAAGTCGTCAAAATCCATTCACAGACAGAAACCAGCTGTGTCATGTCTGACGGTATTTGGTGATCTTCTTTTAGGGCTGCGAAACCCTGTCTCTGATGGTCGTCAGTGACGGGGCGAACTTTAAGCGAAGATTTTGGTGCCTGCAAACGGGGTTGTAGGACCGAAAGCGGGTTATTGGTTGATGTCGGAGGCAGAGCTTCCGGCGGGGTTACTGGCGTTAAATCAGAACGTGTTTAAGTGTCTGTGTACCTTGCTCGTTGGATTTACGGCTGCTGTGTAGCCGGACGCAGACTTCGCCAGCTGCTACAGGATGTGGGTGTGTTTAAAAACGCGGTGAAGGGTGGGGCGGCTTCGCTGCCCAGCGGGAGCAAGCTCCCTCGCCACAGAGGGTGGTTTCCTACACGATTTTCGGATGGCCAGAAACGACAAAGCCCCGAATCATCGAGGCTTTGATCCTTTGATGTCATTGCCTGGCTTGAGGCGAGTGCGGGTTGTGTTCGGTGTGTTTGGGGCCGGTCAGTGCCCATGCCACGACGCCGATCAGTGGCACGAAGACGATCACGACGATCCACAAGAGTTTGTTGCTGGATTTGCCTTGGGCTTTTCGGACTCGGTTGATGGCCCATAGCTCGATCAGCAGAAGCACTGCCACGAGTACGATCCAGATTGTTTCGGTTTGCATTGCTCACCCTCCTGATAGTCATTCAGTTAGGTGAGCTGCGGTGGGCGGGGTTCATTTAATTTTTGGTTAAGCGGGGTTGCTCGCGATAGTGGTCTGTCAGGCAATTCAGAATTGACTGTCAGGGCCTCATCGCGAGCAAGCTCGCTCCCACAGGGATTGTGGGGATAGTTAGAGGGAGGTGGCCAGTTTTCCGGTCGAGAGACGACGCTTATACGCACTGTCACGATTGGCCAGCCAGAAATACAAGGGCGAAGTCACCAATAACCCCACCAGCCAGGAAAGGTCTGCGCCGTTGATGTGTTCCGAAATCGGCCCGACATACAGCGGCGTGTTCATGAACGGTATCTGCACGACGATGCCAATCGCGTAGGCCAACAGCGCCTGCGGGTTGTACCGGCCGTAGATCCCGCCGTCGACTTTGAAGATCGAGTTGATGTCGTACTGACCTTTGTGAATCGCATAGAAGTCGATCAGGTTGATCGCGGTCCACGGCACCAGCACCACGAGCAGCACCAGGACCATGTCGACGAAGTGGCCGATGAAGTTGGCGGAGGCGCCAACGGCGGCGAAGCAGCACGCGGCGAGGACGATGACCGAGAAAACGGCGCGGCTTTTGGCGGTGGGAATCCAGCGATAGGCGAAGGTTTGCACCAGGGTGATCAGCGACAGCACGGCGCCGTAGAGGTTGAGGGCGTTGTGGCTGATGACGCTGAGCAAAAACAGCACGAGCATCAACGGGCCGATGGAGCCGGTGGCGAGTTTGACCGCGTCCATGGTGTCCATGCCGACGGGGGTGGCGAGCACGGCGACGGCGCCGAAGATGAACGAGAGGCTGGAGCCGAGCACGGTGCCCAGGTAAGTGGTCCAGAACGTGGCGGCGACCGGTACGTTGGCCGGCAGGTAGCGCGAGTAGTCGGAGACGTACGGCGCGAAGGCGATTTGCCAGAGCGCGGCGAGCGAAACGGTGGCGAGCCAGCCGGACAGGTTGAAGCTGCCACGGGTGAGGAAGTCGGCGGTTTGTACGTGGGTGAATATGTAGCCGAAGCCGAGCACGATGCCGGCGCCGAGCACCCAGGTGCCGATGCGGTTGAGCACGTGGATGAAGCGGTAACCGATGATGCCGATGATGCCGGAACCGAGCGCACCGATGACAATGCCGACGGGCACCGGCACGCTGTCGACCACGCCATGCAGGGACTTGCCAGCGAGGACGATGTTGGAGGCGAAGAAGCCGATGTACATGACGCCGGCGATCAGCACCACCAGCAGCGCACCGAGGGAGCCGAACTGGGCGCGGCTCTGGATCATTTGCGGGATGCCCATCTGCGGGCCTTGCGCCGAATGCAGCGCCATCAGCACGCCGCCAACCAGGTGGCCGACGAGAATGGCGACGATGCCCCACACCAGGTTCAGGTGAAACATTTGCACGCCGAGGGCGCCGGTGACGATCGGCAGCGGCGCGATGTTGCCGCCGAACCAGAGGGTGAACAGGTCGCGGGTTTTGCCATGACGATCTTCGGGTGGCACGTAGCCGATGGTGTGTTTCTCGATGAGCGGGGCGGAGGTTGTTGCAGCGGTAACCATGACGAACTCCAAGGCAATGTGAGTACGTGGACGTACTTCGGTGAGCGCCGTATGGGGGCGACGCTTTTCTTGTTGGAGTTGATGATGGGCGGTGGGCGGGGAGAGATAAATTAGTAAGATTGTGGGTATAGACGTTAAAAAATGTATGCCGGTTGGTCGCTGGAAATCCGGGGCGAACAGGGGGGGTATTACGGACGCGATACTGTGGGAGCGGGCTTGCCCGCGATGGCAGTCTGTCAGCCAACTCAATATTGACTGTCAGGCCCTCATCGCGGGCAAGCCCGCTCCCACAGGGATTTCTGGTGTGTTCGGATGCTTTGCTAGCTGATCGATTGCAGCATCCGTTGCAGCATCGCATCGCAGGCGGTGAGTTGTTGGAGGCTGACGAATTCGTCGGGTTTGTGGCCTTGGTCCATGCTGCCGGGGCCGCAGACGACGGTGGGGATGCCTGCTGCGTCGAACAGGCCGCCCTCGGTGCCGAAGGCCACGGTGCCGAATTCTCGGGAGCCGGAGAACGCGGCAATCAACTCAGCCGCTTCACTGTGCGCATCGGTCGCCAGACCGGGGTACGCCGACAACTCGCTGAAGCGGATCTCACTCTGTTCACTTACGGCACGCATGCGCGGCAACACCTGTCGCTCGGCATAGGCCTTCAGTTCCTGCGCCACATCATTGGGATCAAACGAGGGCAGGGCACGGATTTCGAAGTCGAAGCGGCAATCGGCGGGGACGATGTTCAACGCTTTACCGCCAGAAATCACGCCGGTTTGCACGGTGCTGAATGGCGGATCGAACCGCGCATCGTGAAGCTCCGGTGCCTTCAGTCGATGACCCATCCGCCCCAGTTCACCCACCAGTTCAGCCGCGTATTCAATCGCGTTGACCCCCAGCGGCGCGTACGCCGAATGGCACGCTTGCCCGTGAACATCACAACGCATCGCCAGTTTGCCTTTATGCCCGAGCACCGGTTTCAGTTCGGTCGGCTCACCAATGATGCAGAGCATCGGTTTGACCGGACGCTGTTGCAGTTCCGCCAGCAGCGATCGCACGCCCAGGCAGCCAACTTCCTCATCATAAGAAAGCGCGATGTGCACCGGCACGCGCAGCGTGGCCTGCACCAGCGACGGCACCAAGGCCAGTACACAGGCGATGTAGCCTTTCATGTCCGCCGTACCGCGACCGTAGAGTTTGCCGTCGCGTTCGGTGAGTTCGAACGGTGGAACGGTCCACGGCTGGCCGTCGACGGGCACCACGTCGGTGTGCCCCGACAGCACGATGCCCGGCACGCCCGCCGGGCCGAGGGTGGCGAACAGATTGGCCTTGCTGCGTTGCTCGTTGTAGACCAGTTCGCACGGCACGTCGAAACCCGCGAGGTAATCGCGGACGAACTCGATCAGGTGCAGGTTGGACTCGCGGCTGGTGGTGTCGAACGCCACCAGCGTCTGCAACAACTCGCGGCTGTGGCTCATCGGTCGTCTCCGGCGACGCCGTAGCCAGGGGATTTGTCCGGGGCGAGGGCGCGGTCGATGTAGTCCTGAACCTGCGGGCGATAGGCGTCCCACAATTTCTCGAGCTCACCGATAGGGTTTTCGTCGGCCCAGTCGACCCGCAGGTTGATGATCGGCCAGGTCAGTTCACCCACGACGATCATCGCCGCCGAATGCACCGGCCCGGCTTCACCGCCGGCGGCAATCGCGGCTTTCATCGCGGCGAGCAAGCGGTCGGCCAATTGACCTTCGCCATGTTCGAACGCTGCGACCATCGCTTCGATCACCGAGCGGTCCGCGAGCATGTTGCCGGCCGCCACGCAGTGTTCACCGGACACCGCGTTGTGATTGCCCAGGGTTTGCGCGCCGCTGAAATGCGCGGTGCGGCCGAGGTGGTCGATGGCGGTGATTTGCCGATACTGGCTGTAGCCGTTGCGGGTCAGGACTTTGTCCAGCGCCTCGGCCGGTGCGAGGCCTTGCTCCATCAGGGCCAGGGTTTCGGGGCCAAGCGAGGGAAGGGTGATGTTTTGCGTCGAGACCGCGCCGACACCCGGCAGCAGCCAGGGGCAACGGGCGCCGACGGCGATGCTGGAGGAACTGATTGCGATGCCGAACTGACCGGTTTCGGGGCAACGGGCGGCGATGGAGAAGGTCATGGTTTTGCTCCTTGGTTAACCCTTGGCTATTGAGGTGTCTGGGGCAAGTCGAATCGTCGCACCGCCGCTCCCACAGGGATCTTCAGTGGCCACAGAATTGTGTGCGACGATAAACCTGCGGGAGCTGGCTTGCCTGCGATGGCCGCGACTCGGTGTACCTGCTTACTCAGGAATCACCGCAATCACATCAATCTCCATCAACCACTGCGGCTGCCCCAGTGCCGACACCACCAACCCGGTCGAAATCGGAAACACGCCCTTCAGCCACTTGCCCACTTCCTGATAAACCGGCTCGCGATACCGCGGATCAATCAGGTAAGTCGTGGTTTTAACGATGTGGCTCAGGTCGCTGCCAGCCTCTTCCAGCAACTGCTTGACGTTGCGCATCGCCTGCTCGGCCTGCGCACGCGGGTCACCCAATCCGACCAGTTTGCCTTCGAAATCAGTGCCGACCTGGCCACGAACATAAACGGTATTACCGGCCCGCACGGCTTGGCACAAATCATTGTCCAGGCTCTGGTTCGGGTAGGTTTCCTTGGTGTTGAACATGCGAATACGGGTATGGGTTGGCGTGGCCATGTGAAGCTCCTGAAAAAAGTCTTAAGCGCTGACAGTGGTTTTATGGGCGACCGGCACGGCTTCAGCCTGACGCTGCGCCGCGTCGTGGTAGTCGAGGTACGACCGCTGGATGGCGATGTGATCGGCCACGTATTTCGCGTCGTGCCAAACGCCCCAGATGAACGAAGACCCACGACGCGACTGCCACGGCAGTCCGAGGAAATAAACCCCGGGCTCGCTCGACACACCGCGCTGATGCTGCGGCTTGCCGTTGTCGTCGAAAGCATCCACCTTGAGCCAGCTGTAATCGGTGGCAAAACCGGTGGCCCAGATGATCGAGGTCACGCCGGCCTTGACCAGGTCGAGCTCAAGAATTGGATTCGTCACGCACGCTGGATCAGGGAAGGTCATGCGCGCTTCAGGTTCTTCCGGCAGGTCCAGGCCGTTGCGCTCGATGTAGGCATCGGCAGCGTTGAGCAGCGCCAGATAGTTTTCGTCACCGCGCGCCAGGTTCTCGGCCAGGTTTGGCTGGAACGTCGCCACGCCGCCATTGAACGATTGGGTCAGGCCGACCAGGGTCATGCCGCGATGGGCGAGGCCACGGAAGTCGACAGTTTTGCCGCCATGGGCACCGCTGACCGCGATGGTCACATGTTCCCGGCCGGGTTTCATCGCCGCCTGATCCCACTCGCCGAGCACGCCCAGCCACCAGCAGAAATCCCGGTTGCGATAAGCGCGAGGTGGGCGGTCGTGTGCACCGACCGAGAGGTAAACCTGCTTGCCCGAACGCTGCAGTTCATCGGCGATCTGCACGCCCGACGAACCGGCACCCACCACCAGCACAGCGCCTTCCGGCAGTTGCTCGGGGTTGCGGTAATCGGCCGAGTGGATCTGAATGAACGGCTGATCTTTTGGCGCGATGGGCGGAATCACCGGTTTCTGGAACGGCCCGGTGGCCGCCACCACACGGTTGGCTTCAATCACGCCGTCGGAGGTTTCAATGGTGAAGCCTGGGCGGCCGACATTGCGCTTGACGCTCAGCACGTCCACGCCGGTGCGCACCGGGGCGTTGAATTTCTTGGCGTAGGCTTCGAAGTAATCGGCGACACGTTCTTTCGGGGCAAAGCCGTCGGGGCTCAGGTCATCGAATTCCATGCCTGGAAAGCGGTCGTGCCACGCCGGACCGTTGGCCACCAGCGAATCCCAACGCCCGGTGCGCCAGCGCTCGGCAATGCGGTTGCGCTCCAGCACCAGGTGCGGCACGCCGAGTTTGCTCAGGTGTTCACTCATGGCCACGCCAGCCTGACCGGCGCCAACGATCAGCGTGTCTGTTTTTGTTTTTTCTGTGGTCATCTCTTTACCCTTCGAAGTGGGATTCAGGTCGCTAATGGCCTGCCATCTCTTGGGGTCAAGACTAGGGATCACCCTGGTATCGGTAAAATATTATTAAGCTGGCATTTGAGTATAAATAACTGAGGCAGAGCGCCCGAACCCGCCTGGGCAGCGGGTTTGGCGGGAGGCGTGTCGAATGGCTAGTGCGCTTTCCAGTGCCCGCCGCCCGATTCACAGTCAATCTTTGCCTGACTCAGGTGTTCGGCACTGTAGTAGTACGTCGTGACCTGCGCGTTATCGGGGATATTCAGCGAGGTGCTGTTTTTGTCCTTGCTGGTGGAGTGCGGGTTGGCCAACGATTCCTGGGTCAGTGTGGCAATGCAGGTGGCCTGGTAGTGATCGGCGCACTGCTCGACCTTTTTCTTGGTGCTGGTCAGCATGTCCTTGCTTTCGTTGCTGCACGACCAGTCGATGGCGTTGACGGGCATGCCGTCGTACTCATAGCAGCTATGGGATTCAACCACCGGCACGGAAGGGCTTTGGGAGCGGGTCAGGACGTCGCAGCTTTCAGCCATGGCCAGCGTGGGGCTGAGGCAGGCGAGCAGAAGCAGAAGTCGGGTGTTCATCGGGATCTCCTCTCCAATGGCGCCTGACTTCGTCGAAGTTCGGCGCTATAGGGTTTCGAAAACGCGATGGGCCGCAGGGTTCAATTCGATTGTTGATCCGCTGCAGCCATCAGGCCGGGGCCTTAATGCATCTTGCTGTGATCCATCGTGCCGAGTGCCCGCGCTTCGGCTTGCACTTCGATGGTTTCTTGCTCGCCCTTGGCGTTTTTCACGGTCAGGGTCAGCGGGACTTTATCGCCTTCCTTCACCTGGGCGGTCAGGTCAATCAGCATCACGTGGTAGCCGTGGGGATCCAAGGTCACAGGCTTGCCGGCCGGCAGCGCGACGGATTCGACCATGCCCATCTTCATCACATCGTCTTTCATGCTCATTTGGTGAATCTGTACCGTTTTTGCCACCGGGGACTGAACGCTTACCAGGGTGCTGTCGCTGTCAGCTTGCACGGTCATGAAGGCGCCGGTCGACGGTTGGCCGGCAACGGTCGCGCGGACCCAGGCGTCGTGGACTTCGGTTTGCGCCGACGCCTGGAACGCCAGGCCTATCAGCGACAGGCCCAGAGCCATTTGTTTGATGCGTTTGAAGGATGTGGCAGTCATTAGCAGACCTCCATGACGGTGAGCAGGTCTTCTGCGCACTCTTGGGCGGTAAGGGACGCGGACAGGCCCAGGCGCAAGTTGCCCCGGGAGTCGAAGACGTAACTGGTCGCGGTGTGGGAGAGGGTGTAGCTGTCACCGTTCGGGACTTTTTCAAAGAACACGCCAAACTCCTTGGCGGTGGCGGCGGTTTCTTCCAGCGTGCCGTGCAGCGCCTCGAACGTCGGGTCGAAGGATTTGACGTATTTGTCGAGCATCTGCGGCGTGTCGCGTTCAGGGTCGAGGGTGATGAAGATCACCTGGAGCTTTTCGCCATCGCGGCCCATCAGTTTTTTCGCTTGGGCGGCGCGGGCCAGGGTGGTCGGGCACACGGCCGGGCATTGAGTGAAACCGAAGAAAATCATCGGCATCATCCCGCGATAGCTGGTCAGCATCCGGGTTTCGCCATCGACGTCCTTGAGCTTGAAGGTCCGGCCCATGATCTTGTCGCTGAGGTCCTTGCCGTACTTGAACGACAGTTTGCTGCTGTCATCACAACCGGCCAGCAGGCCGAGGCTCAACAGGCTCATGCCGCGCAGGACAGTGCGACGGGTATACAACGTACTCATGGGGGAAAATCCTGTGTAGCGACGTGAAATCTTGGGCGGCTGATGTATCAGACGAAAAATGCGCGTGGATATTAACAAACTGTAGTGGTCCGCTGGTCATTGTCGGACCGGCGCGGGTTGCGGTACAGAGACAGAACCTGCAGAAAACTACGGATCAGATACGATCCCTGTAGCCGCTGCCGACCCTGCGTTCGGCACCGGCTACAAGGTCGGCGTTGCAGCAGACACAATCTCCTCGCCGTTGCGTTACGGCTGCTAAGCTTCGACCTTGCAGCGTCCGAGCCTTCCCCGGCGGGAGCATTGCAGAGGTTCAAGGAGTACGACTTCAGTATCCATTCCACCTCAAAAGAGGTGGTGAGTGATTGTCGATAACCTGCACGGAGGCAGGCAATGGTAATCAAGCACGTTGGCCATTCGAGTGCCGAGGGTGTTCCCGAGCCACTTGATCGTGAAGAAATGGAGCGGGTGCTGGCGCAGTTGTTGGCCAGTCCGGTGTTTGCCAAGTCCAGGCGGATGGGCGATCTGCTGCGCTTCCTGGTCGATCATGACCTTCAACATCCGACCATTGCGCTCACTGAGCACGCCATCGGCCTGGCGGTGTTTCGCCGTGATCCGGCGATTTACTGCACTGGCGACGATCCGGTGGTGCGTGTGCAGGTGGGGCGATTGCGCCGCAAACTTGCGGCGCATTACGCCACCAGCGGTCAGCAAGACCCGGTACACCTGAGCCTTCCGGCTGGATGTTATCGCCTCGCCTATCAACGACTTCGGCCCAAGGCGATCGCGGCGCGCCACCCGGTGTTGCAGATTCAGCCGTTCACCTGCATCACCCGCGACGGCGACGACTTTGCCCGGGGCTTGTGTGAAGAGCTGAGTTGCAGGCTGTTCGAATCGTTCGAGCAGACACAAAGCCATGGCAATCACGTATTGATGAAGGTGCCACGCAGCAGCGTCAAAGCCTCGGACCTGGTGCGGGCCGGGCGCGGCAATTACTCACTGGAGGGCAGTGTGCGGGTTGAGTCGACCCGGGTTCGGGCTTCGGTGCGCTTGATTGATGTCGCACAGGGGCGGATTCGCTGGTCAGAACAGTTTGATCGTAATCGACCTTACGGCATCGCCACGCAGGAGGATCTGGCGGAGTCGATTTGCCAATCGTTGACGGGGTATTTCGCCCGTGGCGGCAGTGACGCTTGAATAGACGGGGCAACCGCAAGGTTGCCCCGGTTGCAGGGCTTACACGACGGTCCAGCTGCCTCCGGAGTAGAGGCGGGCGGCATTGTTGTCGAACGTCAGGTCGATTTCGACGGATTGTGAGCGCGACGTGCTGAACATGGTGCTGGTCTGCACGTTCTGTTCGAACCACACCAATAGGGTTTCGATCGGGGTCAGCGCCGTAGAGCCGCGGACCACTGGGTTGGAGGCCACGTAGATCGGGGTGCTGACCTGCTTGCCATCGATGCCGGTGGACAATTGGCTGACGCCCGGGTGGATGTTGCCGTAATTGTTGATCAGGGTGATCGACGTGTCAGGGCCGCCGCTCGTCGCCGCGCCCATCAACCCCGAATTGTCGAGTATTGACTGTTGACCCAGACCAATCGTGACGATGTTGGTCGAGACTTCCACTTGCACGTTCGCCTGGAACGTATTGGAACCGAACAGCTGATACTGCGGGGTCCAGCTAAAGGTGTTGTTGCTCAGGTATTGGACATAGGACTGCCAGACCACATTGTAGGCTTCGTTACCGACCTTCTTGGCGAAACACAACTTGTAGCCTGATTGTTTCAGCGTGGTCAGGTCGCCGGCGGCGATCTGGATTTTGACCGACTTTTGAGTGGCCGCCAGCGTCGAAGTCAGGACCTTGGCGTAGTCAGTGCTTTTCAAGGCTGTTGGAGCGGCCAGCAGCGATTTGATGGCGGCCTGCACGTTGTCATGAAGTGTTTGTTGATGCTCGCTTACTGCAATGGATTTGCTCATGGTTTCCCTATTCCTTGGTGTGGTGTGTCGGGCAATCAATGGCTCATTGAGCACATCGACGGCTTCACTGTAGGCGGGCGGAGCGGGGCGGCGAAGTGTCTTGGCGTTACAGCCGGAGGGCTCATCAACACGGTTCCAGCCCGGCAGGTAACAGCGCGTGTAACGGCGGAGTATCAAGCGATGAAACAGCGGGGAGGCCTTTCGACCACCCCGCCGTGGCCTCAGTGCGCGGCCGCACTCACCGTTGCGTCAGCAAAGGTGAAGTTCCAGCTGGTGCGTTTGCCTTTGGCGACCTCGATCAGCTTGTTCTCGAACACCGTGTGATTGACCAGGCCGGTGTAGGTCATTTTTCGGCTGGCGTTGTCGCCGGTCACGTCAACCGGCGTGCCGTCGGACTCGAACATGGCCTTTTTCAGATCGGCTTCCGACGGGACGCTGCTCTGGTTTTTTTCAACAATGACGAAACTCATGGTGTCACCTCTTCCGTGATGGGGGGATCGGCGGGCAGCCGGGCCGAACGTCCGTGCCTGCACACCGAAGGCACTACTCTATTGGCCGGCCAGGCCGCGCAGAAGTGACAACACGGTCGCTAAGGTAACAGCGTGGAGATCGTCGGAATCAGCCACGTAACAAGGGCGTATCACGGCACGCGTTTCTCCATGGTCGCCTTCAGCGCTTCCGTCACCAGCGCCGCCACAATCGGCTCTGACGTCGAACGCATCTCTCCACCGACGGTGGCTTGCTGGGCTTTGACCTTTTCCACGTATTGCGATGCGGGTCCATCGGCGACCAGCGATGACAGCTCTTCCTCGGAGAACGACTTCTCATAGGCCCGCGCCAGGTTCTCGTCCCATTCCGGCTGGTACTTGGGTAGTAACGCGGTGATTTCTTCGGAGACGATGCGGTTGGCGTCGTCAGCCCCCAGCTTCTCGGCAATCACCGACCAGGACACCGTTCCCTGCGCCGTCGACAGGGCGATGGCCGGGAGGTTGCTGCCCATGTGCGCTTTGGCGACCAAGGTGCGCGCTTCATTCAGGGCCGGGGTGTCCGCAGCGGCTGGATTTGAAAGTGTGAATAGCAGCGTTAATGCGAGGGCGGTAGTAGACATCCGATGCACGATTGGGCTCCGTGGTTGGGGAAACAGGGACATCAGAGCAGCGTAGACCAGGCCCATCGACCAACCATTGGTTTAATCAATAATCACCATCAAGGAATGCAAGTTCTGTTTTTTCGCCATGGGAGGAGGATAGCCACATACCGAATTCGCCTTTGAAGGAACCTGTGCGATGAGAATGTCTACCTTGCTGGCTTTTGTCGCCGTATTCACCGGCAGCGTCGCCGCCACCGTGCCGGCCTACGCGGCTGAGCCGGCTTGCCATTTCCCCCCTGTAGCCGACAGCACCGCCAGCCTGCAACATGCCCAATCAGTGGGCGTGCTCTACAGCGAAAACACCGTCAACACCCTTCAATACCTTGAGCAATACCATGCGGTGGCGGTGAACGGCGCGAAGAACCCGCAGCTGGATTCGCGCATCAGCAGCGCCTTCGTCAACAGCTCTGATCCGAAACTTGCGATCAACTGGCTCATGGGCTCGCTGCAAAAACAGTTCGGTTCGGTGACGGTCTACGACAACCTCGACGCACTGGTACAAGCCCACCCCGACGTGGTGGTGATGCTGGACACCTACAGCCGCCTGGTGTCCAAGCGCAATAATCAGGTCGAAGCGCGTTTCATGGCCAAGTTCTACGATGCGAACCTGCAGTACATCGGCCAGGCCGAAGGCTCACGCGCCCAACAAATGCCTTCGGTTTGGGTGCACGGCAAAGCGGCGCCGGACATTGCGGCGCAGATCGACCGGCAAACCGAATTGCAGGTGAATGCGCTGAAGCAGTTTGATGCTTCGCTGAAGGCGTTGGTGACCTCCGGCAACGTGGCGCAGGTGGCGAGTAACTAAACCTTGGCAGGTGTTCAGTTCAACTCTTTCAGGAAGGCCGACGCGGCAAACCCATCGATCAGGCCATCACCTTGAAGGTCGATACTCGACCATTCGGTGTTGGCCGGTTTGGCGATTACTTGCTGACCGGGCTTCAAGCTACTCACTACGCTGTACTCGGTTCCTGGGCCACCACGCAGCCTCAGACTGGTGCGCGCTATCACTTCGTGAGTGGCGGCAACCGGAGTTAGCGTATCGGTCGACGATTCGACCGCAAGCACGAACGCCCCGAAGTCGTCGGTGTGTTGGGGATTGATCAGGTTGAAGTCGAGGTCCAGGCCGCCCAGTTTCGCCGCCGGGGCTTTTTGCTGAATGTGATAGGCGCCATTCTTTATCGCCTCCTTCGTTCCACGAAACCCGGAAGACATCGCCAGCCAGATCAGTGAGCACAAGTTGCTTTTGGACAACGCGCTGGCGGTGGCACCCGAGCCATAGACACCGACCCGATAAGCTGGCTGGCCGCCGGAAACCTCGTTGAACGCCCGCTGCACTCCCTGGAAATACGGGACGATGTTGCTGGTGATTTCGTTGGCGCTGGCATCAAAGTCGACGGAAAAATAGATGCCTGACCCGTCAGGTTGGCCGATGTCGTTGTGGGCATAGCGGTAAGCTCTGCGTCCCGCCTCATACCCTTTGATTTCGGAAAAGTCGTCGGCGTTGTTTTGTCGCTGTTGGAACACCACGGCGATGTTCATGCCTTGTGCACAGATTGATTGCGCCTCAATCAGCGTCAAGCACTTGTCAGGGAACGTTCTCGAGTTGCTGAAGTTGTAGTAACGAATAATGGTTCGTACATTTTCTTTCACCAGGTTGCGCAGTTTTGATGTGGTGTTGTAGGGGGTGTCGATAATGAACATGATAAGTTTCCTTTCGGCGATGGCGCACTTATACCGAGTGCGAGAGTCGATGGTTTTCGCTCAGGCATTAATAAGAGGCGCGTTTAGCGAGGTCGTCAACACACTTAAGTATTTATACTTTCAAGGTGTAAGGGAATTGAATCAGCTGTTAAGTTGATGCAACAAGGTTTGATAAGTTTGTGAGAGGGTTGAAGGTGTAATATGTTTTGTGCGTGTTGTTGTATTTATGCTTGCCGGGCTTTACAGCCCGGCAATGTGTTTGAAGTTATCGCGATCCGTTATAAACCCGATTAATCGCGCCGCGAACTGCGTCGCGCCACGCCGGCAACGCTGACCGGGGTGAGAGGGCGACCAACGACGGCTTCGGCCGGGGAAATGACACTGTGTACGCCGGGGATCGACAGGGTCTCACCGAGTTCTAGCGCGGCGCTCAGCACCAGGCCGCCGAGCAGCAACCCGCCTGTCTTTATCAAAAGGTTCATTTGGCTGGTCCTTTCACAAAGTTCTTCGGCAAATCATCGCCATTAGGAAGGTCCTTCAAGTCGATTTTCTTCGCATTCGTCGAGTTGTTGAAGGTGAAGTCGTCAGCCGCCACTTCACTGCCGGTCTTCCAGTCACTCAATCGAATGCTGAACTGCGGCCCACCCTCCACCCGTTTTGAGGTGATGACATAGCGGCAGGGGTAGGGGCGCTCACCTTGGGCGATCCAGATCTGCCAATCCACTTCCTTGGTTCTGAACGCCAGGTGATCGCACTCGACCCCACTGATGACGCCACTGCCCAGGTCTTTTATGTCGTTCACGCCCGTCATCAAGGACGCTTGAGGGTTGGACACGAACAGATCGGCGCCGGCTAAAGGTCGGTCGTATTTTTTCCTGAGTACATCAATCAAATTATCCAGGGTGCCGGGCACTTCCACTTGCGTATACGCGTTAACGTTTTTGCCAAACAGGGTCAGGGTTTTTCCGTCAAACAGTATTTCCATGTCGACAAATCCGCTGGCGCGAGTATTGCGTATCTTGTCTGGCCGGCTGATGACGGTTGTACCGGAAGCGGACAGTGCAAGTTTCTGCTTCTCTTTGGTGGTGACTTCGTAGTCGGTGTCGTAATTGAACGATATATTTTTTTGCGCTGACATATAGTCGGACATGCTCTTAAGCAAGTTTTTAGCGTACGCCTCATCGGCATGGGCCGTGATCGGACTGTTCAATCCGATGATTAATGCCAGACCGGCGCCAGTGATACGCAGTGTCGCGGATTCGATTAACTGTCGGGCGATCTTTTCCATGGAAGTTCACCGCTTGGAATTGCCGGGTTGCCCGGCCTGGACTTATAACGTTAGTCCCATCACCTACGTATTGAACGACCACTCATCCGGGCTGGTGTTTGAGCGATTAGCGCTCGATTATTCGGTCTATTGAATGACGGCGTTCAGCAAGCGACTCACGGCTTCTGCCTCGACCGCTCCTTCGGCGAAACCTTCGGCAAACACCGCGCAACTCGCGGTGTGGTCACCTTCACCGCAGCGATATACCGCGATCACGCTGCCCGGTCCGCCGCCGGTGTGTCCGCTTAATACCCGCCCACCCTCGACCGCGCCTTGCATCAGGCCAAGCGCGTAACCCGGCGCAAGCCACGGACGCCCGGCTATCGGCCCGCCAAGCGTGCGAGCCGTCTGCATCTCGCGCAGCAACGCCGGCGGCAGCGTCTGGCCGGCCAGTAGACGATCGAGACAAACAGCGGCTTGATCCAGCGGGCCAACCAACAGCCCGTGATAAACCCAGCCCGGGTCGTACGATGGTGCGGTGCCCATGTTCACGCCCTGCAGATCGGCGGGCGTTGTGGCGAGGCGTACACCTGACAGACCGAGGGGTGAAAAAACCAGTCGGGTCAACGCTTCTTCCAGCGCAAGACCGCTCAGGCGTTCGATGAATTTCGCCACGTACAGGTAGCCAACGTTTGAATAGCGCCAGCCGTCACCGGGCGTGTAGCGCAACCGGGGCGCGTCGAGCCGGCGCAGCATTTCCTCGGCGGGCCACGGTGTTTCGTTGCTTGCGACGGCCGCGTGGTATTCCGCCAACTCTGCGTAATCCGCCAGCCCGGCTTCATGCCGCAACACTTGGCGCAAGGTAAACGGCCCTTCCGGCAGTGTCTCGTCCAGGTCGAACAGGCCATCACGCACCAGCGACAGCGCGGCGGCGCTGAGCACGGTCTTGGTGAAACTCCACCAAGGAACAATCACCTGAGGGTCTACAGGCATGGGCATTGAACCGTTTGAGACAAGGGCAAAAAGCATGGGTAATGGCTGCTCTGGACGAAGGCACCGTGGGAGTTTGCCAGATACCTCATCAATCACCGCCTCGATTGTGTTTTTCCGGCGGTTTGGCTAATCTCGCATAAACACGCAAAAGCAGGCATAAACATGCAAGATCAGCACGCTGCATCCGAGCTCCCTTCCGTGCGCCGGCAGAAAATCCTCCTGATCCTTGAACGCGACGGCAAGGTCATGGCTTCGGAGTTGAGCCAGCATTTCGCCGTGTCCGAAGACACCATCCGCCGTGACCTGTCAGAGCTCGCCAGCGCAGGACTGGTGCAACGGGTGCATGGTGGGGCGTTGCCGCGACCGAAAGACACGGGCAAGGATTTCTTCACCCGGGTGGGTGAAACCGATGAGGTGAAAACGCGCCTGGCGCAACTCGCCGCGCGCCGGGTGCAGGATGGCCAGATTGTGCTGTTCGATTCAGGGAGCACCACGCTGCAGATCGCGCGGTCGCTACCGGCGGACATTGCCATCACGGCGATTACCGCGTCGCCGATGATCGCCATTGCGTTGGCCGACTACAAAGGCATCAAAGTGATCCTGGCCGGCGGGCAACTCAATCCCGCGACGATGTCGGCCAGCGGGCAGGAAACCCTGCGGCTGATCGAGGGGATCAAGGCTGACTTGCTGTTCACCGGGGTCTGCGCGATTCACCCGGACGTCGGCATCAGCTCGCTGCATTTTGATGAGGTGCCGGTGAAACAGGCGATGCTCAATAGCGCATCGCACGTGGTGGCCGTGACCATGGCGGACAAACTGGGGGCGGTGGAACCGTTCGTGGTTGCACCGTGCAATCGCCTCCACACGCTGATCACTGAGCAACAGGTGGCGTCGGGCAACGTTGAGGATTATCAGCGGTTAGGTATTGAAGTGATTCAGGTCGATGCCTGAGCTCAACCATGACCCAGCGCAATCGCAAACGACACAACGATGAAGCAGGCAAAGGCAAAATTCAGGTTCATGAGGGTGTCGTCCGACTATCCGAGATGGCGACATCTTGAATAAGCCGGGGACAAATAAAAAATTCGTCTTCGTGATGTAAATGATCGAAGGAATTGATACCTAAACCAGGTACTTGTGAAACCACGTCACGGTGCGGTCCCACGCCAGTTTCGCGGCGGCTTCGTCGTATCGCGGCGTCGAGTCGTTATGGAAACCATGGTTGCAGCCCGGATAAATGTAAGCTTCATAGGTTTTGCCGTCGGCTTTCAGCGCCGCTTCATACGCCGGCCAACCGTCATTGACGCCCTTGTCCAGTTCACCGTAATGCAGCAATAGGGGCGCCTTGATCCTGGGCACGTCTTCAGCCTTTGGCTGGCGGCCATAAAAAGGCACGGCTGCCGCCAGTTCCGGATACGCCACGGCCGCTGCGTTGGCGACACCGCCGCCATAGCAGAAGCCGGTGATGCCGACTTTGCCGGTGGTGGTGTCGTTTTTCATCAGCCACTCGATGGCGGCGAAAAAGTCGTTCATGAGTTTTTCGGGATCAACCTTCGCCTGAAGCTCACGACCCTTGTCATCGTTGCCCGGATAGCCGCCCACCGAGCTCAAGCCGTCAGGGGCGAGGGCGATGAACCCGGCCTTGGCGACGCGTCGAGCGACGTCTTCGATGTAGGGATTGAGGCCACGGTTTTCATGCACGACCACCACCGCCGGGACTTTGCCGCTGGCCTTGGCCGGGCGCACCAGGTAGCCGCGCACATTGCCGTGGCCCTTGGGTGAGGGGTAGGTGATGTACTCGGGCAGGATGTCCGGGTCGGTGAATTCCACTTGTTCGGCGAGCGCGTAGTGGGGGCTCAGTGAGGCGAGCAGTGCGCTGGCGGTCAAACCGCCCAAAGCGAACAACGCCGCGCGATCGAGAAACTCGCGGCGGTTGATCTTGCCGTGGACGTAGTAGTCATAGAGTTCGAGCAGTTCGGGGGCGAAATCTTTGGCGGTGAGACGTTCCATCGAGGCGCTTCCCGTTTAATCAGAATTTGAATCAGTAAAGCAGTGTTTGGTACACCACCCGGGCCATGCGCCCGGGTATGCACAACGAGGGTTAATGCCCACCCACCACCATATGACTGAACGGTGCCACATACGCCTGCAACGTCACCAGCCCGCCGACCAGAATCGCCAGCACAATCGAGTGGAAGAACACATACCGCAGAATTTCCCCCTCATGCCCGTACCAGCGTGTTGCCGTGGACGCGACCACAATCGACTGCGCGTCGACCATTTTGCCCATGACCCCGCCAGAGCTGTTCGCCGCCGCCATCAGCACCGGGCTGATCCCGAGCTGTTCGGACGTTACCCGTTGCAAGCCGCCGAACAACACGTTGGACGCGGTGTCCGAGCCGGTCAACGCCACGCCGAGCCAGCCGAGGAGGGTGCCGAACATCGGGTAGAAAATGCCGGTCGCGGCGAAGGCCAGGCCCATGGTCGCGTCCAGTCCCGAGTAACGCGTGAGGTAACCCAAGGCCAACATCGCCGCGATGGTGATCAATGAGTAGCGCACCACCCACAGTGTTCGCAGGTATTGGCGAGCCAGTTGCGGGATCGAGTAGCCCATCAGCAGCCCGCCGAGGATGGCGGACAGCAAGATGCCGCTGCCGGTGGCGGTGAACCAGGTGAACTTGTAGATCGCCTCTTCGGTTTTCGGTGCCGGCACCACCGGTGGCACCTTCTCGACTTGCAGGTGCAGGGTGGTGAAGGTCAGGGCCGGCGAGAAGATCGGGTTGGCTTCGCGCATTGGTTTGCCCTGCGGGTCGAGCTTGACCGACTGGGTCTGCGGATCGATCGCCGGGCGGGTATCGAACATGTTTTTGAAACCCTGGGTGCCCCAGGCGAAGACGAAGATCGTGAGGATGATCCACGGCATCCAGGCGCGCATCACCGCCGGTTTCGCATCGCCGGAGAAGGTCCCGCCGACCGCCGGTGGTTGCTCATGTTCGGCATCGATTTTCGAGTTGTCGACACGCCCGGTCAGGGCGGCCGAGGTGTGGACCGTGGCCGGTTTCCAGACCTTGAGGAAACCCGTGAGGCAGGCCATGGAAATCAGCGCGGCGATCACGTCCACGAGCATCGGGCCGTGGTAGTTGGACACAAGAAATTGCGGGACCGCGAAGCTGACGCCGGCCACGAGGATCGCCGGCCAGATCTCCAGCATTTTTCGCCAACCGGCGAACGCCCAGATCAACCAGAACGGTACGAGCACCGAGAAGAACGGCAGCTGCCGACCGACCATCATCGACAGCTCCATTTCATCCAGTCCGGTGACTTTGGCCAGGGTAATGATCGGTGTGCCCAGCGCGCCGAACGCCACCGGTGCGGTATTCGCGATCAAGGCCAGGCCCGAAGCGGCCAAAGGCGAGAAGCCCAAGCCGATCAGAATCGCACCGGTCACCGCCACGGGCGTGCCGAACCCGGCCGCGCCTTCAAAAAACGCACCGAAGCAGAAGGCGATCAGCAGCAGTTGCAGGCGTCGATCGTCGGTGATGCGCGCCA
Source organism: Pseudomonas sp. URMO17WK12:I12 (assembly GCF_000514395.1). NCBI lineage: Bacteria > Pseudomonadati > Pseudomonadota > Gammaproteobacteria > Pseudomonadales > Pseudomonadaceae > Pseudomonas > Pseudomonas sp. URMO17WK12:I12. The sequence goes on from NZ_AZVV01000016.1 coordinate 101,692, forward strand.
GGGAATCCTGCAGCACTTTGAACGAGCCGTTCTCGGTGGTCAGTCGGTGCAGGAAGATGATGTTGAGCACGATCCAGCCAATCGGCAGCAAGCCGTTGGCCGCCCCGAACAACGCCGCCGAGCCCGCCATGTTGGCCGGCATGCCGAAGGCAAAGATCGCGATCAGCAGGGCGGAGCCCAGTGCAAGCAGCGCCGCCATGTGCGCCTTGATGTGGAAAAACGCCAGGGAGGTCAGCATCACCACCACCGGCACGGCGGCCATGAGGGTTGAAATGACCGGGTTACCGAAGGGATCGTAGATTTGCTGCCAGACCATGTTCCACCTCTGCTTTTTATTGTGGGTAGCGCAGGCCCCGGGCGGGGTTGGTGAAATGCAGTATAGGTGGCATTACGCCGCTGTCTCGGCAGGTTCGTCGCCATTGAAACGTGCCGTGGCCGGCGATGATTCCGGGCGAACTTCTACTACGCTCAGAGGGATGACTGACCCGATCCACTCACCACGCGGGGGAGACAGCAATGACTGAACGCCACGAGGAACACAAGGAGACGCTTTCCAACGGATGCTCGATCAAAGTCACAGCCGAGATACTGAAAGACGGCTCCCTGAAAATGCTCATCGGGGTGTACCGGCCGGACGGTTCGGTGATCGAAGAAAACCACCATCCGTCCCCGCACCTGCTGGACATGGAGGCGGCGATGGACTGGGCCATCGAGCAAGCCAAGACCGTCGGCAACAGTCAGCAAACGTTGTAAGAGCGGCTCGTCACCGCTCTGTTCATCATCCTTATTGCGTACCGAACATGGCCGTCCAGTAGATGCCTGCATCGCTTTTCGGATCGTTCGCGTAAGCCGCGCCGAGCTCACGGAACTGTGGGTTCATCAGGTTGGCGCAATGACCGGGGCTGGCCAGCCAGCCGTCGACCACTTTACGCACGGTGTCTTGCCCGGCGGCAATGTTCTCGCCGATCTGCTGAAAGTTGTAACCCGCCAGTTCCGCGCGATCCCCTGGCGTGCGGCCGTCGCGGTCCTTGTGATCAAAATAGTTGCCGTTGGCCATGGCCCGCGAGTTGGTTTCGGCGGCGGACGCGAGGGTGGCGTTCCAGGCCAGCGGCGTGGTCGCGGCAAATGACTGGGCGCCGCACTGACGGGGTTTGCTGCGCGCGGCATTGAGCTCGACCAACAGCTTCTGGCCTTCGGCGGCGGCATCACCCAGGCGCGCGGTCAACAGCGGGCGGGCGAGCACGATGCGCCAGTCGTTGCCTTGGCGGCTGACGCCGATGTCGACGAATTTCAGGTTAAGCACCACCTGGCAGAAGCTTTCCTGTATCGCCATCATTGCCGATTGCGCATCACGCGGGCCGGTCAGGGATATCGCCTGCACATGGAGCATCGGATACGACGCACGCACCATGGCCTGCTGCAAGTCGACCTGTCCGCTGGCCGGCAAAATCAGGCGCGGATCGCTGGTCAGTGGTGGCAACTCCGGCGAGACCTGACCGGCGCAACTCTGCGGCAGGCTGCGAAAGGCGTTGATCGAATCGGCCAGTTGCGATTCCTCGGACGCCATGGCCGTTGTGGCAAGCACCAGACCCAACGACAACCCCGACAAGCGCATAGCGGATGAAAAGACGTGCATGGAAACCCCCTTGGACGGACTGCGCCCATGATGCGCGAATTCCCCCCGTACAAGGCAATGGCTTTTTGCAGTTTGTTGCTGAGTAGTTGATATGATTTGGCTACTACCCTAATCCGACACCTTTCAGAGTGTTTGCACCATGCCCGCTAAATGCATCGCCGCGTTTCTCGCTCTGTGTCTACTTACCGGTCAGTCCATGGCGGACGATCAACAACAAAAAAAGGAGGTTGCGCAAGACAAGGCGCAGGTGCTTGAACAGAAGGCCGCCGAGAAGAGCAGTAATGTACCGGTGCCCAAGTCCGAGGCCATCACCCAGTCCGAAGTCCAGGCCGTCGACCCGGCCGGCACGGCGCCGTTGGACGACGCGATTACCTGCATGGCGCGCTCCATCTACTGGGAGGCCAAAGGCAAGGACACGGCCGATATGGAAGCGGTGGCCAACGTGGTGATGAACCGCCTCGGCCACGAGGGTTTTCCCGATACGGTGTGCGCAGTGGTCAAGCAAGGTTCCGAAACCAAGAGCTGCCAGTTCTCCTGGTGGTGCGACGGGAAATCGGACTCGGTCCAGGAAGAAACGCAATATGCGCTGGCCAAGGAAATCGCGCGCAAGGCGCTGAACAAGCAACTGCCGGATCGCACCGGCGGCGCGATGTATTTTCACGACAAGACGGTGAAACCGGTCTGGGCCAAGGAGTACATCAAAACAGCGAGCATCGGTTTGTTCGTGTTCTACAAGCCCCATGACGGGTCGGCGAAGTAGCTCGGCCGACCCAGAGGCTCACAGCACTTAAGCCTCGCGACCATGCGCTGCGGCGGCCAGTTGCCCGGTATCGACCCGGACAAACACTGAGTCGCCCACCGCCGTGAGCACGCCGTCGGCGTAGACCTCGCAGATGACGCGGGTCTTGCGCCCGACCTCGCCCTCAACCCTGGCGCGCAAGGTCAGCGTAACGCCCATCGGCGTCGGTTTGATGAACTTGATGCCCAGGTTGCCGGTGACGCAGTCGATGCGCGGCAGGGAGCCCGGTTCGCGGTTTTCGGCCCGGTAGTGATACGCCATGGCCGTCCAGTTCGAATGGCAATCCACCAACATCGCAATCAAGCCCCCGTACACCAGATCCGGCCAGCCACAGTATTTGGCCTCGGGCAGGTGCTCGGCGACGACGTGGACGCCGTCCTCGTGCCAGTGGCTCTTGACGTGCAATCCGTGAGGGTTGCGGCTGCCGCAGCCGTAGCACACGCCATCCGGTGCGGCGCGGTCCTGCATGGAGATATCGAGCATGGTGATCCCTTGTTGTGCCTTGAAGTCCGTCTGCGATTAAAGCGCTGGAACGAGGGGAAGTCCATTGCGCCATCCTGGTGCTTTTTTAACAGCGCACGCCGAGCGCCATCAGCTTTCCCATACGGGCACCGGTGCTTTCAAATCAATGAGATAGCGCGGTGATGCAAGTCGGGCGCAAACGTGGCATGCACATTGCTCCTGTCACAGCGCACCTTTTTCGGTGCGAATGATCCGGGACGACCCGGAGGCCTCACGGCTGTGCGATATCTGGACGACCAGGTGACATTTTGACTAATCATCAGGAGGTTACTTATGGCGCCCATGCCTCGAATTGCCCCTCATTCAGCCTTTGAAACCTTGCCCCTCGTCGACATCAGCGGGCTGTTTTCGAACCTCGCATCCGAACGCATAAACGCAGCGATTGCCTTGGGCGACGCCGCCTCGCAAGCCGGGTTTCTCTATGTGACCGGGCACGGTATCGACCCGCAGATCATCCATCGGCTCAAGCAACGGGCAGCGGAATATTTCGCCCAGTCGACCGAGCAGAAAATGCAGGACTACATCGGACTGTCGAGCAATCACAGCGGCTATGTGCCCGAAGGTGAGGAGCAATTTGTCGAAGGGGCTATCGACCACAAGGAAGCCTTCGACGTCGGCTTCGATTATGCGTCGGCGCTGGGGCGACGGCCGATGCTTGGGCCGAATCGCTGGCCGGTCTTGCCGGGTTTCAAGGACGACATCAAGGCCTACTACGACGCGGTGTTCAACCTCAGCCTCACCTTGTTTCGCGGCTTCGCACTGGCGCTGGGCCTGCCGGAAAATGCCATCAGCCAGCGGGTGAACAACCCGCCGAGCCAACTGCGCCTGATCCACTATCCCTTTTCGCCGAATGCCCCGGTGGATCGCCCCGGCATCGGCGCGCACACTGATTACGAATGCTTCACCATCCTGCTGCCGACTGCACCGGGCCTTGAAGTGTTGAACGGGGTCGGGCAGTGGATCGACGTGCCGGTGGTGGACGGCGCGTTTGTAATCAACATCGGCGACATGATGGAAGTGCTGAGCAACGGCCGCTACGTCGCCACCGCTCACCGGGTGCGCAAAGTCGCTCAGGAGCGCTACGCCTTCCCGATGTTTTGCGCCTGTGACTACGACACGGTGATCGAGCCCATCGCACAGTTGCTCGACCCGCAAACCCCCAGCCGTTATGGGCCACACGTCTGCGGCGATCACCTCTACGCGCAAACCCTGCAAACCTTCCGCTACCTCAAACAGCGACTGGCCGCCGGCGAGTTGAGCTTGCCCGACGGCGCCAAGGGTTTGTCTTCGTTTGGTCGCGTCGCCATGGCGGGGGAGGCTTGAGATGAATCTGCTGGATCTCGTTACCCAACATCCGCAACCCGCCGCTGATGGCGTACCGGACTGGATGCTCGGCTTCTACAAACGCCGCTCGATCAGTTTCGCTGACGGCCTGACTGACGTGGACACCCACGTCTGCTGGTTTCAAAGCCGCCACTTCACCATCGATCTGCGCCTGCCGCTGGAAGGCCAACAAGTGCCGGCCAAACCGCTGCTGGAATACAGTGCCGAAGAACTGCAGACCCTGGCCAATTACGAAGGCTGGGAAGCGTTGTGTTCATGGGAAGGCGACGTGTTGAATTGGCACACCGACACCTCGTTACAGTTGCATAACCGTTGGCCCGAGCCCGGTGTGCTCAAGCGCATCGGCAACTGCATGATCGAGTTTTCCCCCAGTGGGGCCTATGTCGAGGACTGGCGACTCCAGGTATCAAAGTCGGGTGCGTTGATCGGCTTGCGCTTGATTGAGGAACGAGAGGTGCTGAGCGGTTTTGTGCTGCACCGTGGCGGTGGTTTGATCGTCTGCGGTGAGCATGCGGCGTTGGTGCTCGGGCGGGCTGATCCGCTCGAATCCAGTCCTGAGGGCGAACCGCTGCGGGATCTGATCGCCCGCCACGGTGAAGACCCGCAATGGCTCAAGCGTGCATTCAACTTTGAGACATCGGTGGCCGAAGGTTCTCTCGAAACAGGCTACAAAGTGACGCTTTCCACCTGCGCCGGGCGTGTCGGTCAGCCGCTAATTTCACTGGAGGGTTTCGAGCGGCTGGCCGACGGCAAGCACGTCTCGCAATCAGTCGCCGTCGATGGCGTTGCCCGAGAACGCCTGTTCGTCATCGACACCCTGGAACCCGACGTCAGCTACACACAAACCACCGGATTCACCGCCAGCGCCGCGCAATGGTACGCACGTGAATCCCCGACCTTGAGCCGCTACACCCAGCCGCTCGTTTGACATCAACGCGTCACCCATTTCATAACCCGTGAGGTTTCCATGAAGGCATTCTCGTGCGTGTTTTACCGTTTCGCAGCGGTGTTGCTGGCCGTCTCCTGTCTCGCGTTCGGCGCTTCGGCGGCGGAGAAAAAGCAGGAGTTCAAGGTGGCGTGGTCGATCTATTCCGGCTGGATGCCCTGGGGTTACGCCAGTGAACACGGGATCATCGACAAGTGGGCGAAGAAGTACGGGATCAAGATCGAACTGGTGCAGCTCAACGACTACATTGAATCGATCAACCAATACGCGGCTGGCGCGTTCGACGCCTGCGGCATGACCAACATGGACGCCCTGACCATTCCGAGTGCCAATGGCGTGGACACCACCGGCCTGATCCTCGGCGACTATTCCAACGGCAACGATGCCATCGTGCTCAAACACGGCAAGACCTTCGCCGACATCAAGGGCCAACAGGTCAACCTGGTGGAGCTGTCGGTCTCCGACTACCTGATGTCCCGGGCCCTGGACATCCATGGCCTGTCGCAGCGGGACATCAAGATCATGAACACCTCGGACGCCGATGCCGTGGCGTCTTTCACCACCCCCGGCGTGACCGCAGCGGCGCTGTGGAACCCGCAACTGAGCATGGTGATGAAACAGTCACCAACGGCGGTGGAAGTGTTCACCTCCAAGGAAATCCCGGGCGAGATCATCGACATGATGGCCGTCAACACCGAGACCCTGAAGGCCAACCCGGAACTGGGCAAGGCACTGGTCGGTGCCTGGTTCGAAACGCTGCAGTTGATGTCTGGCGACAACGGCCAGGCCATCGCCGCACGCACCTCGATGGCTGAACGTTCGGGCACCGACCTCAAAGGCTACGAAGATCAACTGACGCAAACCATGCTGTTCTATACACCGGCCACGGCGTTCGAATTCGCCAATTCCGACGCGATCCGCCACACCATGGACAAGGTCCGCACCTTCTCCTTTGCCAAGGGCTTGCTGGGTCAGGCGGCGACCAGCGCCGATGCCGTGGGCATGCAATTCGCCGATGGCTCGACGTTGGGTGACAAGAACAATATCAAGCTGCGGTTTGATACGCAGTTTGTGAATATGGCGGTGACCAATCAGCTGTGACCGTTCGGGGGGCGTTCGAAGGAGTGCCCCCTTATTGGCGGTCAGAACTTGGCGTAGTTCAAGGCATCGACAATGGCTGAACCACCGATGCCGGTCAGCGACAGCAACAGCGCACGAATCAGCGGGTCTTCGGAATAGCGGGAGAACGAGCCCGTGTTGAGCGTGGCGATGCGGTCGCGGATCATCTGGAATTTTTCGTAGTAGCCCGGCTTTTTGGGGGTCTCCAGTAGATAGGCATCGATACGCATCAATGCCAGCGTACGAGCCTTTTCGGCCGCCCGACGCAGCGACAGTGCGGACGCGAGCAGGATCAGCGTGGTCAGCAGGAATGAAATGACCACGCTGGGAGGCGTCGGCCAGTTGTCGAACAGGCTGCTGCGCGACGCCAGCAGAATCAACATGACCACCGTCGGCGCATAGATCAGGCGGCTGACCGCTGAAGTGCGCTTGGCGATCAACTGCAAGTCCACCCATTCATCGATGCAGGGATGCCTGAGAACGCCGAAAATCTTCCCGTGTTCCTGCTGCAGCTTTTCGGGCCAGATCGCATGGTGATTGCTCAGATGCCGTATGAACCGGGTCAGTAGCAGATTGGCGTCCACGACCCAGAACACCAGCACCTGGAAAGCCAGGGTCGGGATCAGCCAAACGAACATCCACCAACTCGACTGACCGCGCACCGGAACCTGTTCCATTGGCCAGATCACAAACAAGACGCTGGTGACCACGATGAACACCCAGGTCGCGAGCAAGGCGCGCAAGAGGCGGGCACCGAACGCTCCGCAGATGCAGTGCTCTCCCCAGAAGCGCGCAATGGAAATCATATTTCGTTCGTCGTCGCAGTTGGCCTGGACCGTTGTGCACGTCTTTGACCAGTTGTCATTGGTACTGACCAACGGGAAAAAAATCAGCAACAGGAAATGCCCAAACTCATTGCACCAACGACGAAAGCTCCAGCGCCTGCCTTTGTGAAAAAAGTGCAGTACCTGGCGGCACAAACCCAATCGGTATCTGCGCATGTAGGCGTGCAACTGGTAGGCGCTTTCTATCTCGGCCCTGTTGATGCGCAGGTTGCGCCAGCCCCATGCCAGTGCCGAAAGGCAGATCAGCACGGCGGCGACGCGCAGCGCTACCGTCGGCCAGGCACTGATGCCTTCAAACAGGAACATCGGCTCGCCGAGCCCATTGTTCGTCAAGGTGCTGCGCATTTGGTACGCCAGCATCAACGCGAGCACGAACCCCACGAGAGGGACGACGATGTACCACGTTGGCGAATCGTACACGCCGCTGCTGGCGCTGGCCGTTGCGTTATTTTCCAGTGTCTGCTGGTCGAGGTGACGGGTCCAGTTCGAGGTAATGATGCCCAGCAGGATCAGCACGAACGTGAACCAGAGAAACTCGGCATGCCAGAAGCGGGTGGCGATAAATGCGCAGGCTGCCGCGATCATATAAAGCGTCATGGGCACGCCGCGTACCCAGTCAAGCTTCGTCTCGTGGGCCATTTTTGGCCCCGACACCCATCGCCAGGCAATGAACCCGCCAAGTAGCAGAAGGGTAAACGTCAGCGGCCCAGCCCAGAAAAATGCTTGGGTTCTTTTGAATTCTTCGCGCATGGATTGAGAAGCATCAGGGTAGGGCGGTGGCGATGGATCCTGCAGGCAGTTCAAAGACATCAGATCGTGAGGACGTATGTCTTGATCCGAAACGGTCAGCAGGGTCGCAGCCTCGCAACTCGTCGGGCGTTCATGGATTACCGGGCTGGCCAGCGGGATGAAGCCGCTGATACCCACCTCATACATACCGGGCGAGAGCAGGTTCGATTTCGAATAGTGAAATTTCGCAAACTTGGCATCGAAGGGTTGTGGTGCCAATGCCGCCAGCACGGACACGAAAACCGAACTTTGCAGACTGTCGCGAAACGGCGGCACGTCTTGTTGCAGGGCGCGCGTCAGCGTCAGCCCATAAGGCGCCGCCAGAATCAGGTTGCGGGTGGTTTCGGCCTGACCTCGTTGCAACATGCGCGCGTCGAGGTCGGTGGAAAAATACAGCTTGTATGGCATCCGGCTCTTGAGCGCCTGCAATACCAGGAGTTTGTCGTAGGTATCGACACCTAATATGCCGATGGCGCCGATGCCTGGTTCGCCGTTTTGTCGATAGACCGCGTCCTCGCGCGCGATGTGGTCGGCAAGGCGTCGCAGGTAGTCGAACTGGGAGTTTCCGTCGGCTTTCTCCAGTGGGCTGAGGTCAATTTTGTTGGCGTCCTTGCTGTTTTTGCCGGCATCGCTGCTGGCGGTTTTGTCATTGCTCGCGGCTTCCTCGGGGAGGCGTCCGTCCAGTCCCCGTAGATAGCTGTAACGTAAAACCCACTTGTCGACTGCTGTCTTGTCGTCGCGTTCGTTCAGGTCGGCCTTGTCGACCACCCAGGCCTTGAAACTTTCGATCAGCGCGCGACTGTAAAAGCTGTCCCATTCGGAAATCAGTGCGATTCGGTCTGGCGGCAGCGGCCAACTGTTCTTTACGCAGAGTTGTCCGTTTCGCTGCCGCTTGTCTTTGCTGCAATGCAGGCTGGTGGCCGGATCGACATTGCGCAGTTTCAGTTCCTCCAGTGTCAGTTGCGCCATGGTGCCGTCGTCGCTGACGGTGCGCAGCAACTTCATGGGTTGTTTGTTCTTTATTGGCGGCTCGGGAACATTGAGGTGGTTTTTCAGTGTCAAGTTGTCCGCAGTGGCCAGGGGCGAGTAGATCTCGACATTGGATGTTGCCCGGGCGTTGGCTTCATCCTGATACATGCCACGCAAGATGGTTGAAGTGGCGGGGCCGATGACTTTGAGCACCGTACGATCGTCAGGCACGCCGGTGCAGGCCAATGGGTAACTGTTTTCGACCGTGCTGCACGCCAGGCTTTGACGCAACTTCTCCAGTTGCTCCAATGGCCGTGGACCCAGTGCGTCCTGCTTGAGCCAGAACACGATGGTGTGGTCGGCGGGTTCGGGGGCGCCTTCAAGAGGTTTGGGTGGATCGAATGGATTGGAAACAAATATTTCATACGGCACATCGATGAAGCGTTGGTCCGGCGAAGGATCAACCGAGAGATCGGCGGCCAGTCTCAAACAATGGATGTACTGCTCCTGATCCGGCACCCGGTGGGAGTTTTTGAACCCGGCAAGCAGGGCATAGCGAGTGCGCCGCCGGCGCTCGACCTCGTCGGCGTAAGGGCCGCCTTCCACCAACGACACCATGATGTCGGGCGGGGTGGAAGTTCCGGGCGGCGAGGAAGCCCTGGGCGTGCACAATTGCGCGGCATCCGGACTCTTGATGTCGTCAAGTTTCTTGCGATAGCGCTCCAGTGCATCAAACGGGTCTTGCCATAACCGCGCCTCAATGGGCAGTTGCGCCTGAAACTGCGCACCGATGGGCCGCGGCTCGAGGAATGGTTCGCGAGTCAGTGCAAACGTCGATACGACCAGACTGAGGATGACCGCACTACCCGGTAGCCAAAACGCCAGATTAGTGCCTGAGTCCTTATTAATGTCCATGGCCTTTCCCTCGAATGGCCGACAGCAACACGTTAGTTATAGACCCGATTGGCAAGTTGGATTTTGAACATGAGTTAGTTTCTGTAGTTGAAACTATTGTTGCGACGGAAAGTTGTAACGCGGTTAATACACTAGTGTGAAATAGACAAAGTTGAAGTATTCGATCCGCTGATCGCCGAATTCTTGCCCCCACGCTAACTGGCGTAGAGTGATGGCTTGAAATCATCTATGCCGCTTTTAAGGTCAAAGGGATCAACCGCCCATGCACCACATCGGACTCATCGTCTACCCAGGCTTCCAGGTCCTCGGCCTCGCCATGTGCGCCACCTTCGAACTGGCCAATAACACCGCCGAAGCGCCGGTGTACAGCCTTTCCCTGCTGTCCGAGCACGGCGGCACGGTGCAGACCTCCGCCGGATTCGGCGTGGAAACCCAGGCATTCGATCAACGGGCGTTCGATACGCTGCTGGTGATGGGCGACAACCTGATCCGGCCCACGTCGCCAGGCATGGTGGCGTTTTTGCGCCGTGCCAGCGAATCCACCCGGCGGCTGGGGTCGATTTGCACCGGTGCGATTGCGCTGGCCGAGGCGGGTTTGCTCGATGGGCGGCGAGCGACCACACACTGGTGTCATGCGCCGGCCTTGCAACGGGCGTTTCCAAAGGTACTGGTCGAAGAGGACCGCATCTTCATCAACGACGGCAACCTCTGGACTGCCGCCGGCATGAGCGCCTGTGTCGACCTGGCGTTGGCGCTGGTGGAAAAAGACCTTGGCGCCCAGGTGGCGCGCACGGTGGCTCGGCAGTTGGTGGTGTATCACCGCCGCGCGGGTGGGCAATCGCAGTTCTCAGTGATGCTGGAATTGGAGCCGAAGACCGATCGCATTCAGGCGGCGTTGACCTACGCCAAACAGCACCTGAAATCCGCGTTGTCGGTGGAAGAGTTGGCGGGCGCTGCGAATTTGAGCCCTCGGCAATTCAGTCGAGTATTCCATGCGGAAACTGGTCAATCGCCCGCCAAAGCCATCGAAAACCTTCGCGTGGAAGCCGCACGGTTGATGATGGAAACCGGTCGGCATGCCATCGATGTGGTCGCCACCGAGACCGGTTTTGGTGACCGGGAGCGTATGCGTCGGGCCTTTATCCGCGCCTTCGGCCAACCACCGCAGGTGATCCAGCGGGCGAATCGGGTGATGACCTGAAAAGTGGTGTATTCGACATTTAAGACAAAATATGATTACCGTAATCTGGATCTCGTTGAAGCCCATTCCCTCAGTGAGATCACCGCCATGACCATCGTCAAAGCCGCTGCCGTCCAAATCGCACCTGTGCTCTACAGCCGTGAAGGCACCGTAGAGAAGGTCGTCAACAAAATTCGCGAACTCGGCGAGAAGGGCGTGCAGTTCGCCGTCTTCCCGGAAACCATCGTGCCGTACTACCCGTACTTTTCCTTTGTGCAGTCGCCATTCGACATGGGCTCCGAGCACTACAAGTTGCTCGATCAGGCTGTTGTCGTGCCGTCGGCAACCACCGATGCAATCGGCAAAGCGGCCAAAGACGCCAACATGGTCGTGTCCATCGGCGTCAATGAGCGCGATGGCAGCACCCTGTACAACACGCAGTTGCTGTTTGATGCCGACGGCACGCTGATTCAGGCGCGTCGCAAGATTTCGCCGACCTATCACGAACGCATGATCTGGGGCATGGGCGATGGCTCCGGCCTGCGTGCCATCGACAGTGCTGTTGGCCGTATCGGTCAACTGGCCTGCTGGGAACATTACAACCCGCTGGCCCGGTATGCCCTGATCGAAGACGGCGAACAGATCCACGCCTCGATGTACCCCGGCTCGTTCGCCGGTGAGCGGTTCACCCGGCAGATGGAAGTCAGCATCCGCATGCATGCCCTGGAATCGGCGTGCTTTGTGGTCAACTCGACCGCCTGGTTATACCCGGATCAGCAAGCACAAATCATGGCCGACACCGGTTGCGAGATCGGCCCGATCTCCGGCGGTTGCTACACCGCGATCATCGACCCACAAGGTGAAGTCATCGGCGCGCTGACTGAAGGCGAAGGCGAGGTCATCGCTGACATCGACCTGTTCCAGATCGAGATTCGTAAACGTCAAATGGATGGCCGCGGTCACTACAGCCGTCCGGAAATCCTCAGCCTGAACATCGACCGCACACCGCACCGCCATGTGCATGAGCGCAATGCCCAGCCGACACGGGCGGTCACCGGTCAACCGGAAGCCGTGTGATCGGGTAAACGCGAGGTACAAAAAAGGCCCCTTCATCAATCGATGAAGGGGCCTTTTCCGTGGTGGGCAGTTTTACAGTTCCTGGGCCAGGAAGATCAACGTGTTGCCATGCGCCTCAGCCGCTGCGCGCTGGTTGTAGCTGTCGCGGTGCGAGCAGTTGAAGCCGTGTTCGGCTTCCGGGTACACGACAATTTCCACGTTGTCGTTGGTGTCGAAACGTTCGGCGATTTTCTCCACGGCTTCGAGGGAAATGTGGCTGTCCTGTTCACCGAAGTGCATCAGCAAAGGCACTTCAATGTCGTCGGCGCGGTCCAGGTGATTCTGGATGCCGCCGCCGTAATAGGCGATCGCTACATCCACCAAACCATTGGTGGCCGTGAGGTACGACAGCAGGCCGCCAAAGCAGTAACCGATGGAAGCGATGCCGCCATCCAGCCCCGGCTGGGCATCGAGGGTGTCGATGGCCAGTTTGATGTCGGCCTGGGCCTTGGTGATGTCGGTGGCGTTCATCAGCTCGACGGCGCGTTTCCAGCCGGCTTCGTCGTAGGTCAGTTCGATGCGGTGGCCGTTGCGCCAGAACAGGTCCGGCGCGATCACCAGATAACCATCAGCGGCGTATTGCTCGGCGACGGAGCGGATGTGCTCGTTGACGCCGAAGATCTCCTGGATCAAGACGATCCCCGGGCCACGCTGGGTATGCGGAATGGCCAGGTAAGCGCCAAATTTACCGTCGTCGCTGTCGATCTCGATCCATTGGGTGGTCACGCTCATGGTGGCTCCTGTCTACGCAAGTGAGGTGGAAGGTGAAGCGTGTCACGGTAGCATTTCAACGATTGTGACGGCGCCAGAAAAATCGCGCCAGCAGCGTATCGAGGCTCAGCTTGCCGGCACCCGAGAGCAGCAAGGGCAGGAGGGCGGCGAGGTAGATCACCGGCAGTTTGAAGTTGCCGTGGCCTTTATTGCTGATGGCGTAACCCTGGGCAAGCTCACTTAATGTAGACCAATCGGCCGGCCAGTGAACGGCGGCAGTGGCGACAACGGTGACCACGATCAGGATGATCGCCGAGACCCGCGTGCCCACACCCACCAGTATCGCGAGGGCGCAAATCAGCTCGGCCCACATCGACAGTTCCCAGTTCAACGTGGCAGGCACGTGATCGAACGGAAACGGAAAACGGTCCTGGATGTCGGCAAACCAGTTCTCGCCGTTCCATTTTTCCAGGCCCGACTCAAAGAATTCCCAGGCAATGAACAACCGCAAGGTCAGGGGCGCGAGCCAGCTACCGGCACGGTCGAGGTTCAGGTGCAGGCCTTTGACGGCCGAAGAGATTGAAGTGTTCATGGGCTAGATCTCCGTCAGGTCAGGAATGCGGGGCATCGAGTGCCCCGCGCAAGGGGACTACTCGGCGGCACCGCACTTGCCTTCGCCACATTTGCCTTCGGCGGGTTTTTCCGCGGTGTCGGCCTGGACCTGGCTGTAACCGTGGGCCAGTTGTTTCATGCTGAACGCTTCGGATTCGGAGGCCGAAGCGATGTTCGACAAGGCCAGGCCACCGGCGATGAGCAGGCCGAGGGTCAGGGAAGAAGTGGAGAGCTTGAACATGGTGATACTCCGTACAGTGAGTGAGTTGAGCGCTTTGATCGGCTTGGCCAATCGACCGGTGCAGTTGACCAAGCCGGTGTATCTGCGATGTGTCGTTGGGGCGGGGTTTTATGGACGGGGTGTGTCAGGGGCGGGTCTGTACACACGCAGATACACAGCCACCGCGAATCCCGTGTAGGCGTTGGGTTTTGGATTGGGGTGAGGCCGCTGTGATTCCTGGCCGACGCGCAGCGTCTAGCCTCAGTGTCCCCGCAATCCCATGGGGCGTGACTTTGGAACCTCGCATGCAAGCGCTGTTGAACGAGATCCTCGACGCTGTCCGGCCGCTGATCGGGCAGGGCAAGGTGGCGGACTACATTCCTGCCCTCGGCACCGTGCCGGCCAATCAATTGGGCATTGCCGTGTACAGCAACGACGGTGAGTTGTACTGCGCCGGCGATGCCGAGACGCCGTTCTCGGTGCAGAGTATTTCCAAGGTCTTCAGCCTGGTGCAGGCCATCGAACACTCCGGTGAGGCGATCTGGGAACGTCTGGGCCACGAACCTTCCGGTCAACCGTTCAACTCGCTGGTGCAGCTGGAATTCGAGCGCGGCCGTCCGCGTAATCCCTTCATCAATGCCGGCGCCCTGGTGATCTGCGACATCAACCAGTCGCGCTTTGCCGCCCCGGCGTTGTCGATGCGGGATTTTGTTCGTCGGCTGTCCGGCAATCCGCAGGTCATGGTCGATGGCAAAGTCGCCGAGTCCGAATACCAACACCGTGCGCGCAACGCCGCCATGGCCTACCTGATGCAGTCGTTCGGCAACTTTCACAACGACGTCGAATCCGTGCTGCGCAGCTACTTCAGCCACTGCGCGTTGCGCATGAATTGCATCGACCTGGCCCGGGCGTTCTGCTTTTTGGCCAACGACGGGTTCTGCAAGCACAGCGGCGAACAGATCCTCACTGCGCGCCAGACTCAACAGGTCAACTCGATCATGGCCACCAGCGGGCTGTACGACGAGGCCGGCAACTTTGCCTATCGCGTGGGTTTGCCGGGCAAGAGCGGGGTTGGCGGCGGAATTGTCGCCGTGGTGCCGGGGCAATTCACGGTGTGCGTCTGGTCGCCGGAACTGAACGCCGCCGGCAATTCCCTGGCCGGGATGGCCGCGCTGGAATTGCTGAGCCAGCGGATTGGCTGGTCGGTGTTTTAACGGGCAGGATTAATGACGCTCCGGAAAATTTCCTATACATTTTCCGGCCGCCCCCTGCATGGTGAAACCGCTTCATGTCTCTTGCGCTCGAACGTCTAGTCGCTGGTACGCCGATTCCTTTTGCCGGTAATCGTGTCACGGTCGTCAGCCCCGAACTGGCCGCACGCTTCCAGCCCGGCGACCACCTGCTGGTGGAACAGGTCAGCGGCGAATTGTTGCTGATCCCGGTGGCGGACCAGCAAGCGGCCAGCGTTGCGATAGAGCGCGCAGAAGCAGCCTTCATCGCGATGTCGGCGGTGTCGGATCAAGCGATCAGCCACTTCTTCGACCTGTTTGCCCAACGTCTGGAAACCCCGCAATGCTGGGACTTGATCGCGGCCGCCAACCTCGCTGACATCGAGCGCGCCAAAGCCCGTGGACGCTCAACCACGCGCTTGCTGGCCGATGAACGCATGCGCCGCGACATGATCGCCGGCCTACGGGCGTGGCGCGATGCGTCGGCCACGCGCGGCAAAGTGATCAGTTGCGTCGAACATGACGGCTGGAAAGTCGAGCAAGTGGTGTCGCCGCTGGGCATCGTCGCGTTTGTCTTCGAAGGTCGACCGAACGTGTTCGCCGATGCCGCCGGTGTCTTGCGCACCGGTAACACCGCGGTGCTGCGTATCGGCAGCGATGCATTGGGCACCGCCCAGGCCATCGTCACCCATGCGCTGAACCCGGCGCTGAGCGACGCCGGATTGCCGGTCGGCGCGGTGTCGCTGGTCGAAAGCGTCAATCACGCGGCCGGTTGGGCGATGTTCGCCGACCGGCGTCTGTCCCTGGCCGTGGCGCGGGGTTCGGGGCGTGCGGTCAGCCAATTGGGCAGCATCGCCCAACAAGCGGGCACCGCCGTCAGCCTGCACGGCACCGGTGGCGCCTGGCTGATTGCCGACCAACACGCCGACGCGACGCGCTTCGCCGCCGTGGTGCGCAATTCCCTGGACCGCAAGGTCTGCAACACCCTCAACGTCTGCCTGATCCAGCGCGACCGCGCCGCCGATCTGGTGCCGCTGTTTCTCGATGCGTTGCAACAGGCCGGCACTGCACGGGGCCAGGGCTGCAAATTGCACATCGTCGAGGGCAGCGAGGCATGTTTGCCGACGGAATGGTTGAGCGCGAGCGTCGAGGTGTACCGCGCCGAAGGCTACCGCACCGAAGCCATGGCCGAGCCACTGCCGGAGGAGCAATTGGGCCGCGAGTGGGAATGGGAAGAAACCCCGGAAGTCAGCCTGATGATCGTCGATGACCTGGACCGTGCGATTGCCTTGTTCAATCGCTATAGCCCGCAGTTCACGGTGTCGTTGATCAGTGAGGATGACGCGGCGCATGAGCGCTTCTACAACGCGGTCAACGCGCCATTTGTCGGCAACGGCATCACGCGTTGGGTCGACGGACAGTACGCCTTGAACAAGCCGGAGCTGGGTCTTTCGAATTGGGAGAGTGGTCGACTGTTTGCGCGCAGCGCGATTCTCTCGGGAGACGGTGTGTTCACCATTCGCAGCCGCATGACGCAGACCGATCTGTCGGTCAAGCGCTAGGGATTCCGACCGCAGGCGAGGGGGCACACTATAATTAAGGTGTTTGCTCCTTCGTTCTGAAAGAGGGATCCATCATGAAACTCCGTTCCTTCGAGCAATATTCCCATCACCTGGAATCGGTCGCTCACGATACCTGGCTGACGGCCCGGGTGAAGTCGGCCCTGGCCATGGGCGAACCCACCCTCGCCATGCACATTCACGTCAAAACCCATGCGGGCACCGTGGCGTTGAGTGGTCGGGTCAACACCCATCGGCAATGTGAACAGGCTGTGGCACTGGCCCGCTCGGTTCAAGGTGTGGTCGACGTCGATGCCCGGGAATTACTGACACACGTGTTCAAACCAGGCACTTTTCCCGAAGCGCCCAACGCTGAGGAGAGCGCGGAGCAGCGGCCACGTTCGTCAGACGACCAATGACCCTGTCAGCAGCGCTTCCGGGATCGGGAGCGCTGCGCAAGGGCTGATCATCAAGCGGCTTCGACCGCTTTGCCGTACACCGCGCACGTCGTCGGATGTTCCGCCAGCGAGACGAAGGTGCGGGTGCTGGCCTCCAGGGCGTCAATCGAACCGGTTTCGATGTCGTAGACCCAGCCATGCAAATTCAACAGGCCTTTTTCCTGCGCCAGGCGCACGCTCGGGTGTGTCTGGATGTTGGCCAGTTGCGCAATGACGTTTTCCCGGACCATTGAACTGACCCTTGCCGCATCACTGGTGTGAGGGCGGGATTCGTTGATGACTTTCGCCGATTCGGCGTGCTGCAACCAGCCGCTGACTGCCGGCAGGTGATCCATGCATGTGCACTTGGCGATGGCGGTCATGGCGCCGCAATCCGAATGGCCGCAGATCACAATGTCGGTCACACCGAGCACTGCGACCGCGTATTCAACCGTGGCCGACACACCGCCCGGATGAGGGCTGTAGGAGGGCACGATGTTGCCGGCGTTGCGGATGACGAACAATTCACCGGGTTCTTGCTGGGTCAGTAATTCGGGCACTACACGGCTGTCGGAACAGGTGATGAACAACGTGCCGGGATGCTGGGTGGTGGCCAGGTGTTTGAACAGGTCGGTGCGTTGTGGAAAAGCTTCGTTCTGGAACTTCAAAAAACCGTCGATGAGCGCTTTCATGCTGATGTCCTCATTGTGTTTGTAGCCGCTGTCGAGCCCGCGAGGCTGCGTCCGGCTGCGAAGCAGTCGCCTGTATTGGCGAGGACTGCGTCCTCGGACGCAGCCTCGCGGGCTCGGCAGCGGCTACAGGGGGGTTGTGTCGGGTTAGAACGGGCGCAGTGGC
The DNA here is from genome assembly GCF_000514395.1 of Pseudomonas sp. URMO17WK12:I12. Lineage (NCBI taxonomy): Bacteria > Pseudomonadati > Pseudomonadota > Gammaproteobacteria > Pseudomonadales > Pseudomonadaceae > Pseudomonas > Pseudomonas sp. URMO17WK12:I12. Next base: position 119,495 of record NZ_AZVV01000016.1, read on the forward strand.
AGGAACTTGCCGTCCAGGGTGATCACCGCACGGGAGCCGCCTTCCGGGTCTTCGACTTTTTTCATGTCGAGCTTGAAGTTGATCGCGCTGATGATGCCGTCGCCAAATTGCTCATGAACCAGGGCTTTGAGGGTGGTGCCGTAGATCTGGATCATTTCGTAGAAACGGTAAATGGTCGGGTCGGTCGGGACACCGGAGAGGCTGCCGCGCAGGGGGATGATCTGCAGGCGGGCCACCGCGTCGGCGTCCAGTTCCAGCTTGTCGCCGATCACTTCGGCAGCGGCTTTGGGCAACGGATGCTGACCGAGGAGGGCGGCGGTGACGTAGGCCAGGCCCAGGCCGGTGCCGTCGGTCAGGTCCTGCCAGGACAGATTCTTGCGGGCCTTGGCATCGAGGATCGAGGTGGTCAGGGCCAGGCTTGGGTCGTTGTAGGCGTGGGACTGTTGCATGGTGATTCTCCTGTCGGCGTGGTGTTGCTTGGGTGTGAAGCCATCTTCTGCCGATTGATCCATAGCGTCCAAGATCGATATACAATGCTGTGCATAAGCCCTGCCTATAGATGGAATCCCCATGCTGCTACGACATCTGCGCTATTTGCTGGCGGTCGCCGACCACGGCGGCTTCACCCGGGCCGCCGAGGCGTTGCATGTGTCGCAGCCGACCTTGTCCCAGCAAATCCGGCAGCTGGAAGAAACCCTGGGCGTAAGCCTGTTCGACCGCACCTCGCGCACCGTCAAACCGACCGATGCCGGCGCGGCCTACATCGAGTGTGCTCGTCGCGTATTGGTGGAACTGGAGGCTGGAAAACGTGCGCTGCATGACGTGAAGGACTTGTCCCGCGGCACCTTGCGCCTGGCGATGACGCCGACGTTCATGGCGTATCTCGTGGGGCCGCTGGTGCGCGATTACGTGGCGCGGTTTCCGAATATCCATCTGGAGATTTTCGAACTGTCGATGGGTGACATTGAAGCGGGGTTGGTGGATGACTCACTGGACATCGCCATTGCGTTCAATGAAGTCAGAAATGCCGACATTGAATCGATTCCAGCGTTTACCGAGACACTGGGGGTGATGGTGGGGCGCGCTCACCCGTTGTATGACAGTCAGCTCGCATTGCCCGCTGAAGAACTCGCTCAACTGGAGTTCGCGCTGTTGACCCCGGACTTCATCACCCGCACCCGCATCAATGAGTATTTTGCCCAGGAGCAGATCACGCCGAAGGTGGTGATCGAGGTCAATTCTGTGAGCACCTTGCTGGAAGTCATTCGGCACACGGCAATTGCCACCATCCTGCCGGAAGCCATCGCCAGCCAGGAGCGTGCGCTGCGCAAGATTCCATTGGTGGGGGAGGCGCCAACCCGCGGGGCGGCGTTGTTGCGTCGTAAAAACAACTACCACAGCGCGGCGTCGGTGGCGTTTATGAATCTGGTGTTGGGGCTGTAAAACACTCAGGCACAAAAAAGGGCCTGCTCTTTAATGGGAGCAGGCCCTTTTTTATCAGTAAGTCAGTTTGTTAGTAGAACCGATCAATCACCCGAACTTCGTTTTGGTTCTGCAGCGAAGCCCATGCCTGTTTCAGCGTTTGCAGAACATTACCGATGAAGTCCTTGTCGGCCGCGGCTTTCTTGCCGACATAGCCCTGGCCGCGACGGTACATCTTCAGTCGGGCGAGCAGGTTCTGGTTGTTCTGGTCGAACTCCGCTTCATGAGCGTGAGGCGACAGGCAGTCGATATGAACCTGGCCCGATTTGCTGATCCACAGAATGTGGCTGTCGTGGCTGTCTTTTTGCGCCGCGAACAGACGAGCCAGTTCATCGATAGAAGGTTGATTGTTCAGATTCATAATTTGCCCCTTGACCATTTGGTGATCTTTCAAAGTTGGTTCGCTAATACAAGTAGCCCATCGGTTAGTTGATCCCTGGCACCGAAACCAGGACGTCAGCGGTCGGCCGTCAAATTCAACGGGTCTCGCGTCTGTTGCATGTAGTCGTGTTGAATAACTGCTACGCGTTAGCGTCACAACGAAGAGAAGCAGCGAATACCTGGAGGCCACTGCCGACTTTTCAGGGTCGGCCACAAGCTTCATGAGGATTGATCGCCAGCGCTTCTCGTCCTTGTACTGGACGTTCGGGCCAGGTCAGCTTCTTCAATCTGCCTTGTGGGCAGCGTGTATCCGGGAAAAACAGCTCGGCGGTCAGACGAGCTTGCTCAAACATGTTGCTGTACTCCCGATCGGGGAGATGTCTGCATCATGCAAGGGCAAAACGGAGGCGTCAACCGTTATGTAGTGATTTTTTTCAGTCACTACATATTGTCGGACAAAACGGATTGGAATGAAAAAGCGAGGCCGGGACACGCCCCTCAGGCCTACGGCTGCGGGCTCTGAAAGCGGTAGAACGTGCAGGGATAACCGTCTACTGGCTGCTGATGCAGGGTGAATTGATTGCCCGTAAGATCAGGCATCACTTTGGCCCAGAACCGCCGTGCAGGCGGGTTCGCATCGATGTGGAAAATCTGCCATTGACCGGGGAATTGGCTCAAGAGGGTGGAAACGACAAACTTCGCGACACCTTGGCCACGGAAGCGCCGACTGACAAAAAAATAGCCGATGTTGTACTCGGCGCCTTCGAGGTGGGTGTCGTCGTCCACGGTCACGAAACCGGCCAGCTCACCGTCGACCCGGATCAAAAACGCTCGGGTCGCGGGCTTGCGCCAGTAATCGAGTTTGGGCTGGATGTTGAAAAAGCCATGCTCACCCAGTTCCAGCGGCAGCCATTCGCTGAAGTCGTAGACGTAGAACTGCATCAGGTTTTGGAGGGTGTCGAAGTCGTCACGCTGGGCGGCGTGCAGTTCTATCGAAGGCATTGTGCGGGGCGCTCCAGGTTACGCAGGGCCATCCGTGGCCCTGTAAGGATCACTCAGTGCGGCGCGAAGTCGTACTGGCCGCCTTTCTTCAATGCAGCGAGGTAAGCCGGGCGCGCCTGGAAGCGTTGGACCCAGGCCGCCACATGCGGGTAGTTGGCCAGTTTGCCTTGGGCACGGGCGATCTCGCCGATGAAGCTCATCTGGATATCGGCGGCGCTGAACTCGTCACCGAGCAGGTAATCGGACTGGCTCAGTGCGGTGTCGAGGTAGCCCAGGTAGTTCGCCACTTCCGAGTTGATGCGCGGATGCAGCGGCGCCCCGGCTTCACCGAGGCGTCCGACATACAGGTTCAGCATCAGCGGCAACATCGCAGAGCCTTCGGCGAAGTGCAGCCACTGGACGTATTCGTCGTAGGCAGGGGTGGAAGGATCGGGTTGCAGGCGACCCTGGCCATGACGGCGGATCAGGTAATCAATGATCGCCGCGGACTCGATCAGCTTCTGCTTACCGTCTTCAATGACCGGCGATTTACCCAGCGCATTGATCGCTTTCAGTTCCGGCGGGGCAAGATTGGTTTTCGGATCGCGCTGATACAGTTTCAGCTCGTAAGGAATCGCCAATTCTTCCAGCAGCCAGAGAATGCGCTGGGAACGGGAGTTGTTCAGGTGATGCACGATAATCATAAATATAATTCCTGTAGCCGCTGTCGAGTGAAACGAGGCTGCGATGTCTTTTCAGAACAGGCAGTCGCCGGGCTTGAAGAACACTAGACCATCCCGGTCCGTTCGAAGTGCCATCAAGCCTTGCTTGTCGGTTTCGCGGCGCGTTTGCTGCCCGTCGAGGGTTTGCGTGTCGCCGGTTTGCGTTTTTTCTTCCACGGTGCGGCACCTCGCCCGGCCGGGCTGGCGGGGCCGCTGATGGTCAGGCTCAAACCGGCGCAACGGGCGACTTGTTTGCTCATCCACGCCGCCTGTTTGGTGACGAACTCTTCCAGGCTCATTTCGCCACTCTGCACCATGTCCAGCGCTTGTTCCCAGATCGCGGTGGTGCCGGGGTCGGCAATCGCGCGCGGCACCGCATCGATCAGGCTGAAAGCTGCCGGGGTAGCGGCCAGCGCTTTGCCGTTCTTGATCAGGTAACCACGGTCGAGAAGGCCCTGAATGATCGAGGCGCGTGTCGCCTCGGTGCCGATGCCGGTGGTGTCCTTGAGCTTCTGTTTGAGCAGCGGGTCTTCCACCAGTTTGGCCACGTTTTTCATGGCCTTGATCAGGTCGCCTTCGGTGAACGGTTTGGGTGGCTGTGTCCACAGGTCCTTGAGCTTCACATCGGCCACGGTGCAATCCAGCCCCTCCGCCAGTGCCGGCAAGGTTTGTGGCGCAGGCGCCTCACGGCCCTTGGCGGGGGCGAGGGCTTCCGGCAGGGCACGCTTCCAACCGGGTTCGACGATCTGTTTGCCGACGGCACGCAGGGCTTCGCCGGCGCAGTTGAAGTCGGCCTGGGTGCGGTCGTATTCATGATTGGGCAGGAACTGCGCCAGATAACGCGCACGAATCAGCGTGTAGACCGCCCGCTGTTTGCCCACCAGCCGATCCAGATTCTTCGCCGCTGCGGTGGGGATGATGCCGTGGTGCGCCGTGACCTTGGCATCGTTCCAGGCCCGTGAGCGCCGTTGCGGTTCCAGGTAATCGTTCAGCGCGTTCAGGGACGGATCGGCCTGGCGCAGTGCGGCGAGAATGCCGGGGGCTTCGCTGTGCTGACTCAGCGGCAGAAAACCGCAATCACTGCGCGGGTAGGTGATGACTTTGTGGGTTTCGTAGAGCGCCTGGGCGATATCCAGAGTTTCCTGGGCGCCGAGGCCGAGCTTCTTCGAACAGACTTCCTGCAAGGTGCCCAGATCGAAGGGTAGCGGGGCGACTTCACGCATGCGCTCGGTGCGCAGTTTGATCACTCGTGCGCTCGCGGCGTTGCCAAGCGCTTGTGCGGCGGCTTGCGCGAGGGGCTGGTTCAGGCAGCGATCCTGGTCATCACAAGCATCGGACGTTGCACGCCATTGGGCTGTGAACGCCGTACCTTCGTGCAGCAGCTGCACGTCGATGGCCCAGTAAGCCACGGGGACGAAATCGGCAATGCTGCGATCGCGGTCCACCACCAGCCGCAAGGTCGGCGTCTGCACCCGACCTACCGGCAACACGCCCTGATAACCGGACTGACGGCCCAGCAACGTAAACAACCGGCTCATGTTCATCCCGATCAGCCAGTCGGCCCGGGAGCGACCCAGCGCCGAATGATAAAGGCTGAATGTTTCGGCCCCCGGTTTCAGCGCAGACAGTGCCTTGCGGATCGACGCATCGTCCAGCGCCGACAGCCACAGCCGACGGATCGGCCCGCGATAGCGGCAGTGCTCGACCAGTTCGCGAGCGATCATCTCGCCTTCGCGGTCGGCGTCGGTGGCGATCACCAGCTCATCGGCCTCGCCGAGCAAGCGTTTGACGGCTTTGTACTGGCTGGCCGTGCGCGGCTTGACGGTCATCTTCCATTTCTCGGGAATGATCGGCAGGTCGGCCAGTACCCAGCGTTTGTAGCGCGCGTCGTAGGCGTCCGGCGGTGCCGTTTCCAGCAAATGGCCGATGCACCAGGTCACCGTGACGTCTGTTCCCAGCCAGCAGCCATCGCCCCGACGCTTGGCGCCTAGCACGGCTGCAATGTCTTTGGCCTGGGAAGGTTTTTCACAGAGGTACAGCCGCATAACCACCATCGTTCATCAAGTGTGCAAGAGGCGCACAGAATGGCCGGTGATGAGCGCCGGATCAATCTTTATCTGTATGGATGTACAGCAAAGCTGTTGCGTCGGGTTGCGGCGGTCAAAACGGCCCGTTCGGCTGCGGGGCCGTGGCGATGCCGAATTTTGGGTTATACCTGACAGTTGTGGTCTCAGGTTTCGGGGCAACGGCGCACGCCATCAAGGGCGGGCCACGCTCCCAGGTTCATCACCGTCATGAGGAACGTATTCCATGAAAAGCTCCGGTCTCAGTCCTGTCATCACCATCGACGAGCAGCCGGGTTGCCTGCTGGTGAAGTTTCATGGCATTCAGGTCGCCGCGTCCGCGCGCGCTTTGGTGCTGTTGGAGGCCAATTACCCGCCGGTCTACTACATACCGCGAGAGGACATCGACGAAAAGTATTACGCCCGCACCGACCACACCAGCTATTGCCCCTACAAGGGCGATGCCAGCTATTACAGCTTGCAAGTCCCGGGGCATGAAGGCGCCAATGCGGTCTGGAGTTACGAGAACCCTAAAATATCCGTCAATCAGATTCGTGGATACGTGGCGTTCTACCCGGATCAGGTGAAATTCGAATTGCTCGATGCCGAAGCCTGAGGATCGTTTTCCAAGGTGTGTGGCGAGGGAGAACCTCGCCACAAAGCCCCGTCAGTTTTTATCGAGATCGACGTTCTTGGTCTCGCGCAAACAGATCATCCCCACCACCAGGCTCACCGCGGTAATCACCACCGGGTACCAGAGCCCGTAGAAGATGTCGCCGGTGTAGACCACCAACGCAAACGACACGGTCGGCAAGAACCCGCCAAACCAGCCGTTGCCGATGTGATAGGGCAGCGACATCGAGGTGTAGCGGATGCGCGTCGGGAACAGTTCGACCATCAACGCCGCCAGCGGGCCATAGCACATGGCGCTGATGATGATCAGCGCGACGATCAACGCAACGATCATCGGCTTGTTGATTTGCTGCATATCAGCCTGTGACGGATAGCCGGCCAGTGTCACCGCGCCACGCAGGGCCGCTTCGTCGTAACCGTCGATTTTCACGTCACCGACACTGACCTGTACGCCACTGCCCGCGGGTGCTTCGGCGCTTGCGTATGGCAGGCCTTGTTTGACCAGGAAGGTTTTGACCTTGTCGCACGGGCTATCAAATTTCGCCTTGCCCACCGGGTCGAACTGGAACGTGCACGTCGCCGGGTCGGCCAATACGGTAATCGGTGCCTGACGGCTGGCCTGGTCAATGGCCGGGTTGGCGTAATGCGCCAGGGATTTGAAGATCGGGAAATACAGCGCGGTGGCCAGCAGCAGGCCGATCATCAGCACCGGTTTGCGCCCGACCTTGTCCGACAGCCAGCCAAAGAAAATGAAGAAAGGCGCGCCAATGATCACGCTGACAATCAGCAAACCGTTGGCCACCGCCGGGTCCATCTTCAGGAACTGGGTGAGGAAAAACAGCACGTAAAACTGCGCGGCGTAAAAGGTCACCGCTTGCCCGGCGTTGATGCTGAACAGGGCAATCAACACGACCTTGAGGTTTTCCCACTTGCCGAAGGAATCACGCAGCGGCGACTTGCAGAGTTTGCCTTCCTCTTTCATTTTCACGAAGGCCGGCGACTCGTGCAGGCTCAGGCGAATCCAGGTCGAGATGCCCAGCAAAATGATGGAAAACAGAAACGGAATCCGCCAGCCCCAGACTTCAAACTGGTCGCCAGTGAAGTAGCGGCAACCGAGCACCACCAGCAGCGACAGCAATAAACCGAGGGTCGCCGTGGACTGAATCCAGCTGGTGTGGAAACCACGTTTGCCTATCGGTGCATGCTCAGCGACATAGGTGGCCGCGCCGCCATATTCACCGCCCAGGGCCAGACCCTGAAGCATGCGCAGCACCACGAGGATAATCGGCGCGGCGATGCCGATGCTCGCGTAGGTCGGCAGTAAGCCGACGCAGAACGTCGCCAGGCCCATGAGTACGATGGTTGCGAGGAAGGTGTATTTGCGTCCGATCATGTCCCCCAATCGACCGAACACCAACGCGCCGAAAGGCCGCACGATGAAGCCTGCGGCGAAGGCCATCAGGGCAAAGATGAACGCCGTGGTGTCGTTGACCCCGGCGAAAAATTGTTTGCTGATGACCGCCGCGAGGGCGCCATAGAGGAAAAAGTCGTACCACTCGAACACCGTCCCCAGTGACGAGGCGAAGATGACTTTGCGGGTGTCGTGGGTGATCGCCGCGACGGGCGCGGCTTCCAGGGTCTGAACATGTTCTGACATATCGGTATCCCTCACAGTGATTGTTTTTGTTGTTCCACTGGTGTTGCGTGTTCCATGTAGAGCTCAATGCCCACAAGCCAAGCTCATTACCCTTGTAGGCGTGAACCGGCTCCGGGCGGCGTTCCGACGATAGCGGTGTAGCAGTCACCATAGATGTTGAATATCAGTCAGTCATCGCGAGCAGGCTCACTCCTGCAGGAATGGTGTTGGCTGTTGATTCGAGGATTAGCTGGGCGGCTTTTTCGGCAATCATCAACGTCGGCGAACAGGTATTGCCCGAGGTAATGCGCGGCATGATCGAGGCATCAGCTACACGCAAACCGGGAATGCCACGGACCCGCAACTCGGCATCCACCACCGCTTCCGCGTCATTACCCATCCGGCAAGTACCCACCGGATGGAAAATAGTCGTGCCGATCTGCGCAGCCGCCTCATGCAATTCCTCTTCAGTCTGCAAACGGTCACCGGGCAAATACTCGACCGGTTTGAACGCATGCAGCGCCGGCGCAGCAACGATGCGCCGGGTCAGGCGAATGGCATCAGCCGCCACACGCAAATCCTCCGGGTGACTCAAATAGTTGGGGTTAATCACTGGCGCGTCCTGCGGGCTGGCAGAACTGATGTCTACTCGGCCACGGCTCTGCGGCCGTAGATCGCAAACCGAGGCAGTAAAAGCAGGGAAGGGGTGCAACGGCTCGCCGAAGCGCTCCAGCGACAAGGGCTGCACGTGATATTCGAGATTCGCCGAGGTCTGTTCCGGACCCGAGCGGGCGAAGGCCCCCAGTTGACTCGGCGCCATGGACAGCGGGCCGCTGCGGTCATACAGATAGCGCAAACCCATGCCCATCTTGCCCCACACGCTGCCGGCGATCTGGTTCAGCGTTCGCGCATTTTCCAGTTTGTAGATCAACCGCAATTGCAGGTGATCCTGCAGATTGCCGCCCACCCCCGGCAGCTCATGGGCGACGCCGATTCCGAGTTTTTGCAGCAGCGGACGCGGACCGATCCCCGAGCGCTGAAGGATGCCCGGTGAGCCGACAGAGCCGGCGCACAAGACGATTTCCTTGCGCGCCTTGAAGGTTTTCGCCTGACCTTGGCAGCGCGTTATCAGCGCTGAGGCGCGACCGTTTTCCAGCAACACGCGGTCCACTTCGACGTCGGTCAGCACGGTGAGATTGACGCGATGGCGGACCGGTTTGAGAAAAGCCTTGGCCGCGTTCCAGCGGATCCCGGCCTTCTGGTTGACCTGAAAGTAGCCGCAGCCTTCGTTATCGCCCTGGTTGAAATCATCAATGCTGGCAATGCCGCTTTGCTCGGCAGCGTTGCGGAAGGCGTCCAGAATCGACCACGACAGCCGCTGCCGCTCGACCCGCCAGTCGCCGCTGGCGCCGTGAAACTCGGAGTCGCCGGCAAAATGGTTTTCGCTCTTTTTGAACAACGGCAACACGTCGTTCCAGCTCCAGCCCGGATTGCCATCGGCAGCCCAGCGGTCGTAGTCGCCGGCCTGGCCACGCATGTAGATCATGCCGTTGATGGAAGAACAGCCGCCGAGCACTTTGCCGCGCGGGTAACTCAGGGTGCGACCTTGCAGGCCGGCTTGTGCCTGAGTCTTGAAACACCAATCGGTGCGCGGGTTGCCGATGCAGAACAGGTAACCCACGGGAATGTGAATCCACGCATAGTTATCGCGGCCACCGGCTTCGAGCAGCAGCACCCGGTGTTGCGGGTTGGCCGACAGTCGATTGGCCAGCAAACAACCCGCCGGCCCGGCGCCGACCACAATGTAGTCGAATTCATCCAGGAGAGTCTTCATCCCTGACCTCGTCTTGTTGTTCTTGTTGTCGGTCATCCTAGTTGTTCGCTTTCGTCAAAAGAATGTTAGTTTTTGCGCAGCCGCTGTGCGTTTTTAAACAGCATTGCCTCAAGGACGGATCATGTTCGACTGGAATGACCTGCGGTTTTTTCTCGAGTTGCAGCGCAGCGGGCGTTTGCTCACCGCTGCCCGCCGTTTGAACACCACCCACGCCACAGTCGCGCGGCACATCGAGGCCATCGAAAAGAGCCTCGGTACGGCGCTGTTCGTCCAGCATGCTCAGGGTTACGAAATGACCCCGGCCGGCGAAGCGCTGCTCAAACACGCCGAAGCCATGGAAAACGTCGCGTTGCTGGCCCAGGAAGAAATCACCCAGTCCACCGCGCCGCTGGGCAAGATTCGCGTCGGCGTCACGGAAGGGCTGGGCATCATGTTCCTTGCCAGCCGCATGAACGGCTTGTTCGAACGCTATCCGGGACTGGAAGTGGAACTGGTGGCGGTGCCGCGCTTCGTCAGCATCCTCAACCGCGAAGCCGAAATCAGCATCCACCTCGAACGCCCGGCCGCCGACATGCTGGTCACCCGCAAACTCACCGACTATCGATTGGGGCTCTACGCCAGCCAGGCGTATCTCGATCGCTCACCGCCATTGCGCAGCCGCGAAGACCTCGGGCGCCATGCCTGGATCGGCTATGTCGACGACTTGCTGTTCAGCCAGGAATTGATGTTCCTTAATAGCTTCTGCCGCAATCCACGGGTGGTGTTTCACAGCACCAGCGTCATCGCCCAGCAACAGGCTGCGCGCTCCGGGTTGGGGATTGCGGTGTTGCCTTGTTACATGGCAAGTGCAGATGCGGACCTGGTGCCGTTGTTGCCGGACGAGAGTATTGAGCGAAGTTACTGGATCAGTACCCGGCGCGAGTTGCACAAGTCGGTGCGGCTGCGGGTGGTTTGGGACTATGTGGTGGGGTTGTGTGAGGCGGAGCAGGGGTTGTTGCTGGGATAGCCAATCGCGGCCACTCTATGGGCTGACGACAAGGAGCGTTATCCGACACTCCGTCGTGACAAAGGGAGCTTGCAGCATGGCCGAAGACACAAAAGTAAAAGGACCGGCGTCGTACTTCCCGTCCATTGAGAAAAAGTATGGGCAGCCGATTAGCCACTGGCTGGCGTTGCTCGGAACAGTGAGCGACAAGAAGCACATGGAAATCGTGGCGTGGTTGAAAGATGAACACGGCATGGGCCATGGCCATGCCAATGCGTTGGTCGCGCACTATCTGGCCGCCAACAAAAAGTGACCGGGCAGGGGGGCAGGGCATGTTTGTGCCCCCCCGATCCCTCAGACAAAACACAAAACCCTGTGGGGGTGAGCTTGCTCGCGCCCACAGGGATTTCATTTGTCTGGCGCTTAAACAACAAAACCCGCATCTGTTTAAGCGAAGCCTCCTGTTACCAGCCAAAGGCTACAACGCCTTGCGCCATCGCCTACGGGTAAGACAGAATTCGCCGGCTTGTGCGTCTGGGGCGCGGGTTTTATCGTGGCTGGGTCACTGAAAAACAGTGATCGGGTTTGGTAGCCCGGTATAACTAGTCGCATAGCGCACCGTTTGCAGGACTGTTCTGTCTCTGCTTTATGGTGGCCATGCGCAGGGCTCCCATGGGAGCGCCGGGTTCCTAGTTACCGGTCTACCAACCCGCGTATGGCCGCCACCCATCGTTTGGTAGCGTGGGTGAAGGCTCCGTTTTCAATTAGGAGTTTTACTATGATCAAACCAACACCCAACCCGCCCGACACCGATCCGGCATCGCCCTACGAATCCCTCGATTCGAAAAAACTCCACGAAGCGGCCGAACGCGCCCTCGACCACTATCTCAACCCGGCCGCCCAGATCATGGCCAGCACCCACGAACCCGAACCGATGTTCCTCGCCAACCCCAAGTGCGACTCAGAATCCCTGCTGGTCAACGCCAGCGAATCACTGGGCTCGGCGACCACCATGCTCAGCAATCTCGCGGCGTTGTTGGAGAACTCACACCGCAAGACGCTGCTGGGGATTACGCAGGTGGTCATGCTGGGGGAACTGGCGGTGAATCAGGCGCTGGATAAGGTTGAAGTGAAGGAGTAAGCACGGCCCCTCTGTGGCGGGAAACTGATTGCTCGCCACAGAGCGCAACCACCAATCGCACCCAGTCAACGCTGATTCCATCAAGGAAGATAAAAACCATGAAACTATTATTCATCACTTTTCTAGGGGGGGTGTCGTTAGCTCAAACATCACTATCCTTCGCTGAAAATGTTAATGGAAAAAACCTCTATTTACAGCGATGCGCCATGTGTCACGGAATAGATCTCAAAGCTACAGGGCCATTGGCTAATAAAAGCAATCCTCCTACACCTGATCTAACAACCTCCGCTTTCAAAAAACGATTAAATGATTATCCGGGCGTGATTGTGTCATCGATAATACTTCGTCCCAATGGAGACTTAATTCCAAAAACGTTACGAGAGAACGGTGTAAAGCTATCGCCGTACTCATGGAGCATTAAAGATCTGCGCGATTTGAATCAATACATGGGGGGTGTTATTTCAAAAAAACGGTGATGTTTGAGATGAGAGACAGGCACAGACAGCTAAAAGCCATTTCAGGTTTGAGGACGTGTGGGGCAATGCAAATGAGCCAGCCGACCTCTCGCAGGTAAATCGCTCATGAGCAATCTCGGAATACAACCTCGGGCGGCTCATCGCATCCAGCAGCAGTCGGCTGCGGTTGTGACAGGCAAATAACGGCCAAAAGGAGACATTCGATTTTTTTGAGAACCTCAAGTCCTTCGATGAAAGCAGCAGATCTCGCACTGGTTGCGCTGCCAATTCGACCAATCGCTCGCACACGGTCGATCTCAACTAATTCCGGCCTCGCAAGAAAGACAGCGCCGGAGCATGGTCATCATTCACCTGAGTCCTGACCGCTCGGCTCGTTGTCCCAACATGCTAAGAAACTGTCCCGCTGCGCTCATAGCCTCGTGCCTGGGATATCTACGATAGGACCACTACCTCCGCCCCATCAGCGGGGGCCGGTTACCTATAACGGGCGCATATCTTGCGCACCGACGTATAAGCACGGAGTGGAGACAACAATGACAAAAATCGCCGAAATCCAGGACACCCCTTCACCAACCTCTCCCTCGGCACCGGCCATCATCCGGTCGTCGGTGCGCCAGCATTCGATCAAGGTGGAGCTTTGCACGCCCGCCATCGGCGCCGAGCTCAGCAACGTCAGCCTTGTCGACGCCGCTGAGGACCCCGAACTGATCGCGCAAATCCGGGAGCTGTGGCTCAAGCACAAAGTGCTGTTCTTTCGCGATCAGAACATCACTCCAATGGAGCAACAGCATTTCGCCGCGCAATTCAGCGAACTGGAAGCACATCCCCTGGCGCCCAGCCATCCGGAGGCGGACAAGTTGCTGATGCTGTACCGCAACCTCGATCCGAGCAAGCCCAAGAGCTATGTCGAAAAGGCCAGCCGCGAGAACCTCTGGCATGCCGATGTCACTTACAAGAAGGCGCCGCCCCGCGGCGCGGTGTTGCGCTGCGAACTGGGTCCGGAAACCGGCGGAGACACTCTGTTTTCCAACATGGTGATGGCCTACGACAATCTGCCCGACACCATCAAGCAGCGGATCGAGGGTTTGTATGCCAAGCACGGTGCCGAGCAGACCTTTGGCGCCCAGTTGCCACGCGAAGAACGTCACGCGATGGCCCTGAAGACCCCCGGCGCTGAACACCCGGTTGTGCTGATCCATCCCGAGACGGGTGAAAAGGTGCTGTTCGTCAACTCCGCGTTCACCACCCATTTCTCGAATTTCTTCAACTTCGAGGACATCCGTTACGGCCAGGACTTCATGCCCGAGGCTCATCATCTGATGAACTACCTGATCTCCCAGGCCGCCATTCCTGAATATCAGGTACGCCTGAAATGGCGCACCAACACGGTTGCCATGTGGGACAACCTGCAAGTCCAGCACTACGCGGTGGCTGACTACGGCAATGCGCCAAGAAAGATGCTGCGCGCGACCCTGACGGGCACCCCGCTGAACTGACCCTGACTGCCTGACAGGCTGCCAGAACACCCGACCCTCCGTGATGGTCGGGCGATCCCGGCCGCCGAAAAATTCCCGCTCACAACAACAATCAACGGAGATACCTATGCTCTACGAACACGTCGACACCGCCGTCATCGATGGCGAATCCCTGCCCTGGATTCCGTTTACCCCGTATGCGGATAACGTCCTGCTCAAGTACTTCAAACTCGACCCGATCCGCGGCGAATGGATCGTCATGATGAAGGCGCCGATCGACATGCAACTGCCCAAGCACCATCACACGGGCACGGTGATGGTCTACACCTTCGAAGGCCAGTGGAAATACAAGGAGCATGACTGGGTCGCCGGCCCGGGCAGCATTGTCTACGAGACGGCCGGGTCGACTCACACCCCGGAAGTCGTCAGCACCGGCAATGGCGACGGCTATGTGCTGACCCTGGTCCAGGTCAATGGCGACCTCGCGTTTGTCGATGACAACGACAATATCGTCGCGCTGGAAAACTGGAAGTCCGGCCTCAAGCGTTACCTCGCTTATTGCGAGCTGCACGACATCGCGCCGAAAGATCTCACAGCATTTAACTGATCCGGTTCCAGCAACGCTCCCGGCAGGCCCCGATTCACGGGGCAGCCGGGACGGTTACCTGATCGCCAATATCCAGGGGAGGAAAACAGGCTGTCCCGGTTCGCGGTCTTGACGTGGAATCTGACAGAGAGCCCTGGCCGCCTGTCCGCTCCCCGATCTCAGACTTATGAACGGAGCGATGCCCATGCATGGCTTGATGATGCACAAGCAGCTGTTGATTTCTTCTCTGATAGAACATGCCGACCGCCATCATGGCGATACACCGATTGTGTCCCGCAGGGTCGAGGGCGATATCCATCGCTACACCTTCCGAGACTGCCACCGTCGCGCGCGCCAGATGGCCAGCGCCCTGACCGGCCTGGGCGTGCAGCCAGCCGACCGCATCGGTACGCTGGCCTGGAACGGCTATCGTCACCTGGAGTTGTACTATGGCATCGGCGGCATGGGTGCCATCGTGCATACCATCAACCCACGCCTGCATGAAGACCAGGTGGCCTACATCGCCAATCATGCCGAAGACCAGTACATCTTTTTCGACATGACCTTCCTGCCGTTGATCAAGCTCATCGCTGGCCGCTGCCACACGGTCAAGGCGTTCATCGCCATGACCGATCAGGCCCATATGCCGACAGACGCCGGTATCGACAACCTGCTGTGCTATGAAGATCTGCTTCAACAGGGTTCCTGCGACTACGCCTGGCCGGATCTCGACGAAGATGCCGCGTGTACGCTCTGCTACACCTCCGGCACCACGGGCAACCCAAAAGGTGTCTTGTACAGTCATCGCTCATCGCTGCTGCACACTTATGCGGCGGCGCTACCGGATGCCCTGAATTGTTCGGCGCGCGACGTCATCCTGCCGGTTGTGCCGATGTTCCATGTCAACGCCTGGGGGCTCCCGTATATCGCCTGCATGGTCGGCGCCAAGCTGGTATTTCCGGGACCTGCGCTGGACGGCCAATCGCTGTTTGAGCTGCTCGAAGCCGAGCAGGTGACGCTGTCCGCCGGCGTACCGACGGTCTGGCAAGGCCTTCTTGGGCATCTTGAGGTCACAGGTCAGCGGTTCTCCAGCATGAAGCGCACCATCATTGGCGGCGCAGCCTGCCCCACGGCCATGCTGCACACGTTTCAGGAGATCTTCGGCGTAGCAGTGCTGCACGTCTGGGGGATGACGGAATTGAGCCCGATCGGAACCATTGGCACCCTCAAGGCCAGGCACCTGGTCATGTCCCCGGCCGAGCGTAATGCCGTGCAGTCCAAACAAGGCCGCGCAGTATTTGGCGTCGACATGAAGATCGTCGGTACGGACGGCGTGGAACTGCCTTGGGACGGCGCGACCTCGGGTGACCTGATGGTGCGTGGACCCTGGGTGGTACGCGACTATTTCAGAAACGAAGGTGAGTGCTCGCCGCTGCTCGAGCACGCCGGCCAGACATGGTTCCTGACCGGCGATGTGGCGACCATCGATGGCGATGGCTTCATGCAGATCACCGATCGCAGCAAGGATGTGATCAAGTCGGGTGGCGAGTGGATAGGCTCCATTGACCTGGAGAACATTGCGCTGAGCCACCCGTCAGTCGCCCAGGCGGCCTGCATCGCGGCCAAACATGCGAAGTGGGATGAACGGCCCTTGCTGATCATCGTCAGGAAAGCGCAGGCAGCCCTGACGCGGGATGAACTGCTGGCCTTTTATGAAGGCAAGATTGCCAGGTGGTGGACGCCGGATGATGTGGTCTTCGTCGACACGATTCCACTGGGTGCTACGGGCAAGGTCTTGAAGAACTGTCTGCGCGAGCAGTTCGGCGATCATCTGCTGGTCAAGGTTGTCAGCTGAGTAGCCAGGTAAAAATCCAGCCCTGTCCATGTGCAAAGGCAGCGCGGACGTTACGGCAGATGCCGCTAGCGTTCGCCCTGCCTTTTGCATTCACGCTATGCAGTGGCTTAGCGTGCCGCTGGCTCACAGGACATCGACTGCTCGAGAAACTCCAGCAGCAATTCGTTGACCTGGGCAGGGCTTTCCTCTGCGGCGCTATGGCCTACACCGGGTAGCAGCACCTTTTTGCACAGTGCGGGCAGATAGGCGTCCATCTGGTCGTAGAGACCACGGATTTCGACCGGCTCCAGGGAAGGGTCGGCAGCACCACCGATGAACAGGCTCGGCTGGCTGACCTTCGCGCCGTCGAGAAACGCGGTGATTTCCCAGTTGCGGTCACGACAGCGGTAATAGTTGAGGGCTCCGGTAAAGCCCGTGCGTGTGTACTCGGCGACGTAGTAGTCCAGCGACCGCGGGCTCAACCAGGACGGAAACTCCCCCTTCGGCTCGGTGAAGGCATTGAGAATGGGTTCACCGGCCTCGACGAACAGACGCCAGCGTTCGGCGCCGACGGCGCTGCCGGAGATCGAATAGAAGACGCTGCTCAAGGTCTTGCGCGGATCATGGGCCAACTCGCGATCCGGCTTGTCGAGCTGCTGGAAATACAGGTGGTGGTAGACCCTTCCTTTCGCCATGGCCTGCAGACCCGCGGTCGGCTTGACCTTGCTGCGCGGTGGCACCGGCGTATTGAGCATCACCAGGCCACGGAACAGATCCGGTCGCAACAGGGCCGACGCTTGAGCCACCCAGGCCCCCAGGTCATGCCCAATGATGACCGCGGACGTTTCGCCCAGGGCCCCCATCAAGCCCACCATGTCGCCGACGGCCTGGCTCATGTCATAGGCTTCGATGGCATCGGGTCGGTCCGACTGCCCGAACCCGCGTTGATCGGGCACGACAACCCGAAAGCCGGCCTCGGCCAAAGCCACGATCTGGCGCCGCCACATGTACCAGAGGTAGGGGAAACCGTGCAGCAGGATGACGAGCGGGCCCTGGCCCTCGTCGATGTAATGCATGCGGATGCCGTTGACTTCGGCAAAGCAGTGGTTGAATGCATCAGGATCGTCGGCATCCGCAGGCGCCATTGCAGCGAGCGGCTGACCGATACGCATCGAAGTGCGCGTCTCCATTTTCTACCTCCATCTTATCAATTGTGGGCCTGAAGGTAGCGCCATGTGGGTGCCCTGCACTGAGCTTCCCGGGACACAATCTTGTGAAATTGGGACATCGTCAACACCTAAAGCGCGGCGCCTTACGCCATCGTTCCCGGCTCTTCGCCTGTGTCCCAATATGCTAAGAAATTATCCCGCCATGCCCATGGCACCGGGCCCATGCTCCCTAAAATGGATCCGCGCTACCTGCTCTGCATCACGCCAGACCAGGGTTGAAGATCGCTGGCGCCAGTAGTTCCGCCACAAGCGTCCTCTTCACGCGCAAAACACCTTCGATGAAAAAAGCAACGCCGCCATCGGCCGAGGGAGATCCTGCACATGCCCAAGCTTGTTCGCGCCGCCGTCTTGACCAAATACCTGGAAGTCACCCAGGACCTCGGATTCAACCCGTGCGACATCATGACCGTCGTCGGGCTGAGCAAGGCTCAACTGCGAGTCCCGGAAAACCGTATACCCATCGATTCCGCCATGCGCCTGCTGGAAGATTCTGCCGTCGCCAGTGGTTGCCAGACCCTCGGCCTGCGCATGGCCGAGTCGCGCCAGCTTTCAGACTTCGGCGCGGTCAGCCTGCTGCTCAGCCAGCAACGCACCCTGCGTGAGGCCTTTCAGGTAATGGAGCACTATCGTCATCTGATGAATGACTCCCTGGGGATCTTCGTTGAAGAAGCCGGCCGGATGGTGATCATTCGTGCCGAGATGGTCACCGAATCGTTGCTGCCCAGTCGCCAGGCCTCGGAACTGGTCATCGGCGTGCTGTTCGGCATGTGCTCGACACTGCTCGGCGTGCAGTGGCGCCCGTACAGCGTTAACTTCATGCACCAGCCGCCAGAGAACCTGCATCTGCATCGACGCCTGTTCGGCTGCAACCTGGAGTTTGGCAGCGATTTCAACGGCATCGTCTGCTCCGATGCCAGTCTGGACATGGTCAACGCCAATGCCGACCCGGCCATGGCAAGTTATGCCAGACACTACATCGACTCGCTGCAAAGCGATGTAAACACGTCGTTGTTGTTCGAAGTGCGCAAGGCCATCTACCTGTTGTTGCCCATGGGGCGCGCCACGATCGAACAGATCGCGCTGTCACAGGGCATGAACGTGCGCACCTTTCAACGCCGTCTGCAGGACGACGGCTGTGCCTTCAACGACCTGATCAACGAGGTGCGCCGTGACCTGGCGCTGCGTTATCTGGAAAACCCGAATCACTCGATGAGCAGCATCGCCGACATGTTCGGCTTCTCCATGGCCAGTTCCTTCACGCGCTGGTTCATCAACCAGTTCGGCATGCCGCCAGCGGCGTGGCGTCGCGCGCAGAAACAAGCGGTCGCTCCCTGACAGGGAGCGCTGTTCCCGCCTTTCAACGCACACAAAAAAACGGCGACTGCTGGTACAGTCGCCGCGAAAACCGGTGCTTGTCACACCGGTGGTGAGCCTCACTGTAATGAGGAGCCAGCTCAGTGAAGCCCTGCCATAAACCTGTGTGAAGCCTGTTTTCAGGAACCCCAGTGCAGTAACAGAAGCACCAGCACCACGAGAAACACAGTTTCCCCGACCATCAGCAGGATCGGCTTGATCCCGACCGCCGCCAGTTCCTTGAGCCGGGTTTTCATGCCCAGGGCACTGATGGAAATCACCAGGCACCAGCGCGAGAACTCATTGACCCCGCCTTGCACCGCCGGCGCGATCCAGCCGGTGCTGTTGATGCAGGCCAGCATCAGAAATCCCACGGCGAACCATGGCAGCAGCGGTGGGCGTTTGCCTGTCGGGTCGGCACCTTGCATGCGGGTAACCATGGCCGCAGCGACGATGACCGGCAGCAGCATGGCGACGCGTATCAGCTTGACCACAGTGGCGGTATCGCCGGTCTCGGTCGACATGCCGTAACCGGCGCCCACGACCTGAGCGACATCGTGGATAGTCGCGCCGAGGAACACCCCGGCAATTTGCGGCGACAGTGATAACCCGTAAGCAATCATTGGATAGACGATCATTGCCAGGGTCGACAACGCCGACACGCCGATCACCGTGAACAGGGTCGCACGCTCTTTCTGCGGATGGTTAGGCAACGCTGCGGCCAGGGCCAAGGCTGCCGATGCACCGCAGATGGCGGTGGCGCCACCGGTGAGCATGCCGAACAATCGGGAAAAGCCGAGCAGCCTGGCAGCGATCACCGAGACGCCGATGGTCACCACCACCAGGATCACCACCAGCGCCATCGGCTTCCAGCCCAACGCCGCCATTTGTTCCAGGGTGATACGCATGCCCAGTAGCGACACGCCGATGCGCAGCACCATACGCGCGGTGAACTCGACACCGGCCTTGCACGAGCCTTCGTCCGCCAGAAAGTTCAGCGCCATGCCCAGCAACAAGGCGAACAGCATGACCGGCGCACCATAGTGCTCAGACAAAAACGAAGCGGCAGCCGCCACGATCAGGCTGACGGTAAAACCCGGTGCCAATTCGCGCACGCGGGTATGGGCTTGGTTGAGAGCAATGGCGCTCATGGTATGGATTCCTCACCAATCAGCATCTGCTCCAGCTTGCGCTTGCCGATCAGGTTCCAGGGGCGATCGAAAAACACATCAACACTTGAAAATCGACTCACAACTTCACCTCTAACGCGCCGCCACTGACAGGTGCTGCGACGCTGTCACCCGTTAAACGGGCAATATCTTTGTGGTAGTGACACTTGGCGTAAAAGAACACCGCCGCGGCCGCGAGGCTGACCAGTGGCACCAGTTGAAACGCGGCATGCAGGCCGATCAGGTCGGAAACCCGGCCGGTAATGAATGGCCCCGGGGCCAGGCCCAGCAGATTATTGGCCAGGGTCAGCGTGGCAAATGCGGTGCCGTGCACCGAGTAATGGGTCAGGTTGGCGACCATCGCCCCGCTAGGGCCGGTGGTCCCGGTGGCAATCAGCATGCCCAGGCAGATCAACAGCAATTGCACGGGCCCCGCCTGCAGCGCGAACGCCGCCGACAAGAGCAGGCAACTGCCCAGGCAGAAGGCAATGGCCAGGCTGACTTTGCGCTCCGGTAAGTTGCGACACAGCCGGTCGCTAAGCATGCCGCACAGAATCATCCCCACACCGCTGCACAGCACAATGAGGGCAGCCAGCCCGCCTGCCTTGTCCGTCGGCATGTCGTAGTAGCGGTTCAGGTAGCTGGGAATCCACACCATCACCGTGCCGCCGACAAACAACTGCAAACCACTGCCGACATAGGTCGCTACTACCGAACGGCTGGACCACAGGGTGCGCAACGGGCGCAGGTCCTGCGTCCCCTGGTTCAGGGCCTGCGCCGCACGTTGCGGCGCAATGCGTGCTTCCTTGACGATGATCGGGTACAGCACCGCCAGGCACAGGCCGAACAACGCCATGCCGGCAAATGACCAGCGCCAGCCCAGCTTGGCGGCGATCGCGCCGCCCAGGGCCATGCCCAGCACAGCGCCGAACAAGCCGCCGGCCATGAACGCGCTGGCCAGGGTGGCTCGCATGTGTTTTGGGAATACCGAAATCACCACCGCGATGCCCACGCTGCCGTAGGCGGCTTCGCCGACGCCGACCATGAACCGGGCGATGAACATCTGCGGGTAGTCCTGCGCCAAGGCGCAGCCCAAAGTGGCCACGCTCCACAGCATCGCCATCAGCGCCAGGCTCTTGACCCGGCCGAAGCGGTCGGCCATCAGCGACAGCGGGAACGTCAGCAGGCCGACCATCAGGGCGACAATGCCACTGAGCAGGCCGAGCTGGCCGTCACTCAGTGCCCACTCGCTCTTGAGCAGCGGGAACACCGCATTGAGCACCTGGCGCGACATGTAATCGGAAATCAACATGCCGAAGGTCAGTGCAAAGACAATCCAGGCATATCTACGCGCAACGTTGACGCAACCAGCGTCATCATCGTCGGCGATTGGGTGAAAGGCCATGTAGCCTCCTCATGGGTTTTATTGTTGTTATCCAGCGGATGGCCTATACGGCGCTGCCTCCACTATTTTCAGTGACCTGAAGGTAGCTCTGGCGGGGCGTCCTGCACTAAGCTTCGCAGGACACACTCTTGTGAAATTGGGACAGCCCAGCATGTACACCCTGACCCGCAGTGCCAGCCTGACCCACTATGAGCAAGTGGCCCGCTCCGTAGGGCTGGACCCGTTTCGCATGCTGCGTCTAGCCAAGCTGCCAGCCAGTACCCTGGCCGATCCGAACATCATGATCAGCAGCGATTCGGTCGGCTGGCTGCTGGAAGAGTCGGCGCGCCTGTCTGGCCATGAGGCGTTCGGGCTGTTGCTGGCGCAATCGAGGCAACTGTCCAACTTCGGCATGCTCGCGCTGCTCATTCGCGAAGAGCCGACACTGCGCGCAGCCTTGCTGTCCTGCGCGCGTTACGCCCGGTTGCATAACGCCGGCGTGGAGCTGCGGCTTGAAGATGTCGGGGACCTGGTCCTGTTGCATATGGGTGTGAACATGCAGGGTCATCATGGCGTCTGGCGCCAGGCGATCGAACAGGCGACGGGGATTATCGTGCGCACCTTGAACAATCTCAGCGGCCAGACTTTCCGGCCAGTCAGGGTCAGCTTTACCCACGAGCGACCCACCAGCCTGGAAGTCCATCACCGCGTGCTGGGCACGGCGATCGAGTTTTCCCAGGAGTTCAATGCCATCGTTTGCCGCGCCCGCGATCTCGACGCGGCCATTCCCGCGGCAGACCCGACGCTGCATCGCGAAGTGAAGCGATCCCTGGACCTGCTGTTGGCCAACCTGCGCGACGAGCCGACGCAGCAGGTGCGCCAGGTGGTCAAGATGTTGTTGCCGGGCGGGCTGTGTTCCGTCGATGGCGTTGCCCAGCATCTCGGCGTGCATCGACGCACGCTGAACCGGCACCTCGCGGAGGAAGGGCAAAGCGTCACCACCATCATCAATGCCGTGCGTGCCGATCTCGCCGAAGAGTACCTGGCCAACAGCAAGCGCCGGTTATATGAGGTCGCCGAGCTGCTTGGTTTTTCCTCTGCCGGTGACTTTTCCCGCTGGTTCCGTGGCCAGTTTGGCCAGACGCCATCGAGTTGGGTCACAGCCTACCGAGAGAGCCAGGTGACACCCGGGTCACTCACCTGAGTAAGTGGAACGGGCGGTCCCAAGGGAGCGCGCCTGCGAGCGGACGACCTTGTCCCAATACGCTAATAAAATGTCCTGAAATGCACAGGATTGCCCGTGCCTGCCAATTAGGATAGGCGCGCGGCATCGCTGTCGGCTCCTGCCGCAGCCTCCCGCGGATTCACCTGTCCCACACCGCCGCAGCCAAAAAACTGGATCAACAATAACAAGCGCCGCCGTCACTCAAGGCATGGCTTTCACCTGTCACGCCCACGGCCCGGCCATAGACCAATTAAATGGAGACGCAATGCGAGTCGAACAACTGACCTGCGCCATCGGCGCGGAACTGCTCGATGTGAACCTGGGCGACGCAGTGCGCGATGACGACATGTTCAACGAAATTTACGCCGCACTGCTCAAACACAAGGTGCTGTTCCTGCGTGACCAGGATCTGGACAAACTTTCCCGTCGCGATCACGAGGCTTTTTCCCTGCGCATGGGGCAGCTCGAAACCCACCCGATGCTGCCCAGCCATCCCGAAGCGCCCGGCCTCGTGCAAATCTACAAGACCCCCGAGAACCCGGCGGACCGCTATGAAAATGCCTGGCACTGCGATGCCACCTGGCGTGAATCGCCGCCGATGGGCGCGGTGCTGCGTTGCATCGAATGCCCTCCGGTCGGCGGCGACACCATGTGGGCCAACATGGTGCTGGCCTATGACAAGCTGCCGGCGGACGTGAAACAGGAAATTGGCAACCTGATCGCCAGCCATAGCTTCAACGCCTCCTTCGCCGCCGCCATGCCCAGGGAAAAGCGCCTGGCGATGAAGGCGCAGTACCCGGATTCTGAGCATCCGGTCGTGCGCACCCACCCGGAAACCGGCGAGAAGGTGCTGTTCGTCAATGCCTACGCCACACACTTCGTCAATTACCACCGCGATGGCCGTGTCCGTTTCGGCCAGGATTACAACCAGGCCGGCGTCGACCTGCTCAAGTACCTGATCAGCCAGGCCTACAATCCTGAGTATCAGGTGCGCTGGCGTTGGAAGAAAAACAGCGTGGCGATTTGGGATAACCGCTGCACCCAACACTATGCCGTGATGGACTATCCGCCTTGCCATCGCAAGATGGAGCGCGCGGCTATTATCGGTGACACACCCTACTGATCAGTCAACCGGTTCAAACCCCAGAGACGCTGCTGGGCGTCTCCTTTGGGTCGATTTCTGCCTCACAAGAGGATCCCCCCTACGCTTGCAAAAATCGATCGGGCCGGCATGGACAAAGGGCACTGGACGCCTTGTCATCGATGATCTCCTCGCTGGCCAGACGTCCCACTGTCGCAGCCAAAGTAATTCCAGGGTGCATTGCACAAACGTAGACGCCACCCACTTTGGGTAGATAACCGATGATGGGGATGCCATCGGCAGGCATGGGCCTGAGTCCGACACAAGCCCGTTCCGGATCTATGGAAACAACACCATGGAGTTCGTTCTGGATTGTCTTGGCAGTTCGAAGCGCTATCGCAGCCGGCTGATTTTCCATGGCGTCGTCCAGGTAATCTTCTGCCGCCAGCAACGCATCATCCGAACTTTGCCTCACTTCCATTTCAGGGCTGGAGATGAGGGTGTGCACGAGGTTGGGTTGTGACTTGTAACGAATGAAAATGGCAGGCGAGGCCTCTATTGGCAGGGACACTCCAAGCATGTCTGTCAGTTTCGTGATGCCTGTCCCGGCTGCCAGTACGACAATATCGGCATCGAGGATGCCTATTGTTGTTTCGACTCCGGTCACCGTTGCACTCTGGGTTACAAAACCGAGCACTCGCGTCTGAGTGAGAATCTTCGCCCCATACGCCTGGGCACCTGCGATCAACGCATGCGTAGCTGCCACTGCGTCCAGCGCTCCTTCTTCAGCTGCATACAGAGCAGACTGGGGAGGGTTCTTGAGATTTGGTTCCAGGTCGAGAATCTGCGATCGAGACACCAGGTTTGCCGAAGCTTGGTGACCTGAGATCGGCAGCGCTCCAATCGCCATCACGCTGTAAGACAAGGCACCTGTCCATCTTATCTCCAGACCTGGCAGCTGCGTTTCGAGTCGGCGGTACTCCTTGATGGCAGAACCGCGCAGTTGCGCAATTGGGTCAGGTTCGGGGTGTGAGGCATTGAGCCAAGCGAATGAGCTGCCAGTCACTCCCGAAGCTATATCTTCAGCTTCTACCAAAGTGACATTCGCGCCTTTACCTGCCAAGTGATACGCCAATGACGCGCCAACGATGCCTGCACCAATGACAACGACTCGTTTGTCCTGACCATTTCCCATATCAACCTCCGTTCTGTCGATGTGCCGATGGTACGACAGCTGGATGATTTCATGACATGAGAACCTGATCGTTCAGCTTTTTGAGTGTCTGCTTCTGGCCGATTTCTGCCTGTCGCGACAGATCAAAATCGAACCAAAAGCGGACATTTTTAAGGTGATTTTTGATTCCTCATCGTCTTTCTCATTGCTGCCCTTCAATCAGGATTCATATCCGTTGTAGCGCTCAAATTGGAAGCTCCTAGGAAGTAAAACATTCCACCTGCAACAATGAAGAGCGCAAGCATGTAGAAGATGTAGTGGGGAGGCTGAGTCGCCAATACGATTCCGCAAAGCACTGGCCCCAGCGCCGCGCCGAGGTTGGACAGGTTTTGTGCTCCGTAATACATGCCGCGCAGGTTGTCCGGAGCGATTTTGTCGATGAACATGTACTCGGCGGGGAATACGATGATCTCGCCGACCGTAAAAATGGCTATCGAAATGACCCAGGGCAGGATAGAGGTCGACAGGGCAAAACCCGCCAACCCCATCATGAACATACTCAGTCCCGCGACCAGCCACAGATTCAGATGCCTGTGAGAGATCTTCCTGCCTATGGAGTATTGCAAACTGATCACCATCAGCGCGTTGGTCGCCACAACGATACTGATGATCTGATAGGTGGATTCTGGTGTCGTAGTGACCACCAGATACTGCGAGAGGTAAGCGGTGAACTGGCCAAAGACCACCGCACTTAGCAGCCCACCAATGGTGAAACACACCAACCGATAATCCTGGAGTAACAATTTTCCCACGGCCAGAAACGGTACTGGTATCTGAGCCGAATCGGTGGCGTTCAGGTCTCTATTGCCCCAAACGAAATAGATGAAGAAAAATCCTGCTCCCAGCCCGGCGGATAACAGGAATGGCAAGCTGATATCCAGTTTGGCCATGCCAGCGCCAAGAAACGGGCCGACGGCATACCCAATGTTGGTCAGCGTATATTTGATCGAGAAAACTTCGCTGCGATCAGTGACGGGAAGCAGGCTGCCAAATCCTGATTTAATCGCGATATCAATGACCGCATAAGCCAGGTTGATCAGTACCAGACAGCTGTAGAACAGCCAAAGTTCGCGAGCCAGAAACGTCCCGAGAAACCCCAGCGTGAACACGCCACTGAAGGCCAAGATCAGCCGGTAACTGGACATCTTGTCGACCAGAAAACCACCGTAAAGACTCAATAACGACCCAATGATCAGTGTGCTGCCTATAACCAGGCCGATATCGGCGACGCTTAAGCTGAAACTGCCGGAAAGGTAAATGACCAGATAGGGCAGTGTAATTGCTCGCGCCAGGGTCAATATAAGGGATGCCGAAAGCAGCAAATTTATTGTTGTCGGATAGTTTTTTAGCGTGGCCAGCATCCTTGCCTCATCGTTCAGCAGGTTGTTTTTCATGGTGTTCGGCAGTCGCATCGGGTTATGGATGCGCGGATCAAGCTTACTGGGGAATTGTGTTCTGATTTATGATGTTTTTTACCAGATCGAAAGAACTCAGTTCATGAATGCGGGGCGTCCATGTTTTCCTCCGAACGTTTAAAGGGCATTGATGTATTTGTCTGCGTTGCCGACTCCGGCAGCTTTAAAGGCGCTGCCGAGCGGATGAGTCTGACGGCTTCGGCAGTCAGCAAAGGAATCGCTCGATTGGAGAGCAGGCTTGGGACTCGGTTATTCCATCGAACAACTCGAAGCTTGTCACTGACGGATGCGGGGATTGCGTTCTATCGCACATGTAGAGGCGTGCTGGCTGAGCTCGAAGAGGCTGAGCTGTCCCTACTTGCCGAAAACACTGAACCTCGCGGCAGGATTCGCATTGACCTTCCAGGTGCATTCGGCCGCCTGCAGGCACTTCCGGTCATTCTGCGGTTTGCCCAGGAACATGCACTGCTGCTGCCGCACATTTCGTTTTCCGACCGTTTCATCGATCCTATCGAGAAAGGTGCCGATATCGTCGTACGCATAGGTGGTTCGGACGTTTGGCCCGCCACATTGGGGCACCGCTATCTGGGCAGTGAGTGGCATATCTTCTGTGCGTCTCCCGCATATTTGAGTAAGCACGGCACGCCCTTGACTGATCGCGACCTGGAACATCATCAGTGCATCGCTTACGGCTGGGCGGATGGAACGGTTAACCCTTGGAGTTTTTCAGGAAAGCATCCGGGCGAAATTGAACGCAGGGCTATAGGCGCAAAGTTCGTTGTGGGAGATGGCGAAGGTTTGGTAATCGCGGTATCGGCGGGATGCGGGATAGCACAGTTACCGTCATGGTTGATCAAACGTCAGCTTGAAGAGGGGACATTGGTTGAAGTGCTTCCCCAGTTGGCAACCGATGGCCAGGCGATCAATCTGATTTGGGTAAAGAGCCGTCAGGCGCTTCCCAAGGTCAGTGCATTATTGGAGGCACTTACCGCTGGTTTGGTGCCGTCTGCTAGCAAAACCCAATGACCGCTTCTGGCCGAAAGCAGCCATCCACTAACAACCTCTTTCGACCAAAGCTGAAGTGGCCAGCTTGGGGAGCAGACATTCAAGGTCTGGCCTAACCCGGCGCTACGCGGCTTTTCGCCCGGCGCGCCATATTGATCGATACGTTAAGCCCCAGGCTTCAGATGCGCCTAAGTGTCAGCGAAACATCTTCCCTCGTTTCCAACCCCAATACTCCAATCGGCAGCGTGACGTCTGAAGCTGACGCGCCGGCAATCCGAGCGGTATTAATAAAATAAAAACTACCTGTTCTGCGCCTGAACGTCGCGATGGAGTTCGCGCGACTTCGCACATGACTCGGTTTTCTGATCTGGCTCAACGTATCTACCGTACCTGGGCGTAGTGTTTGCAATAACGTTTCGTAGACACGGCGGAAATGGGTGCTTACGTCCTTTACGGTTTTCAGTGTGTTTTTGAGATGTTTTTGCCTTTTTCATACTTTAAAGGGTGTCCGATGAAAACCTCATATTTCGTAGCAACGACAATCCTCGCCGCAGGCTTGTCTGCCCTTGCATCTCCCGCCAACTCGCAGACACTCGAAAAAATTGCCGACAGTAATAAAATCACCGTGTCTTACCGGGAGGCATCGATACCTTTCAGCTACTTGATCGGTCCTACCGAAGCGGTGGGTTTCTCAGTCGATTTAACGGATGCCATCGTTGATGATGTGCGCAGGAAGCTCAAGAGGCCGAACTTGGAAGTGGCTTACATTCCTGTGTCTTCGCAAACCCGCATTCCGTTGCTGGTTAATGGCACATACGATCTGGAGTGCGGATCCACCACCAACAACGCTGCGCGTGGCAAGGACGTGGCTTTTGCAATTAGTCATTTCTACACCGGCACGCGTCTATTGACCAAGAAGACCTCCGGCATAAAGAACTACGCCGATCTCGCAAAGAAGACGGTCGCCAGCACCGTCGGCAGCACGAACGAGAAGGTTCTCCGCCAATACAGTGCCGACAACAATCTAGACATACAGGTCGTCTTGGGCAAAGACTATGACGACTCCTTGGCGCTGGTTGAAAATGATCGTGCCGTGGCGTTTGCCATGGACGATATTCTGCTGTTTGGCCTCATGGCGAACTCCAAAAATCCCGATTCGTACGAAGTCGTGGGTGATGCGCTGCAAGTCGAACCCTACGGCTGCATGCTTCGCAAAGATGATCCTGAATTCAAGCAATTGGTCGATGGCACCATCACCCGCCTCATGGAGTCGGGCGAATTCGCAAGGCTGTACACCAAGTGGTTTCAATCACCGATTCCTCCAAAAGGAATGAATCTGAATATGCCGATGAGCGAACAGCTCAAAGCCAATCTCAAGGCCCGCAGTGACAAACCAGCGCTGTAAAGCTTGACGAGTACCTGAGCAAATGACACAGAAGTCCGATTTGACTCGGTCATTGCGAGCAGCTGCCGGCTCCACATCGCATTGGGTTGGCACTAAGGCTCGTTGAGAGCGGTTCCAGCCGCAAACTCAGATTAGAGTGGGCTCTATTCACCTAATTGAGTACAAAGCCGATCGGTTGCGTAATCTCATACTCGCGGGACTTTACTTAAACGGTGGGAGGCAACTCCCGTGTCATGTGCGGTAAAGACGTGCGTGGCGAGCTATCCGGAATAGCCAGCGTCGCACGTAACCCGCCTTCCGGTCGGTTGACCAGCGTGATGTGTCCGCCCAGCCGGGTCGCGATGGTGTTGACGATGGTCAGCCCCAGTCCCGCGCCCTGGACATTGCCGCGACTGTAAAACCGTTCGAACAACCGCTCGCGGTCCGCTTCATCAATGCCAGGGCCCTGATCCTCGACACTCAGCAAATAGAAGCCATCGGCCTGACCTAACTGCACGGTGATCACGCCTTTATCAGGGGAGAAATTTACCGCGTTGCTGATCAGGTTGTTCAGTGCGATGTCGATGGCGGCAGCGTCGGCCACCACTTTGAAGGGGCGGTCCTGGACGTCGAAGGCCAGCTCAAGATTTTTACTCAGTATCCAGGGCGTAAGCTGAGCCAGGCTGCCGCGCACAATTTCGGCCAGGTCGATCCCGTGCTGCAGCGGCGCCATGGCTTTGGGTTCCAGGCGAGCCATGGTCAGCAATTGATTGACCAGGCGGCTGGTGCGGTCGACGCCGGCGATCAGAAACTCCAGCGAGTCACGGCGCTCTTCTTCGGTGCCAGCCTCCAGCAGATTTTGCGCATGGACCCGCAGCACCGCCAAAGGCGTGCGCATTTCGTGGGCGGCATCGGCGATGAAGCGGTGTTCGCGGGCCAGCACTTCCTGAATCTGCGCCAGCATGCGATTGAGCGCTGCTTGCATCGGCTCCAGTTCACTGGGCAGCGGGGTCAGTTGCAACGGTTCCAGCGAGCCGCTGTGCCGTGCCCGCAACGTCGCCGCCATGTTTTCCAGCGGCTTGAGGCCCCAGCCGATAGCGATCCAGATCAGCACCGCCAGAATCAAGCTGCCCAGCACATTGGGCCACAAGGTATGGCGCATGATCCGATCCACCAGGTCCGCGCGCACGTCGTCCCGTTCGCCGACCCAGATTTTCAGCTCGTTCTGTTTGTCATCCAGCAGGAACGCGCGCCAATGGCGATTGTTCAGGTCGACCACATCACTGAAACCGGGTGTTGCTGGCGGTGTGCTGAAAGAGGGCGCGCTGGCCGTATGTACCAGCACTTCGCCGTGACGATTCCAGACCTGAAACGCCAGTTTGGTTTCATAAGGATGGCCGTCGACCCTGGGGTCTGCTTCGCCCAAGGCTTTATTGAAGGCCTGATACAGGTCGGCGTGTTCCTTGTTGGCCAAGGGCATGCGCATCACGCCTTGCAACAGCCGGGCGTTTTGAGCCAGTTGGGCATCATAGACTTCGGCGATTTCATGATTGCTGTCGTGCAGATTGAACAGGCTGATCACCGCGACGCCGACCAGCATCAGGCCAATGATGAGCGTGAGGCTGCGGCGTCGAATCGACGTCATCGACGCTCCTCCACCAGATAACCGACACCGCGAATGGTGCGGATCAGGTCGGTGGAGAATTTTTTGCGCAAGTGGTGGATATGCACTTCCAGGGTGTTGCTTTCGGCTTCCTCGCTCCAGCCATACAACAACTGCATCAGGTGATCGCGGGTCATGACCCGGCCTGGCGGCGAGAGCAATTCGTGCAGCAGCTGATATTCCTTGGGCGTCAGTGCTACCGGTTCGCCGTGATAACTGACTTGCTGGGTGCCAGGGTTCAGGCTGATGCCGGCGTGCTCGATCAGCATTTGCGCGCGCCCGACACTGCGGCGCAGCAGGGCCCGCAAGCGCGCCTTGAGTTCTGCCAGGTCAAAGGGCTTGATCAGGTAATCGTCGGCCCCGGCATCCAGCCCGGCAATGCGGTCTTCGGTCGCGTCGCGCGCGGTGAGGATCAGCACCGGCAGGTTGGAACCGCTGTCACGCAAGCGCCGTAATACCTCAAGCCCGTCCATGCGCGGCAGACCGAGGTCGAGCACGGCCAGGTCAAACGTTTCGCTCAATAGCGCGTGCAAGGCGCTGGCACCATCCTGTAGCCAATCGACGGTGTAACCCTCGCGGCCCAAGGCCTGATGGATGCCCTCGCCGAGGGCAACGTCGTCCTCGATCAGTAATAAGCGCACACGAACTCCTGTCAGTCGAGTTTCTTGTTCACGTCCACCAGCAACGCTTCAATCTCTTTGCGTCGCCCCGCGTCGGCGGTTTCCCGTCCGGGTCTTGGCGCTGCCTGCAACGCTTTCTGCAGCGCGCTTTTGGCTTCGTTGTAGCGCTTTTGACGGTAGAGGTGATCGCCCCAGAAGTACAGACTATCGATGCCGTCCGGGTTGAGTTGCAAGGCCTGTTTGAGCAACTGTTCGGCCTTGTCCGAATCACCAAAACCGATGGGCCAGCCCGGCACGCGGTCATACAGCGCACCCAGACTTGTATAAGCCGAGCCTTGCAGGGCTTTCGGGTCCAGGGTCAGGGCTTTTTCCAGATCGGCTTTTGCCGCCTTGACCTTGCTCAGCGCGCCGAGGCCGCCCTGGGCACCGGCCCAACTGCTGTTGACGATGCCGGACCAGATCCAGGCTTCTGCCACCGATTGGCGTTGCTGGGTGAACGCCGACGCCTGGGCCGCCAGTTGTTCAAACGCTGCAGTGCGTTGCGCTTCGGGCACTTCGTATTGAATGTGCGCCCAGCTTTGCTGGATGCCTTTGAGGCGTTGCTGGTCGGCGGGGTCGAGGGCCCAGGCACTTTGGCTCAAGGCGCCGAGTATCAGGCAAGCGATGACTTTTTTCATGGTTTCAAGTGCTCGTTGTCAGGTTTTTCGCTCAGACGACGGATCAGCGGCAATTGCTTGCGCAAGCCCTTGTCCACCAGATGGGGCAGCAGACTGTTCAGGCGCACGAAAAAGCGTTCCGGCCAGCCCAGGTACAAATCGCGGTGATCACCGGCGATGGCATGGATCACGGCAGCCGCGACCGTTTGCGGATCATCGACGTTGGCTTTGAGTGCATCATTCAAGGCTTGGGCCGCCGGGCTGTTCATCCGGGTGCGGGTGGCGCGCGGGGCGACATACAACACGTTGACGCGGGTGTCCGCCAGTTCCCGGCGCAAGGCTTCGGAAAACCCGCGCAGGGCAAACTTGGTGGCGCAATAGCTGGCATAGCCGGGGTAGCCGATGGAACCGTAGGTTGAGCCGACGTTCACCACCATCGCGCTTTCGGCTTCCTTGAGCAGCGGCAGCAAGAGTTTGGTCAGGCAGATCGGCGCGCTGATGTTGACCGCCATCATTGAGTGGATTTCGCTGTCCTCGAGTTGTTCGAGCATGGCGAAGTGATTGATTCCGGCGGCGTTGATCAACAGGTTGATCCCGCCAATGGCTTGGGCAGCAGCCAACACCTTGCGCCGATCGGTGAGGACGGTCAGGTCCGCGCCGATCCAGCACAGCTGCTGCGGATAGCGCGCCAGCAACGGCGCCAACGGTGCCTCTTGCCGCGCGACCGCCAGCACTCGGGCACCGCTGGCGCACAGGGCGGTTGCGATCGCCAGGCCGATGCCACCGCTGGCACCGGTGAGTACCACACGAGCTTCAGACAGGCGCATGCAATGTCTCCCCGTCGCGTGGCAAGCCACGGAACATGTCGGTGTACAGCGTGTACACCACTTTGGACGCGTGAATGACCGCAGCCTGGTCGGCCGGATCATCGAGGGTGTTCATCAGGCGGCGATAAGTCTGCATGTGCTCGATGTCCAGGGAGCCATGGGAGCTGAGGTAGCTGAAGGCACTTTCCGGCAAGTCCAGCCGCTCGCGAATACTGCCGGCGGCGTGAGTGGCCAGGGCGATGCTGGTGCCTTCCAGCACGTTGACCATCCCGAACAGGCCGACCGGGTTGTCCCGGGCAATCAGGTCGTAGAGAAAACTGACCATCAACTCGATGGGCAGGCTCGGATGACCGTCGCGCACCGCAACCTTGTCGCCGCCGCAGGCCTCGATGTCATTGAGGATCCATTGTTCGTGGCCGTATTCATCCTCGATGTATTCGCAAACGGCTTTGCGCAGCCATTCCAGACGCAACGGCAGACGCGCGCCGCAGGCCATCATCAAGGGCACGGTGTGGCGTACGTGGTAATAGGCTTGCGCCAGAAACGCGCGGTAACTTTCCAGGCTGACCTTGCCCTCCAGGGCGTCGATAATGATCGGCAGATTGAACAGCGCATGGCGTTCTTGTTGCGTGGCTTCTTGCAGCCTGTCGAAAAAACTCATGATGCGGATTCCTCGGAGAAGACAGATTCAGACAGTTGCGCCCGGTAACGCTCGACGATGGCGTCACGGCGCAGTCGGCCATTGGCGGTAAGCAGGCCATTGGCGGGGGTGAAGGGTTGATCCAGTCGGGTCCAGTGGTGGACCTGGGCGTAATCGGGCAAGGCTTCGTTGGCCTGGGCGACGGTGGCGGCGAGTTCGTCGTCGGTGCATTCAGGACGCGAGGGCCAGAGCAGCGCATGGTTGTAGGGCAGGGCTTCGCCGTAGACGAAGGCCTGGGCGATGTGGCGGCGCTGGGTCAATTCGGACTCGACCCACTCCGGGTTCACGTTGCGCCCGAAACTGGTGACGAATTGATGTTTCTTGCGCCCGTTGAGGTAGAGAAAACCTTCGGGGTCAAATTCGCCGAGATCACCGGTCGGCCACCAATCATCGGTGGGCGGTGCTTCGCCCAGATAGCCCAGCAAGGTCGAACCCTTGACCAGCACTTCGCCGTCCTGAGCCAAGCGAATCTCTACATGGGGCAGGGGCTGGCCCACGCTGCCGGGACGGCGCGCGCCGGGCCGATTAAGGCACACCACCGAGGCGCACTCCGACAGTCCGTAGCCTTCGTAAACCGGCAGGCCGATACGTCGAGCACGGTGCAGCAATTCCTCGGACACCCGTGCGCCACCCACTGCGGCAAAACGCAGCGTGCCGGGGTTGAAGGCTTTCTGCTCGGCGGCACTGACCAACATTAGTAACAGCTGCGGCACCAGGATCAGGCTCTCGGGGGCGCGGGCGGCCAGGCAACCGAGCAGCTGTGGCACGTCCACTCCGCTGGCCCCTTGGATGCCGAGGGATTTCTGGCTGGGCACGCTCAAGGTCGCGCCGGCATACAACGCGGCATAACAACCGAGGTTTTCCAGCAGGATCGCCAAGGGCAACAGCGCCAGGTGATGCTGCGGATCGGTGGGTTTGCTGGCCTGATCCAGTTCGCGAGCGACCGTCAAAATACTCTCCGCGCTCAGGCACACGCCTTTGGGCGTACCCGTGGTGCCGGAGGTGAAGGTCAGTTTGGCGGTCCCCTCGGGCAGGCGATTCGCGTCCATGAAGGTCCGGCACCAGAACCCGTCGGCTTTCTCGTAGCCGGCCTCCTGCAGTTCGGCGTCCAGCTGCGGCTCGGCAATCACCCGTTCGGCGTGACTCTGTTCCAGGCAGTGGCGGCGCTGGGCCGGGCTGAAAAACGGTGGCAACGTCAGGCAGGTCAGGCCTTCGAACAACGCGGCCAGGTCCCAGAGCATCGCTTCAACGCCATTGTCCAGGGCCAGCGCAAGCACCCTGACGTGTTCATCGCGCAGACGCTGCTGGCGAGTCAGCACTTCGGCGTACAGCGTGGCGTAGTCCACCTTCACCTGATCGCCCCACAACGCAATCGCGCTGGGTGTGCGTTCGGCATGGTTGCGCAGGGTCTGTTTGAACCGTTCGGTTTCAGGCGACATGGCTGGACTCCTCATTGGACGTTGGCAACCCCAGGCGACTGAACATCCCGCTGTTGTGCAAATGGATGAAGCCGGCGCGAATGTTGCCCACGTGTACCCAGGGCTTGCTTTCGTAATAACTGCCCCAGTGGTGGCGCTCATCACCCAGCCGCTCGGGATCGGCGGCGCACAGCGTCACGGGTTTCAAGCCCAGGCGATGAAAGCTGTTGACCAGGCCGACATTGCCGGTGAACGCCACCCACTCCAGGCCACCCATGGCCAGAAGGTAGGTGATGGCGATGATGCTCATCCGTGCGCTGCCGGTGTCACTGGCGGCCAGGTTGCCGACTTCGACGATGCCGGCACGGTCCACGGGGCGATCGGCGGCCGCGCTGATCAGCGGGTCGATCGATTCGTCCAGATAACGCTCCAGAAACAACTGCCCAAGACTCGCGAGACGAATCCCGGCCACCGCACACAGTTCGCCCGCCGCGTTGCTCATGCCGAACAGTTCGGGCATGAAATGACGGATGTCGGCACCGTGGGCCTTGCGAAAGCGTTGCTGGATAAAGTCTTCAAAGAGGGGGCGCCGGGGCTCGTCCGGCAGCGCTCTGTGCAAACTCATCTGTTCGGTTTCGGATTGGCCGAAACGCAGGGGGAGCGCGATGTTCCACTCAAAATCGGGCATGGGAAGACGCCTCCACGGTTCAATTGAGGAAGAGTATTGAAGGCAATACTTAAGAGAGTCTGAAGGTGGAAAAAAGGAGGAGGGCAGCGGTCTTCAGACTGCCTTAAGACTTGGCGGGCAATGTGCGGCCAGTCAGTTCGGTGACACATCGGACCCAGGTAAGGCGAATGACTCGCCAGCCGGCAACAACTTTACGAGGCCCCTTATGACCCGCGACTCAGCAGCACCTCGCTATGGAAAACTGTCGATGATCATGCACTGGCTGATGCTGGGCTTGTTTGTCGGCGTCTACACCAGTATCGAGCTCAAAGGCATGCTCCCCCGCGGGCATGCGTTGAAGGGCCTGTTTCTGGGGCTTCATGGGCTGTTCGGGTTGAGCATTTTCATATTGGTCTGGGTGAGGCTGCTGGGGCGACTCACGCCTCGTCCGCCCATCACCCCGGCATTGCCCCTGTGGCAGACCGGCATTTCGCACCTGATGCATCTGGCGTTGTACGGATTGATGATCGCCACCCCGCTGCTGGCCTGGCTGATGCTCTCGGCCGGCGGCAAGCCGATGCCCTATTTCGGGTTCTACCTGCCGTCATTGGTGGCGGTTGATCCTGATCTGGCCCGGCAGTTCAAGCATTGGCACGAACTGCTCGGCAGCGCCGGTTACTGGCTGATCGGTTTGCACGCGGCGGCGGGGCTGTTTCATCACTATTGGGTCCGCGACAACACCCTGACCCGTATGCTGCCGGGCCGATCCGGCAATGCGGTCAATCAGCGCCAGCGATGATCTTGAATTTGGTGCGGGCCAGGCAAAAAGACAATACACGGACTATTGAAGTCCCCTGAATACCCCTCAGGCAAAACACAACCCCCTGTAGGCGTGAGCCTGCTCGCGAAGACGGCCGCCCATCCAGCACCGATGCTGAGTGACACATCGCCATCGCGAGCAGGCTCACGCCTACAGGGATTTCGTTCGAATGAGGCAGTGCGTCATTTGCCTCTGTTCCGCTGACGATGAGCACGGCGATAGCGTTACACCATCGCTCTGTGTCTCGGGACTCCGGACTGGGTATTTGCAATTTGAATCGGTCACAGGTGTTCATCTGCCGAACTAACACTGATTTTAGCTTCCTGGGCGAATCGAAAAAGACCTACACCGAGGAAGTACGTGGCAACGACGAAAAGTAGACCGGCACCATAGGCGTACTTGAAGCCGATGAACTCGGTTAAAAAGATAATAGCGAGCAGCAGGGTGGCGCACAGTCCGCCGCGTAAAGAAGACAGGATACCGGCGCTCAATAAGTCAGCCCTCCGCCGCAATCGCTCCAGGTCAACCCTGAGGTGCGCACGGCTCAGGTCGTCTTCGGGGATCGCATTGAGTACCCGTGTACGGTCGATGACAACTGATAACCTCGAAGACATTAACGAAACGAACGCCGCTATTGCACCCAAGAAAAACGTAGGGGCTGTTGCTTGTGAAAAGATGTGGGACAACCGTACAGCGTCAGGAATGAACTCGTTCAATTGAGAGCCCCCCTATAGGCCGAGTATCTGCCATTTTCCAGGCTGGAATAAGGCGCCACTTGGAACTCACTGCCTCCTCCAGATCGCATCGCCGCAACAAACACAGCTTTGGCATCCCGTTTCGCGGAGGTTGGCCGGCGGTTGGATAGCGACGGTTTAATTGCAACCGTCGCCGGGTCAATTTACTCCTTGGTTCGTCGGCGCGCGTGCAACCTGTATCGCCGCGTATTTTGAATTCATGCGTTACTCTTTGCCGCTTTCGATGGCTTGCTGGGCCTGCTTCAACTTCTCGATATCGGCTTGGGTCAACTCGGGGCGGTCAATCTTCAGCGTCAGTTTGTTCAGCTTGCCGGTGAACGTGAACGGCGGCAGATAGTCAGCGTCGTTGACCCCGGTGAGGGTGTCAGATCCGATATCCAGACTTTCATCCCAGGCCAGGGTGAAGGGAAGGCTGTGCTCCATTTTGTGTTGGTCGACGACTTTGCCGTCCACCTTGAGCGTGCCCATTCCGCCGAGACCGACGCCCGAAAAACTGTTGAACGCCAGCGTTGCAGCGCCGAGACCGTCGTACTTGAAGTCGAATTCCAGCACATGTTTGCCCGGTGTGAGCGCGTCGGCACCAGCCCAGCGTACCCGCTCCAGATCGATCAGGTTCCACAGGAACACCGGTTTGCTCTTCAGAAGGTAGAAGCCGTAGCCAGCGAAACGTCCGCCCTGGGTGATCAACATGCCTTCGGCACCGTTATCGCCAACTTCCACCTCGGCTGTGTAGGTGTAGGACGTATTCAGCACGCTCGGCGCATCGCCATTGGGTGTGCCCTTCAGAGGATGTTCCCAGGTGAACACGTTGCGTCCGGCCGTAATGCTCGGCCTTGGGGCTATCATCCGCGGCAGTACTGAAGTGTCGAGCGGCAGTACCTGATACTTGCGCGCTTCATCCATGAACATGGCCTGCAGCTGTTTGAGCTTCTCCGGGTTCTGCAACGCCAGATCGGTGGACTGTGAGTAGTCCTCGTTCAGGTTGTACAACTCCCATTGCATCTGCATGGGGTCGGAGGCTTTGGCGGTCATATTCCAAGGGGCCCGCACCACTTTGGTACTGGCCATCCAGCCGTCGTGGTAGAGCGCGTGGTCGCCGAGCATTTCGAAGTATTGAGTCTTGTGGGCAGAGGGGGCCTGGGCGTTTGTCTTGTCGAAGGTGTAAAGCAGGCTGTTGCCTTCAATGGGCTTCTGGGCAATGCCATTGACCGTGTTCGGCGCACTGACGCCGGTGGCCTCCAGGATGGTCGGCACAATGTCGATGACGTGGTGGAACTGGGTACGGATGCCGCCCTTGTCGGTGATTCGCGAGGGCCAGGAAATGGCCATGCCCTGGCGCACGCCGCCCAGGTGCGATGCGATCTGCTTGACCCATGTAAAGGGCACATCAAAGGCCCAGGCCCAGCCAGCAGCCATGTGGTTGTAGGTCTGGTCGCTGCCCCAGGCGTCGTAGTATTTCTTCAGTTGCAACTCGACCGGTATTTGCACGCCGTTGAACATGGCGACTTCATTAGGTGTTCCGAACATCTGCCCTTCAGCACTGGTGCCGTTGTCGCCGGTGATATAGATGATCAGGGTGTTGTCCAGTTTGCCCATGTCCTCGATGGACTGGATCACGCGGCCGATCTCATGGTCGGTATAGGCCTCGTAAGCGGCGAACACCTCAACCTGGCGGATATACAACTTCTTCTGGTCGGCGCTCAGGCTGTTCCAGTCGGGCAACAGATCGTTGGGCCAAGGGGTCAGTCGGGTGTCCGGCGGAATCACACCGAGCTTTTTCTGGTTGGCAAAGATGGTCTCGCGCAGCTGGTTCCAGCCGCCATCGAAGAGGTGCATGTCGCCGATCTTCTTGATCCACTCCTGCGTAGCGTTATGTGGCGCGTGGGTGCCGCCGGGTGCGTAGTAGACAAAGAATGGACGGTCCGGGGTCAGGGCGTTCATGCGTTGCATGTAGTCGATCGCATCGTCGGCCATTGCCGTGGTCAGGTTCCAGCCAGGCTTGCCCTCGAATGGATAGATTTGTGTGGTGTTGCGGAACAGGTTGGGCTGCCACTGATTGGTGTCGCCACCGATAAAGCCATAGAAGTACTCAAACCCCATACCGGTTGGCCACTGACCGAAGGGCCCGGCCTGGCTGGCCTGGAAGGCTGGGGTGTTGTGATCCTTGCCGAACCAGGAGGTGTGGTAACCGTTATCTTGCAAAATGCGGCCGATCGTCGACGTGTTTTTTTCGATGATGCTGTCATAGCCGGGATAACCGGTGGCCGTTTCGGAAACAGTCCCGAAACCGACCGAGTGGTGGTTACGTCCGGTAATGAGTGCCGCGCGGGTCGGTGAGCACAGCGCGGTGGAGTTGAATTGGGTGTAGCGCAGGCCGTTGGCCGCGATGCGATCCATGGCAGGCGTTGGAATCACCCCGCCAAAGGTGCTGGATACCCCGTAGCCAGCGTCATCGGTGATGATCAGCAGCACATTCGGCGCGCCCTTGGGCGGCACGATGGTCGCCGGCCAGTAGGGTTTGGAGCTTTGCGCAATGTCCGTGATCGTGCCCCCGAAGGGTATGTCGGGCGCCGGTAGCTGATCGCCGGAAATGACTCGGGTGGTGCTGGTCGTGCCCGGCGGACCATTGAGTTGATCAGCCTGAGGGTTGTTGGTGTACACGCCGAGGGCAAGGCATAGCAGCAGGGGAGAGACGGTTCGCCGCACCGAGGTTGAACAAGGAGGGATCATCATTGGCTCCTGTTTGGGAACACACCGCTGCAAACGGGTTGCCGCTCGGACAGGGAATGTGCGCGATTAAAAGTGGCCTGTGTTGGTGTTGCCTTTATTGATATTTGTCAATTGAACCAGTCTTTGCAGGTGCGCTCGGTCAGCGATCAACCGCACAATCCTCGCAGCCAGACAAACCCGTGGACGCGCCGATGCAGCTCAAGAACAAACGCTGGAGCAATGCCATTGTTGCAGTCGGACTTCTGACTGTCGGCCTGGCTTTCGCGGTGTATCAGCACCTTCGTGATCCATCGCCCATGACGTTGGGTGATGGAAAAAATGGCCCCCCGGAGATGGTTTGGATTCCTGCCGGCGAGTTCTTGATGGGGAGCGATAACAAGAAGGCGAAGCCCAGTGAGGGGCCGGCTCACAAGGTTCGGCTCGATGGTTTCTGGATTGACCGTCATGATGTCACTAATGCCGATTTCGCCCGCTTCATTGCTGAAACACATTACGTCACTACTGCCGAACGCAAGCCTGAATGGGACGATCTGAAAGTACAGCTACCCGCAGGTACTCCAGAGCCGGACGACAGTGTCATGGTGCCTGGCGCATTGGTTTTCGTGGGCACGGACAGGCCAATCCCCCTGGATGATTTCAGCCAGTGGTGGGCATTTGTTCCCGGGGCCAACTGGCGTCATCCGTCAGGCCCGGGCAGTAGCATCGAGGGCAAGGAAACCCATCCGGTCGTTCAGGTTTCACATGAAGACGCAGAGGCGTACGCGCAGTGGGCACATAAACGTCTGCTGACCGAGGCGGAATGGGAATACGCCGCAAGAGGGGGGCTGAAACAAGCGGACTATGCGTGGGGGAATGATTTCACGCCGGGCGGCCAAAAAATGGCCAACACCTGGGATGAGGTACAACCGTTTCCAGTGACCGGGTCCAGCAATACATTCAAGATTGGCACCCAACCGGTAGGAAGTTACAAACCTAACGCGTATGGGCTGTACGACATGTCCGGGAACGTTTGGCAGTGGGTCGCCGATTGGTATCGTACTGATGCCTTTAACCTTGAACTCAAACGTCAGTCAGCTGGCGGAGTCTCGTCTAACCCGGTGGGGCCGCCGGACAGCTATGACCCAGCACTCGGGACAACGGCCAACGCGCCTCAGCGTGTGATTCGAGGTGGATCTTTTCTTTGTAGCGACAGCTACTGCACGAGCTTTCGAACCAGTGCCAGGCAGGGGGCGGATCCGATGAATGCCATGTCACATCTCGGATTTCGCTTGGCGATGAGCAATGATCAATGGAAAAAGATCCGCTGAATACAATCCGCACGCCGGTGTCGCGTAGTGCCGTCAAAAATGTTCGGCCAAGGCGCCCAACCCCTTGAGGGTTCTCTGGTATCGACAGCTCCCCTGGACAACAACCAGCTTTGCAACGCTTCAGTCATTGCCTTCCCGCACCCACCGCCTGACTTCACCCTGCACGGCATACGCTGGCGCCTCCACCGCATTGAAATCCTGCGTATACCGCTGGGCAAATCCCTCAACTCCCCATTCCTGAAACTGCTGGACATGCTTCAGCTCATGAGCCCAGAGCGCAATGTTCACTTCTGCCGTTTGAGCATCCCGAAAGAGGATGACGTCGATCAGCGTCACCGCACCGACATCGGGGTTTTGCAGCATGGCCGTGGCGGCGGTGAATTGGCCGTTATCGCTCACTTTATAGCGCGCGGCATCGAGCACGCCGGGGTCATACCAGCGCAACAGTTGCTCGCGAATGTGCGGTGGAATGGGTTGAGTATCGGCAGTGGCTGCTTCAGCCCGGGCTTGAGTCAGCCACATCGCCAAGGCGGGTGCGGCGATCTGGTAGATGCCATCAGGTGGCAGGCCGAGCAGTTGCCCCACGTCTGGCAGGCAAATGCAGCTGTCCAGGCACACTTGTTTTTCACCCGCAGGGCAGGGACTGGTCTGGGCGGGCACTTCAAGGGGCAGGTAAAGAAAAAGCAGCGTCATCAGGCGCTTGGTGATGGGCGGCATTGGGCGCTCCAGGGACGGATGCGGCGCGAACAGTGGATCAAAATTGATCGACGACCCGGATCGCTTTAGCCTAGACCCGAATCAACCCCATCAGCATAATTCCAAAAAAGGGGGGGACTTGTTTTCCATGTCTCATCCAAGGGTCAACAGGACGCCGGGGCGGCAGGAGCATGCAATGGAACTGAAGTTCAGCCACATCGATGTACTGGTCAATAGTCTCGACGAAGCCTGTGCTTACTACGCGAACATACTGCAAGCCAGGATCTCTAGAACCCTCATTTGGGAACGCGGTGGTCTGCACGTGCGCTACGCGATTGCGCTGATCGGTCAAGAGCGCTTCATGTTGGTACAGCCGTTGGCGGGGAACCTGAAGGAACTGTTGGACGCCTCGGGCGAGGGGATGATTTATCGCCATTGCTACTCGACACCGGACATCGAGAAGACCTTTGACGAATTGATAGCCGCCGGTGTTCAGCCGGAAGATGAAAACGGCAAGCCATTGGCCCGCGCGAATCTGCAATCCCCATCCGGGGCACGCATCCTCTGGTTGCCCAAGCGTTTCGGGCACTTCTCTATCGAAATCCTGGAAGAGAAGGCGCTGGAGGCATTTGTTGCGGCGGCGTTCGAGGACGAGGTCCTCCCAGTCCGGTAAGCGCGGTACTCCTGTGGTAATGGGGTGGCTGATTGGCGACTGCTTCGCCGCCGAACGCTGCCTTGCGTTGCTCGTCAGCGGCTACAGGTCAAGGGAGGATTTCGAATGCGGTGCTGGCCAGGCGTTCGCCGTTTACGAGGATGTGCACGGCATGCACGCCCATATAGTGTTTGCGGGTGGTGAGCTCTTTGATCTGCTGGCCACGGCTGACGAGTTCGCTGGCGTTGCCGGGCAGCGTCAAGGTCTTGAGCTTGAACACCTTCGCCGACGTGCTGCCATTGGCTTTGACGTAATCAATCGCATAGTCGATCACCAGTCGTTGGCTGTCGGGTACGGTGGATTTCACACCAAACGACAGGGTGATTTTCTCTCCGAGCCGAATCACCGCCGGCTCGACCGTCACCCCGAC
Source organism: Pseudomonas sp. URMO17WK12:I12 (assembly GCF_000514395.1). Lineage (NCBI taxonomy): Bacteria > Pseudomonadati > Pseudomonadota > Gammaproteobacteria > Pseudomonadales > Pseudomonadaceae > Pseudomonas > Pseudomonas sp. URMO17WK12:I12. The sequence continues at coordinate 162,144 of NZ_AZVV01000016.1, forward strand.
AATCTCGACCTCAGCCTTGCCACTGGCGCCAATAATCGCCAGCGCTCGCTGATTGCCCTGTTTGATCAAGCTGCGCAACGCATGCCTGGCAATCCACGCCGTGTGCTTGTTATCCAGCGCCCAACCCTCGATCAGGTCCAGCACCCATTCCGGATGATCCTTGGTGATGTCATTGAGGTGGTTGGCCACGGACTTGCGCACATAAAGGCTTTCATCCGCCTTCAGGTTGTCGAGAATCGGCGCCGCCAGCGTCGGATCTGCCTGGACCTGCTCCAACCGGAACGACCACGGCAAGCGCGGTCGGCTGCCTTCGCTGGCCAGGCGTCGGACATGCTCATTCTGATCCCGCGACCATTCCTGCATCAGCGCCAATGAACGCTGCAAATCACTGCGCAGAAAATACCGAACCGCAAATTCCGCCGAGCCAAACGCGGTGAAATACTTGAGCGCCTCCATCGACTGCTCGAAATCATGTTCGCCATACATCGCCACATAATGCGGCAGCGAAATACTGACGAAACCACTGTTCAGCCGAGGGGCGAGGGCGCGCAGCACCTCAAGCGACTCGTCATACCCCAGCGGCAGCACCGCATGCAGGCATTCACTGACCCGCGCCATGCGCTGCATGATCGACAGGTCGGCGAGGCCGTCGTTGGCCATCCTCAGGAAGGCCTTGGCCTTGAACCCGGGGTAAACCGCCGTCATTTCGGTTGCGATGTGCTTGAGGCGCTCGGCGTTGAAGATTTCCTTCAGCGCCGGGGCGGGTTGTTCGGCGGCGGTCATGGTTGAGTCCGGTCGGGTGGGCGGCTCAGGTTATCGGGGTATTGATGAACGCCTCAAGCTTTTCTGCCTGCGCGGTGAAGGCGGCAATTCGCGGGAAGCGCTCGGCATCGACCTGATCCGGGATCACCAGATGGGTGAAGCTCCAGGCGACGGCCACTGTAATCCCGTCCTGCGCGATCAAGGCGCCATTCGCTAACGGCTGCTTTTCCAGTTCACGTTCAAGTGATGAATAAGCGGCGGCCAATTGGCCTTCGACGCGTTCGACCCACGGTTGAAACTGGATCTCGGCGGGACGCAGGTTGCGCTCGTAATAAAGCTGCACTGATTTTTCGCACGCCGCCAACGCCAGGCCGATCACCCGCAAGGCGCGCAGCCGCTGCTTGAGGTCGCCGGGCATCAGGCTTTTGCCGGGGCCGGCGAGGGCTTCGAGATAGTCGATGATCAGGGTTGAATCCATCAACACGTCGCCGTCGTCCAGCACGAGCGTCGGCGCCTTGACCACCGGGTTGATCTGTTGAAATTGCTCGAAGTGCCGAAACACTGAGACCGATTGGTGCTCCAGGTTGATGCCCAGGTGTTGGGCAGAAATGGCCACGCGCCTTACGTAGGGTGAATCCAGCATGCCGATCAGCTTCATTAATACACTCCTGCAGAGGACCCATTCGGGACGGTCAACCTTAGCTGAGGATCCGCGCCCTGCAAGCAAAGGGAGGGCTTGTGCGGCCGTTTGTCTTCTATATACAGCCGCTCGATTGAATTTCTTGCTATAAACGCACTCCGATAACCGCCGCAACGGTCGCAGTAGAGCACTTTGCGTACCTTGTCGGACAAATTCGCTGACTTTTCAGTTGCTGGGGCCTCAAGTCGGCCTTAGACTGCCGCCCCTCGTAAATTGAGTGCCGGGTGGCGCTTGGAATAAACGGCGCCTTTCCGATGGCCTTCAACAGGTCCGCCGGAACGCTCCCTAATTCGCCTTAATGCACGTTTTTTTATAGAGATATCAATGACAAAGGACAAGTTGCTGGCCATGCCGGCGGATGACTACATGAATGCTGAGCAACATGCTTTTTTCAGCGAGCTGTTGCAGAACATGAAAGTCGAAACCCATGAGCGCATCGAGCAGAACCGCATCGCCATCGAGAGCCTGGACACCCCGGCCGATCCGGCAGACGCGGCTTCGGTCGAAGAAGAGCGCACCTGGCTGGTCAACGCGATCGATCGCGACCAGCGCATGCTGCCTCAGTTGGAACAGGCTCTGGAACGCATCAAAGAAGACAGCTTCGGCTGGTGCGACGACAGCGGCGAGGCCATTGGCCTGAAACGCCTGCTGATCAGCCCGACCACCAAGTACTGCATCGAAGCGCAAGAGCGTCACGAACAGATCGACAAGCACCAGCGTCAGGCCTGATTTCGTAGCGCCCCGCATCGCGGGCGAGCCTCACTCCCAAAGGAGCAAGGCTGGCCCGCGATGCTTTTTTTCGTCTGTAAAAAAGCTCATGCGCCTCTATTGATCTACTGCACTACCCACGACTAATGGACCATAGATAATGGCCTTGTAGTGGCGTTTAATGCGAAGACAACAATTAGAAGATCGTGGGGTGACGAAGATGACGAGAGACGGATCTCTGGCGACGGCCGCGCCTGCGCCAGTACTTTTGCCGAAAAACCCCTGGCTGACGCCGACCCTGCAAAGCATCGCCCTGATGCTGTTGTTGTGCGGCATGGCGCTGGGTGGATGGCCGCTTTACCTCGGCTTGCCGTTGGCGGTGTTGATTATCTGGTTGCCGCGTCTGCGTTCACGCGCTGCGCCTCAAGACTCGCCGGCGGAAAACGCCAGCGCCATCACCACATTGACCCGCGATCTTTCCTACACCACCAGCCATAACGCACTGTCTGCGGCCGGCGTGGCCTTTTCAGTCAAGCAACTGGCGGACAAGCTGCAGTCGCAACTCAGCGCGGCGGCGCAGATTGTCCGCAATGCCGAGGCGATGATCGCGACCGAAGAAGTCACGTCCAAGCTCAGCCGCGAAGCGCTCGGCGCCGCCAGTGAAGCGCATCAGAGCGGTGCCGCCGGGCGTAAGGAGTTGATCGAGTCCATCGCCCGCATGCATCAACTCAGCGAACGCGCCAGCAACAGTCGCGAGCTGATCGAGGCCCTGAGCCTGCGCAGCGACGATATCCAGCGGGTGACGCTTGTGATCCAGTCCATCGCCAGCCAGACCAATCTGCTGGCATTGAACGCCGCGATCGAAGCGGCGCGGGCCGGGGAACACGGGCGCGGTTTCGCGGTGGTGGCCGATGAAGTACGGGGTTTGGCCGCGCGGACCGCGACGGCGACCGGTGAAGTCGGCGAGATGGTCGCCGATATCCAGCAACGCACCGCCCAGGTCGTCGAGCAGATCCGCCAACTCTCCAGCGACCTCGATACAGGTGTCGAGCAAGTCGAGCATACCGGTCAGCACCTGGAAAACATTGCGCGCCTGGCGGCGGGTGTCGAGCATCAGGTCGGGGAAATCGCCCGTGGCGCCGACACCAATCGCGAACAACTCGACAGCCTGTTTCACGCCATCGAACAGATGCGCAGCGATCTGGCGATCAGCGACCAGCAGACCCAGCGTCTGGCCCAGGCCGCCGTGCAAATGGAAGGGCAGGCCGAATCCATCAGCGAGCGCCTGGCCGAAGTCGGACTGGATGACTATCACCAACGGATTTATGACCTGGCCCGGGAAGGCGCAAGCCAGATTGCCGCGCGTTTCGAAGCGGATATCGACCAGGGACGCGTCAGTCTCGATGACTTGTTTGATCGCAATTATCAGGCGATCCCCAATACCAGCCCGGCCAAGTTCCAGACCCGCTTCGACCGCTACACCGATCAGGTCCTGCCGACGATTCAGGAGCCGTTGTTGCCGCGTCATGAAGGGCTGGTGTTTGCCATCGCCTGCACACAGCAGGGTTATGTGCCGACTCATAACATCGTTTTCAGCCAGCCGCTGACGGGCGATGCGACGGTCGATACTTTGCAAAACCGCACCAAGCGCAAATTCGCTGATCGCACCGGTATCCGCTGCGGCAGCCATCAGCAGCCGGTGTTGTTGCAGACGTATACCCGCGACACCGGCGAACTGATGCACGATCTCTCTGTGCCCATCCTCGTCAAGGGCCGGCATTGGGGCGGTTTGCGCCTGGGTTACAAACCACAAGGGCCACGCTAGCCGCTGGCGATTGTTACGATTCCGGCAACGAAGCTGTGCAGCCTCGTTGCTGTTTCCTCTCGGATGAACTCATTAACATGCCTTCATTGTTAGGTTGCTAATGAAATTCGAGAGGCCAGCATGCAAAGCAAATTGGATATCGCGGTGATGATTGGCAGCGGGGTGCCCGCCTGTTTGCGCGCGATGGGACAGAGCGTTTGTTGGGTGGTACTGCTCAACGGCGAGCGCCGGGGGACGGCGTTTGCCAGTCGCGGTGAGGCAGAGGAGTGCAGGGCTGCCTGGCTGGCGCAATTGAACGTCGAATCAGCGGGCAGCCTGCACTGACTGTGCTGGCTAGTGACGCTGGTGCAGGCGCAAATTCAGGTCGTCGACCACTCGCGCCCAATCGGCGTCTTTACGTATCTGTTCTTTGAGGAAGCCGGCTTGCTGCGGGGTCCAGAACTCGGCGTCGATCATTTTTTTGTCTCCGGCCAACGGTGAATGGCTGGCGATGAAATCGTCGATGCCTTTTTGGCTGGAGTCCAGACCGAGTTGGTCGAACAAACCTTTCAAGTCGTGTGTAGGTGAATCCATGTTCATCTCCTGGTGGGTCGCGTCGAATGCGAGATCTGAAGGGCGGCTTCATTGCATCTGAGGCGGCCGCGCTTCAGGAGTTCGATGGATGTTCAAAAACAGGAGTGAGCATAGACGGCAAATTTGATGATCAGGCTTTCAATGCCCCTGCATCGACGGCAGCCTTCAGTTCAATGGCCGCTTCCTGAGCGGCGATGGCGGCGACATCTGCCGTTTTGAACCAGCGATCTTTCTCGACCTGGTGATACGTCACCGTGGTCAATTTTGGTTTGGCGCGCATGACTATCACTGCCTGGAATTCGCCGTCGATCTCTCTGGCTTCGCCCCGGATAATAAATTCGCCGATATCAAATTCCGTCACGTAGCAGCCTTCCCTTGGAAATGTTTTGTTGTTTTGAGCGCCGTCCGACGTGGGAACGGGTTTCATGGGGCGGGCAGTATGGCAGTAGTTGCCCGCCGACGGCTGAGTTAACTCGACGGTGTGACGAAACGTCTATTGGAATGAACTCAGGCGTGGCTTTATTCGCGTGATTCAAGTGAGCGAGCAAGCGCACACGCCTGGTTGTGGTCACCGCGGAAACCTCTGACGCGTCCTGTGGAAGTTTCCTTGATATGGAAAAACGCGTTACCGGCCAGGACGACCTGGAACCTGGGTCGGGCAGGGCTTACAGGAGGGAAGGGCGGTTGTTCGTATAACGCCTGCGACAGCGCTAAGGCGTCGTGCGTGTAAGGCGATTGGTCGGTTGCAAAGTGAGTCATTGTGCACATATGAAGTCCTTTTCATTGTTTTGCCGACGTATGTATGCCGTTTTGGCTAGTCTCTGTCAGCATCGCTGCTCTAGAATCGCCATCAAGGGTGGGCGAATGGTGTCCATCTAAAGCAATTTTTTGCGTGCGATATGTCGGAAAAGTGCTTTTCTTGTAGGGTTTTTTCCTTAAAGTTGGTAGTCCTGTTTTCTCTGGCAGCAAGAAGGGCATTTTCCTTCAACATCTGACGACGTTGAGGGAAGACGGCGCGAGTGTTATTCCAGTACGCTCACTGACCTCGCGATGCATAAGCCCTCTGCCCGGATCAGGATTTCAACCCGGTTTATTTGCTAGACCCTCGGCATGGCCGCTTTTTTCTGCTGCGCGTTTGTCCTGCGTGCGGCATCCATTTCAGATGTGGGGATGTTTCCTTGGCAGTAAGTAATCTCGATATGCATGCTTTGTTCGTGCTGGGTGATTTGCGCGCAAAGTTGGTTAAACAGTTTCAATCTCGTTTCGTCTATGTCACCGAACAGAACGCCGAAGGCATTTACATTGCCGAGATCGACACCGAAGAAGCACTGGTGGTGGATGACAAGCCAGGGCTCAAACTCAAGGTTGGCGATCATTTCAGCGCCTCGGTCCTGCCCAGTCGCGAAGGAGGCAAGCTGGACATCAAGTTCCGCGAGATCAAACTGACGGTGTATGGCTTGGGCGATTACGCGTTTGTCACCACCGCCGATGGCCAGGCGATTGTGTTCAAGGAAGGTCATAGCGTGGTGATGGTGTTTGCCGCTCATCAACAGTTGCAGGAAGGCCTGACCAAAACCCTGAAAGCCGTGACCGCCAAAGCCGCCAAGTGGCGCAAGGGCGAGCTGGTGACCTTCAAGGCCAGCGAGTAATGACCCTGACCCGCGCCGACTTCCACGAACAGAACCAGGCCAGTGCCCACACTGATGCCCTTCGGTTGTTCGAGCAGAAGGCTGTTCTGCAGGGAGCCTGGCTGAATTGGGTGGCGTCACAGCTCTATACGCTGCGCCCGGCGGCGTACGCCGGCATGGTCAGAAGAGAGCTATCCCTCTTGCAGGAATCTTCCGAAAATTAAATCCCGTCCCTCGAAATCAGGATCCTCTACTACAGTCAATTGACTGAATATTTTGAGGCTTGCGGTCTTTCATCAGGCCATCCTGCTATTGCTGTGAACAGCACGAGGTGCAAAAGCATGAAAGGATTTCGACGGTTACTGGCTGCGTCCGTGGCCAGTTTCGGGTTGTTGACGTCACCTGTTCCGGTGTTCGCCGCCCAGGCACCGATCCACTTCGCCGACCTGAATTGGGAAAGCGGCAGCCTGATCACCGATATCCTGCGGATCATTGTCGAGAAGGGCTACGGGCTACCGACGGATACCTTGCCGGGCACCACCATTACCCTGGAGACCGCCCTGGCCAATAATGACATTCAGGTCATTGGTGAAGAATGGGCCGGCCGCAGCCCGGTCTGGGTCAAGGCTGAGGCCGAAGGCAAGGTCGCCAGCCTGGGCGATACGGTCAAAGGCGCGACCGAAGGGTGGTGGGTTCCGGAGTACGTGATCAAGGGCGACCCGGCCAAAGGCATCAAGCCACTGGCGCCGGGGCTGCGCAGTGTCAGCGACCTGCCCAGGTACAAAGACGTGTTCAGCGACCCGGAATCCCCTGGCAAGGGCCGCTTCCTCAACAGCCCGATCGGCTGGACCTCGGAAGTGGTGAACAAGCAGAAGCTCACCGCCTATGGCCTGAACGACAGCTATGTGAATTTTCGCAGCGGTTCCGGAGCGGCGCTGGACGCGGAAATCACCTCATCTATCCATCGCGGCAAGCCGGTGCTGTTCTATTACTGGTCACCGACGCCCTTGCTCGGACGCTTCAAGCTGATCCAGCTGGAGGAGCCACCGTTCGACGCCGACGCCTGGAAGACCCTGACCGACGCTGACAATCCAAATCCCAAGCCAACCCGTTCACTGGCCTCGAAGCTGTCCATCGGTGTGTCTACGCCGTTTCTAAAACAGTACCCGCAGATCACCGAGTTCTTCAGCAAGGTCGATTTGCCCATCGATCCCTTGAACAAGGCCCTGGCCGATATGAGCGAAAAACACACCCCGCCACGCCAGGCTGCGGAAGCATTCATGAAGGCGCACCCGGATGTCTGGAAGGCGTGGTTGCCCAAGGAGGTGGCCGATAAAGTTTCCGCCGAACTGAAGTAAACCGCTGATCCACACAACTTCATTCGCTATCGCCGCCCGGAGCACGTGTGCTCTCACTGGATGGATAACTGAATATGAACCTGTTGGTTGCGCAATGGATGGCTTCAATCTTTTTGATGATCAGCCTGGTCCATGTGTATTGGGCGTCGGGTGGCAAGTTGGGCAGCGAGGCGGCGGTACCGCGATTGCCCGGGGAGGGGGGCGCGCAATCAAGGCCTGCGTTCAAGCCGTCGGGGTTGGTGACGTTGCTGGTGGCGGTGGGATTGCTGCTGATCGCGATGCTGGTGTGCCTGCGGGTCGGGCTGTGCTTGCCGGCGGTGCAGGACGTGTGGCTGCAATGGGTGATCAGTGGCATCGCGATACTGATGTTCGCCCGGGCGATTGGCGATTCGAACCTGGTCGGGTTTTTCAAAGAGGTGAAGGATTCGAAGTTTGCCCGGCTCGATACGTGGGTGTATTCGCCGTTGTGCGTGGCGTTGGGGGCGGGGTTGTTGACGGTGGCCTGGATTTGAGTGGCTGCTGATATCGCTATCGCGAGCAAGCTCGGCTCCTACATCTATGGGGGGCTAATAGAGTCCAGGTATCAGCCGCCAGGTCGTGGCGCAATACGCCTCATACTCCCCACCAAACTGCGCCCTCAACAACGCCTCTTCCGAGTGAATCCGCGCAATCAGCGGAATCACCGTCAACGCCGCCAGCAACAGCCCGACCCCCGAACGAAAGGCCAGCGCCCAGCCCAAGGCAATCACCAGCATCCCCAGGTAGCTGGGGTTGCGCAGGCACCGGTAAATTCCGTCGGTGACCAGCGTGTGCCCCGGCTGAATCGCCACCAGGCCGCTGAAGCGCTTGCCCAGTACAAACACCGGCCACATGCGTAGCGCGCCGCCGAGGCAGAACAACAATGCGCCCATCCAGCGCAGGCCTTCGCCGCCAAAGGTCCAGAAGTCGATCCGGTCGGTGTAGGCTGGCAGGAATCCGCTGAGCAACCCGATCACCCCGAACGCCGGCAGCACCCAGCGATTGGCCCGGTCTTCCCGTTCGCCGGAACTCAGATTGACCTCGGTGAACAGCGACAACACGGTCATGACCACGGTTGCGAGGGCAACCACCACCAACGACCCATGGGCAAAAAACGCCGCAAACCCGCCCATGCCCCACACGGCAAGACCGAGGTAGGCAAGGGTGCCGACGATGGCGAAGAACGCCAGTTTGGCCGAGATTTTCATGGGCGCCTCCTGATGAGCCTTGGCCCGTTTCAGTTTAGATGCCCACGGTTGTTCACGCGTTCAACTCGGCCCTGGCATTGCGCCGGATCACTTGCGGCGGTTGGCCGAATGCCCTTAAAAAGGCTTCGCGCATGCGGCGTCGGTCGGTAAAACCGGCCTCGGTGGCGATCTGGTCGAGGGTCAGGCGCCCGCGTTCGAGCATCTGCCGTGCCGCTTCCAGACGCAGGTTTTCGATGGCCTTGGCTGGCGTCTGTCCGGTCTCGGCGCGAAAACTGCGGCTGAATTGCCGCGGGCTCAGGCGCGCCACGTCGGCCAGTTGCTCCACCGAGAGCGGCGAGGCCAGGTGTTCCTGGGCGTAGCCAAGAACAGTCTGAATGCGGTCAGATTTTGGCGCCAATTCGAGCAATGCCGAATGCTGGGACTGGCCACCCGCACGACGCTGGTACATCACCAGTTTCTGCGCCACGGAACGCGCCAGTTCCGCGCCGTGATCCTTCTCGACCATGGCCAGCGCCAGGTCGATGCCGGCGGTCATGCCGGCCGAGGTCCAGATCGGGCCGTCGACCACGTAGATGCGGTCTTCTTCCACCTTGATCGAGGGAAAACGCGCTTGCAGGTCTCGGGCATACGCCCAGTGAGTGGTGGCCCGCCGTCCGTCGAGCAGACCGGCCTGCGCCAGCACGAACGCCCCGGAACAAATTGACGCCATCCGCCGTGCGGTGCTCACGCTGTCGCGCAGGTAGGTCAGCACGCTGTCGGGCGCCTGTTGGACGATGCAATCGCCGCCGACCACGATCACCGTATCAAATACCCGCTCACCGAACGCCAGGGTTCCGACGCTCAATCCCCCGGAGGCGCGCAGGGTGCTGCCATCTTCGGAGACTACGCTGACGTCATACAGCGTCTCACCGGCGCTGAAGTTGGCGTACTCGAACACCGGCATGGCGGCCAGCGCCATGGACTGGAAACCCTCGAACACCACAAATGCCACGCTAGTCATTGCCAGACCCTCAAAAGGACATGTCCTGAAAACGTACTTTAAACGTCATTTGAGACAAGTGTAAGAGCCTCTATAACTGTTCGCACCCGGCGAACTGATCGCCTCACTGTGAAGGAAACTCGACATGGCTCTCTCATCCAAAGGCACCGCATTGATCACTGGCGCATCGTCGGGCATCGGCGCGGTGTATGCCGACCGTCTCGCGCGGCAGGGTTACGACCTGATTCTGGTCGCCCGCAGTCAGACCAAACTGAACGCTCTGGCGAACCACTTGAGCAATGAAACCGGGCGCGCGGTGGAGGTGGTCGCCGCCGATTTGAAAGTCAAAGCCGATGTGCTGCGAGTCGAGGACATCCTGCGTAACGACGCCAGCATCACCTTGTTGGTCAACAACGCCGGCGTCGGCGCTGTCATGCCATTGCTGGGCAGCCCGGTCGATGAGATGGAAGACATGATCACCCTCAACGTTACCGCGCTGATGCGTCTGGCCTACGCCGTGGTGCCAGGCTTCGTCGGCCGTGGCACCGGCACTGTGATCAACATTTCGTCGATCGTTGCCGTCGCGCCAGAAATCCTCAACGGTGTGTACGGCGGAACCAAGGCTTTTGTCTTGGGCTTGAGTCAGTCGATGCACCACGAACTGGCGGACAAAGGCATTCGTGTCCAGGCGGTATTGCCCGGCGCGACCGCAACCGATTTCTGGAACGAAGCCGGCAACCCGGTGGAAAACCTGCCGCAAGAGATCGTGATGTCGGCGCAAGAAATGGTTGATGCCGCGCTGGTAGGTTTGGCAAACGGCGAAGTGGTGACCGTGCCGAGCCTGCACGACGGCGAGCAATGGGACCGTTACGAAGCGCAGCGTCAGACTCTGTCGGGGTTGTTCGGCAACTCCAGCGCCGCAGCGCGCTATCGCTAAACCGGGGGCGGCGGGCAGGGTGAACTAAGCTTGGATAAGAATGGTTCACCTTTGGGACACCCGCGATGCTTCACATCAAGACACCGTTGATCCTGCACCTGGGCCTGTCGACACCGACCCGACGGATCTGGTTAAAGATGGAAAACCTGCAACCCAGCGGTTCGTTCAAGCTGCGTGGCATGGGGTTACTGTGCAGTCAGGCCAAGGCGCAGGGCAAAAGCCGAGTGGTGTGTCCTTCGGGGGGCAATGCCGGTTTTGCCACTGCTATTGCTGCCGCCAGCCTCGGGTTGAGCGCCTGCATTGTGGTACCGCACACCACCCCTGAATCAACCCGCGCGAGGATCCGCAAAACCGGTGCCGAAGTAATTGTGCACGGCAAGGTCTGGGACGAGGCCAATCAACGGGCCAAAGAACTTTCACAGGACGCCGACACCGAATACGTACCGGCCTTCGATCACCCCGTATTGTGGGAAGGGCACAGCACGCTGGTCGATGAAGTGCTGGAGGTGTGTCCTCAAATGGATGTGATGGTGACGTCGGTGGGGGGCGCAGGCTTGCTGGCGGGCATTCTCACAGGGCTGATGCGCCATGGGCGCACGGATTGCCGGATCATCGCTTGCGAAACCGAGGGTGCCGCTTCTTTCGCGGCGGCCATGAAAGCCGGGCATCCGGTCCGGTTGCCGCGCATCGATACCGTGGCGACCTCGCTGGGCGCGGCGAAGGTGGCGGCCTGGCCGGTGCGGCACCTGCGCGATTTCCGTCACCAATGCGTCGTGCTCAGCGATGAGGACGCGATCATGGGGGTCGTCCGTTTTGCCAGCGACCTGCGTCAGCTGGTGGAGCCAGCGTGTGGTGTGTCATTGGCGGTGGCGTACCTCGACCATCCCGCCATAGCCGATGCGCACGACGTGGTGATCGTGGTCTGTGGCGGGGTGAGTGTCAGTGCGCAATTAGTCGCCGGGTGGGCACGTTTGTCCGCAGGGAAAGCGAAGTAGGGCTGTAAACGCACTCCAGGTGTCACAAGCCCCACCGCTGTTTTCACGGACTTTATTGGCCGGCAGCATCGCCTTCCTGGATCAGGATGGCGCGAGCCAGGTCTTCATCGGTGGCGTTGAGTCCGGGATTGTCCTGACGGATTTTTTTCAGCACCGATTCCAGATAAACCCCGCGAATAGCACCACCACTGGCCACGAAGCTGGAAGCGTCATCCCGCGCGGGAATCATGAGTTTATGGTCCTTGAAGGTCGAGTACAGCGAAGCGGAGACCCCGGCCGACGTGGCAACATCGCCCGCATCCACTTTGGCCATAGCCGAGCCGAAGGGTAAACACAGCATCAGGGAAGAGATGATAATCAGACGGCGCATGACGGTGTCCTCTGAAAGCGTGAAGCAAATAGGAAGTACCTCATAGTTTAGGATGCGCGGCGAGCGCCAGGAGTTCCTTGACCGAAAAATTTCGTTCAAAAACGCACAATTGCTCCGGTGGTCAGCCACTGATCACGTTCCCCTGTCAGATTGCGTCCCGCCACCACATCAACGTCGATACGCTCGCCAAGGTGAAACCGTGGACCGGCCTGCCACGCCTGTTCAGCACCTCGTTGGCCATAGCGTTCGGCAATCAGCGTCAGTGACCGGGCCAGGTCGTATTCGACGCCGGTGCCCCAGGTCCAACGATGGTGTTGTGCCCCGTCGTCATAGGCCTGAGCCCATCCCGTGTTGAGGTTCAGGCGCAGTGCTCGAATCGGCTGGTAGGTGAACGGAAGGTTCAATTCGCTGCCATCGAAAACGTGTGCCCGGTTGAAAGCGAAATGCGCCGTGCCTGCCAGCGCCCATTCAAGACCGAGATCTTCTCGCGCAAACAGTGAGGTCTTGAACTGCGGGCTCAGTTGAGTTTCCGAGTCTGCGTCATCGCGACTGTGCGCAATGGCCGCGCCGAGTTGCAGGGTGGGCAGCCCCTTCAACGTGCAGTCCTGGGACAACGATGCGTTGCTCGATGAGTGATTATGGCGACCGCTCTGGTACCAGGTGTCGATGTTGCATTCGCCCGGTGCATTGATCGCGGCATCATCCACCACGTACGCACCGCCGGCCGCTTTGGCTTTGGACATCACTGTCAGGAGTGCGATCAGGCTCAGGGTGATACTGACGAACCACAGATTGCGCCGCACCCTTCGACCTTGCACGGGTGGCAGGTTGCGCACAAAAGACATGAATTCACGAGTCGGTTTCTGCATGAGGTTTACCTCGAAGTTTTCATTTGAAAAGCAGCCCCCTTTTAACCACACCCCCCTGTAGCAGCTGTCGAGACCCGGCGAGGCTGCGTCCGGGCTCGACAGCTGCTACACCGGGCGTGCGGGGGTGGCAAGCGACAGGGTTTGCAAACCGGCCGCCCGGGCTTGGGCGAGCAGCTCTTCGGTGTCTTCGCCGCCGGGCAGGGCGATCACCACGTCCGGTCGGCTGTCGCGCAACATGAAGTGGTTGCGCAAGCGCTCTGCCGATTTGCCGTGGCGCTGCCAGTTAGGCGGGTAACGCACAAGGTCGATGCCTTGTTCTCGCGCCCATTCTTCGATTTCGCCGCCCAGATGCCGGTTACCGCCATGGATCAGCACACGCACCGGGTGCGCGCGTTGGAAGGCGTCGAGCACCCGTCGGCAATGGCCGCTGTCGGCGTAATGGCGTCCCGCACAAATCAGCAGGCGCATGACGGGGTTTCCTTCGCCGGATCGTTGTTCTCGATCACTCGCTCACCGACGCGTTCAAGCAAGGGATAGGCGAGGGCGGCGATGTGGTGGTGCACGCGGCGGTAATCGCGCAGCACGCGCTGGAAGAGGTCTCCGGACTCGGCCCAGGTGTTTTTGTCATCCTGCAGTTTGCGAAAATGCTCACGGCTGGCGTGCGCTTCCAACTGTCTGACGGTTTCCTTGCGACTGATCAATTGATGGGCGATGGCGATGTCTTCGCGCAGGAATACGCTGATCGCCAGGCTCAGGCTTTCCAGCAAGGCGTCGTGCAGCGGGGCGATGTTGCCCAGCTCGAACGCCGAGAACTGTTCGCCACGGCGCACCCTGCGCATCGCCAATTGCGCGAGGCTGCTGGAGAGAATGTCCGCCGCGTGTTCGAGGTTGATCACGAACAGGAGGATTTCCTGGGCGCGATCGGCATCGTCGTCGCTGAGGCCTTCCTTGCCGATGTCGGCCAGATAGGCACGAATCGCTGCGCTGAGCAGGTCCAGGGATTGATCGATGCGTCGTACGTCGTCGACACAGGTCGGCGCCGAGGTGTGGAACAGCTGCAACAGGCGCCCGAGCATCGCCGAGAACATATCGACCATGCGCAGCGCTTCCCGGGCCGCGTTGGACAAACCGATATTGGCCACGTCCAGGCCGGCCTCGTCCAGATAGTGCGGCATGCCGGGATCGACTTCCCGCACCGGATCCGGCAGCAGCCGGGTCAGGGCATTGGCAAGTACGTCGGTCAAACCGATGAACACCAGCGCCAACAACAGATTGAAACCGCTGTGCAGGACCACCACCAGTGTCGTCGGATTCAGGTTCGTCTCGGCCAGCTCCCCGGCAAACGGCAACACCGCCAGCGCACCGACCACCCGCACCAGCAGATTACCCAGCGGCAAACGTCGACCGACGCTCGATCCAGCGTTGATCACTGACGGCAAGGTCCCGCCAATGTTTACACCCAGGACCAACGCCACCAGGGTGGTCGCGGAGAGCATGCCGGTCGCGGCCAGCGAGACGATCAGCAACACTACGGCCACGCTGGAATGGCAGAGCCAGGTGAGCAGCAGCGCCACCAGCAGGGCAATCAGCAGGTCGCCGTCCAGGCTTTGCATGATCAGTTGAAACACTGGCGTGGTTTCGACGTGCGCCAGGGTTGAACCGAGCATGTGCAGGGCCAGCAGCATCAGCCCCAGGCCGATCAGCGCACAGCCGATACTTTCAAAGCGTGAGTCATCGCGCAGGCGAAAGACGATCAACCCCGTCAGTAGCATCAGTGGCATGAGCATCGACAGGTCGAGGCTGAGCAATTGCACCACCAGGGTCGAACCGAAATTGGCGCCCAGCATCATCGCCAGCGCCGGGGCGAGCGCGAGGGTGCCGGCGGCGGTGAACGAGGTCGCCATCAGGCTGACGGCGGTGCTGCTTTGCAGGAGGCCGGTGATGCCGATCCCCGACAGCAACGCCATCCAGCGGTTGTTCAGGTGGTGGCCGAGCCACTGGCGCAACGGCGAACCAAAGCCGCGCAGCAACGCCGAAGAAATCATGTGAGTGCCCCACAGCAGCAATGCGATGGCACCTGCGAGGTTGACCAGTAGAGTCGTTCCCGACATGAGAACTCTCCTTATTCCGTGTTGCATTGATTGAAAATCCAACCACAAAAACCTGTGGGAGCGAGCTTGCTCGCGATAGCGGTGTGTCAGTCAACACGGATGTTGAATGTGCTGATGCCATCGCGAGCAGGCTCACTCCTACAGGGGGTGGCTCAAATCAGAACCACTGCTTGAAGCGGCGGATGTAGAGGGTTTTCATGACCTGCGCGAAGACGCAGTAGCTGAGCAAGGTGCCGACCAGCCAAGGGAAATACGCCCACGGTAATGGCTGCAAACCGACCAGCGTGCCCAGTGGCGAGAACGGAATGTAGATGCCCAGCACCATCACCAGCCCGGTCATCAGAATCACCGGCAATGCCGCCGTGCTCTGGAAGAACGGGATCTTTTGCGTGCGCAGCATGTGCACCACCAGCGTCTGCGACAGCAGCCCTTCGATGAACCAGCCGGACTGGAACAGGCCCTGCATTTCCACACTATTGGCGGCGAACACGTACCACATCAGCGCAAACGTGGTGATGTCGAACACCGATGACGTCGGCCCGATCCACAGCATGAAACGGCCGATGTTCTTCGCGTCCCACTTGCGCGGTTTGCTGAGGAATTCCTTGTCCATCTTGTCCCACGGCAGCGCCAGCTGAGAGATGTCGTACATGAGGTTTTGCAGCAGCAGGTGAATCGACAGCATCGGCAGAAACGGAATGAACGCACTGGCCACTAGCACCGAGAACACGTTGCCGAAGTTGGAACTGGCAGTCATGTTCAGGTACTTCATGATATTGCCGAAGGTTTCGCGGCCCTTGAGCACGCCTTCTTCGAGCACCATCAGGCTCTTTTCCAACAGGATGATATCGGCCGATTCCTTGGCAATGTCGGTGCCGCTGTCCACCGAAATGCCGACGTCGGCATCGCGCAGGGCGGGGGCATCGTTGATACCGTCGCCGAGGAAACCCACGGTATGACCGTTGGCCTGCAACGCCTTCAGCACCCGCGACTTTTGCAGCGGCGTCAGCTTGGCGAACACCGTGCGTTCTTCGACGCGCAGCTTGAGGGTGGTGTCGTCCATGCTTTCGATGTCCTGGCCGAGCAGCGGGGTGCCCGGTTCCAGGCCGACGTCGCGGCAGATCTTGCCAGTGACGACCGCGTTGTCGCCGGTCAGCACCTTGACCGTCACGCCCATGTCCCGTAGCGCCGCAATGGCTGGGCCAGCGGTTTCCTTCGGTGGATCAAGGAAGGTCAGGAAGCCGCGAATCACCAGTTCGCGCTCATCCTCGGTGGTGTACTGGTTTTTGCTCTGTGCTGTCGGGATCTCGCGGGTGGCGACCAGCAGCACGCGGAAGCCGTCTTCGTTGTACTCGTTGGCCAGGGCCAGCAGGTCTTTGCGGCGTTGATCATCGAGGGCGACGACGCTGCCGTTTTCATGGAGGTGACTGGCGATGGACAGCATTTCCTCGACCGCGCCTTTGCACACCATCAAGTGGTCGTCGCGGCTGTCCTTGACGATGATCGACAGGCGCCGACGGACGAAGTCGAATGGCAATTCATCGACCTTGCTGTAGGCGAATGGCACACGGAACTTCGTGTTGCTGTTGGCAAATTGCACCACCGCCTGATCCATCAGGTTTTTCAAACCACTCTGGTGATGGCTGTTGAGCCACGCCAGTTCGAGGATCACATCGTCGCGCCGGCCATGGCTGTCGACGTGGTGCTCGAGAATGATCTTGTCCTGGGTCAGGGTGCCGGTCTTGTCGGTACACAGCACGTCCATCGAACCGAAGTTCTGGATCGCGTTGAGGCGCTTGACCACCACTTTGCGCTTGGCCATGGCCATCGCGCCTTTAGCGAGGTTGGCGCTGACAATCATCGGCAGCATTTCCGGGGTCAGGCCGACCGCGACCGCCAGCGCAAACAGAAACGCGTCGCTCCAGTCGCCCTTGGAAAAGCCGTTGAGCAGGAACACGATCGGCACCATCACCAGCATGAAACGGATCAACAGCCAGCTGACACTGTTCACCCCACGGTCGAACGCCGTTTGCACCCGCGAGCCGACAATCGCTTTGGCCAGCGAACCGAAGTAAGTGCGCGAGCCAGTCGCGACCACCACGGCTTTGGCGGTGCCGCTGACCACGTTGGTGCCCATGAAGCAGATGTTTGGCAGGTCGAGCAGGTTCGATTGATCGGCGGCGTTGCCGGTAGCGGACTTCTGGGCGACGTTGCCCAAGGTGTCGTATTTCTCCACCGGCAAGGCTTCGCCGGTGAGCACGGCCTGGCTGATGAACAGGTCGCGGGATTCGATCAGGCGGATATCCGCCGGGATCATGTCACCGGCGCTGAGTTGCACGATGTCGCCGGCCACCAGCTCGCGCATCGGTACTTCACGAAGCGTCGCCTCCTGGCCACGTTGCCCGCGCCGCAACACGGTGGCGGTGGTGCGCACCATGGCCTTGAGGGTTTCGGCCGACTTGGCCGAGCGGTATTCCTGCCAGAACCGCAGCAGGCTGCTCAAGGTAACCATGGTCATGATGATAATGACCTTGGTCAGGTCGGCGTCGTCGCTTTCACCCTGGCTGATCGGCAGCCAGTAATCGGTGAAGAAACTGATGCCAGCCAGGGTCAGCAGCACATAGATGAAAGGATTGTTCAGGGCTTTGAGCAGCTGGACGAGGGCGTGAGGCGGCTTGTCGTGGGCGACTTCGTTGTAGCCCCCACGCGCCAGACGGCCCTCGACTTCCAGTTCGGTGAGGCCGTCCGGGGTTGCATTGAGGTTGGCGAGGGTGACGGCGAGGCCGTTCTGGGCTTCTCGTGCGGCGCGCATCGACAGTTTGGCGTTGTCGCTGCTGGCACCTTTGGCGCGGGTATTCGGGGTTTTTACGGTGGTCATCGCGTGTGCTCCTGCCGCTGACTGGCGGCACGACACACAGCCGGCTCACCCAACTACAGGCGAGCGAATGTATGTCGAGCCGCAAACAAGCGATCGATGTCAGAAGTATTGGTTTGTTGTTTTAACGTTCGCTGGCTATCAATAGGGAAGTGATAGGCAGCGAACCGTCTACTGGCTTCGTCCATAACTAACTCCAATTAACGTGTGTTTTAAAAGGCAATAAGAAGTTGTCGGTTTCCCTTGTCAGGAAACCGTTGAAGGAAGGACTTTAAAGTGCCTTCAAATCAACTGAATGTGCGGTTTGTCAGGCTCGGCTTCGCAGCCGGACGCGACGCGCGATGCGTCGACTCGGTGGTTCCTGGCTGTCGTCCAGGTTCCAGCGTTGCTGAAGTCGACCCGTCATCGGGCAGACGCGCCAGTTGGCACGCGGATGTGCCTTGGAAGTGGACGAAGGGCTGGAAAACGGCGCAATGGCGCGCTTCGCGAGCGTAGGCTCACGGCAGGGCTTGACCCGCATGGTCGAAGCAAAGGCGCGTACGCCGGGCATTACGATGGTGTTGAAGTTCATAACATGCCTCTGGACCGGACGGACACCGGTGAGGCAAGTTACGGTGGAGCATCAAGCTCTAGCGCAGCTCACCCGACCGAAAAGTCGAGTCCCGTCATTTTCTGGGTTATGTGCCAGATTCTGCAGTTTCGCAGCAACCCGACAGCGACTAGATACTGTGTCCATTGGATTCCGTAGTGAATTGAAAAAGGGCCTTCGTCGAAGGCCCGGGCAATTTACTCAGCGAGGTGAAGTCCGTCAACCTTAAAGGCCCGATTAATAGTGTATTAAATGGAAAAGTTGCACATTTGATTATTGAGTTCAGCCAAATGACAGTAAGTTGTCATTCATGTGAAGGCGTGCAGCGAGGGCCGGTTTGAAAATGAGCACAGGACAATCGAGCATCGATACCGACTGCGTAGTGGTTGGGGCCGGCGTGGTCGGGCTGGCGGTTGCCAGGGCGCTGGCCGGGACCGGGCGGGAAGTGATCCTGATCGAAGCCGGCGAGGGGATTGGGGTGGGCATCAGCTCGCGCAACTCGGAGGTGATTCACGCCGGTATTTACTACCCGACCGGTAGCCTCAAGGCGCAGTTGTGCGTTGAAGGCAAGCAACGGTTGTATGCCTTCTGCGATGCGCGCGGGGTTGATTATCAGCGCCTGGGCAAGCTGATCGTGGCCACCGATGACAACCAGTG
The DNA here is from genome assembly GCF_000514395.1 of Pseudomonas sp. URMO17WK12:I12. Lineage (NCBI taxonomy): Bacteria > Pseudomonadati > Pseudomonadota > Gammaproteobacteria > Pseudomonadales > Pseudomonadaceae > Pseudomonas > Pseudomonas sp. URMO17WK12:I12. The sequence goes on from NZ_AZVV01000016.1 coordinate 181,306, forward strand.
CGCGGCGTTGCGGGCATTGTTGGAACAAGGGCGACGGAATGGCGTCGATGATTTGCAGTGGCTGGATGCCGCGCAGGCCCGAGTGCTTGAACCGGCACTGTCCTGCGTCGCCGCGCTCTGGTCACCTTCTACGGGAATTATCGATTCCCATGCGTTGATGCTCGCGCTTCAGGCGGATGGGGAAGCCAGCGGGATGTCGATTGCCTTTCATACACCGCTGGAATCCGCTCGTTGTACGGCACACGGTTTTGATCTGGTCATCGGCGGTGCGCAACCCATGCCCCTGAGTTGCCGCGAGTTGATCAACTGCGCCGGGCTTTCTGCGCCTGACGTGGCGAGCCGGATCGAAGGGTTGCCCTCGCAGCACGTTTCAGTGGCCCGATTGTGCAAGGGCAGTTATTTCAGTTTCAGCGGCCGCGCGCCGTTCCGGCATCTGGTCTATCCGGCGCCGGAAAGTGCCGGGCTCGGCGTGCACATGACCCTCGACCTCGGCGGCCAGGCACGTTTCGGGCCGGACGTCGAATGGGTCGATCAGGTCGATTACCGCGTGGACTCGCGCCGCGCCGATGGATTTTACGAGGCGATCCGCCGTTACTGGCCCGGTCTTCCCGATAACAGCCTGCAACCGGCCTACAGCGGCATTCGCCCGAAAATCACCGGTCCGACCGAACCTGCAGCGGATTTCATCATCAGCGGTCCGGCCGAACATGGCGTGCCGGGACTGGTGAACCTGTTCGGCATCGAGTCACCGGGCCTGACCAGTTGCCTGGCACTGGCCGAGCGGGTGGTGCAGCGCCTTACGCAAACCCGTAGCAGCTGACGAGCCGAACGCAGCCTCGCGGTGCTCGTCAGCTGCTACATAAGGGGCACGAAGCGCAGGTGCCGGTTATCAGCCGTTGCGATGCCCGGAGCCATGAGGGCTATGCTTTGCAGTGCGCCCATCACCATGGGAGACCTCTGATGATCAACGTACGCACTGCCCGCATGCTTGCCGATTACAAAAACTGGGCCGACCAGCGCCTCTTTGACAGCCTGGCCGCATTGCCGGCGGGTGAGGTCAGTAAAGATCGCGTGTCGGTGTTCAAGAACATGATCGGCACCCTGAACCACATCTACGTCGTGGACTGCATCTGGCAGGCCCACCTCGAAGGCCGAGGCCACGGCTTCAAAACGTCGCATGATCTGTTGCACGCCGACCTTGCCGAACTGCGCATGGCGCAACGGGAGATTGATCACTGGTATTGCGACTGGAGCGAAAGCCAGACCGAAACGTCACTGGATAAACCCGTTGAATTCACGTTTGTCTCTGGCGAAAGCGGCACCATGAGCGCTGGCGCGATACTGATGCACGTGGTCAACCACGCCAGCTATCACCGTGGCTGGGTGATCCAGATGTACTTCGAAATCCCGGCCATGCCACCGGTCACGGACTTGCCGGTGTACCTGCGCGAAACCCAGTCGACCGCTTTTAAGTCGCCGCATGCCCCGGCAGTGGAGCCGCCATGTACTGTGCAATTTTCGAGCGCAACCAGCGTTCTGCCGGGTCGTTATCGTTGACGCCGTTCCAGACCATGGACAGTTCGGACAGCACGATATCAAACGGCGGGTCGTCGGCCCGCAACTGGCTGCTGCCTTCGATCAGCGCACACGCGGCATAGTCCGGCACCGAGGCGAGCAAATCGGTGCCGGCCAGTAATGAGCGCAATCCGGCAAACTGCGGCACCGCCAGCACTACCCGCCGCGAACGACCGATGCGCGCCAAGTCGTTATCGATGGCCCCGGTCAAGTCCCCGGAAAACGACACCAGCGCATGAGGTCTTTCGCAGAATTCATCCAGTGTCAGAACACCGGGGCGGTCGTCGCCGCGCAGGATTTTTACGCTCAAGTCGCGCAATTTCTTGCGCTTGGCGTTGGCTGGCAGTTCCGTGGTGTAACTGATCCCGACAGAAATCTCGCCGCTGGCGAGCATCGACGACATCAGCAGAAAATTCACCCGCCGCACCACTACCACGACGTTCTGCGCTTCTTCGCGAATCTGCTTGAGCAACGGCGGAAACAAGCCGAACTCAGCGTCGTCGGACAGGCCGATGCGAAACACATCACGGCTGGTGGACGGGTCGAAATCCTTGGCCCGGCTGACCGCGCCGGAAATGGTGTCCATCGCCGGTTGCAGTTCCTTGAGGATCGCCAAGGCGCGCAGGGTCGGCTCCAGCGTACGGCCGTTGCGCACCAACAGCGGGTCGTCGAACAAATCGCGCAATTTGGCCAGTGAGGCGCTGACGGCGGGTTGGCCGAGGAACAGCTTCTCCCCGGCGCGGGTGAGGTTTTTCTCGAACATCAGGGTTTCGAAAATCACCAGCAGGTTCATGTCCACACGGCGCAGGTCGTTGCGGTTCATGTTGGAGGCTCGCAGGATTTTGAGGGTCTGTTCAGTAAAGCATCAAACCTGAGAGGGTCATTAAACGGCGATGTGTAACACACATCTCCAGACACTCTGCGAGGCTACACAATCCCTGCCAGGCATTCCGCATTCCATGATGTCGGGCGAACTGGCGGTGAACCGCATGCTGGATAAAGTCGATCCACAAAGCTAACGCTGATCTAAGGCGAGGCGAGGTCCTGTGGCGAGGGAGCTTGCTCCCGGTGGGCAGCGCAGCGGCCCCACTCACTGGTGACGCGTTCTATCAGGCACGCCGCGGCAAAGGTTTTACGACTACTGCGTAGCCGAACGGGAGCAAGCTCCCTCGCCACACTGGTCAAGTTGACCTTGAATTTTGCAGTGTTTGTTCGGGCCTCATCGCGAGCAGGCTCACTCCCACAGGGATTTTTGTGGACTCACTA
>NZ_AZVV01000017.1:0-183707 GCF_000514395.1 Pseudomonas sp. URMO17WK12:I12
CAATCCCGTGCTCTACCAACTGAGCTACGCCCACCATATTGCGTGACAAAGAAGTAAAACAACTTCCCTGCTGACCCCAACCAAGCCAATCGGCATGAATGAAGCTTTATTTGGTGCGGATGAAGAGACTCGAACTCTTACGCCTCGCGGCGCTGGAACCTAAATCCAGTGTGTCTACCAATTCCACCACATCCGCGGGTTGAAGCTGTTAAAGCAAAGGCGCCAGACTGTTAATCTGGCGCCTTTCGAAATATGGGGTGGACGAAGGGGATCGAACCCTCGACAACGGGAGTCACAATCCCGTGCTCTACCAACTGAGCTACGCCCACCATATTGCGCTACTTGTGCCAAAGCTGCCTAATGGCGCACCCGGCAGGACTCGAACCTGCGACCATCCGCTTAGAAGGCGGATGCTCTATCCAGCTGAGCTACGGGCGCCTTGTAATTTGTACTCTTGGAGGACTACAAACTAAGTGCTTTCCAGCCTTGCGAAACCGCAGTCCCGCTTGACCTTCTTAACCAGTGCTAGGCTGTGCCCGACAAGTGCGACGAATAGTATAGAGCCCCCTGAGGGTCGTCAAATCCTTTTTAAAAAAAATTCATTTAATTAAAGGAGTTAGAGGAATTTGCAGACCAAGCGCCTTTGCCCTCACCTCATGACATGCGAGAATGCGTTCTCTTTTTTTCCCCTCTCGATGGTTAATCACGCGCAATGACTGCACAACTAATCGACGGCAAATCGATCGCCGCCAGCCTGCGCCAGCAGATCGCCAAACGAGTTGCCGAGCGTCGCGAGCAAGGCTTGCGTACACCTGGCCTCGCGGTGATCCTGGTCGGCAGCGATCCCGCCTCTCAGGTTTATGTCTCGCACAAGCGTAAAGACTGTGAAGAGGTCGGCTTTATATCCCAAGCCTATGACCTGCCTTCCGAAACCACTCAAGAAGCGCTGACCGATCTGATCGATCGTTTGAACGACGACCCGGCAATCGACGGCGTTCTGCTTCAGCTTCCTCTGCCTGAACACCTGGACGCCTCCAAATTGCTGGAGCGCATTCGCCCGGACAAAGACGTCGACGGTTTCCACCCTTATAACGTCGGTCGCCTGGCGCAGCGTATTCCGCTGCTGCGCCCCTGCACCCCTAAAGGCATCATGACCCTGCTGGAAAGCACCGGTGCCGATCTTTACGGGATGGATGCAGTGATTGTCGGGGCATCCAACATTGTCGGTCGCCCGATGGCGATGGAATTGTTGCTGGCCGGTTGCACCGTGACCGTCACCCACCGCTTTACAAAGGATCTGGCGGGCCACGTGGGCCGTGCCGATCTGGTGGTGGTGGCCGCGGGCAAACCGGGCCTGGTCAAGGGTGAGTGGATCAAGGAAGGCGCGATCGTGATCGACGTCGGGATCAACCGCCAGGAAGACGGCAAACTGGTCGGCGACGTGATCTACGAAACCGCCCTGCCCCGCGCCGGCTGGATCACTCCGGTACCGGGCGGCGTTGGCCCGATGACCCGTGCCTGCCTGCTGGAAAACACACTGTACGCGGCAGAAACCCTGCACAGCTGAGTTCCAAAGCAGATATAAAACGACCCCGCCCATGGCGGGGTTCTTTTTGCCCGAAGAAAAAGCCCTACCACCCGCCTGAAAATGACATTTTTTTCATGTTTCACAGGACTTTCACCTGTTACTTGAACAACCATCGACAGTTATTCAGCCATACTCCAGAATGTCGCGCTTTTACGAAATAGCCCGTTACAAAACGGCTTATCAACACATAATGAGTCTGCCAGCGTGAAAATCCGTCTTTCCATCCTGAGCCTATTTTTTGCAGTTACAGGGACTTTCATCACGCCAATCGCCAACGCTGGCGATACCACCGCTGCGCCGCGAGATGCACAACATCTCAAACTTGCTTCGGGCAGCTCATTAGTCATGGATATGCAGACGAACAAAATCATCTACGCCAGCAACCCTGACGTGGTGGTGCCGATTGCATCTGTCAGCAAACTGATGACCGGCCTGGTCATCGTTGAAGCCCGACAGAACATGGACGAGTACATCAACATCAACATCAGCGACACCCCGGAAATGAAGGGTGTGTTTTCCCGGGTCAAACTCAACAGCGAAATGCCCCGCAAGGAAATGCTGCTGATTGCCCTGATGTCTTCTGAAAACCGCGCCGCAGCGAGCCTGGCCCACCACTATCCGGGCGGCTATGCAGCCTTCATCGCCGCGATGAACGCCAAGGCCAAGGCGCTGGGCATGGTCAACACTCACTTCGTCGAACCGACCGGCCTGTCCCCGCGTAACGTGTCCACTGCCCGTGACCTGAGCAAACTGCTGGTGGCTGCGCACAAGTACCCGCTGTTGACCGAACTGAGTACCACCAAGGAAAAAACCGTGTCGTTCCGTAAACCCAACTACAGCCTGGGTTTCCGCAATACTGACCATTTGGTACGCAAACCGGACTGGGACATCCAGTTGACGAAAACCGGCTTCACCAACGAAGCGGGCCACTGCCTGGTGCTGGTGACCAGCATGGGTAATCGCCAGGTTGCGCTGGTCATCCTTGACGCTTATGGCAAGTACACCCACTTTGCCGACGCCACCCGTATCCGCAACTGGGTCGAGACCGGCAAGGGCGCAGACGTGCCATCCGTTGCCTTGCAATACAAATCCGACAAAAACCTCAAGCACCGCCAGAGCGGCGTGGTTGAAGCCTCGAAATAAAAGCACTTACAAAAGAGCCCCGGACCGTCGGGGCTTTTTTTCGTCTGGCATTCGTCAGTCGTTGGGCAACGGCATCTGATCGTCATCCGGAATGCCGTCCCCTTTGCTCGGATCTCTCCAACCATGTGGATGCTCCGTCGGCACCACCACCGGTCTGGCCAGAGGATCGCGCAACGGGCTGTCCGGATCCATCACCGGGTCGATGTCTTCTTGGGGGGTTGTGGGAACGCTGTCAGGACGTTTGTCGTCGAAACTCGAATCGGTAGACATAAACACCTCATCAGGGCTTAGGGTTTCAGGTCAGCGAGGGGATCGTAGGGCTTCGCGGGTGCCTTGGGGTTGTCGCCCGGCTTCACGTCCCTGGGCGCCTTGGCGGGACCGATGGGGTCGACCTGGGGGTCGGCAAGGTCCGGCGAATCGGGATCGAAACCCAACTCATCGCCCGAAGAGTGCTCAGATGAATGCGGGCCGACAGGGGTTGTGGAATGTGCCATGGGCGCCTCCTTGAATGTGGCCCGGAAAAAATCCGGGCACTGTCCATTAGAGAGCCGCCGCAGGCAGCAGTGCCTGCAGAATGACGAACGGACGCTTACTGCGTGCTCAGTGCCTTCTTGGCCCGCGCCGCCGCTTGCTCCTGGCCGGCCTGACCCAGATCATTCGCGGCCTTGAGCCAACGCTGCTGATCGACGTTGGCCGGAATCTGGTTCGGCTTCTGGATCAGCACGGCCCAGCCGCCCGCGTCCTTGAACGACGATTCAAACGAACTGAAGCTCATCATGTTCCGGTGATTCATGCCTGCGCGCAGCAGCACGGTCTGCTTCTTGCGGTTGTACCCGGCGAGAATGGCGTAGCGCGGCTCAGCCCAGAGCGCGGTGCCTTCGGTGAAGCGCACCATCACCGGATAGCCGGCAGCGACCTGAGTCAACAATGCGGGCAACGTGCTGTCAAGTGGATAAACCACCATCCCGTATTCGCGGGCCAGGTTCTGCATATTCTGCTGTAGCTGGTCCTCGGCGCCCGGCACATGCAGGGGTTTTTCCAGCAAGCCTGGAGTAATCACGATGCCCTGCTGTGCCAACAGGCTGGCCAGCACTTGCGGTCCGCTTTGAAAGGCTTGCCCGCGATAGAACGTACCGCTGAGTTCCACCCGCTCCGGCAGACGCTTGATCTCAGGCGCAACGCTCCCGGCGCACCCCGCCAACCCGGCCACACAGCCCACAATCAGCGCCGCCATGCGAATTCGAGAAAATACCCGCTCCATCTTCACTCTCTTGTTCAGACGCCGGGCAACAGGCTCCCGGCTAGGCTGTCGATCATAGGATGCCCCGTGACGGCGGTATAGCCTTAACCGGCAGTTGCATGCATTCGATAGAGCGAACTGGTTAGTGACAGGCGACCTTTGGTCAATTGTCTGACACACAGCACCGACTAGACTGTCAGTTGCATAGCGTGTGTGCCCGATGCAGGGCAAAGAGGAGGCACGATGAGCCTGACAATGACGATCGTGATGTTGATTTCCGGCTGGCTGGCCGTTGCCGCCGCCATGTTGTGGGGAGTCCTGCGCATTACCCGGCGGCACCATCACCACCCGATTCAATCAACGCCTGAGGAAACCAGCGAAAAGTCCGCTGCCCGTCACGCCACCGTGCACTGAGTGGCATTTTCCGTCTTCAAAAAAGAGGCCGCCTGAACACTTTCGTAGTCAGGCGGCCTTTTCATTTACAGCCGATCAAGCATCAGCAGTGATGCGCTTCTGTTTGGCTCGACGCGACATCATGTTCAAGCACTCGATCGTTGCCGAGAACGCCATGGCCGCGTAGACGTAGCCTTTCGGTACGTGGGCGCCGAAGCCTTCGGCGATCAGCGTCATGCCGATCATGATCAGGAAGCCCAGCGCCAGCATCACCACCGTCGGGTTGTTGTTGATGAACCTGGCCAACGGATCAGCCGCCAGCAACATCACCAGTACCGACACCACCACCGCGATGATCATGATCGGCAAATGCTCGGTCATGCCGACCGCAGTGATAATACTGTCGATGGAAAACACCATATCCAGCATCAGGATCTGACCGATTGCAGCGGCAAAGCCCAAGGTCACGGTCGACGTCGCCGACTTCGGATCTTCCGGCGCCGGGTCCATGCTGTGATGGATCTCGGTGGTGGCTTTCCACAACAGGAACAGGCCGCCGGCAATCAGGATCATGTCCTTCCAGGAGAACGCGTGGCCGAGGATGTCGATCACAGGCGCCGTCAACTGGACGATAAACGCAATGGTGCTCAACAGACCCAAGCGCAGGATCAGCGCCATGCCGATACCGATGCGGCGGGCTTTCTGCCGATGCTGCTCGGGCAGCTTATTGGTCAGGATCGAGATGAAGATCAGGTTATCGATGCCAAGCACGATCTCCATGACAATCAACGTGGCCAGGGCGACCCAGGCGGTAGGGCTTGCAGCAAGTTCTAAAAGGTATTCCATGGGTCAGTCCTGACTCGTATTAGACGTTAGATTTCCTGGGACGAAGCTTCGGTTTTTTCTTTGTCTTCGCCCGCTGATTCTTTCTTGCTGATCAGGCCGCCGGTGGCGTCGCTGAGCGCTTGTTCGGCGGCTTTGTGCGTATCGTCGATGGCCTGTTTGGCGCTTTCAGCAGCCTTGCCCATCAGTTGCTGAGCGCTTTTTTCGGCCTGGTCGCAACCGGCCAGTACCAGTAAAGACGCGAACAGCACAGCCGCAGTGGTGATCTTCATGATGCTTCCCTCGTTAGAACAAACGGCACCGAGTTGATGGCCCGTTGATAGCGATGCATTCTAGGGAGGCAAACACTTCAGGAAAATTCGTATTTTTAGCGGTTATACTTCGGTTTTTACGAACTGTAGACTGTCATGCTCAACTATCGGCAATTGCATTACTTCTGGGTGGTGGCCAAGACCGGCAGCATCGTGCGCGCCTGCGAGCAGCTGAACCTGACACCCCAAACCATCAGCGGGCAGATTTCCCTGCTCGAGCAAACCTACGGCATCGAGTTATTTCGACGGGTGGGCCGGCAACTTGAACTCACCGAGGCGGGTCGTCAGGCCCTGCCCTACGCCGAGCAGATGTTTCAGCTAGGCGGAGAACTCGAATTGATGTTGCGAGCGCAACCCAACGAGCAGCAGATTCAGTTTCGGGTCGGTGTCGCCGACGTTGTGCCCAAGTCCATCGTTTATCGACTGATCGCGCCGACCATGGAATTGAGCGAGCCGCTGCGCATCACCTGTCGCGAAGACAAACTCGAACGGTTGCTCGCCGACCTGGCGATCCAGCGCCTGGACATGGTGATTTCCGACAGCCCGATGCCTTCGCACCTGGACATCAAGGGCTACAGCCAGAAACTCGGGGAATGCGGGATCAGCTTCTTCGCCACCGCGGAACTGGCTGCGCAGTACGGCCAGGATTTCCCGCGCAGCCTGCACGGCGCACCGCTGTTGATTCCGGGGCCGGAAACCGTGGTGCGCAACCGCTTGCAGCGCTGGTTCGCCGAGCAGCAGATCCAGCCGCGCATTGTCGGCGAGTTCGACGACAGCGCGTTGATGCAGGCGTTTGGTCAGTCCGGGAGCGGGATCTTCATCGGCCCAAGCGTGATCGCCGATGAAGTGAAACGCCAGTATGGCGTGGAGGTGATTGGCCAGACCGACGCCGTGACCGAGTCGTTCTACGCCATTTCAGTGGAACGCAAGGTCAAGCACCCCGGCATTGTCGCCATTACCGAAGGTGCCCGACGCGAGCTGTTCACCGAACTGTAGAACCTCAGGCGCAGATTTCACGTGGTTTGAAGGTCATCAGCGCAATCGCCAGCAGGATCGAGGCGAGAATAAAAGCGGCGGCCGCGAACCCAAGGCCTTGCAGACCGAAGTTGTCGATCACCCGGCCGCCGACCATCGCGCCTAGGCCGATGCCGAGGTTGGCCCCGGCAATGTTCAGCGAGGCGGCGAACGCTGGCGCTTCGGGCGCCGCTTTCATCAGGCGCACATGGCTGACCAGGAACAGCGCCGCCTGCGTCACGCCCCAGATGCCCATCGCCGCCGCCAGACCGAGGGGCGAATGAATGTTCGGCACCAGCGCCACCAGGCCGGCAATCATGAACGCGCAAAACATCACCGAAGCAATCAGCGGATGACGGTCCACCGCGCGACCGCCCAGCGAGTTACCGATCAACCCGACCGCGCCGAAGCCCATCAGGCACCAACCGACTACCGTGCCGTTGAAACCGGCGAGGCGCTCAAGGATGTCCGCCAGGTAGGTGTACGCGGTAAACATGCCGCTGAAGACCACAATCGACAGCAGCACATGGCCGATCATCAGTGGGCTGCGCAGGATCTTGAATTGCGAACGGAAACTCACCTGATGCTGGTGCAGGTTGGTTTTCGGCAGGTAGATAAACAGCAGCAAGGCCTTGGCAAAGGCGATGACCGCCAGAATGCCAAACGCACTGCGCCAGCCGAACGCATCGGAAATCAGCGTTCCCACCGGAATGCCGAACACCGTGGCGCAGACAATGCCGAAACCAATCTTGGCAATGGCCCGCCCGGCGTAGTCCGGCCCGACAATGTCCACCGCCGTCTCGCTGGCCAAGGCCCAGAACACCGGCAAGCCGAGTGCGGGAATCAACCGGGCGAAGGCCATCACCCAGATATTCGGCGCAAACGCCGCGAGGGTGTTGGCCAGACCGAACATGATCAGCACCGAGATGAACAGCTTGCGGCGTTCAAAGCGGGCGAAGTACGCGGTCAGGAACGGCCCGAAAGCGGCGACGGTGAAGGCGAACAACGTCACCAGCAAACCCGCTTGCGGGATGCTGACTTCAAGGTCGCGGGCGATGGCCGGCAACAGGCCGACGATGACGAATTCCGTGGTCAGCACCGTAAAACCGGCGGCGGACAACAGAAGAATGGGCAACAGCATGCACAACTCCAGAAAACGACGACACCAGCGAATAGCCCGAAGGCCCACTGGCAGACTTGAAAATGAGGATGGCGAATCTTAACAGAGTGTGTCCAAAGCAGGTTGCACGAACCTGCTTATCTGGTGGATTGCGCGGGTGGCAGATCGTCACAGATCTGAAGGATCCATCCTGCGCTGTGATAAAGTCCGCGCCCTGAAAAACGTACACCCTGTGGCTGACGCCGCTCAGTCAAGCCATCACGCAACTTTTGTAGCAGCTGGCAAAGCCTGCGTCCGGCTGCTACAGATCGTCTGATGGTTTAACTGATCGGCATTACACCCCTTTCCGGTTTCCCGCCTGCGGCCTGCCCTGTTTGTTGCTGCATACCTGCGAAACCCTGCTCCTATAAAAATCAGAGATGCTGTTTATGACTGCTTCATCCCCTTCTCTATTGCAACGCCTTAAACGCACCACCCTGGTCACGCAAATCATCATCGGCCTGATCGCCGGCATTGCCCTGGCCCTGTTTGCGCCTGAAGTGGCGAAGTCCACTGCGTTTATCGGCAAGGTGTTCGTCTCGGCGCTGAAAGCCGTCGCACCGATTCTGGTGTTCGTGCTGGTCATGGCGTCGATCGCCAACCATAAGCACGGCCAGGAAACCCATATCCGGCCGATTCTGTTTTTGTATTTGCTTGGCACGTTCGCGGCGGCGGTGGTCGCCGTGGTGGCCAGCATGATGTTCCCGTCGAATCTGGTGTTGTCCACGCAAGACGTCGCGGTCACGGCACCGGGCGGTATCGGCGAAGTGTTGCAAAGCCTGCTGCTGAGCGTGGTCGATAACCCAGTGAGTGCGCTGATGAACGCCAACTTCATCGGCATCCTCGCCTGGGCTATCGGCATGGGCATCGCCATTCGCCATGCCGGTGACACCACCCGGGAAGTGCTGGGCGACTTGTCCAACGGCGTGACCGTGATCGTGCGCCTTGTGATCCGTTTTGCCCCGCTGGGGATTTTTGGCCTGGTGGCCTCGACCCTCGCCACCTCCGGTTTCGGTGCCTTGATCGGCTACGCGCATCTGCTGGCTGTGCTGCTTGGTTGCATGCTGTTCGTGGCGCTGGTGATGAACCCGATCATCGTGTTCTGGAAATTGCGCCGTAACCCGTATCCGCTGGTGCTGATGTGCCTGCGAGAGAGCGGCATCACCGCATTTTTCACCCGCAGTTCGGCGGCGAACATTCCGGTCAATCTGGAATTGAGCAAGCGCCTGGGCCTGCATGAAGACACCTACTCGGTGTCGATCCCGCTCGGCGCGACCATCAACATGGCCGGCGCGGCAATCACCATCACCGTGCTGAGCCTGGCGGCGGTGCATACCTTGGGCATCGCCGTGGACATTCCGACCGCGATCCTGCTGAGCGTCGTCGCAGCGATTTGCGCCTGTGGCGCTTCGGGTGTGGCGGGTGGGTCGCTGTTACTGATTCCACTGGCGTGCAGCCTGTTCGGCATCCCGAGTGAAATCGCCATGCAGGTGGTGGCGGTCGGTTTCATCATCGGCGTGTTGCAGGACTCGGCGGAGACGGCGTTGAACTCGTCCACGGATGTGCTGTTCACGGCGGCGGCTTGCCAAGGTGAAGAGCGCAAAGCCGAACGCCTGGCCTGACCAACACCGCCGCCCCCTGTAGGAGCGAGCAGGCTCACTCCTACAGGGGGCGGAGGTGTTGTTGAGGAATGCGTACTTATGAAAAAGCCCCCGCAACCAACGGCTGCGGGGGCTTTTTTGTACCCGGGCGGTTTAGAACGCGCCCATGTAATCGCGCTTGCCCACTTCCACACCGTTATGACGCAGCAACGCGTAAGCAGTGGTGACGTGGAAGAAGAACTGCGGCAAACCGTAGCTCAGCAGGTAAGCCTGGCCACTGAAGCGCTTCTCTTTAGGGGTGCCCGGACGGGTCACGATCTCGATGCCTTCCTTGCCGTTGATCTGCTCCGGCTTGATCTCGGCGATGTAGGCCAGAACCTTGGTCAGCAGCGCTTGCAGCTCGGCGAAGGTGGTTTCGGTGTCTTCGTACTTCGGCACTTCAACTTCGGCCAGACGCGAAGAAACGCCTTTGGCGAAATCAACGGCGATTTGCACCTGACGCACCAGCGGGAACATGTCCGGGAACAGACGGGCTTGCAGGAATGCGTTCGGGTCGATGTTCTTGGCGGTCGCGTGGGCTTCGGCCTTGTTCAGCACATCGCTGAGAGCGGTGAGCATTTGCTTGAAAACAGGGACGGAGGCGTCGTACAGGGAAATGGTCATGGCAGTCTCGTGTGGTAACAGGAGGGGAAACGTCGGCCGATTATAGCCATGCCCGCCCCTCCTGCCATGGGTCTTTTTCAGCTGCCGCAGACCTTAATGGCACTCCCCCCCCATGCGCACCAGCAGCGCGGCGCGGTGTGGTTTCAGATAGGGTTCGACTTCGCCGACTTTGCACGACGCCAGGTTCTGCAATTGCGGGTCGAGGGGTTCTTGCACAAACAGCAGTCCCGTCGGGCGCTCATCCCCTTGCAACTGCGCAAGGGTCAGCGGCGCCACCGGCCGGCCCATGTAATAGACCAGACGGATATCCGGTTCACCGACGCTGTAGGCCTTCTGGCCCGGTTGCCCGGCAGCCAGCGTGGCGACCTGTTCCAGACCTCCAACGCGATGGGACAGCACCCGCGCTTCGACGAACACATAAAACACCACAAACCCGGCCAGCATCACGTAGGGAACCGTGGCCAGGCAAGTGCGCCAGCGTCCTTGCATACCTTCGAGCACGGCGGCCCAGTGCATGGCCAGCAGCAAGGCCATGGACGGGTAAACCGGCAACAGGTACTTGCCGTGCTTTTCGGTGAACAGGGAAAAAATCAGCAGCGGCAGCAGCGTGCAACACAGCAGCATGGCCGCTTCGCGGCGCGAGCGGATCATTGCCCAAAACTTGCGTGGCTGCACAAACACAATCAGCCAGAACGGAAAGAAGTCACCGGCCAGGTACAACAAGTACGCGTACCAGGATTCGGCGCCCTGGCCGTCGATCTTGTTCATGATGTCTTCGCTGATGATCGACGACCAGATGCCCCAGCCCTGACTCAACGACACCGCCACGTACCACGAACTGCCCAGCACCACGGCAATCAGCCAGCCCCAGCCGTCACACAGGTAGGCTTTGGCCCGCGCATCGCGGTAGATCAAGGCGTACGTCAGGATCGGCGCCGTCACCCACAACAGGCAAACCGGCCCTTTGGTCAGCAGCGCGCAACCTAACAGCAGGTAGCTGAGCCGGCTCCACAGCACCCGGCCCTGCTGGAAGATGAACTGCCACGCCGCCAGCAATGCGCCGAAGCACAGCAGGGTCAACAGCATCTCGATTTCCGAGCGGCGGGCGAACAGGCTGAACGCGCCGTTCGCCGCCAGGAATACCACCGCGAACAAACCGACCTGGCGCCCGGCCTGCCGAACGCCGTACCAGTACGTGCCGATGCAGCACAAGGTCGCCGCCAGTGCCGAAGGCAACCGCACGCTCCACTCGGACACACTGCCCAGCAAGGCCGTCGACACCAGGCCGGCCCAATAGAAAAACGGCGGCTTGGACAGGTACAAATCGCCGTTCATGTAGGGCAGCAGCCAGCTCCCGGCTTCGTGCATTTCCCGTACGGTGACGGCGCGGCGCGCCTCGTTGACGCTGAGAAACGGCACACTGCCCAATCCCCAGAAAAACAGCAGCGCCATGGCGACCGCCGCGAGCAACGTAATATTTCGGGTCGATAACGATCCGCGCATGACCTACTCCTTCAGGTTTTTGCTTTTGGCGATCAACTGTAAATTGCGGAAATAAACGAGGGTGCCAAAGGCCTGGCCGGCAATGAACACCGGGTCTTCCCGGTAAATGGCGTACGCGAGCAGGAGCGTGCTGCCGACGATGCTCAAGTACCAGAAGCTCGTCGGGATCACGCTGCGTTTTTTGTATTCGCTGTACAGCCACTGCAGGATAAAGCGCCCGGTAAAAGCGATCTGGCCGACAAAACCGACCACCAGCCACAGGGCTTCGCGGGACATGTTCATCCTTCAATCTCCTGCGCCTGGGTGTTCAGGCGTGTGCGCTTGATCAGCCACCAGACCCCGACCAGGTCGAGGATGCCCACCAAGGCGCGGTCGAGGTTGCCGTACTTGGACACCCCGGCGGTGCGCGGGCGGTGGTTGACCGGGTGGACGATCATTCGGCCGTTGTGCCGCTGGATCAGTGCCGGAATAAAACGGTGCATGTGGTCGAAGTACGGCAGGCGCAAAAACGCCGTGCGTTCGATCAGCTTCAACCCACAGCCAGTGTCCGGCGTAGCGTCCTTGAGCAAGCGGCTGCGCAGACCGTTGGCGAAACGCGAAGCCCAGCGTTTGCTCGCAGTATCGCGGCGGTTGACCCGATGCCCGGCGACCAATTGCACATCCCCCGAGCCTGACTCGCCGCGCACCAGCGCCAGCATGCCGGGAATGTCCGCCGGGTCGTTTTGCCCATCGCCATCGAGGGTGGCCAGCCATTGTCCGCGCGCCTCGAACGCGGCGTGGTAAAGCGACGTGCTCTGCCCCAGCGAACGCTCATGGTGCAGGATGCGCAAGGTGCTCAGGCCGTTGTGCCGGATCTGCCGCAGTTCGTGCAGGGTGGCATCGGTGCTGCCATCGTCGACAACGATGATTTCGTAGGCCTCGTCGGCCAGGGCCAAGCGGATTTCCTCAAGCAACGGCTTGAGGTTGTTGGCTTCGTTTTTGGCGGGAATCAGTACGGATACAAAAATGTCTTGGCTCATGGAGTCTCTCTCGCCCTTTTTGTTTTTCAGTTATCAGGGGCGAATAAAGGTGGCGCACACCGATTGACTCGATGCATGGATCAGTGGTTCGGAACGCTGCAGCCCGCGGCTACAGCGCCTTTCAGGGCTCGCACACAGGGTCGCGCGAGCACGCATACGGTGCCCGCCAGATTGTAAAAATGTCGTTAATATTTCATCTATGTTTCGTCATCACAGCCTAGCAGCTACGACGAATTCAGTTGCCATTGGCGCTTGCCAATCTAAAGTGCATCCACGCACGTGAAAAACATGAATCGGGTAAGGATGCAGACCATGAGCATTGAGCAAGAAACGACCTTCGACGAGCCACGGCTTAACAGCACGGAAATCCGCATTCTGGGCTCGTTGATCGAAAAACAGGCCACCAGCCCGGAAACCTATCCGCTGACCCTCAATGCCCTGGTCATCGCGTGTAACCAGAAAACCAGCCGCGAACCGGTGATGAACCTGACCCAGGGCCAGGTCGGCCAGAGCCTTCGGGCGCTGGAAGGACGCGGTTTCGCCAAACTGGTGATGGGCAGCCGCGCGGATCGCTGGGAGCACAAGGTCGACAAGGCGCTGGAACTGGTGCCGGCCCAGGTGATTCTGACGGGGTTGTTGTTCCTGCGCGGTCCGCAGACGGTCAATGAATTGCTGACCCGCAGCGGGCGCATGCATGAATTTGAAGACACCGAACAGGTGGTGCATCAGCTGGAGCGTTTGATTGCGCGAGGGTTGGCGTTGTTGATCCCGAAGCAGGCCGGGCAGCGGGAAGACCGGTACATGCATGCGCTGGGTGACCCGGCGGATATCGAGGTTATCCTGGCGGCGCGGCAGAATCCGGTGGAACGTGGGGCTTCTGGTGGAGTATCGGTAGAAAGGATCGAAGAGCTCGAAGCGCGCATTGCCGCACTCGAAGAACGTCTGGCCCGCCTCGAATAACCCTCCCGCTCCCTGTAGCAGCTGACGAGCAACGCGAGGCTGCGTCCGCGGTTTGCCTGATAAAACCCGATGCCGGGTTTGCGACGGCTTCATCCGAACGCAGCCCGCACCGAACGCAGCCTCGCGCTGCTCGTCAGCTGCTACAGGATGCTTGTTAGCCTGAGTGTTACTCGCCGTCCCAGTAATCCACACCGTCGCCCGGTCGGGCGATGGCGACGAAGCCTGAGGCATTGCCCTCGGCATCTACGTGAAAGTCGTCCATCACCGCGTATTTGCCGGAATCGGGATATTCGCAAATCTCCGGCGATTGCTGGGTGCTGACCGCCAGATAGCGCAGTTCCCCGCGGCTGGTGTTGATAATCTGGTGCGCCGCCTCCGGACCTCCCGGCGGGCAGGCAATCACGTCGCCCGCGCGGATCGGGAAACGTTCGGCGCCGAGGCGTACCTCCCCTTCCCCGGCCACGACGTAAAACATCTCCTCATTGACCCGATGGCTGTGAAACGGACTGCCGCGCATGCCCGGTTCCAGCACGTACAGCCGATACCCCAGCTTCTGCGCGCCCAAATGCTGACCGACACGGGCCATTCGCTGCTGGTAACGGCCCGCCGTATCGCCGGTGGGCGCCATGGCTTCGGGCAACGGTTCAAGGTCGACCTGGCTCAGATTGAGAATGCGCGGATGCATGGGGATTCCTCCTGGCTGCGGGTCCTAGCTGCGGGCAAATTCCACGGCTTTGTGAAATTGCTCATCGGTCGGCCGGATGCCGGTGTACAGCACAAATTGCTCCAGTGCCTGGATGGCGACCACTTCCAGCCCGGTAATCACCCGTTTGCCTTCAGCACGACCGCGCACGATCAGCGGTGTTTCCGAGGGAATGGCTACCACATCGAAGACAGTCTCGGCAGCGGCAATGGTTTCAGCATCAAACGCCAGTTGATCGGCCTCCGGGCCACCCGTCATGCCAATTGGCGTGACGTTGATCAGCATTTGCGGACGCTGAGCCCCCAATTGCGCTTGCCACTGATAACCCAGCGACTCCGCCAGGGCACGGCCGGCGCGCTCATTGCGGGCGACGATCAAGCCGTTTTGGTACCCGCCGTCGCGCAATGCGCTGGCCACGGCCTTGGCCATGCCGCCGCTGCCGCGCAGGGCGAAGGTCGAATCCTTGGGCACTTCGTGGGTCTTGAGCAGTTGCTCGATGGCAATGTAATCGGTGTTGTAGGCCTTTAAGTGGCCGTCAGTGTTGACGATGGTATTGATCGACTGAATGGCCGCCGCCGAGGCATCCAACTCATCCACCAGCGCAATGCACGCTTCCTTGAATGGCATCGACACGCCGCAACCACGAATGCCCAAAGCGCGAATACCGCCCACGGCGCCGGGCAGATCCTGGCTGCTGAAGGCCTTGTAGTAGAAATTCAGGCCTAATTGTTCGTACAGATGATTGTGAAAGCGCAGGCCGAAGTTGCCTGGGCGCCCGGACAGCGACATGCACAGTTGGGTGTCTCGGTTGGGGTTCATCTGCATGAAACTTTCTCCTTCTAAAGCACTTTCAGATGGACGGGATTAGCCATTCCATCGGGTCTGTTCGATCATAACGGCATGGCGGTGGGCACGGGTGCGAACCGTCAGGAAACCGGTACAGACCTTACACAAAATTTACCTATTTGCTGTGCTGATTTTGGAAAAAATGCTGTCTTAGAAGTATCCCCGCGACAACGCTTGGGTCTATTGCAGACGCAAGCGCCGGGTCGAAGAACCGAGGAATTATCATGATCCGTAAAATCCCCACAGTTGCCTTGCTGATCGGCGCACTCGCTGTCGCAGGGCAGGCACAAGCCCATGGCGGTGGTTGTGGTAATTGCTGGCAAGGACCAGCGGTCTTTGGCGCGCTGGTGGGTACGGCCATCGTCGGTTCGGCCCTGATTAATGCCAATCGGCCGGTCTATGTACAACCTCAACCGGTTTACCAGCCAGCGCCGGTTTATGTACAACAACCACCACCGGTTTATTACCAGCCGGCACCGGTCTACGTGCAACAGCCGGTCTATTACGGGCCACCACCGGTTTACTATGGCCCGCCACGTGGTTACTACGCGCCGCGCGGTTACTACGGCCCTCCCCGCGGTTATGGCCACTGGTAACACCCTCACCAGGCCCTGCCTCAACAGCGGGGCTTTTTTGTGACCGTTCGTCGGCGAACGTCTGGATAAATCGCGTCAAGGTCGCTGTGGAGACAGCGTCGGCGGCGCAAGTTGGCAAGATTGACTCGACCCGCCCTCGCCTTGCGCCAAACGGTCATATTTATGTCATGTCAGGTCCGCAAGCTTGGACCTGTCCGCAAATAACAGGTTGATAACAACAAGGACGACCTTATGCCCACGCAAAACCCGCACCGCAATGTCGGTTTGTGCACTTCCAGCAAGGTGTATGACGCCTTGACCGAACTCAAGCACCTGGAAGGCCATCGCAGCGCCAAGTTCCTTTCGCTGCTGGCCGAAAACCTGGTGCGCAAAGGCCTGCTCAACGAGCAGGAAGTGATTCACATGCTGGATCTGGTGGTCGAGTGAGGCCGATACTCATCGGCATCAATGACGACTATCGAAAGCGTTGATTGTCCGTTTCAGCGCTGGGTCCGTAAGGTAACTCCATCGATTGATGGAGGTACTTATGTCCCAGGTTCAGATCATGTCCGTTGTTGGCAGCGCCGTTCCCGCACCGCTCAGAGAGCTGGGATTGCTCGCCTGTTGGTACCTGATGCAGGACGGTGAAGCGATCAGCGGCCCACTCACTTCGCTGCCCGCCGCCCAGGCCTTGTCGCACCGTATCGGCCAAGGCCGACTCAGCGCCTAAGGCAACTGCACTTTCGGTTTGGTTTCAATGAAGATGGCCCAGCTCGACATGAACAGGGCCGCGATCAGCGGCCCGATGACGAAGCCGTTGAGGCCAAAGATCGCGAGACCGCCGAGGGTCGAGATAAGGATCAGGTAATCCGGCATCTTGGTGTCCTTGCCCACCAGGATCGGTCGCAGCACGTTATCCACCAGGCCGATCACAAAAACCCCGTACAAGCCCAGCACCACGCCCTGCCACATCGCCCCGCTGAGCAGGAAAAACGCCGCTACCGGCGCCCAGATGATTCCCGCCCCCACCGCTGGCAACAGCGACAGAAACGCCATCAGCACCGCCCAGAGCAATGCGCTCGGGATGTCCAGAAACCAGAAAATCAAACCACCCAAGGCGCCCTGGGTGATCGCCACCAGCAGGTTGCCCTTCACCGTCGCCCGCACCACGCGATTGAACTTGAGTTGCAACCGACGCTTCTGGTGCTCCTCCAACGGCACGGCCGCGCGAACTTTGCGTGCCAGCTCGGCGCCGTCACGCAGAAAGAAATACAGCAGGTAGAGCATGATGAAAAAACTCACCACAAAATCAAACGTGCCCTGGCCGAAACTGAACACCTGAGTGGCGAAATACTCATTACCCGTCACCGCGCTCTTGATGATTTTCTCGCGCACCCCGTCCAGCTCTCCTATGCCGAACCGGTCAAGCAGGTGCTGGAAGTACGGCGGCAAGCTGTGCTTGAAGTGCGACACGTACCCCGCAATGTCCAATTCTCCGCTTTCGATGTTTTTGTACAGCATCGCGCCTTCCTGAACGAGGAAGAAACTGAGGACGATCACCGGCAGGATCGCAATCAGCAGGCTGATACTCAGCGTCAGCAGCGACGTCAGGTTGCGCTCCCAGCCCAGCTTCAATTGCAGTCGACGTTGCATCGGCGCAAAGAGGATGCCGAGGATCACCGCCCAGAACACCGCGCCGTAGAACGGCAACAAAATCCAGATAAACGCGGCAGTCACCAGCCCCAGCAAGATCACCAGTGATTTGTTTTTTACGGTTTCTTCGTTCATGTCCGATCCGTGTCAGTGCGCAGGGACTCAGACTCCTGAAATGAAGAGCCGTCCTTATTGCTTAGTCCGCCACGGTTCGCGCGAGTGCCATCCGTTTGTTCATCAAGCATAGATCCAGATCAATGAACGCCGCCGGCAACGCGCTTACCCTCCACGGTTTTTGCGACTGCCCCCGCCATGACTCTTCTTGCCCCCGAATTGCTCGCCCCCGCTGGCACCCTGAAAAACATGCGTTATGCCTTCGCTTACGGCGCCGATGCGGTGTACGCCGGCCAACCGCGCTACAGCTTGCGGGTGCGCAATAACGAATTCGATCACGCCAACCTCGCCCTCGGCATCCAGGAAGCCCAGGCCCAGGGCAAGCGTTTTTACGTGGTGGTGAACATTGCGCCGCACAACGCCAAGCTCAAGACCTTCCTCAAGGACCTGGCGCCGGTGATCGCCATGGCGCCGGACGCGCTGATCATGTCCGATCCGGGCTTGATCATGCTGGTGCGCCGGCACTTCCCGCAGATGCCGATTCATCTCTCGGTGCAGGCCAACACAGTGAACTGGGCGAGTGTCGAGTTCTGGCAGCAACAGGGCTTGAGCCGGATCATCCTGTCGCGGGAACTGTCCCTGGAAGAAATCGGCGAAATCCGCCAGCAAGTGCCGGCGATGGAACTGGAGGTGTTTGTCCACGGCGCGTTGTGCATGGCGTATTCCGGGCGCTGCCTGCTGTCGGGCTACATGAACAAACGCGATGCCAATCAAGGCAGTTGCACCAATGCCTGCCGCTGGAAATATTCAGCGCAGGAGGCCACGGAAAACCAGCTGGGCGAGATCGTCCAACAGTATCAGCCCGAACCGACCCTGGGCATCGGCGCGCCCACCGACCAGGTGTTCCTGTTGCAGGAGGCCAATCGGCCGGATGAGTTGATGCCCGCCTTCGAGGACGAGCACGGCACTTACATCATGAATGCCAAGGACCTGCGCGCCGTGCAGCATGTCGAGCGTCTGACGCACATGGGCGTGCATTCGCTGAAGATCGAGGGCCGGACCAAATCCCACTTCTATTGCGCACGCACCACGCAGGTGTATCGGCAGGCCATCGACGATGCCGTCGCCGGGCGTGAGTTCGACCGCAGCCTGATGACCGATCTGGAGTCATTGGCACAGCGTGGCTACACCGAAGGCTTTTTGCGTCGGCATGTGCATGACGAATACCAGAATTATCAGCACGGCAGTTCGGTGTCCGAGCGACAGCAGTTTGTCGGGGAGTTGACCGGTGAGCGGCGTGACCGGATGGCGGAGATCAAGGTGAAGAACCGGTTTGCGCTGGGGGATCATCTGGAACTGATGACGCCCAAGGGCAACTTTCATTTCGATTTGCATCAACTGCACAACGTCAGAGGTGAATCCATTGAAGTGGCACCGGGGGATGGGCATACGGTGTATGTGCCGATTCCGGATGCGGTGGATCTGAGGTTCGGGTTGTTGATGCGGGATGTCTGCGCAATCACCGCGTAACCCTGTGGATCACGCGAACTCCTCGCGCAACATCGCCACAAACGCCTCCCGCGCCGGGTGAACCCCGGCGTTTTCATGCCAGTAAAACAGGTTGTCGACGGCCGTCAGCTCCGGAAACTCAAACCCAGCACACCCTGCCCCTTTGGCGTACTGATCAAACACCCCTTTAGGCACCAACGCGACGCCGGCTCCCGCGCTGACGCACCCGACAATCGCGCCATAACTGGCCAGGCTGACAATCGGCAGCGCCTGCCCCTGACGCAGCAACCAATGTTCCAGCGCCGCCCGGTACGGACAGCCCTGGGGCCACATGAATACGGTCTTGTCCTGCAAATCCGCGATGCCACGCACCGGCCCCAACGATGTCGAGGCAATCAGCAACAGCTCTTCGCGGTACATCGGCGTGCGCTTGAGTTGGGAGCGTTCGACATCCACCGCGACAATCGCACCGTCGAGCCGATGGTTAAGTGTGTCATCCAGCAGTTGGCCCCAGGTGCCGGTGGTCAGTTCCAGCGCAACCGCGGGATAGCGCTTGTGGAATTTCGCCAGCAGGCGCGGTAGCCGGCCGGTGGCCGAGGACTCGATGGCGCCGATGCGCAGCGGCCCGGAAGGGTCAGCGGACGGGTCCAGTGCGCGTTTGGCTTCAACGGTCAGCGCGAGGATTTTCGAGGCGTAAGACAAAAATGTCTGCCCCGCCGGGCTGATGCGCAGCCCCCGGCCCTCACGCAGAAACAGCGCCACGCCCAACTCCGTCTCCAGCGCCTTGATCCGCGCCGTGATATTGGACGGCACGCAATGCAGCAACTCGGCGGCCCGAGCGATGCTGCCGACGTCGGCCACAGTCTTGAACATGCGAATCTGCGCCAGCTCCATAATCATCACCAAAAGTGAACAGTCGACGCAGTATACGTCAGTTGTGGTGAGCTGTTCGGCTTCAGATACTCGGCACATACACCCAAGGTGCCCCACCATGAAGCCACTCACCCGCCCCGCCCACTCGCCACTCAAAATCATCCTGGCGATGGCCTTTGTCATCGCCTGCTGGGGTTATTCGCCAACGGGCATTCATATCGGCTTGCAGGCCTACGACCCCGGCCATCTGGCCCTGCTGAGGTTTCTGATTGCCTCGGCGTTCATGGCGGTCATTGCCGCGTTCAAAGGCATCAGTCTGCCCAGGCTTCGCGACCTGCCGCTGCTGATGGTGCTCGGTTTTTTCGCGGTGAGCCTGCATCACGTCGTGCTCAACATCGGGCAACAGCATGTCAGCGCTGGCGCCTCCAGCGTGCTGGCGCAATCGACGCCGTTGTTCAGCACGTTACTGGCGCGCTTTGTGTTCAAGGACCGGGTCAGCTGCTGGCGCTGGGGTTGCATCGTGGCGGGACTGGTCGGCGTGGTGATTGTGGTGGCCGGTGATCGCGGACTGGGCAGCGTCGACGCTCACGGATGGCTGATCCTGCTGGCAGCGGTGTCGTGGAGTTTTTACTTCGCCTTGCAGAAGCATCAAACCGGGCGCTACGACGGTCTGACGCTGGTGTGTTACACGGTGTGGTCGGGCACGGCGCTGCTCCTGATCTACCTGCCGGGACTGGCCAGCGAGGTCGTCGGCGCACCGGCGCATGTGCAGTGGGCGGTGATGGCGTTGGGCGTGTTTCCCAGTGCGCTGGCTTATCTGGCCTGGGCGTTTGTGCTGGCGCACGTGGACTTGAGCCGCGCCAGCATGACGCTGTACCTGATCCCGCCGACGGCGATGGCCATGGCGGCCTATGCCTTGGGCGAACAGCCAACGCTGACGGTCGGCGTCGGTGCCCTCGTGGTGTTGATCAGTGTGCTGGCGCTGAATCTGGAGCGCCGGCCTACGGGAATCGCGGCGAGTCCCGCCCGGTCATGACCCAAGCGGCGACTCAGGCGCCGCCTGCGGAAAAGCGGTCGCGGCTGTTGGTCAGGTGCAACCACATCGCCGCCCGCGCCGCGTCCGGATCCTGACGCTTGATGGCGTTGAGAATCGCCTCGTGTTCGAGGTTGGCGAGTTGCCCCAGCTTGCTCAGATCCGCCGCTCCGCGCTCGGCGGCATTGACGCGGGTGCGCGGGATCATCGCACTGCCCAAGTGCTGCATGATGTCGGTGAAACACACATTGCCGGTGGCTTCGGCGATCAACAGGTGGAAGCGCTTGTCGGCCTCGACGCAACTGTCGTTGTTGGCCAGCAAGCTCTGATAATCGTCCAGCGCTTCACGCATTTGCGCCAATTGCAGCTCCGTGCGACGCGTCGCCGCCAGCGCCGCGGCCTGGGTTTCCAGGCCCATGCGCAACTCCAGAATGCTGCGCACTCCCAGCGCGGTATCGACATTCAGCCGCAAGCCTTGCTCCGGCGCGCGTTCGATGACAAACGTGCCGATGCCGTGACGGGTTTCCACCAGCCCCGACGCCTGCAATTTCGAGATCGCCTCACGCACCACGGTGCGACTGACGCCGTGTGCCTGAACGATCGAGTTTTCTGACGGCAGCTTGTCCCCCGGCAACATCTGGCCCAGCAAGATGCTCTGGGTCAGCTTGGCGACCAGGTCGTGAGCGAGGTTGTGGCTGCGCCTTGGGGCTGGCGTATCGAGGTCAGGTTGCATGGCGATGATCCGGAAACGGGGCTAACGGAATCGTAGCACCGCGCGGGATTGGGATCTTCAGAAAACAGCACCCAACTTGTATGACAACACTCAACAATCGTGCCCATTCCAGGTAAGAAGCCCGCCAGGCGACACCAGAAAAAGCATAACAAATCGCTTAAATCTCACCATTTCGTTGGACATCACCCCTTGCGCATTAAAAAAACGCAGTTGTATGATGTCTATCAACAACGCAACACCCCGCATAAAAATAATCAGTGGGAGAAACCAAGTGAATACATCCGTATCAGGGATGCACGACGGTGCCGATTCGGTCCTGAAGTCCGCCATCTCAAAAGTGAAACGCCATGTCCTGCCGTTGTTCGTCATCATGTTCATCGTCAACTACATCGACCGTGTGAACATCGGCTTCGTCCGCGCCCATATGGAACACGACCTGGGGATCGGCGCTGCCGCCTACGGTCTCGGGGCCGGGCTGTTCTTCATCGGTTACGCGCTGTTCGAAGTCCCTTCCAACATCCTCCTGCAAAAAGTCGGCGCACGAATCTGGCTGACCCGCATCATGCTGACCTGGGGCCTGGTGGCCGCCGGCATGGCGTTCATCCAGAACGAAACCCACTTCTACATCCTGCGATTCCTGCTGGGCGTGGCCGAGGCCGGGTTCTTTCCGGGGGTGATTTATTACTTCACGCGCTGGTTGCCAGGGGTTGAGCGCGGCAAGGCGATCGCGATCTTTCTCAGTGGCTCGGCAGTGGCCTCGCTGATCTCCGGCCCGCTGTCCGGGTTGCTTCTGCAACTCGACGGTTTCGGGTTGCACGGCTGGCAGTGGATGTACTTCATTGAAGGGATGTTTTCCGTCGGGCTGTGCGTGTTCGTCTGGTTCTGGCTGGACTCCAAACCCCACGACGCCAAATGGCTGAGCCGCGAAGAACAGGATGCGCTGGTCAACGCCATCGAAAACGAACAGCTGGCCCGCGAAGCCGCGACGCCGATCAAACCGTCGTTGGGCAAACTGCTCAAGGATCGCCAGATCATTCTGTTCTGCCTGATCTACTTCTTCATTCAGCTGACCATCTATGCCGCGACCTTCTGGCTGCCGAGCATCATCAAGAAGATGGGCGACCTCAGCGACATTCAGGTCGGGCTGTTCAACTCGATCCCTTGGCTGCTGTCGATTATCGGCATGTATGCCTTCGCTTCGCTGTCCGCCAAATGGAAACACCAGCAAGCCTGGGTGGCTGCTGCGCTGTTGATTGCCGCCGCCGGGATGTTCATGTCGACCACGGGCGGGCCGATCTTTGCCTTTGTTGCAATCTGCTTTGCGGCACTGGGTTTCAAGTCCGCTTCGTCGCTGTTCTGGCCGATCCCCCAGGCGTATCTGGATGCGCGGATCGCCGCTGGCGTGATCGCGTTGATCAACTCGGTGGGCAACCTCGGCGGGTTCGTGGCGCCGACCACCTTCGGTCTGCTGGAGGAGCACACCGGTTCGATTCAGGGCGGCCTGTACGGGTTGGCCGCGACCTCGATCATCGCCGCAATCATTGTCTTTGCCGCACGCAACACACCCAAAACCGCACCGGCCGCTGCGCTGGGCAAACCAACGCCCAACCACGCCTGATCCGTTGTTTATAAGGACAAGAAAATGCACCCACAAGACTGCGCAAAAGCCCCGATCATCACCAGCATGGAGGTGGTTCCAGTGGCCGGCCACGATGGCATGCTGCTCAACCTGAGCGGCGCCCATGGTCCGTTTTTCACCCGCAATATCGTGATCCTCAAGGACAACGCCGGTCACACCGGGGTCGGTGAAGTACCGGGTGGCGAGCGTATTCGCCAGACACTGGAAGACGCCCGCGCGCTGGTGGTTGGCAGCCCGATCGGCACGTATCAGAAGATTCTCAACCAGGTGCGCCAGACCTTTGCCGATCGCGACGCCGGCGGGCGCGGTTTGCAGACGTTTGACCTGCGGATCACCATTCACGCCGTTACGGGGCTTGAGGCCGCCCTGCTCGACTTGCTCGGCCAGCACCTGGACGTACCGGTCGCCGCCCTGCTCGGCGAAGGCCAGCAACGTGACGAAGTGAAGATGCTCGGTTACCTGTTTTACGTGGGTGATCGCCAGCAGACAGACCTGGCCTACCGCAGCGAACCGGACGCCGATAACGACTGGTTCCGTGTGCGCCATGAGCAAGCCATGACCGCTGACGCGGTGGTTCGTCTGGCTGAGGCCGCTCACACCCGCTACGGTTTCAAAGACTTTAAACTCAAGGGCGGCGTGCTCGGTGGTGATGAAGAAATCGAAGCCGTCACCGCACTGGCCGAACGCTTTCCGGATGCGCGCATCACGCTCGATCCGAATGGCGCGTGGTCACTCAAGGAAGCCATTCGCTTGTGCCGCGATCAGCATCATGTTCTGGCCTACGCCGAAGACCCGTGCGGCGCGGAAAACGGTTACTCCGGCCGGGAGGTCATGGCCGAGTTCCGCCGTGCCACCGGACTGAAAACCGCGACCAACATGATCGCCACCGACTGGCGGGAAATGGGCCACGCCATTCAGTTGCAATCGGTGGACATTCCGCTGGCAGACCCGCATTTCTGGACCATGCAAGGTTCGGTTCGCGTGGCGCAGATGTGCCATGAATGGGGCCTGACCTGGGGTTCGCACTCGAACAACCACTTCGATATTTCCCTGGCCATGTTCACCCACGTCGCGGCGGCTGCGCCGGGCGACATCACCGCCATCGACACTCACTGGATCTGGCAGGATGGCCAGCGCTTGACCAAAGCCCCACTGCAAATCGTCGGTGGTTGTGTGCAGGTGCCGAAGAAGCCGGGGCTAGGGGTTGAACTGGACATGGACCAATTGGCCAAGGCCCATGAACTGTACAAAGGCATGGGACTGGGGGCGCGAGATGACAGCGTGGCGATGCAGTTTCTGATCCCCGGCTGGAAATTCGATAACAAACGGCCGTGCCTGGTGCGCTGACTTCTGCCGCTGTACTCCTTGCAGGAGTGAGCCTGCTCCGGGCGGCGTTCCGACGAAGAGGCCGGCACATTCAACATTGATGCCGCCTGACATTCCGTTATCGCGAGCAGGCTCACTCCTACAAGGGTGGCGTTTCGCACGCTTGCAGTAGCCACTCCTTGAACGCCGACATCGCCGCCGTTTCGGGGCGGGATTGCAAGCGGGTGAGCCAGTAGCTGCCAGTGGTGATGCCGATGGCGAACGGTTGCTCGATGGCACCCGCCGCCAGTTGACGGGAAAACATCAGCGGCGGCGCCAATGCAATGCCGGCACCTTGAAGCGCGGCTTCCATCATCGCCAGCGAAGAGTCGAACACAATATTCCTGGTGGGTGCCGTATTGGGCGGTAACCCGCAAGCCAGAAACCACTCAGGCCACTCGTCTGTCCGGTAGGAACGTAACAACGTTTGTTTCAAAAGATCCTGAGGCTCGCTTAACTGTCGGGCCAGTTCGGGAACGCACAGCACCGACAGCGGCGCTTCGATCAACCGCAGCGCGTCAATCCCGTGCCAGGCGCCAGCGCCAAAGCGAATCGCGTAATCCAGCCCTTCAGCGGCCACGTCCACCCGATTGTTATGGGTCGACAGCCGTAAATCTATGAACGGATGTTTCTCCTGGAAGTCCGCCAGCCGCGGCAATAACCACCCGACCGCGAACGTACCCACCGCCCCGACAGTCAACACATCCCGATAGTGCCCGCCTTCGAACCGCTCAAGCGTTTCGGCGATTCGGTCAAAAGACTCGCGCAGGACCGGCAGCAAGGTTTCACCCTCACTGGTCAGCATTAACCCGCGTGGCAAGCGTTTGAACAGTGTTACGTTGAGTTGGGCTTCAAGGCTTTTGACTTGATGACTCACCGCCGCAGGCGTAACGAACAGCTCCACCGCCGCCCGAGTAAAACTCAAATGGCGTGCGGAGGCCTCGAAAGCGCGCAACGCATTCAGCGGCAAGTGAGGACGAATCATGCCAACTCCATAGTTTTTCTAATGGCTCACCCGAAATATCGTCGTTTGTCGACGCTAGGCGTACTGCCTAGATTTGGCTCGCCTATCAGGCAACCCGATTTGCAAGAGCGCATGGAGTGTAGCGGGTTACCATCGACACAACTCATGAAGAGTGGATCTGACATGTACACAAACAAATTGCCAAGGCTTGCATCCTATGGTGCTTTCGCCCTTATCCTCGGCGCGGCATCCTGTATTGCCGCGCCCCCGTCCGACCAACAACTCGAATCTGTGGTCAACGCCGCCGTCGGCCCCGTGATTCAGCAACAGAACATCGCCGGCCTTGCCGTCGCGATCACCCAGAACGGTCAGCAGCATTACTTTAATTACGGCGTGGCCTCTAAAGAGAATCGCAAACCGGTCAGCCAGGACACCTTGTTCGAAATCGGTTCGGTCAGTAAAACTTTCGCCGCCACGCTGGCCGGGTATGCGCAGGCCAACGGCAAACTGTCCCTGTCCGATACTGCCAGTACCGTTTTGCCGGCATTGCGAGGCAGTGCGTTCGATCGCATCAGTGTGTTGCAATTGGGCACTTACACCGCTGGCGGGTTGCCGCTGCAATTCCCCGACGACGCTGACCATGCCGACACGATGCTCGATTACTTCAAGCGATGGACACCGGTTTACCCTGCTGGCACCCATCGCCTGTATTCGAACCCAAGCATAGGGCTGTTCGGTTATCTTGCCGCCCACAGCATGGGCCAGCCGTTCGATGACCTGATGGAAAAAACCTTGCTGCCAAAACTGGGCCTCAAGCACACCTACCTCAAGGTCCCGCCAGCGCAGATGGGGCTTTACGCTCAGGGTTACAACAAGGACGACAAGCCGGTACGTGTCGAGCCGGGCGCGCTGGATTCCGAAGCCTACGGCGTGAAAACCAGTGCCTCGGACCTGATTCGATATGTTGAAGCGAACATGAAACCGGCAGGACTGGAAAAGCCATTGCAGCAAGCCATCGCCACCACTCACACCGGTTATTACACGGTGGGTCAAATGACACAGGGGCTGGGTTGGGAGTTCTACCCTTATCCGGTCACGCTGGATCGGCTGCTCGCCGGCAACTCGACCGAGATGGCAATGGAAGCTCACGAGGTCAAGTGGTTGAACCCGCCGCAGCAGCCACCGCAAAACGTGCTGCTCAACAAAACCGGCTCCACGGGCGGCTTCGGTGCCTACGTTGCGTTTGTGCCCTCGAAGGACATCGGCATCGTGATCCTGGCCAACAAAAACTACCCGAACCCGGAACGGATCAAAATTGCCCACACGATATTGAATGCCCTGAGCGAATAACCGGAAGCAACACGAGCCCTCTGTAGCCGCTATCGAGCTCCAGCGAGGTTGCGTTCGGCTCTGTAGCAGTCGTAAACCCTGCACACGCGGTCTTTCTGAAACACCGCGTTGCCTGATTTTACGACTGCTTCGCAGCCGAACGCAGCCTCGCCGGAGCTCGACAGCGGCTACAAAACAAAAAATGGGTGACCCTTTGAGGTCACCCATTTTCGTTCTTACGCCTGCTTAATGCCGGGTCTCTGGCTCACCGGCAGACGCCTCCCTGTCCGCCGCAAGGTTTTCCCGCACCTGGTTCACCAACAACTCGGCGACCATCGCCAACTGCTGGATCGAAAATATTTCACCGCGGTTCGGCCCTTCCAGTTTGGCGGCAAAGTTCTCAAGCAGGGCCGTCAACGACGCGAGGGTATCGCAAGCTTGTTTGAGTAGCGTCCGCGTGTCGACGCCGGGGGCAATGGTGAATATAGGCTGGGGCGAGGAAACAGGCCTGGGGCGTGGAATGACCGCCACGTCGGCGGTGCCACACAGCTTCACAGACGCGGGATGATTGGTATTGTCAGGGGTGTCTCCTTGAGGCTTGCTGAACTTTTTCACAGGCGAGGCTCCTTTTTCACGGGTGTTTTCATCCTTGGGTCCTTCAATGTCGCGGACATCCATGAAGGCTAGCGGTGCGGGCTGACAGACACCAGTTCATCAAGTGCGACACAACTTGAAGGAATTTTCCGAAGCCCGTGAAGGCGGATACTTCACACGCAAAAAAAATGGGCGATCACCTGGATCGCCCATTGTTGTTACTGCGACTGCAATCGTCGCCCGATCACGTCCATCAAATCACAACCGTCACACAGCGGAATCGCCAACACCCGCGCAAAATCCTGAAGCAACAGAGCATCACGGCCCATCCCCTCGCCCACGGACAAGGTTTCCAGCTGTTGGCTCACGCTACGAATGCGATAGGCCGCAGTGTCATGCAACACATCCACCGGCGCATCCGTATCAATCAGCAACGACGCAACTTGGCAATCGATGCCCGTAATCGGCATATATCTGGCCATCAGTGATCTCCTCTCTCAATGCCGTATCGGTGGCTGAACGACAGGCGCACCTTCGGGTGGATCAACGTTATCCAGCGCCTGGTTCACCAACAACTCGGCAATGACCGCCAACTGCTGAATCGAGAGCGCGACGTTACGCTTTGAGCCTTCCAGTTTGCAGGCCAGATCTGTAATCAGGACATTCAGTGATGCCAGAGTTTCGCAGGCATGGCTTAGCAGAGTTGTGGAATCGACGCCGGGAGTGATCGTGAATACGTGGCTGATCGGGTCGGTATGACTGGGGTTTCGCAAGCGAGCGCTGACGGCAGGCTCGGTGATTTCGGAAAGTGGAACGGCATCGACAGGATCTGAATCGGCCGGGGATAAGGGGGATTGGGACTTAATTTTTTCATGTGCGAAGAACCTCGGTAATTTAAGAAAACTGCCGATCTCACTTCCACAGAGAGGGTGGCAGCTGTACGCAGGTTTGGAAGTCCGGGATACCGAGAGAAACCCAGTGCACGCAATCGTGCTCCTGCGCACAGCCGCCATAAGCAACAATGTTGGCATAAAAAAAAAGCCAACAGGTGTTTAGAGGCACATGCTCTCTCGGTAACCACCGGACTTCCACATCCGACCGCTGATTTTGCAGCGGCCCGACAAAGGTATCGGTAGGTGGGTTGGCGCACCAGTTCATGGAGTACGATACGTCTCGCAGGAAATGTCCGACGCCTGTGCAGGCCAGCGCACTGCGTCCGAGGACGTCCCTTCGAGATTACATCCCCACCACCTACAACCCGGGTAGGATCGCCCGCTTTTTAGCCTGTCCACCACGCGGTCAGTGCTGATAGCTCCAGTCGGCAAGGCTTTCGATTTGAGTCAGGGCTGGTTTGTCGAACCGCAGGCGGGATTGCAAGTTGCGCGCATCAGCGGTGGGCGTTACACCGCCAGCAATGGCCCGGATGTCGAACAGGACGCGATGATGTCTGTACAGCCGTTTGCCGGGTTCACGCGCCGAGATTGGCGCGGGCGTTGCGGTGAAGGCGGCGGACAAACACAGCTTCTTTGCGGAAGTGGGCTACACCCATGGCAGCGACATCGAGCAGCCGTGGGCGGTGACGGTCGGGTATCGCTATAACTGGTAACCACACCCTGCAGCTGGCGCAGCCTGCGTCCGGCTGCGAAGCAGTCGTGAAATCAAGCGGTGCGGTGTTTCAGGAAGACCGCGTACTCAGGGTTTACGACTGCTGCGCAGCCGGACGCAGGCTGCGCCAGCTGCTACAGGGTCGGTGGGGTGTCAGTCATCCGGCATTTCAGGGGGCTTGGTTGGTTTGGCCAGTTTGCCATTCTTGGTGGCCTTGGCCCCTTTAGCGCCTTTGACCGGCTCAGCCTCGGCAGGTGGGGTCACTACCGGCGGCGCGGTGGCTTCTTTTTCGGCTGCTGGCAGGGCATCGATGGTGTCGAACACTTTCTTCAAATCGACCGATTTTGACTCAGCCCCCGAACTCTCAAGCTTCTTCTCGCCGTCCTTGCCGATCAGGATCACTTTGGGCAACGCCCCCGCACCGAGTTTCAGGGAGCGAATCAGCGCCATGGTGTCCTGCTGACCGAGGTCCTCGCCGTCGCGCTGGCCGAACATATTCAGCACGCTATACACCCGGATTTTGCGTTGGGCGATCCCGTCCTTGTTGGCCGGATCGTCCAGTGACTTTTTCAGCCCGACCCAGACCGGATCGACGGTGCTGGGTGCAATGACAATCAAGGGCCGGAACCGGCCTTTGTCGGTATCCAGCGGTGAATCACTTTCGGTTGCGAATAAGGGACCGGCGAAAGCCAGCAAGGTTGTCAGGGTCAAAAACCTGATGAGCATGCGCATCTCCTTTTGATAACCACGCTCTAATGATTGCGCATCGCGGCGTTCGTTCCGGGTGACGCACCGCAATTGTGTTTCGCCTTGACCCAAGCTTAGGTCAGGGCGGTCATTGCGCAACAGACGGGGCTAATCTCATCGCAGATAAGCAGCGGGGTGATTCAATCGGAATCAGAACGCCAGTTTGTAACCGATCAGCATCAACATCGTCGCCAGGCAAGGGCGCAGCACTTCATCGGAAATCTTGCCGGTCAAATGACTGCCCAACCAGATCCCCGGCAGCGAGCCGATCAACAAGAATCCCAGCACGTGCCAGTCCATGTTGCCCATGCTCGCATGGCCAAGCCCGGCGACCAGTGTCAACGGCACCGCGTGGGCGATTTCGGTCCCGACGAGGCGACGGGTCGGCAGCAGCGGATACAGGATAAACAGGGCCACGGTGCCCAGGGCGCCCGCACCGATGGACGTCAGCGCAACCATGGTGCCCAGCACCAGGCCGGTGATCACCGTCATGCCGTTGAGGCGTTTGCCACTGGGGTTGTAGTTGCCACCGGCGCGCTTGTGAGCGAAATCGAGCAGGCGCTTCTTGAACAGAATCGCCAATGCCGTGGCAAACAGGACGAACCCCAGTGCCTGCTTGATGATGGCATTCATGGTTTCAGGCGCGGTGTGCAAGCTGCTCAGGAACCACAGCGTCAACGCCACCGCCGGCACGCTGCCAAGGGTCAGCCAGCCGGTAATCGCCCAGTCGATGTTGTTGTTTTTCCGGTGGACCAGCACGCCACTGGATTTGGTGATCGCCGCGTAGAGCAAATCGGTACCGACCGCTGTCGCGGGGTTGATGCCGAACCACAGCAGAATCGGGGTCATCAACGACCCACCACCGACGCCCGTCATGCCGACAATAAAGCCAACCACCAACCCGGCAACGATCAACCCGATGTTCACTAAATCCATTGAGACGTCCACAAAGACCGCAGAAGAAATCTGGCCCGCAGCATAGCGATTTTTCTTATAACCACTTATATCGATGCGAACTATCGTTATATCCAAGACATAACAACATCCATTCCCCTGTAGGCGCTGTGTCGGGGTTTATTGCACCGGCAGGAAATTCAGGAACAGCAGGCTCTGCGCATAATTCAAGCCGATGCGCCGGTAGCGTTCGTCGAGCATCTGCGTCAGCAAATCCAGCCGGGCAACGATCTTGCCGAACTCCACGGCGAAACTCAGGTTGCTGCCCTCCTCCGAGATCTCGTTGGAGAACAGCAAGGGTTCGCCTTGTTTATTTTGCCGCTGGCTGAGAATCCACGTGGCGATCTCGATGTTGCGCGCGGCGTTGTTGACGAACGTCGGGTTGATCGCGTCCGTCATGTAGAACTCCAGGCGATTGCCGTGAGCGGTTACCAGCATGCTGCCGATGGCATAGATGAAAGCACCGACCCGGTCACCGAGAAACTCCGGGCTCATGGCAAACCTGAGCGCCGCCAGGTCTTTTTTGCCACCGAGGGTGGGCAGTGGCTGTTGCTGCTCGATGGCCATGCGCACTTGCTTCCCGGCGGTTCGGGCATCGAGGAAGCCGGATTTTTTCAGCTCCTCGGGGTTGCGCAGGTAAAGCTTGCTCATCAGCAAATAGAGGCTGTCGAGGTTGTCACGCATCGTCAGCGTGGCCATGCGGTCGACGCTGGTCTGCAGAAATTCCTGGGGACGGCCTTCGCGGAACTGGCTGACAATGTCATTGCCCTGTTGCTGGCTGCAACCGCTGACAAAGAACATCGCCAAGCCAGCCAGAAACAAGCAGCGGCGGCGGATCGGTGGGGTGATGCGGGGTAACACTCGAGCCATGGGTTCTTGAACTTGGGCATGGGCCAGCGGTGGGGATCGCCGCCGGCTGCCCAAGGATAGAGCCGTCAATACCAAAAAAGTGCAGTGCCGGTGGTCCGTGAGCGAAGGCGCCTGCCTGCCCAAAGGTGATATCTCGTCATGTTCGCTTTTACCTGGAAGATGGCGCTGGAGGGAACCACCGGGTTATTTTGCTGCCAACTAGGTATCCACCGTGTTGCACACAGGAGGTTTTCATGCGGTTCCTTGAACTGGCCGGCGTCAACGTACCGGTCATTGGCCAGGGCACCTGGCACATGGGTGAAGATCATTCGGCGCGCGCTAAAGAAGTCTCGGCCCTGCGCCAGGGCATCGAGCTGGGCATGACGTTGATCGATACCGCGGAAATGTACGCTGAAGGCGGCGCCGAGGAGGTGGTCGCGCAAGCCATCAGCGGTCTGCGTGACCAGGTCTTTGTGGTCAGCAAGGTCTACCCGCACAACGCCAGTTGCCAAGGCATTCCCCAGGCGTGCGAACGCAGCCTGCGGCGCTTGAAAACCGATTACATCGATCTGTACCTGCTGCACTGGCGCGGCCAGTACCCCTTGGAGGAAACCGTCGAAGCCTTCGAGCGCCTGCGTGAAGACGGCAAGATTGGCCGTTGGGGTGTGTCCAATTTCGACTTGGACGACCTGCATGAACTGCACTCATCAACCTGCGCCACCAATCAGGTGCTCTACAACCTGGAGGAGCGCGGCATCGAATTTGATTTGCTGCCCTGGAGCCAACAACACCAGCTGCCGTTGATGGCGTACTGCCCTATCGGCCAGGGCGGTGAAATGCTGACGCATCCGACGCTGGTAAAAATTGCCGCCCATCACGGGGTGACACCGGCTCAAGTGGCGCTGGCATGGATCCTGCGGCAGCCCGGCGTGATCGCCATCCCCAAAGCGGTCAAACCTGAACACGTGAAATTGAATGCGCAAGCCGCGCAAGTGCGGCTCGAACCCGGGGATCTGGAGGTGCTGGACCACGCGTTTCACGCGCCACAACACAAACAGCGATTGGCCATGGTCTGAGCCATCGCCGTATTGGCAGAGGGTTTCTGCATGCGAAGCACCGATCAGCTCGATGCTTTTAACTTGCCACGTTTCGTCCAGGCTCAAGACCCGGTCTTTGAGTGGGTTCAGGAAGAACTGAGTGCCGGTCAAAAACGCCGTCACTGGATGTGGTTCATCTTTCCGCAGCTTGCCGGGTTGGGGGGCAGCGAAATGTCCCGATACTTTGCCATTCGCTCCAAAGAGGAAGCCGCGGCGTATCTGCAGCATTCATTGCTGGGTCCACGATTGCGGACGTGCACGCAATTGGTCCTGAACATCAAACAGCGCTCGATCGCCGAGATTTTCGGTCATCCCGATGACCTCAAGTTCCACTCTTCAATGACGCTGTTTGCCCAGGTCGCTCCGGACAACAGCCTCTTTGACCAGGCCCTTGAACAGTATTTCCACGGCATACGGGATGACTGGACGCTTTCATTGCTGGACTTAAAACAGGCCCATTTGCCCACCAATCAGGGTTGAGAAGTCATCGTCGACAAACGGCAGGATCGCGTCCGCCACCGGTTGCAGTTGCCGGGTGACGTAATGGTCGTAGTCGATCGGGGCGCTGCGAATCTCCAGCGGTTCGGGCCCGGCAACGGTGATCACGTAGCTGATCCAGCCGCCGTTCTGGTACTGACGCGGACGGCCCTGGCGGTCGTTGAAGTCATCGGCGATGCGCGCGGCACGCACGTGGGGCGGCACGTTGCGCTCATAGTCGTCGAGGGTACGGCGCAGGCGCTTGCGGTAGATCAGGCGATCATCGAACTCGCCGGCCAGGGTCTTTTGCACGTAATCGCGCACGTAGTCCTGATACGGCTTGCGGTGGAAGATCCGCGAGTACAGCTCCTGCTGGAATTGCCGGGCCAGTGGCGACCAGTCGGTGCGCACGGTTTCCAGGCCTTTGTAGACCATTTCATCCGTGCCATCGGCGCGGGTCACCAGGCCGGCGTAACGCTTCTTGCTGCCCTCCTCCGCGCCACGGATGGTCGGCATCAGAAAGCGTTTGTAGTGGGTTTCAAACTGTAATTCCAGGGCACTTTCCAGCCCGTATTCCGCATGCACATGTTCGCGCCACCACTGGTTGACGTGGTCGACCAGCGCGTGGCCAATCTGCGCGGCCTCCTCCTGACCGTGGGCGCGGCGCAGCCAGACAAAGGTGGAGTCGGTGTCGCCGTAGATCACCGTGTGGCCCTGGGCCTCGATCAGTTGCCGGGTGCGCAGCATGATTTCGTGGCCACGCAAGGTAATCGACGACGCCAGCCGTGTGTCGAAGAAACGGCAGCCGCTGGAGCCGAGTACGCCGTAGAAGGCATTCATGATGATCTTCAGCGCCTGAGACAGTGGCGCGTTGTGTTCGCGTTTTGCGGTTTCGCGGCCTTCGGCGACCCGGGCGACGATGGCCGGCAGGCAATGCCGGGTTCGTGAAAAACGTGCCCCGCGAAAACCCGGCACGGACTCGCTGTCTTCGGGATGCTGCAAGCCTTCGATCAGCCCCACCGGGTCGATCAGGAAGGTGCGGATGATCGACGGATAGAGGCTTTTGTAGTCGAGCACCAGCACCGATTCGTACAGGCCCGGCTGCGAGTCCATGACAAAACCGCCGGGGCTGGCCTGCGGTGACTTGCCGCCCAGATTCGGCGCGACAAAGCCCTGACGGTGCATCAGCGGCATGTACAGGTGAGTGAACGCCGCCACCGAACCACCGCTGCGGTCCGCCGGCAAACCGGTGACGCTGGCGCGCTCCAGCAAGAAGGTCAGCAGTTCGGTCTTGGCGAAAATCCGTGTGACCAGCTCACAGTCTTTGAGGTTGTAAGTGGCGAGGGCCGGTTTGTCCTCGGCGAACATGCGGTTGATTTCGTCCATGCGCTGGTACGGCGTGCTGATCGCCTTGCCCTCACCGAGCAAGGTTTGCGCGACGTTCTCCAGGCTGAACGAGGGGAAGTTCCAGGTTGCCGAGCGCAGGGATTCGATGCCGTCGATGATCAGGCGCCCCGCGGCTGACGCGAAGTAATGGTTGCGGCTGCCGTGTTCGCGCCACTGCATTTCTTCGCCGCCGCGCCCAAGCTTGAGCGGTACGCCCAGGCGTCGGGCGTGTTCGTGGAGGACGCGAAGGTCGAACTGCACGACGTTCCAGCCGATGATCGCGTCGGGGTCGTGGCGGGCAAACCATTCGTTGAGTTTTTTCAGCAGCACGGTTCGCGAGTCGCAGTATTCAAGCTGGAAATCCACCGCGCTGGCGTCACCATTGGGCAGCCCGAGCATGTACACCTGGCGCTCGCCGCAGCCTTCCAGGGCAATGGAATACAACTCGCCCTGTTCGGTGGTCTCGATATCCAGCGAGACCAGCCGCAGGTTGGGCCGGTATTTCGGGTCGGGTTTCATCTGCGCGTCGAGCAGCAGGCCTTGCGCATCGGGCGACCCACCAAAGATCACTGGCGCGGTGATGAACCGTTCCATCATGTAGCGCTCGGGCGGGCGAACGTCGCCCTCGAACATCTCGACGCCGGCCTTGCGCAGCGCGGTTTCCAGGCGCATCGACTGACCGTGCTGCTGGCAATACAGGCCGAGCACCGGACGATGCTCGAAATCCAGCAGGGCCAGGGGCTTTAGTTCGACGTCTTTCTCGCCGCGCAGCACCTCTTGCGCCTGTTCGCGCTGGGCGGCTGGAATGAACGCCACCGACGGCTGATGAGGCAGGCGGATGCGCCGGGGACCACTGTCGGTCGCCAGCCAGAACTCGACTTCCGTGCCGGCCGGGGTGTCGCGCCAATGCCGGGTCAGGACGAAGCCCTGCTGTAAATCCACCACTGCAACCTCTCGATTTGATTCAGGCGGCAATTCTACGCGTCATCAAGGGGCAGCGGGTCATGCGCGCCACTTTCGACTTTCTCATAGGGTTTAACCGCGGTTTACCGAAAAAATACCGCTGAATGGCGTTTTTTGAGTCTTATCTGCCGCTTTCACTCTTGCCCTCAGCGCTTGGGTCTACGATTCTTCAAGAACAACGACAACACCCGAGAAGCCACCATGAAAACCGTCGCCCAACTGCTCAAGCTCAAAGATCAGAAGAATCAGGAAGTGCACCAGATCAAACCTGATCACATGGTGCTGGAAGCGCTGATGAAGATGGCCGAGAAAAACGTCGGCGCCTTGCTGGTGGTGGAAAATGACGAGGTGCTGGGCATCATCAGTGAACGTGATTACGCACGCAAACTGGTGCTGCATGGCCGTTCTTCGGTGGGCACGCCGGTGCGCGACATCATGGTGTCCCCGGTGATCACCGTGGACACCCATCAAACCGTCGACACCTGCCTGGGCATCATGTCCGACCGACGCCTGCGTCACCTGCCGGTGGTGGAGAACGGCAAGTTGATTGGCTTGCTGTCGATCGGCGACCTGGTCAAGGAAGCGATTGCCGAACAGGCCGAACTGATTCGCCAGCTGGAGCAGTACATCCGCGGCGAGTAATCCGAAGACACCCTGGATCAAAATGTAGGAGTGAGCCTGCTCGCGATAGCGGTATGTCAGTTAATGAATAGGCTGACTGATACACCGCAATCGCGAGCAGGTTGTTATTCGGTGTTCACACTGGCCAATGCCGCGCGAAGACCGGGGCCAGTGTCGGGTGCCGGTCGATGCGCTCCAGCCACGCGAAAAAACCGGGACGGGTGTTGCGTAAATGCTCACGGCTGCCGGCCCACCGCGACACCACCGCCGCCAGCACATCCAGTGCGCCCGGCGTCTCATCCCCCAGATACAGCTCGCCGGAAAACTGATCGGCAAACACCTCCCAGCTCCAGTGCAATCGCGCGCGGGCGCCGGCCATGAGGTTTTGCCTGGACGCCTCATCCGTCTCGGCCAGCCAGCGTTCGGGGTAATCGATGATGCCGATGGCTGCGTAGCAATTGCTGACGATGTACGTGAGGCCGCGGATCGCCTGATCGCGGTCGGCGGGCAGTGTCGGCAACAGGTTCGACTTGGGAAAGGTCAGCCCGAGATGAATCAGGATCGCCGCACTTTCGGTCAGGATGCTGCCATCGGGCAGCTGCAGCGTTGGAATCTGCTTGAGCCGGTTGAGCTTCTCCAGTGCCTGGGCTGCCTCCGAGGACAACTCGACGTCGATGAAGCGATAAGGAATTTCGCACAGCTCCAGCGCCGCTTCTATCGCCGCCGCGCCGGAATTCTGGTGTCCATAAAGTTGATACATGGTGCGGCCTCCTGGCGAGACGGGAATGGGGTCATGAGAGGCGTCACCTGCCGGTCGTGGTGATCCAGCTAATCAGTGTAGAAGCGTCGATCCGCCCTACCCGTACCATCCGACGACTGAACCATCACGCCCGCGTGGGGCGACTCACAGGGGCTATCAATACTGTCGATGTTCACCATCACATCAATGAAGTTCTCATAAAAAATCCTCGGCGTAACATCCGCTCCATACCAACCCATAAGCACCCCGGAGCACACCATCATGAAACGCCAAACTATCCTCGCTATCGCTTTCTCGGTCTTTGCAGTTAACGCTTTTGCCGCAACCTCTGCTCAACCTGTGGTCGCTGAAGGCGGCTCGGATCGCCTGATTGAAAGCCGAGTGGCTGAAGGGGGTTCCGATCGCTTGATCGAAAACCGTGTAGCCGCTGATGGTTCGGATCATCTGATGGAAAACCGCGTTGCTGCTGATGGTTCGGATCATCTGATGGAAAACCGCGTTGCTGCTGATGGTTCGGATCATCTGATGGAAAACCGCGTTGCTGCTGATGGTTCTGACCATCTGATCGAGAACCGCGTAGCCGCTGATGGCTCCGATCATCTGATGCAGAACCGCGTTGCCGAAGGTGGTTCCGACCGTCTGATCGAAAGCCGCGCGGCATAAATGCAGGGGTTTACCGCAGTACTCAATGAAAAACCCGGCCTGACCCGCCGGGTTTTTTTACGCCTCTGGTTCGATCAGGGTTACTGGCCAGCCCGCTTCATGCAACGCTGATAACGCTCATCGACGCGCTTGGCAAACCATGCCGTGGTGAGCTTGCGGGTGATTTTCGGGCTTTGCAGTTCGATCCCCGGCAACACGGCACGAGGCAATGCCCTGCCCTCGGCCTGATCGGCCAACGCAAACACTCGCCGGTAGAGTTCCGTCTCCTCGAATTTCAGGCTTTTGCCCTCCTCCAATTGATTGCGAATGGTCGTATTGCGCATCCCCAACGGCTTGCCAAGGCTGCGCACCGCCACTTCCGTGGTACCGGGCATGATCGAGTCATACCGGACCAAGTCGCCATCCAGCGCCAACGGGATGCCTGACACCCGGCTCAACGCGTTCTGAAACGCCGCATTGCGGCTGGCGTACCAACCGGCATTGAAATCAGCGAAGCGATACAACGGTTGCGTGTAGCTCACCGGATAACCGAGCAAATGGGCGATGCCGAAGTACATGCCGCCGCGCCGAGTGAATACCTCGTGGCGAATCGAGCCTTCCACCGGGTACGGATAGTTCTTCGCCTGCTGTTCGGCGAACTCGATACTGACCTGCATCGGCCCGGCGGTGTGTACCGGATTGAAGCCACCGAACAGGGTCTTGCCCAAGGGCACCATGCCAATGAAATCATCGAAAATCGCGCTGAGTTCCTTTTCACTGCGCGCCGCGTTGAGGCGGTCGCTGTAGCTTTTGCCGTTGGGTGACTTCACCTGCAGCGCGCCGCTGATCAACAGGCTGGGGATGTGGACTTTAGCGGCGCGACGGTCGATTTCGTCCCGGGCGATCTTGCCCAGGCCCGGCACAGGCGGGTCGACCTGGAAGGTGGATTCCTGCTCGGTCACGGCGAGCACCGAACACAGGTTTTGCGTGGACGGATAAATATTCTGGGCGGCGAAGGCGGCGTAGATGTCCGTGGCCCACCCTTGGCGATCCGTGGTTTTGGCCGGCAGCAAGCGCACGATTTCGGCCTTGACCTCGGCGGGCGGGCGCGCGGGCTGTTCCTGCGGGTGCTGAGTGCCGCAACCGGCCAGCAGCAACAGCGCCGCGCCGCCCATGATCAATCGATTGGCTTGCATGGTGCTCCATCAAATCCGTTGAGCCGGGTTAACCATACGACCAATGGCATGGCGCAGGCTATGACTCTTGCGGCCGCGCCCTGTTCCATCGTCATGTCAGCGGGGCCTTTTTCCGTTGGGCGGTCAGCCTTCCGGCCGACTGCGCCTGAACCATACTTGAGCCAGTCACCGAGGAGACAGGCTCATGCACCGTAGCGACGTACTGATCGTCGGCGCCGGCCCGACCGGGCTGGTCCTGGCGCTGTGGTTGAGCAAACTGGGGATCCGCGTGCGGATTATCGACAAGACGTCGGCGCCCGGCACCACGTCGCGTGCGCTGGCAGTCCAGGCGCGCACGCTGGAGCTGTATCGCCAGCTCGAGCTCAGCGAAGCCGTGGTGCAAAACGGCCATCGCGTGGCGGCAGCAAATTTCTGGGTCAGCGGTGAATCGGTTGCACGATTGCCACTGAGCAACATCGGCGCAGGCCTGACACCCTATTCGTTCATGGAAATCTTTCCACAAGACCAGCACGAACGCTTACTGATCGAGCGTCTTGAAACCTTCGGCATCAAGGTGGAACGCGGCACCGAACTGGAGGACTTCGAGGAAACCGGCGATGGCATCACCGCCCACTTGCGCCTGCCCGATGGCCAACAGGAAACCTGCCAGGCGTGTTACCTGGCCGGTTGTGATGGTGCCCGTTCGATAGTGCGTAAAAAGCTGGACACCGGGTTTCCCGGTGGCACCTACCAACAGATTTTCTACGTGGCGGATGTGCAGGCCAGCGGGCCGGCACTCAACGGCGAACTGCACGTGGACCTTGATGAAGCGGACTTCCTCGCCGTGTTTCCGCTCGCCGGCAGCGGGCGCGCGCGGTTGATCGGCACCGTGCGCGACGAGCGCGCCGACCGGGCTGAAACCCTGCGTTTCGAGGACGTCAGCAGCCGGGCCATCGAACATCTGCAGGTGCAGATCGAGCAGGTGAACTGGTTCTCGACCTATCGCGTGCATCACCGGGTGGCCGATCACTTTCGCACCGGCCGCGCCTTTTTGTTGGGCGACGCGGCCCACGTTCACAGCCCGGCCGGTGGTCAGGGCATGAACACCGGGATTGGCGATGCGATCAACCTGGCGTGGAAATTCGCGGCGGTGTTGAGTGGCGGTGCCGAGGCCAAACTCCTCGACACCTACGAAACCGAGCGCATCGCCTTTGCGCGCAAACTCGTCGCGACCACCGACCGGGTGTTCAGTTTCGTCACCGCCGAGGGACGCGTGGCCGACGTGCTAAGGACACGGCTGGCACCGTTTTTGATCCCGAAGATGGCCTCGTTTGAAACGTCCCGCGAGTTCCTGTTTCGCACGGTCTCGCAGATCACTCTCAACTATCGTGGCATGCCGTTAAGCACCGGCGTTGCCGGGCACGTTCACGGCGGCGATCGCCTGCCTTGGGCGCATGACGGCGAAGGCGACAACTTTGAATCGCTGAGGAATCCGACCTGGCAGGTGCACGTGTATGGCGACACCAGCGACGAAATGATCGCCTGGTGTATCGAGCATCATCTGCCCTTGCATGTGTTTGACTGGCGACCGGCGTTTGAAGCAGCGGGGTTGGGGCGTAACGGGTTTTATCTGCTGCGCCCGGATACGTATGTGGCGATTGCCGAGACGTGTTCCGATCCGAAGGTGATTGAGCGGTACTTCAACCATCATGGAATCCGGCCGTACTTCGGCACGCCCTGAAGTCACCACCAATCAACGGTGGGAGCGAGCTTGCTCGCGATGGCGTTAGCACATTCAAAAGTGATGTGACTGACCGTCCGCTATCGCGAGCAAGCTCGCTCCCACAGGGTTATGTGGTGGGGTTTAGATCCCGGCCAGGGCCAGGTCCATTGCGAAGTAGGTGAAGATCAGATCCGCGCCCGCCCGCTTGATCGCTCCCAGGCTTTCACGCACCACACGGTCCTCATCAATCGCCCCCGCTTGCGCGGCGAATTTGATCATCGCGTACTCGCCGCTGACCTGATACGCCGACAGCGGCAAACGCGATACTTCGCGGATGTCGCGGATGATGTCGAGGTAGGCGCCGGCCGGCTTGACCATCAGTGCATCCGCGCCTTCCTGTTCGTCCATCAGCGATTCGCGCACTGCTTCGCGGCGGTTCATCGGGTTCATCTGATAGCTTTTGCGGTCGCCCTTGAGCGCGCTACCGCCGGCTTCACGGAACGGGCCGTAGAGCGCCGAGGCAAACTTGGTCGAATAGGCCATGATCGCCGTCTGGCTGAAACCGGCGGCGTCCAGCGCCCGGCGAATCGCCTGGACCTGCCCGTCCATGGCCGCCGACGGGGCAATCACATCGGCACCGGCCCGAGCAGCGGCGACGGCTTGCTTGCCAAGGTTGATCAGGGTCTGGTCGTTATCGACCTCGTGGTTGTGCATCACGCCACAATGGCCGTGGTCGGTGTATTCGCAGAAGCAGGTGTCGGACATCACGATCATTTCCGGCACGGCATCCTTGGCGATCCGCGACATGCGCGACACCAGCCCGTTATCGCTCCAGGTATCGCTGCCGCTGCTGTCCAGATGATGCGACACGCCGAAGGTCATGACCGACTTGATGCCGGCGCGGGCGTAGCGCTCGATTTCGCCGGCCAGTTTCGACTCCGGAATGCGCATGACGCCGGGCATGCTGTTGATCGGCACGAAGTCGTCGATTTCTTCCTCGACGAAAATCGGCAGCACCAGGTCGTTCAGGCTGAACTCGGTTTCCTGGAACAGGCTGCGCAGGCTCGCATTGCGGCGCAGACGGCGTGGACGTGCTTCGGGGAACTGGCTGGACATGGGCATTCCTGAAAAACAGAGGATGAGACTAACGTCGTAGGGGGTGAAGCTTATGCCCTGCAAGGCACAAGGCACAAACCTCAGGTGCAGAACAAACCCTTACCGGCTCGGCAATAATCCCCCCGGATCGACACAGCCCCCTGTAGGAGTGAGCCTGCTCGCGATAGCGATAGCACATGCACCGTCAATGTGACTGACACA
Source organism: Pseudomonas sp. URMO17WK12:I12 (assembly GCF_000514395.1). Taxonomy (NCBI): domain Bacteria; kingdom Pseudomonadati; phylum Pseudomonadota; class Gammaproteobacteria; order Pseudomonadales; family Pseudomonadaceae; genus Pseudomonas; species Pseudomonas sp. URMO17WK12:I12. The sequence goes on from NZ_AZVV01000017.1 coordinate 41,684, forward strand.
CCGCTATCGCGAGCAGGTTCACTCCGACAGGTTTAGAGCTTCAGGGTACCGGAAATACAGGTCACCACCGCTCCACCAATCCAGATTTCATCACCGACCTGATCCACCTGAATGCGCCCCGCCCGTCCCATCGTCAGGCCCTGGCTGACCACATAGGACGCTGGCGCCAGCCCCTCGGCAAGCAACCACTGCGCAATCCCGGCATTCAAACTGCCGGTCGCCGGGTCTTCCGGCATGCCGTCGCCGGAGATGAAGGCCCGTACTTCGAATTGCGCTTCATCCCCATCACGCTCGGGATTCCACGGTGCAATCACACCGACCGCCAGGCCCAACATTTGCGAGTGATCCGGTTGCAGTTCCAGCACCTGCTGGCGGTCCGCGACCATCACCGCCAGCCAGCCAGCGCCGTTATCCACCCACTGCGCCCGGACAATCACCCCGACCTCCAGACCGAGCCCGCGTCGCACGCGCTCCACCAGTTCGGCGTCCACCGGCCCGGCGTTGATCAGGGGTGGCGCGAGAAAGGCCAGCTCCGCGCCTTGTCGACGGACCCGCACCAGCCCGACGCCGCACTCCTGAATGATCTCCTCGCCCTTGGGCACGCCACCAGCCTCAAGCCAGGCATGGCAAGTGCCCAGGGTCGGATGACCGGCGAAGGGCAACTCATTCAGGGTGGTAAAGATTCGCACGCGATAGTCGGCCCGCGGATCGCGCGGCTCCAGCACAAACGTGGTTTCACTGAGGTTGGTCCAGGTCGCGAACGCCGCCATGCGTTCATCACTGAGTGCGTCGGCCCCCAACACCACCGCCAACGGATTGCCCTTGAGGGCGACGCGGCTGAAGACATCTACTTGCTTGAAATCGAATGTACGCATGATCTTCCTTGTTCGTGAGGCACTCTATTTAGGGATTTCCAGCCCACGGATCACCGCCGGCCGCGACAGAAAGCGTTCCAGCACGCGCGTGACGTTCTTGAAATCCTTGATGCCCACCAGGTCGCCGGCCTCATAGAAACCGATCAGGTTGCGCACCCACGGGAACGTCGCGATATCGGCGATGGTGTAGCGTTCACCCATGATCCAGTCGCGCCCTTCAAGGCGTCCATCCAAAACTTTTAACAAACGTTTACTTTCCTCGACGTAACGGTCGCGGGGGCGTTTGTCCTCGTAGTCCTTGCCGGCAAACTTGTTGAAGAAACCTACCTGGCCGAACATCGGCCCGATGCCGCCCATCTGGAACATCAACCATTGAATCGTCTCGTAACGCGCGGCCGATTCCTGCGCCAGCAGTTGCCCGCTCTTGTCGGCGAGGTAAATCAGAATCGCCCCGGACTCGAACAATGGCAGGGGTTTGTCCTCGGGACCATGCGGGTCGAGGATCGCCGGGATCTTGTTGTTGGGGCTCAACGACAAAAACTCGGGGGACATCTGATCCTGGGTGTCGAAGCCCACCCGATGCGGCTCGTAGGGCAGTCCGATTTCTTCGAGCATGATCGAGACCTTGACGCCGTTGGGGGTCGGCAAGGAGTACAGCTGGATCCAGTCGGGGTATTGAGCCGGCCATTTTCGGGTAATCGGGAACGCAGACAGATCGGTCATCGGGTGCCTCCATCGCCAAATAAAGCGTTGAGCATAATCCAGGATTGGCGCCCGCAGGTTGCGATCTTTTCGCGTTATCGAAACCGCTGATGATGACGATCAAAAGATGTCAGCCTTTGCCAACGCGTCTACGTGTAGGGTGTCCATAATTTCGCAACATCTTGTCGATAACCTTGACTGCACCCTGTTCAAGGTTATCGATAAAGTGCCGCGCACCCGCCGGTATCGAACCAAACAGGCTCAGAGGACTCTGAGCAATGCCCTTTCGGACACGGACCGGCCCAACGACATGGAAAACACCCGAAGCTGGGAGCTGGCGGTGTAAAGGTTTGTCAGCCTTAACTGAATGCGCTGAAGATCCCTTATTCACATGATGAACCTGTCCAGATTCGCTAAACGCTTCAAACACCGTGCGTATATTTTCCTGCCGACGCTGCTGGCGGCGAGCGCATTGTTTTTGTCGCTGGAGTCCAGCGAAAGCCGCGCCCAGCCGGCGGACGGCACCCAGACCCTGGTGTTCCTGCGTCACGCAGAAAAACCCGCTGGCGGTCTGGGCCAGCTCAATTGCCAGGGCCTCAACCGCGCCATCGACCTGGCCACCTTGTTGCCGGAAAAATTCGGCAAGGCCAACTATGTGTTTGCCGCCAACCCGACGCGCAATGTCGAGGAAGGCGAACTGGACAATTCCTACAGCTACATCCGCCCCCTGATGACCATCAGCCCCAGCGCGATCAAGCTCGGCTTGCCGGTGAACATCGAGTTCTCGGCCAACGACACCAGCGATCTGGCGGACGAATTGCTTCACGACAAGTACCACAACGCCATCATCTACACCGCCTGGTCCCACGGCTACCTGCCCGAGTTGATCAACAAGGTCGCTGGAGAGGCGGTCGGCAAGAAACAGAACATCACCGAGGACTGGGAGTCCAGTGACTACGATTCGGTGTACGTACTGACCCTGACCTGGCACAACGGCAAGGCCAGCCTCGTCAGCCACAGTTACAAACAAGGGCTGGATAACGGCTCGCAGACGTGTCCGACCTAAGCGGTCGGCAACTTCCCACACGCAGTGAAGACCACGGCAGACAAGTGGCGGGCTATCATGTACCCAACTCCCCTTTGCCTGGACTCTCTTCATGTCACTTTCTTCCGCAGCTGTCCCCGCCCGGGGTTGGTCGTTCTGGTGGAAACCCGCCCTGTTCGTTCTGGTCGCCTGCATTGGCCTCTATTACGTCAAGTGGTCGCCCTACTACCTGAAAGCCTTCATCGCCGCTGACAACCACAGCATCGGCGCCTCCATCCTCAACGACGAACAAACCGCCCCGCTGGCCGCTGCCCTGACGTATGCCAAGGTGTATTTCCTGGCGATCTGGAAAGCCGCCGTACTGGCGGTGATTCTGGGCTCCCTGCTGCAAGTGTTGATTCCACGGGACTGGCTGCTGCGCCTGTTCGGACGCGCCAGCTTCGCGTCGACCTTGCGCGGCGGCCTGTTCGCCCTGCCGGGGATGATGTGCTCGTGCTGCGCCGCGCCAGTGGCCGCGAGCATGCGTCGCTCAAACGTCTCGGTCGGCGCGGCGCTGGCCTTCTGGATCGGCAACCCGGTGCTCAACCCGGCAACCCTGGTGTTCATGGGGTTCGTGCTGGGTTGGGGGTTCACCGCGTTGCGCCTGGTCGCGGGGATTGTGCTGGTGTTCGGGGTGTCGATGGTCGCTCAGCGCATCAGCGGTCCGGAAACACTGCCTGAAGCGGCTGTCGAGGCGGTCGCCGAAGTCAGTGAAAAGGACACGCAACCGTTCCTGACGCGCTGGGGTAAAACCCTGTGGCAATTGTTCTGGAGCACCATTCCGATCTACATCCTGGCGGTCATGGTGCTGGGCGCGGTGCGGGTCTGGGTGTTTCCGCATATTGATGGGGCCATGGCCAACGGCCTGCTCTGGCTGGTGCCGCTGGCGATCATCGGCACGTTGTTTGTGATTCCCACCGCCGCGGAAATCCCGATCGTGCAAACCATGATGACCCTGGGCATGGGCACCGCTCCAGCCGTGGCGTTGCTGATGACACTGCCGAGCATCAGCCTGCCGTCGCTGCTGATGCTGCGCAAGGATTTCGATGCGCGGGTACTGGTGAGTGTGGCGCTGATGACCATGGGGGTCGGGGTGGTTAGCGGGTTGATCGGGGCTGCTTTGCTCTAAGATCTTTGGTGCCTGAAAGGGCCCTATCGCGAGCAAGCTCGCTCCCACATTTTGACCGTGTTTGATAAACATCTCGGTCTAATGTGGGAGCGAGCTTGCTCGCGATGGGGCCGGCCAAAACGACCTTAATGTTGCGGGTTCACCCGCTCCCGCAGGTACTCAAGAACCGCCGCCTTCTCTCCCGCAAACTCAATCCGCACGCCTTTCTTCTCCCGCTGAAACGCATACATCGGGTCGTAATATTCACTCAGCAACCCTTCGATCCAGCCCCGGTGCAGGTCCACCGCGCCGCTTCGGCCCTGCTCCGCCAAGGCCTCCTCCATCAACACCAACATCCGCCGATGGCGTTCGCCACCCAGGCGTTTCTGCACGTTGTTGAGGCTTTCCAGCAAGCGCTCGGAAAACCGCGCAAACCCCTCATCGCCATGCACACCAATGAATTCGGCACACAGGTCCACCACGTAGTCGCGCAAAATCCGCTCGACGCGCCCTTCAAGGCTGTCTTCCAGCCAGACCATCGGAAACTGCTGCATGCCCTGATACAGCGGCAACGGCAAAGCGCAACTGCCGACCGCCCGGCTCTCGTCTTCCAGCACAAACTGCTCGATACCATGGGCGCGCTTTTTCAGCACATCCACCGCCAGACGGTTCTCGAAATCAATGTTGGACGGCTGCCCGGTCGCGCGCTTGCCGAAGCTGGAGCCGCGATGGTTGGCGTGGCCTTCAAGGTCCAGTCCATTGCTCAACTGCGTCAGCACCTCAGTCTTGCCGGTGCCGGTCATGCCGCCCAGCAAGACGAAATCGCATTGGGCAACGGCCTGATCGAGGGTGTCGAGCAAGAAGGTGCGCATCGCCTTGTAGCCGCCACCGACCCGTGGATAGTCAATGCCGGCCTCGTCCTTGAGCCACTGCTGGACGATCTGCGAGCGCAAACCGCCGCGAAAACAATACAGATACCCCTCGGGGTGCGCCCGGGCGAAATCGGCCCAGGCCTGGATGCGCTCAGCCTTGATCTCGCCGGACACCAGTTGATGCCCCAACGTGATGGCCGCCTGCTGCCCGTGTTGCTTGTAGCAAGTGCCGATGCGTTGGCGCTCGTTGTCATTCATCAGCGGCAGGTTGACCACGCCGGGGAATGAACCCTTGATGAACTCCACCGGCGCGCGCGCATCCATCATCGGCCGGTCGTTAAGAAAGATCTCGCGGTAATCGGTGAAGTCGATCGACATCAAAACACCTCAACCGCGTGCGTCTGTCGCTCAACCAGTTCACCGATCGGTTCCAGGTTCAGGCCCAGTTCGGCCGCCACCGCGAGGAACCGTTCATTGCCTTCGGGCGTGACCGCAATCAGCAGGCCACCGCTGGTCTGCGGATCGCACAGCACGCGTTTGTGCAGTTCCTGGAGTCGTCCCAGTTTGCTGGCGTAACTGTCGAAATTGCGCAATGTCCCGCCCGGCACGCAGCCTTGCTCGAGGTAATACTCGACACCCGGCAGACGCGGCACGCGGTTGTATTCAATGCGGGCGGTCAGTTGGCTGCCGTCGGCCATTTCCACCAGGTGCCCCAGCAGACCAAACCCGGTGACGTCAGTCATCGCGGTCACGCCGTCGAGCTTGCCGAAACGGCTGCCGGGTTTGTTCAGGGTGCACATCCAGTCGCGGGCCAGACCGATGTCGGCGGTGCGCAACTTGCCCTTCTTCTCGGCGGTGGTAAGGATGCCGATGCCCAGCGGCTTGGTCAGGTAGAGCAGGCAGCCGGCGGTGGCCGTGTCATTGCGCTTCATGTGGCGCTTTTCCACCAGCCCGGTCACAGCCAAGCCAAAGATCGGCTCCGGTGCATCGATGGAGTGCCCACCAGCCAGCGGAATCCCGGCCTCGTCGCAGACCGAGCGGCCGCCGCGAATCACTTCCCGGGCAATCTCCGGCGCCAGCACATTCACCGGCCAGCCGAGGATCGCAATCGCCATCAGCGGATCGCCGCCCATGGCGTAGATGTCGCTGATGGCATTGGTGGCGGCGATGCGGCCGAAGTCGAACGGGTCGTCGACGATGGGCATGAAGAAATCCGTGGTCGAGACGACCCCGCGTTCTTCATCAATGGCGTACACCGCCGCGTCATCGCGCGACGCATTGCCGACCCAGAGTTTGGGGTCGAGGTTCTGCGCCCCGCTGCCGGCCAGAATCACTTCCAGAACCTGGGGCGAGATTTTGCAACCGCATCCTGCGCCGTGGCTGTATTGGGTCAGACGAATCGGCTCGCTCATGGGGTGCACCTTGTGGGATCAATGCGGCCGATTCTAGCAGAGCATGGCCGGAGCAAGGCGCGAGCATCGCAGGTACTGATAGACAGCCATCGCGAACAGGCTCACTCCTGCATTTGATCTTCAGTGAACACAAATCCAGTGTTCGACACAGATCCGTTGTAGGAATGAGCCTGCTCGCGAAGAGGCCGGCACAACCCGCATCAGTGCCGGTTATGGCAACAGAATCACCTTGTCACCGCTGCCCTGATTCACTTCCGCATACCGCTCCAGCCCTTCCGCCAGCGGTGATTCAAACAAGCCCTCGGGCAATGGCAACAAATCCTGATCAAAGAACTGACCGAATTGATCAAGCATTGCCGCGCACGCCTGAACCCCATACAGCAACGAGTTGATCCCCACCACCGAACCGCCCTTGCGATACAGCGCCAGGGCCGGCAGTTGCACCATGCCGTCCACCGGCGCGGCGATGATGGCGATGCGGCCGAAGGTTGCCAGGGCCGCAACCGAGGCCGGCAGCCAGAACCCGGTGGTGTCGAAAATCACGTCGGCGCCGCCGCGATACACGGCGTTCACCTGGGCGCCCAAGTCCTCCGGCTTATCCAGTTGCAGCGTCTGATAACCCTGAGCCTGCAATTCCTTGACCTGCTCCGGTCGCCGCGCCGCCGCCAGCACCTGGGCGCCGCGTACCTTGGCCAGCGCCAACGCCGCGCTGCCCACCGCCCCGCCACCGATCACTAACAAGCGCGTTTGCGCCGTCACCAGGCTGCGCTCCAACGCATCCCACGCCGTGGTGTAGGGCACGCCGAGGCTGGCGGCCTGGGCAAAACTCAGGTGGGTCGGTTTGAGCGCCACGCCGTTGGCCGGCAGCTTGACGAATTGCGCATGGGAGCCGTCGGCAAAGAACCCCAGTTCACGCCCGGTGCCCCAGACTGCCTGGCCGATCAGCGCCTGCGGGCCTTCAACCACGACACCGGCAAAATCCCGACCGGGAATCCGTGGCAGCGTGGTGTAGGGGAAACGTCCCAGCACGTTCTTCACGTCGCTGGGGTTGAGGCCGGCGGCCTTGATCTGCACCAGTACTTCATCGGCGCCGGGAACGGGCGTCGGCACGTCAACGTAGCGCAAGGCCGAGAGGTCGCCGGTTTTGTCGAACTGCAATGCTTTCATGAGCGTTTCCATGGAGTAAATGAACGGTTCAGGAGATCCAGCCAGCGACCAGTTGCCGGCCCATGGGCCACAACTTTTCACCGGCCAGCATGCCGAGCAGCCCGACCAGCGCGATGGCCGGTGGTGCGGGGGAACGAAAGTCCAGCGCGCCGTAGAGCAAACCGACGCCCAGACCGATGACCAGCGAGATGAGGTAGCTCATGGCGGACTCCGGGGGCAATGAAGACAGGCCCAAAGTCTAGTGCGAGGTGACAGCGGGCACCGGCCAAGTGCTTCTGAATTTCGGCCAAAGCACCCATATCCCAGCTGCTACAAGGTTTGGATATGGCTGGAAAATTGTGAAGGCGCGATGCCCAGTTCCCGGCGGAACATGTCGCTGAAGCTGCTCGGTGAATAGCCCAGCTCGCGGGCGATTGCGCTGACCGACACGCCCTGAATCAGCTCGGCCACCGCCGTCGCCAGTTGCACCTGTCGTCGCCATTCGGCGAAGCCCATGCCCAGCCCCTCCTTGAACAACCGCGCCAGGGTGCGCACGCTGGCACCGGCGTTTTCAGCGTGTTGTTCGAACGGGATGTCCAGCGAAGGCGCGGCCATGACCGCCTGACAGAGGTTCATCAGGCGCCGGTCGGAATCATCCGGCAACGGGATTTTCAACAGAGAGCGCCTGGCTCGTCTAAGCTCCAACAGCGCCAGGCCGACCAGTGCTTCGTAATACTCGGGCGCACCATCGTTACCCTGTTCGACCAAGCCGACGATCAATTCACGCAGCAAGCCGCCGACTTCGATGACCTGGACCGTGTTGTCCAGCGTGGCGGCCAGGGACGGCCGCAGGTAGATGTTGCGCATCTGCAAGTCCGACACCACACGAATCCCGTGAGGCATGCCCGGCGGTAGCCATACCGCCCGCTGCGGCGGCACCACCAGCGCCTCATGGGGCGTTTCAACCCACATTACCCCGCTCATCGCATACAGCAATTGGCCCCAGACATGCTCGTGCGGCTCGATATACAGGCCGCGCGGATAAGTGCGCGCCAGCGGTTGCACGGGCACATCGGTGTCACTCAGGTCAGGGGGCGCGGCAAGGGCCATGGGGCAGCAATCATTGAGGTTTTCAGGTCTTGCATGGTAACCAGCCCGAGGCCTTGTCGCCACTGGCTGCCACCGTCTGACAATAAGACTGAATTTTCCGTAACCCCAATGATCCTTCTATTACCACAGGGAGGAATACGGGCTTTATGAACAACGCAAAACTATTCGTCATTGAATACACCCTTCATGGCGTCCCCAAGTCATTCATCATCCGCCTGGACAAGATGGACAACGCGGAAGCTTGGCATTGGGCAAGCTGCGACGCCGGAGTGGGCAGGATCCCGCGATTCGGCCGAGAGAAGGTGCAAAAGACCAGCAAACCGATGGCGGAGAAATTCGGGGTCGAGAATGTGAAGTGGCGGCCGGCGAGTTAATGAAGTGGGGGGCGATCAAGCGACTGGAACCTTGTGGGAGTGAGCTTGCTCGCGATGGCGTCGGCACTTTCAACAGGTAAGTGACTGACAGTCCGCTATCGCGAGCAAGCTCGCTCCCACATTGATTCGGGTTGATTGGCCTTCCCGATCAGGCTCCACTTTTTTATGCACTACTTCTCGTGAGCACACTTGCAGCCCTTGCTGGAGCATTCTTCGCCGTGCTCATGGTGCTTGGCGCAGGCCTCGCAGCAATAGTGCTTACCGTGGCGCGCTATCGGATGCTCGCCCAGCTTGCACGAGCATTTGGGACAATCGCAGATACTGTCACTGCTGATCATGAGTCAGACTCCATTGGTGTGGTCGTCGGGATGCCGCAGACGCGGCCCGTCTAACCAGTGTAGGAGTTTGTGTCAGGCCTGCCGGGTGCTGCTGCGATACATGAACACCAGCGCCAGCCCCAGGCACACCATTGCCACGATCCGGCTGTTCGACAAATTGATGGCCGGATTGCCCAGCCAGCCGAAATTGTCGATCAGCATGCCCATGCCCAGTTGCCCGACGATCACCGCCACGGTCGCCACCGCTGTGCCGACCCTGGGCACCGCGCCGACCATGACCATCATGTACACCACGCCGAACAGCGCGCCACTGAGCTGCCATTTCGGCACGTCCAGCAAACTCAAGGCCTGCGCCGGTTCGAAAAACAGGATCAGCAGACCGGTGACCACCGCGCCCACCACGAAGGTCAGCAAACTGCTGCGCAACACGCCCACCGTTTCGCCCAGACGGCCATTGATCGCCGCCTGCACACTCAGCACCGCACCCGCCGCGACGATCACGGCCAACAAAATAATCAGATTCATCATTAACCCCGAGCGATCAAAACAAGTGCCACGACAATCAGCAGCAACGCCAGCCAGCGTTCACCGTTGACCTTTTTGCGGCTCGTGCCGAACCAGCCGAAGTGATCGATCAGTACGCTTTTGCCGACCTGCCCGCAGAGAATCGCGATCATGGTCATCGCAATGCCGATGTGCGGCGTGGCCAGGGTCAGCACCACCACATAAATCGGCCCGAGAAAGCCGCCGATCAATTGCCAGCGCGGCAAAGTGTTCAACGCCGGGCCTTGTTGCGGGCCGCTGAACAACAGCAGCAAAAACAGAATCGCCGAGCCGACCCCGAAGATGCTCAACGTCGCCCATAAATGCCCAACCTGGACCCCGAGCGGCCCGAGTAACCCCGCCTCCACGGAAAGGCCCATGCCCGCGAGGATCACCAACGGCAACAGCAATAGCCGCAGCCCTGGTTTGGTCGCGGGTGTGACCGCGGTGTCGATTGAAGACGCTTGCATAAAGGAAACCTGCCTGTAGAAACAATGGCCGGCATTATCCGGTGGCAGAGCTTTGCGATAAATGGGAGCATCCTGACAACACTTTTGCGTAATCCGCACAGCAGGATGAACCATGCACGGTCTCAACGAACTCGGGTTCAAGGCGCTTCGGCTGTTTGTCGCTGTGCTCGACCACGGCAGTTTTTCAGAAGTGGCACGGCGCGAGGGTCTGGCGCCCTCTTCGATTTCCCGGCAGATCCAGCTAATGGAACAGGCCCTGAGCCAGCAATTGCTCTACCGCCACACTCGCGCCGTCACGCCCACCGAAGCCGGGCGCATGCTCGGTCATCATGCGCGGCGGGTGCTGGTGCAACTGGAAGAAGCCGAACAAGCCTTGCAGGAACAGCAAAGTGAACCCAGCGGACTGGTGCGGATCAACGCCCCCGTGGTGTTCGGCCAACGACACCTGACGCCGTGGCTGGGGCAATTGTGCGAGCGCTATCCGAAGCTGCAGCTGGATATCCAGCAAACCGACCATTACATCGACCCGCTGCAAGAAGGCGCCGACCTGCTGTTTCGCATCGGCCCGCTGCACGACTCCAGCATGCAGGCACGGATCCTCGCGCCGCACCGCTTTCAAGTCGCCGCCAGCCCGGCCTACCTCGAACGCCACGGCACGCCGCAACGCCCTGAAGACCTCGCGGCGCATCAATGCCTGGCTTACAAAGGCGCGACCGGCCTGCAACGCTGGTTTTTCCGCAAGGATCAGCAGGACTGGACGCCCTACTCGGTCAAAGGGCCGATCACCGGCAACCACGCCGACACCCTGGTGCAAGCGGCGGAGCAAGGGTTGGGGCTGGTGATGTTTCCGTCATGGCTGATTGGTGAAGCAGTGCGCGAAGGCACGCTGGTGCCGGTGCTGGGGGAATTTCAGGTCTCCAACAGCCTGGAGCCGCAACAGATTGCGGTGTTGTGGCCGGGCAGCCGACGATTGTCGGTGAAGGTGCGGACGGTGATTGATTTCTTTGTCGAGTGCTTTGGGCCTGTGCCGTATTGGGACAGGCCGTAGCGACCTGCCCTGCAAGGGATGCAATTACTCCGGCATGGAACGAATGATATCGGCCAAATCATCTTTGGTGATTTCATTGGCCTTTATGGCCGCGGCGACATCTTCCTTGGATAGAGGAAAACGCTTAAACATTTTCTTTAAAGCATCCGCATCAACATTGGACATCCAAAGAGGCGCAACAAAGTTCCCCTTGTACTCGGGCTTCATCGGGACATCTTCATGTGCAATCACGCCCTTATGATTAAAGTAGACAATGTAGCGATCATGCCCTTCAGGGAAGCTTTTGTCGTAGTAAAGAGTTACACCGGTCGGTAACACATAGTAGTTTTCATCGCCTTCAGGACCTTCAATGAGCATTGGCTCTTTAGTTTTGATCATTTTCATACTTTGAGACCTCGATGAATCATTAAAAAAAACACACACCAAAAAGATCACACCAAGTAGCAATATTGCAATTAACCAAAGGCCCGTTTTTTTACTAATAGACATTTTTCTTGTCATAGCGCGCCTCCGTATTCCCCTCTAGCATTGCTTGAACGTCCATGGGCATAAAAATGCCGTCCGCCGTCCTCGACTGAGTTTTGGATGCTATTTTCTTCTCCCATGAAAGCCCTCTCAAATCCATATACTTGGAAGGTTCAGATACGATTTTCTTACCTGTTACTTTTGCCCCTTCCAGTGAAACTGTCGTGCAATTGTTAGTCGTTGGTAGATAGGAGCCGGGTAGCAAATACCGCACGTAGTTATCAGTTGTTTTTTTGATCTTTATTTTTGTTGACAGCAACTGATCATAATGAGCAATTACGGCTTCTGCTTTGGAGTTCTCCAAAAAATAGACGAAACCTGTAGTTGTCCGACCAAGGCTCTTCTCTGAAGCCACATAAGCCTTGAAATTGGACCATACGTTTAAAATGGCCTCGCCTTCACTATCGAAAGGCCCCCAGACGTCTCCGTACCGGCCAAAATCATAGGTGATATTTTTGTTACTCACCACAACATGAATTGCCGCATGTCCGAAGGGTTGATCAACTCCATTATGTGTATATGGACCACCGATCAGAATCTCCATATAAGCGCCAGACACTACCAAGGTATTTGTTTTTGTGGTTTTACCTGAGGCTCCCGTGTTTTTCGCAGCCTGCTTTGTACCAGATGTCTTCGTAGGCTGAACCATTAAAGATGTTCCGTATCTTCAAGTTTTGGAAATTTAATGCTGCAACTTCCGCGAGGAACATTTGCAACATGCACAAACCCTTCACCATCAAGAACACCAGTGACCACGACACCATCAGAAAGTGTCAACACATACTCTTCATGGGGAATCGGCTCTTCTTTTTCATTGAGCAGTTGAAACTCAACAAAGGTTCTTTCTTTCAGAAACTCAGAGAAAAAACTACTGGTACTACTGGAGCCAGCGTTACCAACAAATGTATCGGGGGAGCCGGCTGTGATTGTGGCCCCGCATGCCGTTTTCGACCCAACATGTGCCACTTCTTTCCCAAGGCCAAAAACGTGGGGAGCACCCGTTGTTATGGGATTGCTGCCGTGTATGGGGCATGAGTAGGTGTCGCCTACCAAGGCGATAGGTAGGGAATTGACAAAAATAGGGCTTGATCCGGTGGTAATTGCTCCGCCGTGACTGCCTGGATCTCCAAGTCTCGCTACTGGCTTTCCTGCCATGAATTCTCTCCTTTGAACATCGAGAAGCGCGAATAGTACATGATCCTGATCCAGTATTTCGCGCCGCTATCGGTTCCGGAAAATACCGACAAGCAAAGCGGCTGTTTCCGACCTACCTCCGGTTGACTGCCCTGGCCCCACTCCCTATCCTCGCACCTGTCACGACTCATTCGTGATCGGGTTTGACGGCCTGACATTCTTACGACGCGCATAGCCTTCCTTTGCTCGAGCACCTCTGTGCCCGCTCATTGCATATGGCGACTGTGCGTGGGGCACTTTCGGGTGCGCCGGGTTCGTGAGACCGGTCCGTCAACCCGCGCACAGTTGCCACCCTAATTCGTTTGACGGCGTTTTCGTGGCAGCTCTTCTGAACTTTCACGGAGCTTCACCTATGACGAATCCAACTACAAAATTTACCCCTTTCGCCCCCTGCGATCACGTCGACCACCACCTGTTCGCCGTTCAACCCGGCATCCCGCTACTCGACGCCCTTGAACACGCTTCGGTCTATCTCAGTTGCGCAGAAGCTCTCGCCCATCAAGCCCCTACCGCCACACGGCCGGAACATGGCGCTTCGCTACGCTGGGCCAGCCAGCAAATGCTCGGCACCGCACGCTCATTGGTTTAAGCCTCCATCGACGGCATGCACGCGGCAAAATCAGAAGGTGATGCATGAACCCGCATATGCCGATGACCAACAACGAGAGTGATGTTCCGGTTTTACTTGTTTCCACTCAGGCACCGCTGGATGTCTTGCACAGCAATGCCGCCTCACGATTTCTGACTGTGACGCAGATGATGGAAAGCTTGGCGAGTCTGGACATAACCCGGGCCAAAGGGGCTGATGTGCAGCAATTGGCGAAGGCTGCGGCGATGTTGTTGCGCGATGGTTGTGATGTGATGGATGCCTTGGGACGACAGATTCGGGCTGCGGTGGTTTAACCTCGTGGGAGCGAGCGTGCTCGCGATGAGGGCGGCACATCCAACATTGATGTTGGCTGACACTCCGCTATCGCGAGCAAGCTCCCTCCCACAGGTTATATGTGGTGTCAGATACGGAACTGGCCGACCAGTTTGCCCAGGCGCTGGCCGAGGTCTGCCAGGCTGCGTGAAGTCTGCGCGCCGAGCTGGGTTTCATCCGCCACGTTGTCCACGGCCACCGCAATCTGATGCACGCTGCGGTTGATCTCTTCGGCCACCGCCGTCTGCTCTTCCGCAGCGCTGGCGATCTGCGCGTTCATCGAGTTGATGGTGCCGATCAACTGCGCCATGGTGTCCAGCGAGGCGCCCGCCTCGTTGGCCTGGGCGGACGTGCCGTCACCGGCTTCGCTGGAACGGCGCATGGCTTCCACCGCCGATTGGGTGCCAGCCTGCAAGCGGTCGATCATGCTCTGGATTTCCTGGGTGCTGATCTGCGTACGACTGGCCAGCGCCCGCACTTCATCAGCCACCACCGCAAAACCACGGCCGGCTTCACCGGCGCGCGCTGCTTCGATGGCAGCGTTGAGCGCCAACAGGTTGGTCTGATCGGCAATCGAACGGATCACCCCAAGGACGCTGACAATCGACGACACGTCTTTTTGCAGGCTGTCCAGGGACACGCCGCTGCTGCGGATGTCGTCCACCAGTGCATGAATCTTGACGATGCTGCCCGCCACCACGCGCTTGGCCGCCTGACCTTCTTCGTCGGTCTGCTGCGCCGCCACTGCCGCGTTTTGTGCACTTTTCGCCACTTCCTGCGCCGCCGCCGACATTTCGTTGATCGCCGTGGCGACCTGATCGGTCTCGTGACGCTGACGCTCCATGGCCTGGTCCGAGCGCTGGGCCTGATCGGACACCTGATTCACCAGCCCGGTCAGTTGCGTGGTCATTTCGGTGATCTGGCGCACCAGGCTGTGGATCTTGTCAACAAAGCGGTTGAACGAGCCGGCCAGTTCACCGAGTTCGTCCTGGCTGGTGATGGTCAGGCGACGGGTCAGGTCACCCTCGCCTGCCGCGATGTCATCGAGGTTGGCTTTCATCATGTTCAGCGGGCGCAGGATGGTGTTGGCCAGTAGCAGGCCGACGGCCGCGATCACCAACAGCACCACCACGGCAATCCCGACGATGCTCAGCAGCACGCCTTCCATGCGCTCCTGAACCTTGGCTTCCACCAGCGCGACTTGCGCTTCGATGCCGTCAAGGTTGACCGACGTACCCACCGCCATGTCCCACTTCGACAGGTATTCGGTGTAGCCCAGTTTAGGCACCAGCACTTGGGTGTTGCCGGGCAGTGGCGAGCTGTATTGCAGGTAGTGCGTCCCGTCCTTGGCAACTTTCACCAGGTCGCGGTTGACGTAGACACCGTTCGGATCGCGGTTGTCCTTGAAGCTCTGGCCCACGCCTTCGGGGCTGTTGGCCTTGAACAGGCGAACCGTATTGGAGTCGTAGCCGAAGAAGTAGCCTTCCTTGCCGTAGGTGATACTCGACAGCAACTTGATCACCTGCGCCCGCGCGGCGTCATCGCCGGGGGCGGCGGCGTCGTAGAGCGGCTTGATGGTGGTCATGGCCACGGCCACGTAGCTTTGCAGGGTGGCCTTGGCGTCGTTGAGCAGGCGCTGGCGCGTTTCCTCGACTTCCTTGTGCGCCTGTTCCTGAAGCACGAACAGTGTGGTCAGGCTGATAACCAGGGCAAAGAGCAACACCGGGAGAACGGCAAGGGACAGGACTTTAGCCTTCAGGCTCATGCGCATGACGGTTCACTCTTTTGGTTTTGTTGGCGTGGTTAAAAGCTTTAACGGCACGCCGGGCCAAAAGTTGAGCTACCGGGGCAATGAGGTCCCTGGTAGGAGTGAGCCTGCTCGCGATGACGGCAGCACATCCAACATCTATGTGACAGACATACCGCTATCGCGAGCAGGCTCACTCCTACAGTTGATCGGTGGTGTTTACAAAACCATCGCCGCCACCCAACCAAACGCCAGCAGCGGCAGGTTGTAGTGCAGGAACGTCGGGACCACGGTGTCCCAGATGTGGTGGTGCTGGCCGTCGATGTTCAAGCCCGAGGTCGGGCCCAGCGTCGAGTCCGAGGCTGGCGAGCCGGCATCACCCAAGGCGCCGGCCGTGCCAACGATGCAGACGATGGCCAGCGGGCTGAACCCCAGCTGCACACACAACGGCACGAAAATCGCTGCCAGGATCGGCACGGTGGAGAACGACGAACCGATGCCCATGGTCACCAGCAAGCCCACCAGCAACATCAGCAACGCGCCGATGCCCTTGCTGTGGTTGATCCACGAGGCCGAAGATTCCACCAGCGTCTGCACCTGGCCGGTGGCTTTCATCACTTCGGCAAAGCCTGATGCGGCGATCATGATGAAGCCGATCATCGCCATCATCTTCATGCCTTCGGTGAATAAATCGTCGGTTTCACGCCACTTAACAATGCCGGAGACCGAGAAGATCAGGAACCCGGCCAGGGCGCCGATGATCATCGAGTCCAGCAGTAACTGGATAATGAAGGCCGCCACGATGGCCACGCCGGCCACCATCAGGCTCAGCGGGTTGTACTGCACCGCGACCTGTTCGACTTGCTCGATTTTTGCCAGGTCGTAGACACGTTTCTTGCGGTAGCTGAAAAACGCCACTGCCAGGCCGAACACCATGCCCAGCGCCGGGATGCCCATGGCGTGGGTGACGTTGATGCCGCTGATGTCCACACCGCTGCGGGCGACGTTGGCCAGCAGAATCTCGTTGAGGAAGATGTTGCCGAACCCCACCGGCAGGAACATGTACGGGGTGATCAAACCAAAGGTCATCACGCAGGCAATCAACCGGCGATCCAGTTGCAGCTTGGTCAGCACGTATAAAAGCGGCGGCACCAGCAGCGGGATAAAGGCGATATGTATCGGCAGAATGTTCTGCGAAGCGATGGCCACTACCCACAGCAAACCGATCAGCAGCCACTTGACCTGACCGCCGCCGCTGGCGTGCTGCCGATCGACCATCGCCAGGGCCTTGTCCGCCAGGGCATGGGCCATGCCGGACTTGGCAATCGCCACGGCGAACGCGCCGAGCAAGGCATAGGACAACGCCACCGTCGCCCCGCCGCCGAGGCCGCTGTTGAAGGCCTTGAGCGTGGCGTCGATGCCCAGGCCACCGGTCAGGCCACCCACCAGCGCACCGACAATCAGCGCGATCACTACGTGCACACGGGACAGGCTGAGGATCAGCATGATGCCGACCGCGGCGATTACAGCATTAATCATCGTTACCTCAAGGCAAGCGAAATGAGCTCAGCCGGCAGTCTGCGAAGAGCCGCCAGCGGATTAAGTAATGGGTTTTATTAGAGGGCGCGCACTGTGCCGCAGCACCGGCGCCTTGTCAAAGTGAACACCATCCCCGTAGCAAATTTTGTTTCGTGTCTTATTTGAGCGCATGGATAAAGAAAGCCGGATCACGGCCGTTACAGTGCAAAGTCTCAGATATTTATCGAATAAAGGACGTCTCCATGTCACTCAGACAACTTTCCATCCAATGGAAAATCACCCTGCTGGCCGGGCTTTGCCTGGCCGGCATCGTGACCCTGCTGGTGGGTCTTTCGCTGTACCGCATGGAGCACAGCTCCGCGATGGTGAAAGCCTCAAGCATGGAGATGCTCAACGAAGCCGCCCAGGCGCGGATCGAATCCCAGGGTGAAAACCAGGCGCTGCTGATTCGTCAGCAGTTCATGGACGCCTATCAATATGGCCATGGATTCTCGCGTCAGGTGTTGTTCCTGCGCGATCAGGCCGAAAAGCGCTTTCTCGACGCCTTCGACCTGCGTGAAGACCTGACCCGCCAGGTCAAGTCGGCGCTGCAAGCCAACCCCGAGCTGCTCGGCCTGTCGCTGGTGTTCGAAGCCAACGCACTGGACGGCAAGGACGAACTGTTCACCGGCCAGGCGGAGCTCGGCAGCAACGACAAGGGCCGTTTCGCCCTGTACTGGTCCCAGCCGACGCCGGGCAAAGTGAAATCCATGGCGCTGCCGGAAAGTGACATGGCCGACACCAGCACCGGCCCCAGCGGCGAACCGGCCAACGCCTGGTTCACCTGCCCGCGCACCTCGCTCAAGCCGTGCGTGATCGAACCGTACTTCTACGTGATCGACGGCCAGAACGTGCTGATGACCAGCATCGTGTTTCCGCTGATGGTCAACGGTAAAGTGATCGCTTCGCTGTCGGTGGACATCAACCTCAACAGCCTGCAGGCCATGAGTCAGAGCGCGAGCAAAAAGCTCTATGACGGCCAGACCAACGTCAGCATCCTCAGCCCGGTCGGTTTGCTCGCCGGCTACAGTGCCGACGCCAGCAAACTCAGCCAGCGCCTGGACACCGTGGACAAGGCCGACGGCGCCGAGCTGATCCGCATGCTCGCCAGCGGCAGCAAAACCGAAAGCCTGCACAACGATCACCAGTTGAAAGTGCTGGCGCCGTTCCAGCCGATTCCCGGCGGCAAATCCTGGGGCGTGCTGCTCGACGTGCCGGAAAAAGTCCTGGTCGGCCCGGCCGAGATCCTGAAAAAACAACTCGACGACAGCAACACCACCGGTACCCTGGTCGAGCTCAGCCTCGGCGTGCTGGCCGCGTTGATCGGCCTGTTGCTGGTGTGGCTGATGGCCCGCAGCGTGACCAAACCGATCCTCGGCGTGGCCCACATGCTGGAAGACATCGCCAGCGGCGAAGGCGACCTGACCCGGCGCCTGGCCTATGACAAAAAGGACGAACTGGGCCAGTTGGCCGGCTGGTTTAACCGCTTCCTCGACAAGCTGCAACCGATCATCGCCGAGGTCAAACGCTCGGTGCAGGACGCGCGCAGCACGGCGGACCAGTCGTCCGCCATCGCCACCCAGACCAGCGCCGGCATGGAGCAGCAATACCGTCAGGTCGATCAGGTCGCCACCGCGTCCCACGAAATGAGCGCCACCGCCCAGGACGTTGCCCGCAGCGCCGCCCAAGCCGCACAGGCAGCCAAGGACGCGGATCAGGCGACTCGCCGCGGTTTGACCGTGATCGACCAGACCACCACCAGCATCGACCACCTCGCCGCCGACATGAGCGCGGCCATGGTGCAAGTCGAAGGGCTGGCGGCAAACAGCGAGAAGATCGGTTCGGTGCTGGAAGTGATTCGCGCGATTGCCGAACAGACCAACCTGTTGGCCCTCAACGCCGCCATCGAAGCCGCCCGTGCGGGTGAGGCTGGACGCGGTTTTGCCGTGGTCGCCGATGAAGTGCGCAACCTGGCACGCCGCACTCAGGAGTCGGTCGAGGAAACCCGCCTGGTGATCGAGCAATTGCAGAGCGGCACCCAGGACGTTGTCGGTTCGATGAACAACAGCCATCGTCAGGCTCAGGGCAGTGTCGAGCAAGTCAGCCAGGCCGTGACTGCGTTGCGTCAGATCGGCGATGCGGTGACGGTGATCAGCGACATGAACCTGCAGATTGCTTCAGCGGCGGAAGAACAGAGTGCAGTGGCGGAAGAGATCAACAACAACGTGGCAACGATTCGCGACGTGACGGAGTCGCTGTCGGGGCAGGCCAATGAGTCGGCGCGGGTGAGCCAGTCGCTGAACAGCCTGGCGAATCAGCAGCAGAGTCTGATGGACCAGTTCCGGGTTTAACGCAGTTATTTCATCCGCAGAAGATCAAAATGTGGGAGCGGGCTTGCCCGCGATGAGGCCATAACATCCGACATCTATGTTGACTGTTACATCGCCATCGCGGGCAAGCCCGCTCCCACAGGTCACTCAACGTTTTGGGAGTTCAATCACGACCTTCAACCCGCCCCACTCGCTCTCGTCCAGCCGCAGCACCCCGCTCCACGTGTCGACGATGTCGCGCACAATCCCCAATCCCAACCCGTGCCCATCCGTCTGTTCATCCAGCCGCGTACCGCGACTGAACACTTGCGCCCGCTGCTCCTCGGGAATCCCCGGCCCATCATCTTCTACACTCAACTCAAACCCGCCCGCTGTCTCGATCACGCTCAAACGAACCTCGGCATCCGCCCATTTACAGGCGTTATCGAGCACGTTACCGAGCAGTTCGAGCAAATCCTCACGGTCCCAAGGCAGCTGCAACCCGGCCGGTGCGCGGTAGCTGAGCGCCAGGTGCTCGCCATGAATCATGTTCAGCGTCGCCAATAGCCCCGGCAGTTCTCCATCACAATCAAACAACGCCCCCGGCAGCGCGTCGCCGGACAACCGGGCGCGGTTGAGTTCGCGATTGAGGCGTTGCTGGACCTGTTCCAGCTGCGCCTTGAGGATCTTGCGCAACTCGGGATGAGCGTCGAGTTTTTCGCTGGAGGCCAGGCTCAACAGCACCGCCAACGGGGTTTTCAAGGCATGCCCGAGGTTGCCCAAGGCATTGCGTGAACGCTTGAGGCTGTCTTCGGTGTGCGCGAGTAGATGGTTGATCTGCGCCACCAGCGGCTCGAGTTCCACCGGGACCTGATCATCCAGTTGCGAACGCTGGCCTTGTTGCAACTGGGCGATCTGTTCGCGGGCCTTTTCCAGCGGGCGCAAGGCGCGGCGCACGGTGATGCGTTGCAACAGCAAAATCAGCAGCAACCCGGCCAGCCCCAATCCCAAGCCCACTTGCTGCATGCGTTTGAAGCTCTCGCGCACCGGTGTGTAATCCTGCGCGACGCTGATGGAGATGGACTGCCCAAGGCGTCGATAGTCGGAACGCAACACCAGCAACTGCTGCCCTTCCGGCCCCAATTGCAGGTTGCTGTGCAGGCCCGGATGCTCCAGCCGTGGCAACTCCTGATCCCACAGCGAACGGGAGCGCCAATGGCTGTCGGCAAAATCGATGCGGAAGTAATGCCCGGAGAACGGACGTTGATAGGCCGGTGACAGGTGCCGCTCATCCAGTTGCAAGCCTTGCGGCCCACGGACCAGCGCCACCAGCAAATTTTCGCTGTCGTCGCGCAACCCGGCTTCGAGGTAGCGCTGCAAGCCCATTTCGAACAGCCACAGACTGGTTTGCGCCAGCACCAGGCCGACGACGACCATGACGCTGATCAGTCCCAGGCTCAAGCGGCGCTGGATCGACCTCACTGAGCAGCCCCGCCGAACAGGTAACCCTGACCGCGGCGGGTTTCGATCACGCTACGACCGAGTTTACGGCGCAGGTGGTTGACGTGAACTTCCAGCACGTTGGAATCGCGCTCGGTTTCACCGTCGTAGAGGTGTTCGGCGAGGTGGCTTTTGGAGAGGATCTGTTCGGGGTGCAGCATGAAGTAGCGCAGCAGGCGAAACTCGGCGGCGGTCAGCTGAATGTCGGCACCATCGCGGGTCACGCACTGCCGGCCCTCATCAAGGTGCAGCCCGGCCGCCTTGAGCGTCGGCTGATTGGCCTGGCCGTGGGAACGACGCAGCAGCGCCTGAACCCGCAGGTGCAATTCTTCCGGGTGGAAAGGCTTGGTCAGGTAATCATCGGCGCCGGCCTTGAGGCCTTCGATGCGCTCGGCCCACGAATCGCGTGCGGTGAGAATCAGCACCGGCGTCGACAAACCGCCTTCTCGCCATTGCGTCAGCACCTCAAGCCCCGACAAACCTGGCAGGCCGAGGTCGAGGATGATCAAGTCGTAGGGCTCGCTGCTGCCCTGATAGACCGCATCGCGACCGTCGGCCAGCCAGTCCACCGCATACCCCTGACGATTGAGGCCGGCCATCAGTTCGTCGGCCAACGGCACGTGGTCTTCCACCAGCAGCAATCGCATCGATCAGTCTTCCTTGTCTTTGAGTAAACGGCCGCTGACGGCCTCGATGTCCAGCTCGCGGACCACGCCCTCGGCGGTCAGCAACTCGACTTCATAAATGTAGACGTCGTGCTTTTCTTCTAGCTCGGCTTCCAGCAGTTTGGAACCGGGATAGCGATCCAGCGCCTGCTGCAGCAGTTGCTCCAGCGGCAGGATTACCCCTTGCTGGCGCAGGCGCAGGGCTTCGTCCTGGTCGAGGTCGCGGGCCAAAACCGCCGAGCAAAACGCCAGCAGCACCAGCGCCATGCGTGAAAATGAACGCACCTTCATTACGTATCCTGATGATCCTTGAGAACCTGGCCGCTGACGGCGTCTAATTCCAGGTCCCACTCGATGCCCTGTGGGTCGCGCAGCTCAACCTGATAGATGTACTTGCCATACTCTTCTTCCAGTTCGGTCTGGGTCACCGTCGAACCGGGGTGTTTGGTCAGAGCCGTGGCGTTGAGCTTCTCGAAAGACACAATGGTACCAGCGTCACGCAGCCTCAGGGCTTCGTCGGGACCGAGGTCGCGGGCGTGGGCGAGGCTGGCGGTCATGGCAATGATCGAGGCGGCGGACAGGGCAGTCAGGATTTTCATGGGTGTCTCCGTATTTTTTATGTGTTGCCTACGAAGGTCACCTTAGCGAGCTGAACTTAATTGAAACTGAATTGCCATCATGAAAGATGGCAACACGACATTACAGACCTGCTCAAAAACCCTGTGGGAGCGCGCTTGCTCGCGATAGCGGTGTATCAGTCACCGTCAGTGTTGAATTTGAGACTGCTATCGCGAGCAGACTCACTCCTACAATGACCGTGCTGCCTGTTTATAATCTTGCGCTTGCCAACCATCGAGACCGGTATGACCGCCATCCACATCAAGTTCCCCTCCCTGACCCTCAAGGCCGGCCCGCGTGCGTTGGCGCGCATCCGTAAAGACGGCTTGAGCGCCGCCGACGTCGGCACGCTACCCGGTGCCGCCGGTGGCCCGAAGGCGTTGGGGATTCAAGGGCTGGACCTGGCGTTGTTTGGCGAATGGCTGCCGGCCGCCCCCCGCGAACGCTCGCTGATTGGCGCCTCGGTCGGTTCCTGGCGCTTCGCCAGTGCCTGCCTGCCGGACGCTGCCGAAGGCATCCGGCGTCTCGGGCATTTGTACACCGAGCAGAATTTCGCCAAGGGCGTGACCATGGCGCAGATCAGCCAGAGCTCGCAGCGCATGCTCGATGAATTGCTCGACGGCCGCGACGCCTCGATCCTGAACAACGCGAATTACCGACTGAACATCATGGTGGTCAAAAGTCACGGTAACCTGGCCGACGATCATCGCGGTCGGTTGGGGCTGGCGTTGGGATCAGTGATCGCCGACAACCTGCGCGGTCGCGCGCGGCTGTCGCGGCATTTCGAACGGCTGATCATCCACGACCCGCGCCTGGCCCCGCCGGTCAATGCGCTGAATGACTTCCCCTCGCGCTTTGTTGCGCTGAACGCCGGCAACCTGCGCCAGGCGCTGCTGGCGTCGGGTTCAATCCCGATGGTGATGGAAGGCGTGCGCGACTTGCCCGGCGCCGGCGCGGGGACATTCCGCGACGGCGGACTGCTCGACTATCACCTCGACCTGCCCTACAGCGGCAACGACATCGTGCTGTACCCGCATTTCACCGACCGGGTGATTCCCGGGTGGTTCGACAAGACCTTGCCTTGGCGCCGCGCCTGCCCTGCGCGCCTGCAGGATGTTCTGCTGCTGGCGCCGTCGAAAGAGTATCTGACGCGCCTGCCCTACGGAAAACTGCCGGACCGTAACGATTTCAAGCGTTTCATGGGCGATGCGCCGGCGCGGCAGAAATACTGGCGCGCCGCCATGGAAGAAAGCCGACGCCTGGGTGACGAGTTCCTCGAACTGGCCGCCAACGGTCGCCTCGGCGAGCGCTTGCTGACCCTTTAGTCAGTGTTTCGCCCGCAGCTCTGGTAAACTCGCCGCCTGCCCACATCGCCGCGGCGATCGCCACCTGACAGAGCTGAAATCACTGTGGAAATCTTCAAAGAGTTTACGTTCGAATCCGCCCACCGCCTGCCCCACGTGCCGGAAGGCCACAAGTGCGGTCGCCTGCACGGTCACTCGTTCAAAGTGGCGATCCACTTGAGCGGCGACCTCGACCCGCACACCGGCTGGATCCGTGACTTCTCGGAAATCAAGGCGATCTTCAAGCCGCTCTACGAGCGCCTGGACCACAACTACCTGAACGACATTCCCGGCCTGGAAAACCCGACCAGCGAAGTGCTGGCCAAATTCATCTGGAATGAATTGAAGCCCCTGTTGCCGGAACTCAGCGCGATCCGCATCCACGAAACCTGCACCAGCGGCTGCATCTATCACGGCGAGTAACCCACTCCAACAGCCAACACGAATCCCTGTGGGAGCGGGCTTGCCCGCGATAACGGTGTACCAGTTAGCACATGTACTGACTGACACACCGCTATCGCGGGCAAGCCCGCTGCCACAATGGGCACTGCGTTTCGTCAGTGAATGATCAAGCCACCTTCATCGGTGGCTTTTTTATGCCTATGCTTTTTGCCTCGCCCCAGAGGACACGCACATGGCTGACTGGCTGCTGGACCGCCAATACCGCTTCAACGGGCACCGCATTCACTACGCCGTGCACGGCGACGGCCCGCCGCTGGTGTTCGTGCATGGCACGCCCTTCTCTTCCTACGTGTGGCACCGTATCGCCCCGCACTTCATTGCCTCCCACCGGGTGTACTACTTCGACCTGTTGGGCTATGGCCAATCGGAGAAAATCGACGGCGACGTGTCGCTGGGCGTGCAGAACGAGTTGCTGGCGCGCTTGCTCGATCACTGGGCCATCGAGCAGCCCGATGTGGTGGCTCACGATTTCGGCGGCGCCACCGCACTGCGCACGCACCTGCTGAACGGCAAGGATTACCGCAGCCTGACATTGATCGACCCCGTGGCGCTGACCCCGTGGGGCTCACCGTTCGTGCAGCATGTGCGCCAGCATGAAGCGGCGTTCAGTGGCGTACCCGATTACATTCAACAAGCCATCGTCCCGGCCTACATTCGCGGGGCGATCAAACGCGACATCCCCGAAGCAGAACTCGCGCCCTACGTGCGGCCGTGGCTGGGGGAGCCGGGGCAAGCGGCGTTCTACCGGCAAATTGCGCAGATGGATGAGCGCTATACCCGCGAGGCTCAAGGGTTGTACCCGAGCATTCGGTGCCCGGTGCAGATTCTGTGGGGCGAGGACGACCAGTGGATCCCCATCGAACGCGGCCGGGCGCTGCATCAGCTGATACCGGGGTCGCAGTTTCATCCGATTCCCAATGCCGGGCATCTGGTGCAGGAAGATGCGCCCGAGGCCATCGTCGCGGCGTTGCTGCGGTTCCTGCCCCTGACTCAATGACCCCACTCCTACAAGGGCTGTGTTGTGTTTCGTCACGCGGCACTGGCAAGGATCGCCACTGCCGCGCTAATTTAGAGTCATCAACCCAAAGGACTCGCCTCATGCACATCATCAACGCCCGCCTGCGCAACCAAGATGGCCTGCATGAGTTGTACCTGGAAGACGGCCTGATCCGCACCATCGCCCGACAGACCGAAGCCCCGACCCTGGGGCCCGACGATCTGGACGCCGGTGGCAACCTGGTGGTGCCGCCCTTCGTCGAACCGCACATTCACCTCGACGCCACCCTGACCGCCGGCGAGCCGCGCTGGAACATGAGCGGCACGCTGTTCGAAGGGATCGAGTGCTGGGGCGAACGCAAGGTCACGATCACCGAGGAAGACACCAGGACACGCGCCAGGAAAACCATCCAGACCCTCGCCGCCCACGGCATCCAGCATGTGCGCACCCACGTCGATGTCACCGACCCGCAGCTGACCGCGCTCAAGGCGATGCTCGAGGTGCGCGAGGAAAGCCGTCACCTGATCGACATGCAAATCGTCGCGTTCCCGCAGGAAGGCATCGAGTCGTACCGCAATGGCCGCGAGCTGATGGAGGAAGCCATCCGTATGGGCGCCGATGTGGTCGGCGGCATTCCGCATTTTGAGTACACCCGTGATCAGGGCGTCAGTTCAGTGAAATTCCTGATGGACCTGGCCGAGCGCACCGGTTGCCTGGTGGACGTGCATTGCGACGAAACCGACGACCCGCATTCACGCTTCCTCGAAGTACTGGCCGAAGAGGCGCGCAGCCGCGGCATGGGTTCGCGGGTCACCGCCAGCCACACCACGGCGATGGGTTCTTACGACAACGCCTACTGCGCCAAACTGTTCCGCTTGCTCGGGCATTCGGGGATCAGCTTTGTCTCCTGCCCCACGGAAAGCATTCACCTGCAAGGACGCTTCGACACTTTCCCGAAACGTCGTGGCGTGACGCGGGTCAACGAGTTGCTCGAAGCCGGAATGAACGTGTGTTTCGGCCAGGACTCGATCGTGGACCCGTGGTATCCGCTGGGTAACGGCAACATCCTGCGAGTGCTCGAAGCCGGGCTGCACATTTGCCACATGCTCGGGTATCGCAACCTGCAAAGTGCGCTGGACCTGGTGACGGACAACAGCGCCAAGGCGATGAACCTCGGTGATCGTTATGGCCTGGAAGCGGGTCGGCCGGCGAACTTGCTGGTGCTCTCGGCGGACAGTGACTACGAGGTGATTCGCAGCCAGGGCTTGCCGCTGTATTCGGTGCGCGGGGGCAAGTTGCTGATGAAGCGGACGATGCCGGTGGTGGAGTTCAGCGGTCTGAGCTGAAGGCCTCATCGCGGGCAAGCCACGCTCCCACAGTGGAATGCATTCCAAATGTGGGAGCGTGGCTCCCGCGATAGCTTTCTTGAGTTCACCGCTTCAACCGAGCCGTACCAAACAGCCTGACCCGACTCAATTCCCCCGCCACTTCCTCCAGCAAAATCGGCGCCGTGCCGCCCGGCATCACCACGCTCACCTCCCCCGCCGAAACCCAACCGACCCGCCACGCCGCACACGCCACCGCACTGGCGCTGGTGCCCGAAGATGCCGTCGGCCCCTCCCCGCGCTCAAACACTCGCGCAGCGACCCGGCCTTCGGATTCAAGCATCGCCCACTGCACATTCACCCCCGCCGGACACGGCTGACCGGCCCCGGCCGGCATGGCGTAAGCAATCCGCAGCAACCCTTCAGCCAAGGGTGATTCACGCATCTGCGCATTGCTCGGCAACGCAGCAGCGTCCTCTAACAGCGTCACGCAATGTGGATTGCCGACGCGCACAAACTGGCTGCGGTTCCAGGCAGGATCCAGCGCCGCCAAGGGCGCGACATGGCTGACGTCCCGACCGTTCAACAGCCCATCCTCAACCCCCTGCGCGCCCACGGCTTGCGGCCCGAACGTCGGCTTTCCCAGGTCCAGCCAAAACCCTTGCACGCCATCGACTTCCGCCGGTTTCACGGATGTCTCCCCCGGCGAAACCGTGTC
This sequence comes from Pseudomonas sp. URMO17WK12:I12, assembly GCF_000514395.1. NCBI lineage: Bacteria > Pseudomonadati > Pseudomonadota > Gammaproteobacteria > Pseudomonadales > Pseudomonadaceae > Pseudomonas > Pseudomonas sp. URMO17WK12:I12. Next base: position 68,669 of record NZ_AZVV01000017.1, read on the forward strand.
CGTCTTGTCGTGATGAACCCGCAGCAGGCACGCCCCCTCCTCCGGCATCAAGCCCTGCTCACTGAGCGACTGGGAGAAAATCGTCAGCCCATTGCCACTGCGTTCGGCCAACGTGCCGTCGGTATTGACGATCAGCAGGTCATACGGCGGCGCCGATTGAAACGGCCCGACCAGCAAACCGTCGCTGCGATGGTCCTTGCTGCCGGGGGGCTGAATGCCGGGGGCCCAGCCACAAAATGCGTTGATGGCCGCAACCGACCACTGCTCGCGGGTTTGCGCGGCAAGGTCAGCCCGTTGAGGCAGATCGATCCCGCTATCGCGCACAGCCTCGGGCGCCACGACGATATAAATATTGCCCCGTGCATCGTAAATCCGCGTCATGTCGCCTCCTGTCGGAACAATCAATGGGTCGACGATATCGCGAAACCGCGACAGCCTGTGCAAGGATGTGAACCTGCCTCACCGCGAATTGCTGCGGACACTGATAGAACCCGCGGGATCAGTCAGTGTCCTTTGGGGACGCGACGTTTTTTGCCAAGGATTGATATGACCAGCCTCAAGACCCCAACCTCATTTGTTCCTGGCCGTCTGGAGCAGATGTCCACCCGCATCGCCTTCTTCATCGCCGGTCTCGGCATCGCCGCCTGGGCGCCGCTGGTGCCGTACGCCAAGGCGCGGGCCGGGCTGGATGAAGGCACGCTCGGCCTGCTGCTGTTGTGCCTCGGGGTCGGGTCGATTCTGGCGATGCCGATGGCCGGATTGCTGGCGTCACGCTTCGGCTGCCGGCGCGTGGCGGCGGGCGGGACGTTGCTGATCTGTGCGGCCTTGCCGTTGCTGGCGACGGTGTCGTCAGTGCCGGCGTTGATCGCCACGTTGTTCATGTTTGGCGCCGGGCTGGGCACGGTGGATTCGACGGTGAACCTGCAAGCGGTGATCGTCGAACGGGCCAGCGGCAAGAACATGATGTCGGGGTTTCACGGGATGTTCAGCCTCGGCGGGATCGTCGGCGCCGCGGGGGTCAGCGGCTTGCTCGGCCTCGGGATTTCACCGTTGGGCGCGATGTTGGTGGTGATTGCAGTGCTGCTGCTGGCCCTGCTGAAAGCGGCGCCGCACCTGTTGCCTTACGGCAGCGAAAGCACCGGCCCGGCGTTTGCGGTGCCCCATGGGATCGTGCTGTTTATTGGCGGAATGTGCTTCATCGTATTCCTCGCCGAAGGCGCGGCGCTCGACTGGAGTGCGGTGTTTTTGACGCAGGAACGCGGGATCGATACCGCGTACGCCGGGCTGGGGTATGCGGCGTTTGCGTTGACCATGACGGCCGGGCGCTTGACCGGCGACCGGATTGTCCGGCATCTGGGCTCCACGCGGGTGATGGTGTTCGGTGGACTGACGGCCGCAGCGGGCCTGGCGTTGGCCACGTTCGCACCGACCTGGGAGATGGCGCTGGTGGGGTATGCATTGTTGGGTGCGGGGTGTTCGAACATTGTGCCGGTGCTGTACACCGCTGTCGGCAAACAGACCGTCATGCCCGAACACATCGCCGTGCCGGCCATTACCACGTTGGGTTATGCGGGGATCCTCGCCGGTCCGGCGTTAATCGGGTTTATCGCCCATGGCAGCAGTTTGAGTTTTGCCTTTGGGTTGATGGCGCTGCTGCTGGTGGCGGTGGCCATTGGCGGCAAAGTGTTAAAAGCCTGAATTGTCGTGAGAGGGCTTGCTATGGCGAGGAGGCAAGCCCCCTCGCCACAGGTTTGTTTTTAGAACCCCACACTAGCCTGCACAAAGAACGTCCGCGGTGCCCCCACATACATCCCCGAGTTGTTGTCGCTGGACCGGGTGAAATACTGCTTGTCGAAGATGTTCTTCACCCCGGCGCCCAGCTTCAGGTTCGACAACTGCGAACCAAAGTCATAGCCACCGCGCGCGTTCCACGTCACGTAACCCGGAATATCGCCAAACTGCCCGTCCGCCGAACCTTCGGTGATGTAGTTGCCGTTGAAGCTGCCATCGGCGTTCACACCGGTGCCCGGCGAACGCTGCTTGGACTGGGCAAACGCATCGAGGTTGTAGGTCCAGCGATTGATGTCGTAACGCAGCCCGGCGGTGGCCACCTGACGCGAGTAGAACGGCAGGTCACGGCCCTTGAAGCCGGGAATCTCACCCTCATAAGTCGCGCGAGTGTAGGTAAAACCGGCGTTGGCAGTCAGGCCATCGAGCATCGGGTTCAGCGCGGCCAAGTCGTAATGCATCGACGCTTCCAGCCCCTGGTGCTTGGTCGCGCCGAGGTTGGTCCAGCCTACGTCATTGCTGATGTATTGCAGTTCGTCATCGAAGTCGATGTAGAACAGCGTCACTTCCCCGCCCCACGCGCCATCGTTGTAACGCGTGCCGACCTCGTAGGTCTTGGCTTTTTCCGGCTCCAGGCCATTGGCGGTGTTGTCGCCGATGCCGCCTTGGCCGAGCTGGAAATACTGCAGGCTGCCAAACGAAGTTTCGTAGTTGGCGAACAGCTTCCACTCTTCGGATACGTGATACATCACACTCAGCGCCGGCAGCGGCTCGTTGCTTTCGATGCTGCGGTTTTTCTCCGGTACACGCTTGCCGGCGGTGTCGAGCACCGCACGGTCGTGCCAGTCAGTGCTGATGTGTTCGAAGCGGATCCCCGGGGTCACGGTCCAGTTGCCGACGTCAATCTTGTTGTCGATGTACACCGAGTTGGCTTCAGTGCCGCCAGTCCGATCCTGGAACACATGGCCGTCAGAGGACGGCGTCAACACCGGCTGATTGTTCACCAGCGCGACACGGCTCGACTCTTCGTGCATCGCTTCTTTGAGGTAGCGATAACCGACGCTGACTTCCTGCGTGGTCGGACCCACATCAAACACGTGGGACACCCGTGGCTCGATGCCGAAGGTGTAGTAAGTGCGCGGGTACGAGCTGAGGGTTTTCTGGTCGCGGGCGGCGATGTTGCTGCCGCGAAAACTGTCGGTGTAGTAGGTCAGTACCTCGGCCTGGGTGCGGTCGTCGATCTGCCGCGCCCACTTGAACGACACGTCCTTGCGGCGGCCGCTGAAGTTGTCATAGTCGCGCACCGACTGGAACGGGTCGGCGTCGTATTGCGCCTGCGTCAGGCCGCCGGGCATGTCGGCACTGGCGTCGTAGTAGTGAAAGTTGAGGCTGAAATCGTCGACATCGGTCGGCGCCCAATGGGTCTTGAGGATCACGTCGTCGATGTCGTTGCCGTTGTTGCTTTCGCGGTAACCGTTGCCGTTGACGCCGGAATACAACAGCGCCATGCCGATGCCGTTGTCAGCGGTGCCGCCGACAAACGCGGTGTCGATGTGTTTCCAGCCACCGTGCTGCGAAGTTTCAAGGGTGGTGCCGATTTCACCGGTGGCTTTTTCCGGGATCGCGCGCGTCACGAAGTTGATCACGCCCCCCACGTTTTGCGGCCCGTAACGCACGGAACCGGCGCCGCGCACCACATCGATGCTGTCGAGGTTGCCCGAGGAAATCGGCGCCATCGACAACTGCGGCTGGCCGTACGGCGCAAACGCGGCCGGCACGCCGTCGATCAACACGGTGGAGCGCGGCGACAGGCGCGAAGTCAGGCCGCGCACGCCGACGTTCAGGGAAATATCGCTGCCGCCGGTGCCGTTGGCGTCCTGCACTTGCACGCCCGGCACACGCTTGAGCACATCACCGACGTTCATCGCGCCCTGCTCGATCATCGCTTCGCGACGAATCACCGTTCGCGCGCCGGGATGGTTCTGCACCACGGCGGCGTCGGCATCACCGAGCCAGTTGCCGACCACTTTGATGTCGGTCATGCCCAGTTCAAGCGGGCCGTTGGCGGCGGCAGTGGCTGCCGGCGTCAGGGTCACCGAGCCTTCATTGATCTGGTAGTCCAGACCGCTGCCTTGCAGCAATTGGCGCAAAGCCTGTTCCGGCGAGATGTCGCCGTCGACGGCCGGAGCCTGTTTGCCGGCGACCAGATCAGGACTGAAAAAAACCTGCAACGAAGACTGCTGGCCCAACTCACTCAAAGCCTCGCCCAATGGCTGCGCCGGAATATGAATGCCACCGGCGGCGAACGCCTGAGGCAGCGCAGCGTTGACCGCCAAGGCGAGCGCCAGCGGCAACCAATGGGATTTCTTGTTTTTGGCAGAGGTGTTATTCACGTCGAACAATGTCCTGTGGATCGCAAACATATGCGTTTGTTAATGCAAACCAGTTGCAGTTGGACAAGAAGACGATGAACTCGAAAAAAACCTGAATTTATTTTGAGATTATTTCCTGACTGCCGTCGTCGAGGGTGCGCACAGCCACCGGCAGGATGCTCGGCAGGGCCTTGAGCAGTGCGTCGGTGTTGTCGGATTTGAACACGCTGGTCAGGCGCAGATTGCCGACTTTGTCGCTGCCGACGGTGAGCGGCTTCTCGCGATAACGCGACACTTGCGCTGCCACCTCGCTGAGGCTGGCGTTGTTGAACACCAGTTTGCCGCTGCGCCACGCGGTCAGTTCTGCCGGGTTGACGGCGTAGGCTGTCGCGACAGTCCCTTGGGCATCAATGCGCGTGCCGAGGCCGGCGGTCAGGCTGACAAATTCGGCGCCCTGCCCCTGAACCTTGACCGTCCCCTGCTCCACCGCGACCCGGGTTTCGCTGAGATCGCGGCGCACATCGAAACGCGTGCCGGTGACCGTCACCTGGCCGTTGCCAGCATCAACCACAAACGGCCGGCGGGTGTCGTGCTCGACGCTGAACATCGCTTCGCCTTCGATCAACTCGACGCCGCGCCGGTCTTTTTCAAAGTTCACCTGAATGCGGCTGCGGCTGTTCAGGTCGATCACCGAGCCGTCAGGCAACGCCACATGACGACGTTCGCCCAACGCAGTGGAATATTCGGCGGTGTAAGTCGCCGGGTGATTCAAACCACTGAACAAGCCCAGACCCAGCGCCACAGCCACCACACTCGCGGCCACCGCGTAACGCATCCACGACTGACGTGCGCGTCGCGCCGGCAGGGTTTCACACAACGCTTGCAAACGTGCGGCCGGCAGCAGGTCAGCCGCCGTCCACAAGCCTTGAAGGGCTTCGAACTCTTCTCGATGTTGAGGGTGTTCGCCGAGCCACGCCTCGAAGCGCCGGTATTCAACGACGTCCACCGCCGGTTCCTGCATCCGCACAAACCAGCACGCCGCGTCGTCCCGAACGGTTGTATGCCCGCACGCGCAATCACGAGTATCCATCATGGAAGGTCCTGTTGGCCTGGGGATGAGAAGGCGCTGCCAATCATGGTTGCAACCCGTCAAGGCGGTCGCGCAGGTGCCGCAACGTGCGGATCATATACTTCTCCACCATGTTCTTTGACAGGCCCAGGCGTTCGGCGATTTCGGCCTGGGTCAGGCCTTCGATCTTCTGCCACACAAACACTTTGCGGCAATTGAGTGGCAACTCGGTGAGCGCCCGCTCGATGGAATCAGCCAACTGGATCGCCTGCATGTACTGCTCCGGGTCGCCGGTCGACGACACACTGAGATCATTCGCCTGCGACTCCATGGCGCCCCTTCGATCCTCCCGCCGATAACCGTCCACCGCGATGTTGCGCGCGGTCTGGTGCAAATAGGCCCGAGGTTGCTCCACCGCCACCGAATTCGACTCAAGCACCCGCACGAAGGTGTCGTGGGCCAGATCCTCGGCCTGCTGACGATTTCTCAGGCGACGGGTCCAGGTGCCAACCAACTCTTCGTAATGCTCGAAAAAGCCGTGTCTGCGGGGCAGCTTGGGGGTCATTGCGGTGTGCTGTGGGGATGGGGTGCGAATAGTAATGCTTCCTATTAACTGGAGGCAATGGATTACACGTCGAACTAACGGCAGGTGGATCGGCTGGTTGGGGAGCTTCCGGATCTGAGAGTGATGTTGTCTGGCATGCCGCCATCGCGAGCGGGCTCACTCCCACAGTGGATTGCATTCCTCTGTGGGAGCAAGCCTGCTCGCGAAGAACGATAACGCGGTCTCTGATGGTTACGTCGGCACCTCAACGTTATCCATCATCCGGTTCGCCGCCAGTTCCGCCAGCATGATGATCTGCTGGATCGCCATGGCCGTGTGCCGATGCGGCCCTTCCAGGTACCCCGCGAAGTCGCTGGTCATGACACTGGCCTGGGCCAATGTTTCACAGGTGTGGGCCAACAGGTCTTCGTCCCGCAGATTCGGTGCGAGCATGAACATCGTGCTGGGTTTGCGGGTCGCCGGGGATTTGATGGCGCCTGGGTTGAGGTAGTGATCGAGGGCGCGTTCGGCGGCTTCGTGGAGCTTCTTTGAATCGAGTGATTCGTAGGGGGATGCCGGATCTGTGTCTGGCGGATTTGGCGTTACCTTGAACATATTTACCTTCGTCCTTATCGGGCAGCCACGCCTCGCTACTAATACGAGGGGTGGCGGCTGTACGCAGGTTAGTAGACCGGAGAACGAAGGAAAAGCCGGCGCGTCCGAGGACGCCCTGCGCACAGCCACCATCAAATACAGGCATGGAAATACCTGTCTGACAGACGCTTGTGCAGCCTTCATATCCTCGGGCTACTAAACCCGATCACTGGGAATCAGTGACGGGAATCAAGTTACCGAGGGCGTCCAAAGCACACAAGCCGGCGGATTCTGGCGTAGTCGTAGGGAATGGCGCAAGGCGTTGTAGCTTTCAGGAAGTATCCTTAAACACCTTTAAACAGCACTCCGATTTGAGGCCGCCATCGCGGGCAAGCCACGCTCCCACAGGGTCGGCGGTGATCACAAAATTTGTAAACCGGGCAGAATGGCGCCTGACTGGAAATGAGTGGCATTTCGTCCATTTTCTACGCTTTTTTATGCAGCCACACTGCCTGCTGCCAGCCGCCTTCTAGACTCATCGAATCAAGTGGAGCCACGCTCTGTGCGCTTTTCACTACGCTGATGAAAAACAAGGAAAAATCACCTTGAAGGTTTCGGCAATCAGTTTCGCCGGCGGCGTACTGTTTTCGGTGGGCGCTTCGGCCACCGGGATCATTCCTGTCTTCGACCTGGATTTCACCCGGTCAGCCGATCAGACACTGAAGAAGCTCAATATCAACGACGCGTGCATCGTGGCGGCGCCTGACCCCGTCGCGTTCACCTATTGCCGGGAAGGCTCGACCACCCTGTGGAAGTATCAGGCTGTTGAACTGGAACAACCGTCGGCAATTCACGTGGGTGCCCGGCAACCCAATATGCAGACCGGGCAAATCAGCGTTCTGGAAGTCAACAGCGCGGCGTGCCTGCAGGAAATGGAGTCCGGCGCTATTCCTGCCCTGATGTGCAGGGCAATACTCAGCATGATTGTGCTGATGCTGCTGATTGGCTTGCGATACACCTACAAGGTCATTCGCCACCACTACGATCAACGCACAGCGTTATCGGATCCCTTCTGGCAGCCCCCGCTCGAGCCTGTGCCGCCGGCGCACCATGCCATGGCCAAGGCGTTAGGCGCGTTTGCCGTCGCCGCTTTGCTGGCCCTCGCTTATTGCTGCTGCGCCGTTATCTGACCTCGACTCCCCCGCTGAATCCGCGCCCCGCAGGATGAAAATCCGCCTCTCCCAATTTCAAAAACAACGACAACCCGTACCTCTGTGCGACAAGCCTTATCCCTCCACGAAAATTACTTTCGCCTCGTTTGAAAATCACCTCTCGAAATGTTTTAAGAGTTTCACAATCCATTCGACGTGACCCTTTCGAGGAGTACCGCATGACCCTGTCCTTCGGCTATTGGCTGCTGGTGTATGCCGCCATCGCCATCATTGCGCTGATCGTGCTGATCGCCCGTTACCGACTCAATCCCTTCATCGTCATCACCCTGGTGTCCATCGGCCTGGCCTTGCTGGCCGGGATGCCGGCGTCCGGCGTGGTCGGCGCTTACGAGGCGGGCGTCGGCAAAACCCTGGGGCATATCGCGCTGGTGGTGGCGCTGGGCACGATGCTCGGCAAGATGATGGCCGAGTCCGGCGGTGCCGAGCAGGTGGCGCGGACCTTGATCGACCGTTTCGGCGAGAAGAACGCGCATTGGGCGATGGTCTGCATTGCGTTCCTGGTCGGGTTGCCGCTGTTTTTCGAAGTCGGTTTTGTGTTGCTGGTGCCGATTGCCTTCACCGTGGCGCGCCGTGTCGGCGTGTCGATCCTGATGGTCGGGTTGCCGATGGTCGCCGGCCTCTCCGTGGTTCACGCCCTGGTGCCGCCGCACCCCGCAGCGATGCTGGCGGTGCAGGTGTATGGGGCGTCGGTCGGGCAGACGTTGATGTACGCGATTTTGATCGGCATTCCGACGGCGATCATTGCTGGGCCGCTGTACGCCAAGTTCATCGTGCCGCGCATTCAATTGCCGGCCGAGAACCCGCTGGAGCGCCAATTCCTCGACCGCGAACCGCGCGACAGCCTGCCGGGGTTCGGCATCACCATGGCGACTATTTTGCTGCCGGTGGTGTTGATGCTGATCGGTGGCTGGGCCAACCTGATTTCCACGCCGGGCAGCGGCTTTAATCAGTTCTTGCTGTTCATCGGCAACTCGGTGATCGCCCTGTTGCTGGCGACCTTGCTGAGCTTCTGGACCCTCGGCATCGCCCAGGGCTTCAGCCGTGAATCGATTCTAAAATTCACCAATGAATGCCTGGCACCCACGGCGAGCATCACCTTGCTGGTTGGTGCCGGCGGCGGCCTGAACCGGATTCTGGTGGACGCCGGCGTCACCGACCAGATCGTCAGCCTGGCCCACGAGTTTCACTTGTCGCCGTTGATCATGGGCTGGCTGTTCGCCGCGTTGATGCGCATTGCCACCGGTTCCGCGACGGTGGCGATGACCACGGCTTCGGGGATTGTTGCGCCGGTGGCGATTGGGCTGGGTTATCCGCACCCGGAATTGCTGGTGTTGGCGACCGGTGCCGGCTCGGTGATTTTTTCTCACGTCAACGACGGCGGCTTCTGGTTGATCAAGGAATACTTCAACATGACCGTGGCCCAGACCTTCAAGACCTGGACGGTGCTGGAGACCATTATTTCCGTGGTCGCTTTCGGCCTGACCGTGGGCCTGTCCTACCTGATTTAACCGCGCGCCAATCGACTCAAAAAATACGTCACCCCGACGGCCTGATGCTCAGGTCGTTCATCGGGCGCGCCCTTCTGCGCGCCGGTTTCGGGGTGGCGGCGACTCTCCAAAAATCATAAGAAATCATCAGGAGCACCGTATGTACAACCGAACCGTCCCCACCGCCCTCTTGCTGGCCGCCAGCTCCCTGTGCGCGCAGGCCGCAGACACCGCCGCGCACGGCTTTCTGGAAGACAGCAAAGCCACCCTGTCGATGCGCACCTTGTATTTCAACAGCGACAACCGCGATGGCACCGCGGCGCCTTCGAAAACCGAGGAGACCGCCCAGGGTTTTGTGCTGCGTTACGAGTCGGGGTTTACCCAAGGTCCGGTAGGGTTCGGCCTGGATGCGCAGGCGCTGCTCGGTATCACACTGGACAGCGGCGATGGTCGCCACGTCGGCAGCGGCATGATCCCCACCGATGGCGACGGTGCAGTGGGCGCCTGGAGCAGCTTCGGCCCGACGGCGAAAATGCGCATCTCCAAGACAGAGTTTCGCTACGGCACTTTGCTGCCCAAGTTACCGATCCTCATCGCCAACGATGCGCGCGTATTGCCGCAGTCATTCACGGGTGCCCAAATCACTTCGAACGACATTGAAAACCTGACGCTGACCAGCGGCGTGCTTGAACACGCGGTCGGCCGCGCTTCGACAGACCGGACCGGCCTGTCGGTCCCCGGCGCCACGCAGGACAGTAACAAGTTCTACTACGCTGGCGGTGATTACAACATCACCAAGGATTTGAAGGCCCAGTACTACTTCGCGCAGCTGGAAGAGTTCTACAACCAGAACTTCCTCGGGCTGGTCCACGTTCTGCCGATTGACGGCAAAAGCTCCCTCACCACTGACCTGCGCTACTTCAACACCACGTCGACCGGCGCCAACAGCAGCGCCGCCGGCCGGGCCCGAGGCTACGGCATGTCGGGTTACACCGAGGACAACAACGGCGAGATCGACAACAACACCTGGGCGGCGATGATCACCTACGTGAACGGCGGCCACTCGGTGTCGCTGGGGCATCAACAGGTGAGCGATGGCAGCAACTTCGTCCAGCCCAACCAGGGCAGTCTGGTGGACAAGGGCGCCGGTGGCGGCAGCGTTTACCTGCCCACGGACAAGATGATCCAGAACTTTGCCCGCGCCGGTGAACAGACCAACTTCGGTCAGTACACCTATGACTTCGCGCCCTTGGGCGTGCCGGGGTTGAAGGCGTCGGTGGTGTACCTCAAGGGCACGGACATCAAGGCCCGCAACGCCAGCGATCAGTCCGAGTGGGAGCGCGACATGACCCTGGACTACGTGCTGCAATCGGGCACGCTCAAGGGGCTCGGTTTCACCGTGCGCAACGCCAAGTCCAACACCGATGCCGGGCGCAACGTCGATCAAAACCGCTTTATCGTCAACTACACGATCTCGCTGTTGTAACCACCGCCCGTTGAGAAACAAACGCCCCCTGTAGCAGCCGGACGCAGGCTTCGCCAGCTGCTACAGGGGTTCGCGTTTCGGGCGTTGATTGGAGGGCGGTGGGCTGGCGAGTGGATATCTGCACGAAGCTGATTATGCTTCAAGTAATCCGGCAGAAATGCCGGCGCCCTGCTTCGTGCAATTTGCAATCCGACGACATCAGCCCCAGGGCCTGGGTGCGGCAATTGATGAGAGGTACTCCGGCCTATAACAAGAGCAAGACGGAGAACACCATGGCCGCAATCGACAGTACAACCACAGGCAGTACGCCCGGACACGGCATCACCAAGGAGGAGCGCAAAGTCATTTTCGCGTCGTCCCTGGGTACCGTATTCGAATGGTATGACTTCTACCTTTACGGCTCTCTCGCCGCGATCATCGCCAAGCACTTCTTCGCCGGCGTCAACGAGACCACGGCGTTCATCTTCGCCCTGCTCGCCTTCGCCGCGGGTTTCGCCGTGAGGCCTTTCGGCGCCATTGTGTTCGGCCGGTTGGGCGACATGATCGGGCGCAAGCACACCTTCCTCATTACCATTGTCATCATGGGTATCTCCACCGCCATCGTCGGCTTCCTGCCCGGCTACGCCACCATTGGCGTGGCGGCGCCGGTCATCCTGATCACCCTGCGCCTGTTGCAAGGCCTGGCACTGGGCGGTGAATATGGCGGCGCGGCGACGTACGTGGCCGAACATGCGCCGCCCGGCAGACGCGGTTACTTCACCTCGTGGATCCAGACCACCGCGACCCTCGGCCTGTTTCTGTCGCTGCTGGTGATCCTCGCCTGCCGCACCCTACTCGGCACCGAAGCGTTCGAAGCCTGGGGCTGGCGGGTTCCGTTCCTGCTGTCGATCCTGCTGCTGATTGTCTCGGTGTACATCCGCCTGCAACTCAGCGAGTCGCCGGTGTTCAAGAAAATGAAGGAAGAAGGCAAGGCGTCGAAGGCGCCGCTGACCGAATCCTTCGCCCGTTGGGGCAACCTTAAAATCGTGATCATGGCGTTGCTCGGCGGGACGGCCGGTCAGGCGGTGGTCTGGTACACCGGGCAGTTCTATGCACTGTTTTTCCTGCTGCAAACCCTGAAGATCGACCCACAAACCGCCAACCTGCTGATCGCCGGTTCGCTGCTGATCGGTACGCCGTTCTTCGTGATTTTCGGCAGCCTGTCCGACCGCATCGGCCGCAAGGGCATCATCATGGCCGGCTGCATCCTCGCGGCGCTGACCTACTTTCCGATTTTCCACGCGTTGACCCAATACGGTAACCCCGACGTATTCGTTGCGCAGGAGAAGAACCCGGTCACGGTGATCGCCGATCCGGGCCAGTGCTCGTTCCAGTTCGACCCGGTGGGCAAGGCCCGATTCACCAGTTCCTGCGACCTCGCCAAGAGCCTGCTGGCGAAGCGGGCCATCCCCTACAAAAACGAGAAGGCAGAACCGGGCACCGTCGCCCAAGTGCGCATCGGCGACAAGGTCATCCAGAGTTTCGAGGGCACCAGCCTGCCGGCCGCCGACTTCAAGACCCGCAACGACGCCTTCACCGCCACCCTCACCCTGGCCCTGAAGGAGGCCGGTTACCCCGAAAAGGCTGACCCGGCGAAGACCAACTACCCGATGGTATTGCTGCTGCTGACCCTCCTCGTGATCTACGTGACCATGGTCTACGGGCCTATCGCTGCGTGGCTGGTGGAACTGTTCCCGGCGCGCATCCGCTACACCTCGATGTCGCTGCCGTACCACATCGGCAACGGCTGGTTCGGCGGGTTTCTGCCAACAGTGGCGTTCGCCATGGTCGCGGCCACCGGGGATATCTATTACGGGTTGTGGTATCCGATCGTGATCGCGGTGATGACAGCGATTCTCGGCACGTTCTTCCTGCCGGAAACCAAGGACCGCGAGCTTCATCACACCTGAAATGCGCAGCCGCCCTCTCCTGCCGGGAGAGGGCGTGGCGGGTTCATTTGACCAGCCGTTTTTCCTTGGACGGCCGGTAGCCGAAGTACGAGCTGTAGCACTTGCTGAAATGGCTCGGCGAAACAAACCCGCACGCCACCAGCACGTCCACCTGGGACAGCTCGGTGTGCTGCAACAGCCGACGCGCCTCAGTGATGCGCAGTTCCATGTAATAGCGCTGCGGCGTGGTGCCCAGTTGTTCCTTGAACAGGCGCTCCAGTTGCCGACGTGAACGTCCGGCGTACACCGCCAGTTGTTCCAGCTCCAGCGGTTCTTCGAGGTTGGCGTCCATCAGCTTGACCACCTCGCGCAACGGCGCGCTGACGCAGATGTTTTCCGCCGGTTTGATCCGCCGGTAACGCGACTCTTCAAACGCCAGAATGTCCTCGATGCCCTCGACCAGGGCTTTGTCGTGCAGCCCTTTGATCCAGTCCAGCGCCATATGGAAAGCCCCCGAAGGACTCGACGCCGTGAGTCGGTCACGGTCAATCACATAGGGTTCGCTGGTGACCTGTGCCGCTTTGGACACTTCCGCCAGTGCCGGTCGATGCTCGGGGTGAATGGCACAACGATAACCGTCCAGCAGGCCAGCGCTGCCGAGGAACCAGGCGCCATTCCACAGCCCGGCCAAGGTGACGCCGCGCTCTGCCGCCGCCCTGAGCAGGTGGACGAAGTCATCGGCGACTTTCAGCTCCGTGCGGTAGCCGCCACACACCACCAACAGGTCCAGTTGCTGAATCGCCGCGGCATCGAAACGCGCGTCAGGCCGGATCACCAGGCCCAGATCACTGACCACCTCACCGTCATGCAAGCCAAACGTTCGCGAGGCGAACAGGCCGGGACGCAACAGATTCGCGGTGACGATCGTATCCAGTGCCTGGGTGAATGCCGGCAGCGAGAAGTGTTCGAGCAGCAAAAAGCCTGTGCGCGTTATCGGCACAGGCTTGTCCGCAGGTTCGTTGAGATAGCGGAGGTTTTTACCCTTCATGCCGCCGCTGAATTGCCGTCGTTCGATCAATGTCCGACCCACTCGATTACGTTAACTACAGAAGTCAAAACCCGTGGAATCATTATGCGACAGATCCGGCGGGCTGGAAGCCGGTCGACGTCAGGTTGGCGAGACTGCGTGCTTTTCTGTCCGCTGATCGCAGCCTCGCCAAGGCTCGACAGCTGCTACGGGGAAAGTGTTGATCGTTCCCACGCTCTGCGTGGGAATGCCACCGGGGACGCTCTGCGTTGCGTCTTCAGAGATTGCGCGACAGCGCCCGGCGTACGCTGTCGCTGTTCAGCGCAGGGCTTTGTGCCGGAGCATCGACGCGGTTCTGAACCGCTTTCGCTTCGTCAACAGGGCTTTCCTCCTCAATCACGATGTCTGCCTCGACAAAGAGCTCTACCTGTGCAGAAGGTTGCACCACGTGGGCAGGACTTGGCGCCCGGCTGCGATTACCGGCCAAAGTGTCCAGTTTGTCGAGGTAGGCATTCAAATCGCTGACCAGCAGTTTCTTGCGCTGGGAGCCCTGGTACCACGCGTAGCAAAAATAGCCCGCCCCCGCCAGGATACCCAGCCCGCCTGTAGCCAGACCCGCGACACACAACCCGGACACGATCATCACGGTCTTCCAGTTGAAGGGCGCCAGCTCCAGCTCGGTATGCAGTGCGTTGGCGTCACGCAACACCCAACGTTTGGACGCCGTGTGATTCTGCAGAATGGTGTGCAAGGGCGAACCATCCTTTTTCAACGCACTGATCAACGAGACTTCCTGACCCGTGCGTAATGGAATGTCCACGCCACGCAGCTTTACATCGTGTTCGACGCCGTCCGGGGTCTTGACCCAGAACTCATGATTGATGATCGACACCGAACTGATACGCACCGGCGTTACTTCACTGTCCTTGCCGTTCACATGAACGCCACCGGTGGACGTCACGCGGGTTTCGCTGAGCTTTTCGCTGCCCACCACTTCACCGCTCAAGACTGTGAAAACAACGGTTGTATCGCCATGGGTGAAGGTGTGCATTTTCGATTCCTTGAAAGGTCCGCATCGGTCGACGTACAGGAGAAAGATACGTATGCGGCGGATGCTACTAAGCAGCCATCAGGCTGTCCAGAAATCGCCGCCGCTGGTGACGCGGACCGAACGGCGATTATGCCGTCACGACTCTCAAGAAATTTCTAAGAACTGGTGGCCAGTGACGATATTTTGACCCTGGTCGTTAAACGCGAAGACTGACCACAAAGATTGTGCTCAACCCCTCTCCTACAGGGGTTTGGGGGTGGGTTGTAGATTTGGGTTCAGTGCTGGCGCAACCACTCGATAAACAGCGCAAACAACTCTGACTGCGACCCGACTTCCAGCTTCAAATACAGATTCTTGCGGTGCATGCGCACCGTCTCCGGCGAGATGCTCATCTGGCTGGCCGTGGATTTCACCGAATGCCCCCGAAGCACCATGTGCGCCACTTCCCGCTCGCGCTCGGTCAAGACGTCGCAGCCAAAGTTTTCGAAGGCGGACTGCACGCGTTGCTTCAGATCGTCACTTTCAGTGACTGCGCTTTGCACCAGGCCACGACGGCCAAACTCACTGACAAATTCCCGTACCAAAGGCTCCACCGCGCGCAACAGATTCAACTGCTCCGCCCGCAGGCTTTCCCCGCCAAATCCCTGAAACAGGCTGACCGAGACCTGGCTGTCATGCCCCGTATCGATCAGGTAAAAACTGTCCTCCGAACACCCGGTCTTCAAGTAATAAGTCTTGTAGTACTCGCTGTCGAAGAAGTTGTCCGGGGCGATTTCCTCCAGGTGATAAAACCCTTCGGCCAGGCCCTGCTCCACCGCCAGGCAAAACGGGTCGAGCAAGTAGCCACCGGAAAAATAGCGGTCGATGATCGAGTCCCGGTACTGCTCCGGGATACCGCGCTGGTACAGCAACTGCGGCGCGCGGTCCTTGTGTTCGAGGCTGATCATCACCGATTCGATGGACACCAGATGCCCGAACGCCGACGCCAGGTAGTGCAGCGCATCAGGCGCGTCGACATGGGCGAATGCCTCGCGCATGTCGCCGTGCCATTTGTGCAAGGCCCCGAAGGGCAATGCGATCAGCGTATCGTCGTTGGGTTTGCTCATGCCCCGCAGTCTAGCGGGAGAACCGACGCCGGGTAACCGCCGATTGATCGAACTCATTGCCCGACGTACTGGCCGCTTTTCTCAAGCTCGGCCGCCACTTCAAGAATGCACACCCGCAGGATCTCGACGATTTCATCGACCTGGGCGCACGTCAGGATCAACGGCGGCGACATTACGTTGAGGTGCATGATCGGCCGCACCAGCAAGCCTCGGGCCTGAGCCCGGGAGTGAATCATCTCGCCGATGTTGATCTCATCGGCGAACAACGCCTTGGTGCGTTTGTCGGCCACGAACTCCACGCAGGCCATGAACTTCTGGCAGCGCACATCGCCCACCAGCGGCAAGTCGCTGAGGGTTGCCAGGCGTTCTTCGAGATAGGCGCCGACCACCTCGACATGTTCCAGCAGGTGTTCGCGCTCGATGATCTCGATGTTTTTCAGCGCCGCCGTGCAGCACACCGGGTGGCCGCTGTAGGTGAAGCCGTGGGTAAAGCAGCGACCCTTGCCGGGCTCGGCGATGACTTTCCAGATACGGTCGGAAAAGATGCACGCGCCCAACGGCAAATAAGCCGACGTCAGGCCTTTGGCCGTGGTGATGATGTCTGGCTGCACATCGAACAGATCATAAGAAGCGAAAAATTTGCCCAGACGCCCGAACGACGTCACCACTTCATCGGCGACAAACAGAATGTCGTAGCGCTGGCAGACTTCCCACATGCGTTTCAGGTAACCCTTGGGCGGAATGATCACCCCGCCCGAGCCCATGATCGGCTCGGCAAAGAAGCCCGCAACCTTGTCCGCGCCGATGGCCAGGATCTTGTCCTCGAACTCCTTGATCAGGAACTCGAGAAACTGCGCCTCGTCCATACCGTCCGGTGCGCGGTAAGGATTCGGGTTGGAGACGTGGTGGATCTTGTCGTTGGCGTAATCGAATTCCGGCACGCGGTCGGCGGCTTTGTTGCCAATCGACATCGTCAGCGTGGTGGAGCCGTGATACGCGTTAAACCGGGCGATGACGTGCTTCTTCTGCGGTTTGCCACGGCAGTTCTGGTAGTACTGAATCAGCCTGTACGCGGTGTCGACGGCGGTGGAGCCGCCGGTGGTCAGGAACACATGATCGAGATCGCCCGGCGCCAGGCTGGCGAGTTTTTCGCACAACTGGATGGCGACGTTGTTGGACATGTCGGAAAACGGATTCGAATACGCCAGTTGCCGTACCTGATCGGCAATCGCCAGAGCCATTTCCTCGCGGCCCAAACCGATGTTGGTGCACCACATGCCGCCGACCGCATCGAGAAAACGGTTGCCGTGAGCGTCGTAAATATAGGCGCCGTCACCGGCCACAATGTTCAGCGCGCCCTGTTCGGCGTGTTCGTCGAACACGTGGTAGCCGTGCATGTAGTGGGCTTTGTCAGCCTTGATCAACTGGGCGTCATCAACAGCCGGCAGTGCTTTCAACGTTGGAGTAGCCATACAAAAACCTCAAACCGAAGGGTTAAACGATCAGATCCCGCTCTTCACCGTGCTCCAGACGCGGGTGATGGCGCGCATTTCCTTGGCGTCCTGGGTCTTCTGCGGAAACAGGCGCTGACGGGTTTCTTCATCGGGGTAGATCGCCGGATTGCTGCGCACATCGGCGTTGAGCAACGGCGTGGCCGCCGCGTTGCTGTTGGCGTAGTGGATGTAGTCGGTCACGTCCGCCATCACTTGGGGCTGCATCAAGTACTCAAGGAACTTGTGCGCGTTGGCCACGTGCGGCGCATCGGCGGGGATGTACATGTTGTCGAACCAGATCAGCGAACCTTCCTTGGGAATGAAGTACGCCAGTTTGATCTTCAGCTTGGCCTCTTCGGCGCGGGCCATGGCGGTGGCGTAGTCGCCGGACCAGGTCATGGCCATGCAGACATCGCCGTTGGGCAGGCTGGTCAGGTAGTTCACCGAATCGAACTTCTTGATGTACGGCCGCACGGACAGCAACAAGTCCTGTGCGGCTTTCAAGTCTTCCGGCGACGCACTTCGCGGGTCTCGTCCGAGGTACTTCAAGGCCAGCGGAATCACTTCGGTGGGCGCATCGACCAGGGTGACGCCGCAGTCAGCGAAGCGCGAGACGATTTTGGGATCGAAGATCATCGCCAGCGAACCAATCGGCGCGTCCGGCATGCGTTGCTTGATCTTGTCGACGTTGTAGGTGATGCCGTTGCTGCCCCAGGTGTACGGCGCGGAATACACGGTGCCGGCATCGAAGCCCTGCAAGTCCTGCAAGACTTTCGGGTCAAGGTTGGTCCAGCCCGGCAGCAACTTCTTGTCCAGCGGCTGGAACACTTTGGCCTTGATCAAGGGCGGCGCAAGGGAGGCATTCAATACCACCAGATCGTAACCGGAGTGCCCGGTCAGCAACTTCGCCTGGACGGTTTCGTAGGCATCAAAGGTGTCGTAAATCACCTTGATACCAGAGGCTTTCTCAAAGTCGGCGATGGTCTTTTCGCCGATGTAATCCGCCCAGTTATACAGCCGGAGCGTATTGTTTTCGTTCACGTCAGTGGCGGCGTGCACATTGAGTGTCAGCGGAACTAGCAACAGACTGGAAATCACCATGAGGGCCTTGCGCATAGCAAATTCACCTTATCAAGCGAAGTCGGTTCTGGACGACCGGTTGATGCCACTATTGAGTGATCGGGCCAACGGCACCATACCCCGAATGGGTGTGTGAACCTTTTTGCCGGCCAGCGCTGCGCGAAAACATGGCAAAAAGCAGCAGTTTCGTTGACTCGTTTTGTCATAGCTCCCGCGCCCGTCGGGCGCTTAGAGTGGCTGCCGGACAAAACGGGCGGGGCATTCCATGACTGAGCTGATCAAACAACAACGCAACGACGGCGTTTTGACGCTCACGCTCGACCGCCCCGACAAGCTCAACGCGCTGAACAACAGCCTGTACACGCAGTTGGCCGACCTGTTGCTGGCGGCAGATGAAGACGCTGACATCGGCGTGATCGTGATCACCGGCGGCACCACGTGCTTTACCAGTGGCAACGATCTGGCGGATTTTCTCGAGCACCCGCCGACGCATCTGGACAGTCCTGCGTTTCGCCTGATGAACGTCGTCATTCACCTGAAAACCCCGTTGATCGCCGCCGTGTGTGGCGCGGCCATCGGCATTGGCACCACCCTGTTGCTGCATTGCGATCAGGTGCTGGTGACGCGAAACGCCAAGCTGCGCGTGCCATTCGTCAACCTGGGCCTGTGCCCCGAGTTCGGTGCCAGCCTATTGTTGCCACGCCTGATCGGTCACGCCCGCGCCGCGCGTCTGCTGCTGTGGGGCGACAGCCTCGACGGCGCAGCGGCGGTTGCCTGTGGCCTGGCCAACGAGCTGTTCGACGACGGCCAACAATGCCTGGACGCCGCGCAGAATCTGGCCCGACGCCTGCTGGCCCTGCCGCAGGATTCACTGCGCCAGACCCGCCAACTGCTCAAACAGCCGTCGCTGCCGGAGCTGCAAGCCACTATTCGTCAGGAAAACCTGTTGTTCATCGAGCGCCTCAAGACACCTGAAGCGCAAACAGCGTTGACCGCCCTACTCAATCGCAGTACAGAAAAGCATTCACCAAGAGGAAAGCCGTAATGAACACCCCGGATATTTTTGTTGTCAGCGCCGCGCGTACCGCCATCGGCACCTTTGGCGGTTCGCTCAAAGACGTTCCGCTGGCCGACCTCGCGACCACGGCCGTCAAAGCCGCCCTGCAACGCTCCGGCGTCGACCCGGCGCAAGTTGACCATCTGGTGATGGGCAGCGTGATCCCGACCGAAACCCGCGACGCCTACATCTCCCGCGTGGCCGCGATGAACGCCGGCATCCCGAAAGAAACCCCGGCCTACAACGTCAACCGCCTGTGCGGTTCCGGCCTGCAAGCGATCATCAATGCCGCGCAAACCCTGATGCTGGGCGATGCCGAGATCGTCGTCGGTGCCGGTGCCGAATCCATGAGCCGTGGGCCTTACATCATGCCGGCCGCCCGTTGGGGCGCGCGCATGGGCAACATCCAGGCCATCGACTACATGCTGGGCATCCTGCATGACCCGTTCCACGGCATCCACATGGGCATCACCGCCGAAAACGTCGCCGAGCGCAACGGCATCACCCGTGAAATGCAAGACGCCCTGGCCCTGGAAGACCAGAAGCGCGCGGCCTTCGCCATCGCCAATGGCTACTTCAGCGAGCAAATCGTTGGCGTGGAAATCCGTGATCGCAAGGAAACCAAGCTGTTCAGCGTCGACGAACACCCTCGCGCCACCTCGCTGGAACAACTGGCGGGCATGAAGCCAGCGTTCAAGAAAGACGGCTCGGTCACGGCCGGCAACGCTTCCGGCCTGAACGACGGCGCCGCTGCGCTGGTCATGGCCACCGGCGCTGCCGTGCAGGCCAACAACCTGCGCCCGCTGGCCCGCCTGGTCAGCTACGCCCACGCCGGTGTTGAACCGGAACTGATGGGCCTCGGCCCGGTGCCGGCCACCCGCCTGGCGCTCAAGCGTGCCGGCCTGACCGTCGCCGACATGGACGTGATCGAAGCCAACATCGCCTTCGCCGCCCAGGCCTGTGCGGTCAGCCAGGAACTGGACCTCGACCCGGCCAAGGTCAACCCGAACGGCTCGGGTATTTCCCTGGGTCACCCGGTCGGCGCAACCGGCGCGATCATCGCCACCAAAGCCATCCACGAACTGCACCGCACCAACGGCCGTTATGCGCTGGTGACCATGTGCATCGGCGGCGGCCAAGGGATTGCAGCGATTTTCGAACGGGTTTAAGTGTCAACGCGGTGCCCGGTGCAACGCCGGGCATCGCAGCCGTTTGATGATTTCCTTCGACAACGGGTCGCAATCCATCAATCCCGCCCCTCCCTCGCGCCCTGGATTAACGCCCTGAGCCAGTTGCGGTGCCGTGCGGTTAGCCCTTGGGGAGATCGCCCCATGCAAAACTTCCAACCCCGCAAACAGCAAAGCCCCGTCGAGGGCCGGGATCATCAGGACCTGGAAGAAATTTTCACCCTGCTGGCAATGTAGAGAGACGCGCTGTGCGTACTTGACGGGAAGCGACATGGGTTGCCGTTATGCCGCGCAAAATGTTAAGCCGGCTATCACTAGGATTTTTCCTACATTTCAGTGGCTTCATGCCTACAAACCATGGGTCATTGGTGCGGCACTATTCAACTTTTTCAGGCCATTGGGCTATCAAAGGGCAATGGTTCTTTTACGATATTTTTGGATAGAAGATCATTGGCGATGAATAGCTTTCCGCTCCGTGCACTGGTTCTTGAGGACCATCCATTTCAGCGAGCGTTTGCAGTGAAGGTGCTGCAATATTTGGGGTGTACCGAGATCTTCGAAGCCGAAGACGGAGAGCAGGCGCTGGCGTTATTACAGCAGGTTGGCGGCGTGGATATCACGCTGTGCGATCTGCGCATGAATGGCATGGATGGCCTGGAATTCCTGCAGCAGGCGAGCCACTCCAATTTGGTGGGTGCGATCATCATCAGCAGCTCGATGTCTTCGGATCTGCGGTGCTCGGTACAGAAAATTGTTTCTTTGCTGGGCATGCAGCTATTGGGCGATGCCGGTAAACCCTTGCGACCGGAAGCATTGGCGCCGTTACTGGCGAAGTATTCGGCAAACACGCATAAACCCTCGCGTCGTGCCCCGGATCCGGGCCTTGAACTGCCGGACAGCCAGGAAGTCGCCCATGCCCTGCATGACCGGCAGGTGAAGGCGTATTACCAACCTAAAATCAATCTGCACACAGGCCAGGTTTATGGCGTCGAGGTGCTGGCCCGGTGGCTACACCCCATCAAGGGAGTTTTGTCACCGGCGTTCTTCATCCCGACACTTGAACATTGCGGGCTGATGGACGAGCTGTTGTTCGATCAGATGAACCAGGCCTTGGCGCTGCAAAAGCAAGTGGGCGAAAAGAACATTGACCTGAATTTTGCATTCAACCTGCAAACGTCTCAACTGGCCGGTGGTCAACTCACGCAGCGAATCAAATCGATACTCGATCACTTCGACCTCCCAGGTGCTGGCCTGACGTTTGAGTTGACCGAGAGCGGATTACTGGAAGCGACAGCGGCCAGCCTTGAAACACTGGTACGTCTTCGCATGATGGGTTGCCAATTGTCCATCGATGACTTTGGCGCGGGGTTTTCTTCGATCCAGCGTTTATGTCAGCTGCCGTTCAATGAAATCAAACTGGACACCGAGTTCGTGCATACCTTGCAGGAACAACGCTGCCAGACGGTGATCAGCAGCATCCTCGCACTGGGTGACTCGTTGGGCATGTCAGTGGTTGTTGAAGGAATCGAAACGCTAGAGCAACGTGACAAACTGTTGGAGCTGGGCTGCTCGAGAGGACAAGGCTATTTCTATGCTCGCCCGATGAGCGGCGCCGATTTGTTGTCGTGGCTGACTCCTGCGTCTTTGGGCTGACTGAATCTCCCTCCCTGTTTCGTAGACACTTCCAAATCCTAAAATGACGAAGGCCCCATAGGAGCCTTCTTCTTTGTAGCAGCGTTTCAGAGTGCAGTGACGCGAACCTCTACACGACAGTAGGCAGACAGGCACCAAAATCAAAAGCAGCATCGCTTTGCAACGTCACGTGCGTGAGCTACCGCTTTGGCAGGACAGGCGTCGCGCTTTACTCTGCATTGAGGTCAAGCACCCGAGCACAGGACTGCGGTAAAAACACATACGACTGTGCGACTTTGTTGTCGTCGAACATCACCTTGTACTGGCAGACCCGAGGCTCGTGGGTGCCGGGCTGTTGGAACTTGAAGATGTAATCCCACTCACGGACGTTGAACATGGCTTCGGAGAAGTGCGGCAAGCCAATCAGCTCGTAGAGTTGTGGCTTGGTCAGACCTGGCACGACCTTGCGCAAATTCTCCACGTTCACATAACTGCCTTCGGTACGGCTGGCATCCTTGAGCGCCGGAAACACCGGGTTGCTGGACTTGCCACTCGCATTGACATGGCTTGGGTTGGTACCACAAGCCGCCAGTGTTGCGGCCACGCCGCCGCTCAGCAGCAGACGCACCATTAATTTATTGAGCTTTTGCATAACATTCTCGACACGATAAAAAGGGAGAAGAGCCCGGCATACGCCGGGCTCTGGATCAACGTGAAAGGCTTACCACTGATAACCCACACCCACCGATGCGCCGAATTCGCGCTGGGTGTTGGTCGTGGCTTGCAATTTGGTGACCCAGCGGCCGTTATCCGAGATCCGCGACACGCCCAAGGCCATCGCCGATTCACCGCGATAGGTACCCATGGAGCCGGAGGTCATGCTGGCACCCGCGGCATACGGCTGAGGCAGCGCGGCCATGGCCATTGCACCGGCGACACCGGCGCTCAAGTCGTCATCCAACTGTTTGATGTCTTTGTTCAACGCACTGTAGACCGAGTTGGTGTAGGCATTGGCATTGTTGGTCGCGTCAGTCACGCCCTTGTTCAACTGGCTCAGGTTGACTGCGTCTGTCGGCGCCGTACCGGCGGCCACGTTGGTAATCTGGCGCTCGCTGCCTGCTGCACCTACCGAAACACTGTTGGCACGATCAGCCACCGAGTTGGCACCCAGCGCTACCGAGTTGTCCGCCTTGGCGTTGGAGCCATTACCCGTCGCCGTCGAGTTGTTGCCCGCGGCGATGGCGTTGGTGCCGACGGCCGAGCTGTTCTTGCCCGATGCCTTGGCACCCGCACCGCCCGCCATCGAGTCCTCTCCCGTCGCTGACGGTTTTGGCAGGTTGCTGGTGTTGTTGACCTGGAACATGCCATCGGTGCCGTTTTGCAGATGAGTGACATTCGTCACCGCCTGGGTCACACGGTTGTCGACACTGGAAATTCGCTTGTCCTGATTCACAACGGAGGTATTGATCGTGCTGATCGAGTCATCGGTGTACTTCTTCGACTCGGCCACAGCACCGTCCAGCTGACGCAGGTTAACCGCATCGGTGGCGTCCTTACCGTCCGCGACATTGCTGAGTGTGCGGGTTTCGCCCGTTGCCGCGTTGCCAACGGACACTGTTCCTGATGTAACGTTATCGGCGCCAGAGTACTTGCCGGTATAGGTTTCAGCTCCACGACCGCCATCGCTGGACCCGCTGCCCAATGCAACGCTGCCATCAGCAGACGCCTTGGCCCCGTTGCCCACCGCAATCGCATTAGCGCCCGAAGCATTTGCACCGTTACCCGAAGCCACGGAACCAGCGCCCGACGCTAGGGCATTCGGTCCGATGGCAACCGACTCGGCCCCACTGGCCACGGAGTCAGCACCCGACGAGTTGGCATGGAAATACTTGATGCCCCCACCGTTGGTGATGCTGTTGATATTGCCTTCGATATTCGTCACCCGATTATCGATGCCGGTAACTTGCTGGCCCAAAGCAAAAAGCTGCGAACCGTTGACTGCATCCTTGGAGTTGGCGCTGAGATCACCCGCCTCCACGTTGGTAATTTTGTTGACGGTGTTACCGCCATGGCTCGCACTGAAAGCACCCAGGCTGGAATCCCACAACAACGCGTCATTCGCCAGGTTGTTGATGTTGGTGGTGTTGGTGGCCACCTGAGTGTTGGTCTGGTTGAGCTGCGACATGTTCACCGCATCGCTGTCAGCGACACCATTGGCCACGTTGGTGATTTTGGTGCCACCGACGTGGGTGCTGTTGTCGTAGGTATCGCCACCCAGGGTGATGGTGTTGTGGGTGCTGTCGTCGTACTTGACCGCATCGGCCACAGAGGCCGCGGCGCCTGCTTCGACGGCTTTCAATTGCTTGACGTTGACCGCGTCCGCATCAGCGGCACCGGCCGACAGCCCGGTCATACGACGATCACCGATGTTGACTTCGCCTGTCGAGGTGCCGCCGACCCGGTAAGCCTGTTGACCCAGGGTGCTGCCATCCGCGACCGAGCCTGCGCCCAGTGCAACACTGCCGTCGTGGCTAGCCACTGCGCCCATACCGATCGCGACTGCATCCTGACCCGAAGCAACCGAATCCGTGCCGGTGGAGTTGGCGTGGAAGTACTTGGTGCCCGTCTCATAGAGGTTGGTCAGCGAGTTGCCAAGGTTGGTGATACTGCTGTTGGTTTCGGTCAATTGCGAATAATTCACCGCATCACTTGGCGCCTTGCCATCGGCCACGTTGGTGATGCGGGTGCCGCCGGTGTGGGTGCTGTTGTCGTAAGTATTGCCACCCAGGGTGATGGTGTTATGGGTGCTGTCGTCGTACTTGACGGCACCGGCATCGACCGCAGAGAGGGCCTGATTGGTCGCGTTCAGCTGGCTGCCGTTGATGGCGTCGGTACTGCTGGAATTGACCTGTCCCGCCGCTACGTTGATGATCTGGCGTTCCCCGTTGACGGAACCCACGCTCACCACACCTGACGGCGCGCCGCCCGCGTAGTTGTAGGTCGTGCCATTGATGACGCCTGTGGGCGTGGCCAATGCAGCTCGGTCGGTGCTGTTGTTGCCCAGCACCACACCGTTGTCCTGTGTGGTAGTGATGTTATTGCCCACCACAAATATGTTGTTATTCGCGACAGTGTTACCGTTACCCAAGGCGTAGCTGTTGTTGCCGGATACTCCTTTGAAATTGGAAGTAAGTCCGGTACCGATAGAACCGGAGCCACTGCCGGTCACCACGTTATCGGCGCCGATGGCAATGCTGGAACTGCCCTCGGCATGAGCAGACGTGCCCAACGCGATGGCGCTAAGCGCAGATGCTTTAGCTCTGTCGCCTACCGCCGTGGCACTCGAATCGCTCGCCACCGCCAGGTTACCGATACCCGTGCTGTTAATGCCCGATGCGATGGTCCAGGTACCTACCGCGATTCCGTTCGCACCCGAAGCAATCGGAGCATTACCGATACTGACTGAACTGTAGCCGGTGGCTTTGGTACCTGAACCAATGCCCACTGTGTAGCCTTCAGTGGCCTGAGCCCCGAAACCCAGCGCCAGAGACTTAACAATACTGGTGTTGCCACTCACCCCCGACACCGCGCCTTGACCCAGCGCCATGGTCTGCGATCCATAGGCCGCCGCGCCAGTACCGAGCGCGATGGCGTTGAACAATTGCGCCTTTGAGTTCGTACCAATGGCGATCGCGCCGCCCACGTGCCCATCAGCATCTACTGCGCCATCTGCTTTCGCAGTAGTGCCAAGCGCCAGGTCATTGACTTGCGCTGCGCTGGCTCCCTCACCGCATGCGAGCGCCTTATCCCCTGGCGCCGAGGGGGCCGTAACCCACGTCCCGTTAACCAGGCAGGTATTACCTGGCGCAGCCGAAGCAACGTTGATGGAACCGGCACCAAACAACAGTGCCGCCGTGGCGAGCTTAGTGGCCGAACTCATCTTCTTGAAGCCGCTGTCCAACGTTGAAGACTTGGTTTTGGAAGTTGCAAGTTCGGAAGCAACAACCCAGGTACTAAGTGTCGCATTCCAAACCAACTTGAATATCTTGTTCATTGCGTTTCCTGCTGAGCGTGTCGAGTGCCCCCAGATGAACTACCCGAGGCCGTAATGGCGACTTTAGATAGGTTGATTTGTATTTAATGTAGGAAATTTCCCAGCGCGCTTTCCTAACAAACACATTTCGACACGCTTTTGAGCTACGCCCTTTCGGTAGGAAATTTCCTACAAAAGCAGGGGCTTAGTCCTACATTTCCACCACTCTATTTGGTGAAGCATTCAGACACCCACGCAAAGGGATAACGATCTGCAGAGTTTCTCTGCTACAACCAAAACCACAAGATTTGAAGTGCCCCCAACCACTAAAGTCTGGAGTGAATTAATTCATGCCTAATGAGACACAGTCTTCCAGTCCAATGCCTAGTGTTTTGCGCCCGGCGACACCCAACAATCCGCCAAGCCATCAAAAATCAAAACAAGGCGCAATACTTGGCCAAGGGGAAAACACTGCACTTACTTCCCCCTTTATTCCGCCAACCGGCTCGGTGAAACCGGCGCCGCCCCCTGTAAAATCGAAACCGACCGCCTTTCAAGTGCCTAAAATCTGCCCTCTGTGCAGGACCCATCACACCGGTGCTTGCGCGACTAAACAGTCGACTCCACCCTCTTCCGACGCCGGAAAACCTGCTACCGCTCAAGAGATCCTCGACAAATATAAGAGCGGTTATGCTGCAACAGATAGAGTACTGCCCTTCACCCTCATGAAAGATGTAACAAACGACTCACTGAGCTTTTCTGAAAAGAAAGCCAGTCAAAAACATCTAGATAAAGTATCGAACAAGAAATTCGCCCTCCGACACTACACAAAATCAGTCGATGGACCACCGACTTACAACACCATCAACCCGAACTTTGAGCTGGTGAACACAGGTGTTAAAACACTTAATAGAACTCAAGGGAGCAATACAAACGAAGACGACTGGAATCGCCTTGGCAATACCGCATTTACGTTCTTTTTGTTAGCCATTGACGGAAAGGTTTCTGAACGGAGGTTTTTGGCCTCCATGACACATTATGCAGAATTTGATTTGGAAGACCCTGCACTGTTGTCCAGCCTGGGACTCGACACCGCCGAGTTTTTTGCATCTCCAGATTTACTGCATGAGAAAAACTTGTCCGCAGTCAAGGCTGTTAAAGGTCCGTTAAGTGAGCTGAAGTCTTTAATGATTGCCAGCTCAGAGCTTCAGCCTATTCAGTTGGGCATTATGCACGCCGCCCCTTTGCTTGAAGTCATTGACACCAAGTTCCAGGGAAGCCTGGAAATTAAAATTCCAGGTTCGGTTCCTGTGCCCCGATGGATTCCGGTCTAAGGAGCGATGACCCGCCAGCCTCTACGTTTAAGCCACGTAGAGGCTCAGCTTATCGGCCAATTGCTCCATCTCCCGCTGCAGCTCATCCACCGCTTCGGCCAATCGGGAAGTGTCCCGCCCCGTGCAGACGACTTCAAGATGCTCACAGCACTGAATCAGTCGCTGAGCCCTGATGATGCGCGCTCCCCCCTTCACCCGGTGCGCCAGGCCCGACAATGCATTCAGGTCGTGCTTGGTGAACAACTGAATCAACCGTGCCATGTCTTCTTCATTCGCCGTGGACAGATCACCAATCAGACTATTGATCGACGCTTTGTCGCCCCGAGTCAGTTGCTCAAGGCTGCTCAGGTCAATCTCATTGCTGCCGTGCACCGAGGTCTGCTCCTCACTTCGTTCCATCGGCGCTACAGCCTCCAGGCACGCCTTCAATTCCTCAAGCCCGATGGGCTTGAACAGACAATCGTCCATGCCTGCTTCGATGCAACGAACCCGCTCCTCCTGTTGGGCGTTTGCTGTATACCCCAGGATCAAACACGGTACACGACCTTGGGTACGCTCCTCTTCGCGGATGACCTGGGTTAACTCGTAGCCACTCATCATTGGCATGTTGCAGTCTGTGATCACTACATCGAACCATTGACTGCGCCAGGCTTGCAGCCCTCGCGCACCGTCTTCGGCATCGCTCACCCGGTGTCCGAGGTGGCTTAGCTGCTGAGACAGCAACAGGCGATTGGCGGGATAGTCGTCAATAACCAGCACATTCAGCACATGATGTTGCAGGGCCACGTCGAACGGCATCATCCCGGGCAATTCAGCCAGTGGCTCCAGCGCCGGCAAATTCAGATGGACTTCAACCTTTGTTCCCTTGCCGAAAACGCTGCTCATGAGCAAACGCCCGCCCATCATTTCGCAGAGCGTGCGACTGATTACCAACCCCAACCCAGAACCACTGCGCGCGGACTGGGTGTTATTGCTTGCCTGGGTAAACGGGCTGAACAAGCTCTGCTGATCTTCATCCGAAATGCCAATACCAGTGTCCTCAATGACTAGGGCGACGGTCATAAACTGCGAGTTTTTGGCGGGACGGGCCTGCAGGCTCAATCGAACCTGACCGTCCTGGGTGAACTTGATCGCGTTACTCAGCAGATTGGAAACAATCTGTTTGAAGCGTAAAGGGTCAACGAGCACATCACTTGGCATCTGGAAGTCCAGATCCAGTAGCAGGCTCAGACGTTTTTGCCGGGCGACACCTTCGAAAACCCGTAACACCGACTCAAGAAGTTCACGCAAATTGGCCCTTTCTGGCGACAGGGACAACCGCCCGGACTCGATTCGGGCAATGTCCAGAATATCGCCGATCAGGTCCAGCAGGCCATGAGCCGCGCCAGACGCAACCTCAATGGCAAACCGATCCGTGACGCCTTGATCAGCCTTTTTCATCGCAATTTCGAGCATGCCGATGACGGCATTCATGGGCGTGCGGATTTCATGACTCATGGTGGCCAAAAACAGACTTTTGGCCCGGTTGGCATCATCGGCATGTTCCTTGGCCTCGTCGGCGACCAGCTTTGCTTCACGTAACTGCTCGACAAGCGCCTGGCGTTCGCTGATGTCGATCCAACCGGCAATCACGCCACCCACTTCGCCATTACTGTCGCGGTACGGCAGCATCCAGTGATAAATCTGCAGTTCACGGTCATCCAACAACCTGATTACACGATCTTCAACCATAGACATGCCGGTACTGGTGATCCGCTGGAACTCCTCCTCATAACGGCTCGCGTCCTCGGGGTGAAGCAACTTCACTTTGCCCTTCCCAATCACCGCCTCGCGCTCTACCCCAAAGACCTTGAGGTAACTGGAGTTGCAGATCAGCAAAATTCCATTGCGGTCCCGGATGTAAATCGGATGGGGGGTGCCATCAATCAAGACCCGCATAAACTCCAGTTGCTCATTGAGTGCATGCTCAGCCTCATCACGCCTGCGCAACGCCACCTTCATATAAGCGATCCATACCAGCGCCAGCGCCAACAGCACCAAAAACCCACAAACCACTTCGACGATAAATGCTCTATTGCGCGCCCAATAGCTGTCTTCGACCATCACGTCGTTACGCCAGCGATTCCTTATTTCATCCATTTCCTCGGGGGGGATACTCAACAGTGCCTTGTCGAGAATGGAATGGAGTTCCAACGCCCCACGACTTGTCGCAAAGGCCATCTGCGCGAAGTCATTACCGACGGTGCTGACGATTCGCAACTGACCTTCAAAACGATGATTGATCATGTGACTGCTGAGGATCAGCGTACCGACCATCGCGTCTACTTCCCCGCGGATGACCATACTCATAGCGTGTTCTGAGTCGTCAGCCTCCACCAAGCGGATTTTTGGATAGTTGCTCATCAGCCATTCGTGCATATTATTATTACGAGTCAGCACCAATCGCTTACCTGCCAGTTGCTCGAGTGCAATGGGAATATCGGCATCTGCCTTGGCTATCAGCACATAAGGCGAAGCCAGGTAAGGTCGTGTGAAATGCAGCACACGCTCACGAACCGGACTCGGAGTGAGCGTTGCCAAGAATTCAGAATCACTGTTGCCAACCGCCTCCACCATCGCAGAAACCGACGGCACCACCTGAATATCAAACTTCAGCCCTGTGCGAAGCGATACTTTGCTCAACACATCATTGGCAATGCCGACAAACTCGCCACTTTTGTTAACAAAAGACAAAGGTGGATAGCCGCCCACTACATTGACCCGAACACTCGGATGCTCATCCAGCCATCGTTGCTCGCTGCTACTGAAATTCAGACGCCGCTTGCCTGGCATGTTCTCCCCACCCGCCCCCCAGCGGTTCATGATTTCCATGCGCGCACTCACTGGAATCGCTGCGATGGCCGCATTAACGACACGAATCAGGGTTTGGTTGTCGCTGTTCATGACGAAACTGAAGTCGCGAACTTCCATGCGCGAGAAGTCCGCCAACTCGACATTATTTATAAAGTTATTATTAATCAGGTAATTGGCGCTGACCGAATCACCAAGATAAACATCCGCCTGCCCAAACGCTACGGCACCAATGGCGCTCAGCATGGAGGGGTAAACTTGCAGGGTCGCTTTAGGGTAAAAAGCCCGTACGGCATCAGGGGAAATGTAGTGGTACAGCATGGCAATGGTCTTGCCGTTCAGGTCAACCGGCAAATCACCGCCGTCACCCTTGCGAGTGATTAATGTAGGTTTGTCATTGGCATAAGGATGGCTGAGCACCATGTTCGGAAACTGCGACTCGTATTCATTGGCCGTTCCGACAAAATCCACGTCTCCTTTTCTGACCGCGTCCACAACCTCACCGCGACTGTCATAGCGGCGAATTTCAACTTTGAGCCCTAGAAGCTCGCCAATCAACTGCGCATAGTCAATCGTCACCCCTTCCATCTGATCATGATTGATCGTCATATCGAACGATGCGTAATCGGGAGTGGAGGCCCCCAAAAGCAAAATGCTCTTGGAGCGCAACCAACGCCAATCCCGCTCATCGAGCGTTACGTGATAACCACCGTTAACGTTCGATCGCCCCAACAGCCCAAGCGTTTTCGGCTCGGCCTCAACCGTGGAGCTGAAGTGGGCAGCAAGAACAAGCACGACCAGCGACAGACAGATCTGAAGTGACTTCATCATTTAAAGCAGATCATTGCGTTTGGCGAAATCGGCCAGATAAACAACCGAGGTCACATTGAGCTTCTCAATCAGCCTTGCCTTGTAGGTACTAACGGTCTTGTTACTCAAGAGCATGAGGTCACCAATTTCCTTATTACTGAGCCCGTTCGCCAGTTGTTTGAGAATCGCCAGTTCTCTATTCGAGAGCGAACGAATCAGCTCGTCATCCGTGGCGCTTCCATCGCTTCGGCGAACAGATTGAGCCTGTATGTCTGGAAAGTAGCTATAACCCGACATGATGACCTTGACGCCCCTGGCCAGTTCATCAAGACCATCGGTTTTGGAGATATACCCGGCCGCACCTGCACTCATGCACCTCATGGAATAAAATTTTGCAGGCAAAGAGGTCAATACCAGGATCTTGGTCGGGATATCCAAAGCCCGAATACGCCGAATAGCTTCCAGACCGTCAAGCTTCGGAATAGTGATATCCAGTACAAGCATGTCAGGTCTATGTGCAATGACCAGTTGAACGGCATCGGCACCATTATCGGTTTCCGCTACGATTTCAAAATTTTCATTCGCCAACAGCATTTTGACCGACGAACGTATGAACGGATGATCATCTACAACGATTGCATTTAACATTTGAGTTCCTTGTTACTCCCAAGATAACCACGGTGCTGGAGGCCATTTACGGGTTCCTTTCGCGCAGCCAGTGCCGAAGCCCTTCCGCACACATTGGACGTCCCAGAAAAAAACCTTGCCCTTCTTCACAGCCCATTTGCAATAACGAATCCCGAACCCATTCGCTGCCGATGCCTTCGATAACGAGGCTCATGTTTAACGACTGGGCCAGCGCCAGCGTGCTGATGACCATGGTTTTACTGATGGGATGATGGAGTGTATTTACAAATTTCTTATCAAGTTTTATCTGGCTGAAAGGGAGACGACAGAGCAGTTGCAGTGAGGAAAACCCCAAACCAAAATCATCAATGGCCAGACCACAACCCAGCATACGCAAGCGCAAAAGGTTGTCTCGCACCTTCGGCTCGAGATCAAGCAAACCGCTTTCCGCCACCTCGAAAATCAATAACGAGCCTGGGAGTTCATAACGCTTCAGGGCGCCCTGTATGTAATCAGCGAAATCGTCCGAAGCCATTTGAGAGGCATGCAAGTTGAACGCAATCTCGATATTGGTGTTTTGTCTGCGCATGTCCCTTAAAAAGGTCAGGCCCTGCACCAGAACCTGCTCGAACATTTGGTGAATCAGATTGTTCGCCAGCACCTCGGTCAGAAAGTCACGAGGCAATAACAAACCCCGCGTCGGGTGATTCCAACGGACCAGCGCTTCCACGCCTGTCAAGGAGCCTTCGCGCAAAGCGAGTTTGGGCTGAAACCAGGCCTGAAACTCACCTTGCGCCAATCCCCTGCGGATATCGTTGGCGCACGTTGCCTGTTTCAATATCTCGGGTTGCACCTTGGACTCCCCCCTGCGTTGCCGGTACTGCTGAATCATCCGATGCAAGGGTCTCATCCGCATGGGCTGACTCATTACGCCGAGCAACTCCAGGCCAACTAAAAGAGCGGTTCTCTCCAGTGCACGACTCACCGCTGGCTCCAGGGTACTGCACAGCGCTACGGCCCTGACCAATCCTGCCCTCGCGGCCTGTTGAAGAAACTCCAGATGATCAAGGTCTCTGCCAACCAGGTCACACAATACGATGTCAACGCCACCTGAGACCTGTAACTCTCGCAATGCCTGCCGGGTATCTGAGGCTTGAAGAATATCTGTTACGCCCAATCGCCGGAGCATCATTACGTGAATACTGCGCGTAAACGCGTAGTCATCCAGCACCAAAACCCTCGGGTAATCCATTTTGGGTCAATCGCTCTTCTACCTTTATGAAGCGCTGAATACTGGGTAAAAAGCAGAACACTCGCCGTAGGAAATAGCCCCCTAGCTTGTAGGGAATTTCCTAGAGACCCACCAACAGCCCAACTGCGATTCGTCCGCTTCGTACGTGCAAGCAGACTCGCAGCAAGAACGCCAAGGAGGCGCCGTTGGGAAAAAACCCCCAGGCCAGTCGTGGCAGTCATTGGAAATCCTTTGGTTTTACCGAACGCATCCTTATGCGCTCGCTAAAAGGTTAACGGCCGCAGAGTCAGAACATAAATAGAATGACGACAAGAGAGCGATAGAAAAAAACATCTGGTCGAATCAACGCCACCAGATGCCGACTAAGCCGGATCACAACGTGGCTCCCCCTCTTTTCAACCAAACAACCACCTGACGACCGGCAAAAAAAACAATTGCCACTAAATATTACATACGTCATATTACCTGCGTAATAAACACCCGTTTCCTACAGGTAACCCCCATGACCAGCATGCCCAGCCTTGAAACCGACCAAGCTGTCCCGGTGAGCACGCCCAAGCCTCCCCTGCTCAAACGGTTGATTCTGCTGACAGCGGTTGTCGCTGCCCTGGTTGCGGGCGGGCTGTATGCCTCGCACTGGTGGACAACCGGTCGTTTCATCGAAGAAACCGACGATGCCTACATCGGCGGCGACGTCACGGTGATCGGCCCGAAAGTCGCCGGGTACATCGAAGAAGTGCTGGTGACCGACAACCAGGCAGTCAAGGCCGGCGATGTGCTGATTCGTCTCGACTCCCGCGATTACCGCGCCAACCTGGCCAAGGCCGAAGGTGCAGTGGCTGCTGAAGAGGCGCTGCTGGCGAATCTCGACGCTACCGAACAATTGCAGTACGCCGTGATCGGCCAGGCCCGTGCCGGGATCGATGCTGCGGGCGCGGAAACCTCCCGCTCCCGGGATGACAATGCCCGCTACAAAAAACTGGTGAGCACCAACGCGGTCTCGGTGGAAAGCGCTCAGCGCGCTGATGCTACGTTCAAAACCGCTCAGGCGATCAGCTCGCGGGCCCAGGCCGAATTGTTGGCCGCGCAACGTCAGTTGAACGTGATCGCCACCCAGAAACAGCAAGCCCGCGCCGCGTTGATGCAGGCCCGCGCCGAACGGGATCTGGCGCAATTGAATGTCGGTTACACCGAACTCAAGGCGCCGGTGGATGGCGTGATCGGCAATCGCCGGGCGCGGGTCGGCGCGTATGCGCAGGCCGGTTCGCAGTTGCTGTCGGTGGTGCCGTCCAGTGGTTTGTGGGTCGATGCCAACTTCAAGGAAGATCAACTGGCGCGGATGATTCCGGGCCAACGCGTGGTCATCCATGCGGACGTGCTGTCAGGGCAGGAATTCCACGGTCATCTGGGCAGTCTTGCGCCGGCCAGCGGCTCGCAGTTCAGCGTGTTGCCACCGGAAAACGCCACGGGCAACTTCACCAAGATCGTCCAGCGGGTGCCGGTACGCGTCATCCTCGATCCGGCTGACGGAGTGCTCGGTCACTTGCGTCCGGGCCTGTCGGTGACGGCTGAAGTCGACACCCGCAAAAGCGCTGACATCCCAGCCGTGGCCAGCGCACCATGAGCCGCGCCCTCGCCGCCCCTGCGCAGCCGTTCAACCCCGCCAACATGGCGACGGCGACCAAGGTGTTCGCCTTCGCCAGCATGTGCATCGGCATGTTCATTGCGCTGCTGGATATCCAGATCGTTTCGGCCTCGTTGCGTGACATCGGCGGCGGGCTCTCCGCCGGCACCGATGAAACGGCGTGGGTGCAGACCAGCTACCTGATTGCCGAAATCATCGTGATTCCACTGTCGGGCTGGCTGTCGCGGGTATTTTCGACTCGTTGGTTGTTCTGCGCATCAGCGGTCGGCTTTACCTTGGCCAGCCTGCTCTGCGGCGCGGCCTGGAACATCCAGAGCATGATCGCCTTCCGCGCGCTGCAAGGCTTTCTCGGCGGTTCGATGATTCCGCTGGTGTTCACCACGGCGTTCTTTTTCTTCACCGGCAAACAACGGGTGATTGCCGCCGCAACCATCGGCGCGGTGGCCTCGCTGGCACCGACATTAGGGCCGGTAATCGGCGGCTGGATCACCGACATTTCGTCCTGGCACTGGCTGTTCTACATCAACCTGGTGCCGGGTATTTTCGTTGCCGTGGCCGTGCCGATGCTGGTGAAAATCGACCAGCCGGAACTGTCGCTGCTCAAGGGCGCCGACTACCTGAGCATGGTGTTCATGGCGCTGTTTCTCGGCTGCCTGGAATACACCCTCGAAGAAGGCCCACGCTGGAACTGGTTCAGCGACAGCACCATGCTCACCACTGCCTGGATCAGCGGCCTCGCCGGCCTGGCCTTTATCGGCCGGACCTTGCACGTCGCCAATCCGATTGTCGATCTGCGCGCCCTGAAAGACCGCAACTTCGCCCTCGGCTGTTTCTTCTCGTTCGTCACCGGGATCGGCCTGTTCGCCACCATTTACCTGACGCCGCTGTTTCTCGGCCGGGTGCGGGGCTACAGCGCGCTGGACATTGGACTGGCGGTTTTCTCCACCGGGGTGTTCCAGATCATGGCGATTCCGCTGTATGCCTTTCTGGCCAACCGCGTGGATCTGCGCTGGATCATGATGACCGGACTCGGCCTGTTCGCCTTGTCGATGTGGGATTTCAGCCCGATCACCCATGACTGGGGGGCCAGGGAGCTGATGCTGCCGCAAGCGTTGCGCGGGATTGCCCAGCAATTGGCGGTGCCACCGGCCGTGACGTTGACCTTGGGTGGTCTGGCGCCAGCGCGGCTCAAACATGCTTCGGGGTTGTTTAATCTGATGCGCAACCTGGGCGGCGCCATCGGCATCGCCGCCTGTGCGACCATCCTCAACGACCGCACCAACCTGCATTTCACCCGGTTGGCGGAACACCTGAACAGCACCAACGAAGCACTGAACCAGTGGCTGTCGCAGGTCGGCAACAACTTTGCCACCCTCGGCCAGAGCGGTGACACGAGCGTCACTGCCAGCCTGCATCAGCTATGGCTGTTGACCTACCGCGAAGCCCAGACACAAACCTATGGCGACGCGTTTTTGATGATCATGGTCTGCTTCATCATCGCCACGGCGATGGTGCCCTTGATGCGCAAGGTGCAACCACCGGCCGCGCCGTCAGCAGACGCACATTGATCAGGCTTGAGGCATTTTGCGGAAACCAATCGCCAGACGGTTCCAGGCGTTGATGGTGGTAATGGCCACGGTCAGGTCGACCATTTCTTTCGGGCTGAACTCGGCGGTGGCCAGCTCGTAGTCTTCATCCGGCGCGTGGGTCTGGCTCACCAGCGTCAGGGACTCGGTCCAGGCCAGTGCCGCACGTTCACGCGGGGTAAAGAACGGCGTTTCGCGCCAGGCCGACAACGTAGCCAGACGGCGCTCGTCCTCACCGCCCTTGCGGGCATCGGCGCTGTGCATGTCGAGGCAGAACGCGCAGCCGTTGATTTGCGAAGTGCGCAGCTTGACCAGTTCGATCAGGTTTTTTTCCAGCGGCAGCTTCGACACCGCGGTTTCCAGGGCGATCATGGCTTTGAGCGCATCAGGGGAAGCGGTGTAGAAATCGATACGAGGTTTCATGGTGGACTCCGGTAGCAAGTGGGGATGGAGCTAAGTTAATCCCGCCCGCCCTTCGGACAAATAGCCAATATTCCAGAAGTCGAGGAGGCCACTCCCCCCAAACCGCTAAGCCCTATTACGCAACCACTGCAAAAACCCCTTACGCTCCACCACCTTCGGCACTTCCTGGGTCAACGTCTGCGCCTTGTTCAAGCGGAAATCCAGCAGCGCCTTCATCGACTCGCCAATGTCATGCCGCGCATCCAGGCACGGTTTGAGATAGTCCTTCTCAATCCGGTACAGGCTGCAAGCGGTCTTGGCGATGAAGTCGGCCGGCATCGCCGTATCCTGCAAGATCCCACCCTCGCCAATCACCTCGCCCGGTCCCATGCGTCCCGACTCGAACTTGACCCCGGCACGGCTCAACTCCACCGAGACCACTCCGGATTCGATGATGAACAAATGATCGCTGACCTCTCCCGCCGGCAGGATCATGTCCCCGGCACGGAAGGTTTGCAGGGTCATGTGTTGGCTGAAGGTCTCTTTCTCATCCTGACGCAGGGTCGAGAAAATCGCCGAGCTTTCCAGCAAGGCCCGTGGCCGTGACAAACCGGCAGGCACATTCGACTCGATGGTCGACAACAGGCTGACACCCGCGGCCTGCAAATGACGATATGACAGATCGAACAGCAGATTGCGCACCATGCGTTTCTGATCCATCGAGACCACGAAACCACTGATTTCATATTCCACGCCTGCGGCACTGGAGCCCTTGAGGGCGACGCACGGTGCCGGTTTTTGCAACAAATGGCGGCAACCCTGCATGGCCCGTTCCAGTGCGTCGATGACTGTTTGCGGGCGTGTATGCGGGCTCAGTTGCAGGCTGATCGACACGCCAAAAATGTCGCTCGGCCGACTGAAGTTGATGATCTTGGCCTTGGCCGCCAGGGAGTTGGGGATCACCGCCATGCTGCCTTGGGCGGTTTGCATGCGCGTGGCGCGCCAGTCGATGTCGGTGACCCGGCCTTCGGTGCCATCGATGGAAATCCAGTCATCCAGTTGATAGGGTTTGGTGGTGTTGAGGACGATCCCGGAAAACACATCGCTGAGGGTGCTTTGCAAGGCCAGGCCGACGATGATCGCCAAGGCGCCGGAGGTGGCCAGCACGCCTTTGACGGGCAGGTCCAGCACGTACGCCAGCGCCGCAATGATCGCGATCAGGAAGATCACCGCACCGAGCAGATCCTGGAGCAACCGCCCCGTGTGCCCGACTCGCTGCATCATCACGGCGCCGATCAGCACCGTCAGGGTCCGAGCGCCGAACAGCCACCAGCCAATCTGCAAACCGGTGGCCGCTAGGTGCAATGGCACGTTGTCAGGCCAAGGGGCGACCTCCAGCGGGTTCAAGCCTTCGTTGAACAGCAGGACGCTGAACAACGAGAAAATCACCAGCCTGACCAGCAACTTCCAGTTACTGCCGGTGGCGCTGGCGCTGATCAACCGCCACAGCCCAAGATCAACCACGATCAGGACCATGGCGCAGACCAATGGATGATTGGTGAAAAAAGACAGCATCGAACGACTCCAACGAAGGCCAATGGCGCGAAGATCTCACACATTGGGCACAGTGTAGGAGGGTTTCATGCAAAACAAATGTGGGAGCGAACCTGCTCGCGATGGCGGTGTGACAGCCACTGCACACGTGTCTGTTATACCGCTTTCGCGAGCAGGCTCGCTCCCACCGGGGGTTTAGGTTGTCAGCCGTTATTTGCTGTTGGTCAATGTGTTGAAGCTGGTCATCAGGTTGCGATAGTCCGGAATATGGTTGGAGAACAAGGTGCCCAACCCTTCCACGTCGTTACGCCAGTCGCGATGCAGTTCACAGGCCAGGCCGAACCAGGTCATCAACTGCGCGCCGGAGGCCGACATGCGGTCCCAGGCCGATTGTCGGGTCAGCTCGTTGAAGGTGCCGGAAGCGTCAGTCACCACGAACACCTCAAAGCCTTCGGCCAGCGCCGAGAGTGCCGGGAACGCCACACAGACTTCCGTCACGACGCCAGCGATGATCAGCTGTTTCTTGCCGGTCGCCTTGATCGCCTTGACGAAGTCTTCGTTGTCCCAGGCGTTGATCTGTCCAGGACGGGCGATGTAAGGCGCATCCGGAAACAGCGCTTTGAGCTCAGGCACCAGCGGGCCATTGGGACCGTTTTCGAAACTGGTGGTGAGGATGGTCGGCAACTTGAAGTACTTGGCCAGGTCGGCCAGGGCCAGCACATTGTTCTTGAAACGGTCCGGTTCGATGTCGCGCACCAGAGACAGCAGTCCCGCCTGGTGATCAACCATCAAAACCGCAGCGTTGTCCTTGTCGAGACGTTTATAAGAAGTCGTCATTGCAGTAGTCCTCGCGTGTTGTCGATGCCGAGTGGATATCGGCGTGGGGGAGTCGTTTAGCGCTGGGAGTCCAGCACTTCGTGTTCATTCGCCACTTGCTGAGCCTTGAGGTAGCTTTCGATCAACAATTGATAATGCGGCATGGCCTGGGCGTAGACAGCGGCCCACTGCTCGGCATCCGGACGGTTCCACGAGCCTTGCAGTTCAGACAGCGTAGCCATAATGTCGATCGGCACGACCCCGGCCTGCGCCAAACGGGCGATGGTCAGATCAGTGGCCAGTTTTGAGTGGTTGCCGGAGGCGTCGACCACCGCAAACACTTTGTAGCCTTCATGCACCGCCGCGATGGACGGAAACGCCAGGCAAACGCTGGTCAGCGTGCCGGCAATGACCAGGGTTTTCTTGCCGGTGGCTTTGACTGCCGCGTGAAACCCGGCGTTGCCCCAGGCATTGATTTCGCCCTTGCATACCCTGGCCTGGGAACCGGCCTACTCATCCTGTGCAGAGCGGGTTATTGACGGAGTACGGGCTAACCGTGCATCCGGCCGAAGCGACCGGACTGGAAGTCGGCGAAGGCCTGGTGAATCTCTTGCTCGGTGTTCATCACGAACGGGCCGTGACCGACAATCGGCTCGTCGATCGGCTCGCCGCTGAGCAACAGCACCACCGCATCCTGGCTGGCTTCAAGGGTCAACTGATCACCCTTGCGATCGAACAGGGCCAACTGACCTTCGCCCACCGACTCCAGACCATTGACCTGAACCGTGCCACGCAACACCACCAAGGCCGTGTTGCGACCGTCGTGCAGGTCCAGGGTCAGCAATTTGCCGCCCTTGAGACGCAGGTCCCAGACGTCAATCGGGGTGAAGGTGCGAGCCGGGCCGGTGTGGCCGTCAAACTCACCGGCGATCAAGCGCAAACTGCCGGCCTGGTCCTTGAGCGGGATGTTCGGGATGTCGCCATCGAGAATCGTCTGGTAACCGGCGTCGGCCATTTTGTCCTTGGCCGGCAGGTTGACCCACAGCTGCACCATTTCCAGGGTGCCGCCAGACCTGGCGAAACCTTCGGAGTGAAACTCCTCATGCACAATCCCTGAAGCGGCGGTCATCCATTGCACATCGCCAGGGCCGATCGTGCCGCCGCTGCCGGTGGAGTCACGGTGTTCCAGTTCGCCCTTGTAAACGATAGTCACGGTCTCGAAACCACGGTGCGGATGCTGACCAACGCCACGTCGTTCAGTGGTCGGGGTGAATTCGGCAGGCGCCGCGTGATCCAGCAGCAGGAACGGGCTGATGTGCTTGCCCAGGTTGTCGTAGGAAAACAGCGTCCGAACCGGAAAACCGTCGCCGACCCAATGGGTACGCGGGCTGGTGTAGATACCGATGATGTTTTTCATGGTGTCTCCTGATGAGGTGAGTGAAGCCATGGACAAAGCTTAAAACTCGAACCTTTGGTGCGCTAGACTGCAAAAACCAGCCTTTGCGTTCTATCTAAGGAACGATGATGGAAGACCTCAACACCCTTTACTACTTCACCCAAGTGGTGGAACACGGCGGTTTCGCCCCGGCTGGGCGGGCGTTGGACATGCCTAAATCGAAACTCAGCCGACGCATCGCCGAGCTGGAAGAACGCCTCGGTGTCCGCCTGCTGCACCGCACCAGCCGGCATTGTTCACTGACCGAAATCGGCCAGGCCTATTACCAGCGTTGCCTGGCGATGCGCGTGGAAGCGGAAAGCGCCGCCGAACTGATCGAACGCAATCGCTCCGAGCCTCAAGGCCTGGTTCGCATCAGTTGCCCGACGGCGCTGCTCAACTCCTGGGTCGGGCCCATGCTGACGCGCTATATGCTTAAGTTCCCGCTGGTGGAATTATTTATCGAGAGCACCAATCGCCGGGTCGACCTGATCCACGAAGGGTTCGACATCGCCCTGCGCGTGCGCTTTCCGCCGCTGGAAAACACCGACATGGTGATGAAGGTTCTGGGCAACAGCACTCAGTGCGTGGTGGGCAGCCCGGCCTGGGCCGAACGCCTGTCCTCCCCGGCCTCCCCTGCCGACCTGAGCGGTTTGCCGAGCCTGCATTGGGGCGCCGCCCAGCGTGAATATCAGTGGGAATTGTTCGGTGCCGAAGGCGCCAGCGCATTGATTCGACATACACCCCGCATGGTCACCGATGACCTGCTGGCGTTGCGTCACGCGGTAGTGGCGGGGATTGGCATCGCGCACCTGCCGAGCGTCGTGGTGCGCGATGACCTGGCGGCCGGCCGCCTGGTGGATCTGGTGCCGGGTTGGGCACCGAAATGCGGCGTCATCCATGCCATCTTTCCATCGCGCCGTGGACTGCTGCCGTCGGTGCGCACATTGATCGACTTTCTGGGCGAGGAGTTCAACCACGCTGACATCGCTTGAAGAGGCCGGCACACACCATCACTCTTGGCATTCATGACTTGCGGTAAACAGTGCTTTGCCCAGCCAGCGGTTTTTCCCAAGGATCGCGACGGGGATACTCCTGCTCATTCCCACTGCAATCCCTGGAGTCACAGATGTCTATTCCCGCCTTCGGTCTCGGTACGTTTCGCCTGCAAGGCCAGGTGGTCATCGATTCGGTAAGCACAGGCCTGGAGCTCGGCTACCGAGTGATCGACACCGCGCAAATCTACGAAAACGAAGCCGACGTCGGCCTCGCCATCGCCACCAGCGGTATCACCCGTGACGAGTTGTTCATCACCAGCAAAATCTGGGTCGCCAACTTCGCCAAGGACCGTTTGGTCGACAGCCTCAAAGAGAGCCTGCGCAAACTGCAAACCGACTACCTCGACCTGACGCTGATCCACTGGCCGTCGCCGGAAGACCAGGTGCCGGTCGAGGAATTCATGGGCGCCCTGCTTGAAGCCAAACAGCTTGGCCTGACCCGACAGATCGGCGTCTCCAACTTCACCGTCGACCTGATGAAGCAGGCCATCGCCGCCGTCGGTGCCGACCACATCGCCACCAATCAGATCGAACTGCACCCGTACCTGCAAAATCGTAAAGTCGTCGAGTTCGCCCGCAGTCATGACATCCAGATCACGTCCTACATGACCCTGGCCTATGGCGAAGTGCTCAAAGACCCGATCATCCAGCAGATCGCCGAACGCCTTCACGCCACCCCGGCGCAAGTCACGCTGGCGTGGGCCATGCAGTCCGGTTACGCGGTGATCCCTTCCTCCACCCAACGCGCCAACCTGCAAAGCAACCTCAAAGCCTGCGACCTGACCTTGAGCGACGCCGACATGACATCAATCGCCAGCCTTGATCGCGGCCAGCGGCTGACCAGCCCTAAAGGCATCGCGCCGCAGTGGGATTAAGCGTCAGCCGCGTGAGAGGCTTTGGTCCAGTCGGATCATCGCATGCTGCAACTGATCGACGGCTTCATCGATCATCGCCACGCGACCTTCCGCGCAAGCGCGCTCAAGTTGCTCGCAGCATTCGATCAAACGCTCCGCGCGGACCATCCGCGCGCTGCCCTTGATACGGTGCGCCAGCTCGTGAAGACGCGGGTGATCGTCACCCGCGTGGGCTTGCAGCAGATGATTGAGGTCTTCGTGGTTGGCCTTGGCCAATTCACGCAGCAACTGATTGATCAGCGTCCGGTCTTCGCCGACGTAAAGCTCCAGGCCGGTCAAGTCCATCTCCAGACTTGCTTGCGTGTCGGCCGGCAGGGCCGTTGGCTCACTGCCAAACCGCGAGGCCAGCCAGGCGCTCAAATCCGCCAACAGAATGGGTTTGAACAGGCAGTCGTCCATGCCCGCTTCCAGGCACCGAATCCTTTCTTCAGGTTGCGCGTTGGCGGTAAACCCCAGAATCAGCGTGGGCGGCAATCCATAGGCGCGCTCTTCATCACGAATCGCACCCGCCAACTCATAACCACTGAACCGGGGCATGTTGCAGTCGCTGATGACCACATCGAACTCATGGATACGCCACAACTCAAGCGCTTGCAGGCCATCTTCGGCCTCCATGACCCGGTGCCCCAGATAGCTCAGTTGACGCGTCAGCAACAAGCGATTGGCCGGATAATCATCGACCACCAAAATCGTCAGGGGTCGGGTGGACAGCGCCAATCCACGGTCCATCGCCTCGCCGGCAGGCAAGGCTTTCAACGCCACCAAGGACAGACTGATGTCAGCCTGAGTGCCCCGCCCCAGGACACTATCGAGCGCCAACCGTCCGCCCATCATTT
Organism: Pseudomonas sp. URMO17WK12:I12; assembly: GCF_000514395.1. Lineage (NCBI taxonomy): Bacteria > Pseudomonadati > Pseudomonadota > Gammaproteobacteria > Pseudomonadales > Pseudomonadaceae > Pseudomonas > Pseudomonas sp. URMO17WK12:I12. The sequence continues at coordinate 111,954 of NZ_AZVV01000017.1, forward strand.
CGCACAGGGTGCGGCTGATGACCAGCCCCAGTCCAGAGCCTTTGCGTCCCGACTGCAGGTTGTTGCCGGCCTGGACGAACGGGCTGAACAACCGCTGCTGATCCATGGCGCTGATGCCGATGCCGCTGTCTTCAATGTGCACCGCGACGGCCAGATGACCCGGAATTCCCGGCACCACCCGCAGTGTCAGGCTCACTTCACCCGTCTGGGTAAACTTGATTGCATTGCTCAACAGATTGGACAGCACCTGCTTGAAACGCGTGGGGTCAATCAACACGTCACGGTCACTGCGTTCATCCAGATCAACCCGCCATGCCAGGCCTTTTCCCCGTGCCAGCCCTTCAAACACCCTGCACACCGATGCCACCAGCGCATGCAAATTGACACGCTCGGGGGTCAGGGACAGATGCCCGGATTCGATGCGCGCGATGTCCAGGATATCGCCGATCAACGCCAATAACTGCTGCGCCGCAGTGGAGGCTACCTCCAGGGCTGAACGATCGGCGATGCCCTCTTTCGCGCGCATCCCGGCCATTTCGAGCATGCCGATCAAGGCGTTCATCGGCGTACGGATTTCGTGGCTCAAGGTCGCCAGGAACGTGGTTTTCGCGCGATTGGCGTCGTCGGCCGCGTCTTTGGCGTCTTGCAATTGCTGCAACCATTGTTGGCGCTGGCGGATCTGCCGACGTTGCCAGGCGATCCAGCTCACCGCCAGCAGAAGCAACGCGGCGGCGGCGGCGAACGCCTGCAGGATGGCTGGCCGGTGACGCAGCCAATAACTGTCATCCACCACCACATCATTGCCCCAGCGGGTGACCAGACCGTCCATTTCAGCAGGCGAAATACTCAGCAACGCCTTGTTCAAGATCGATTGCAACTCCGGGTCTTCACCGTCCGTTGCCATCGCAATGCGCGCCGGTTCGTCACCCACGGTGCTGCTGATCCGTAAGCGTCCCGAGTAATACCGGGCAATCAGATAACGGGTCATGAACAATGAACTGACGGCCGCGTCGGCTTGTCCGTTCATCACTGACTCCAGCCCCTGCGCCGGGTTTTCAACATCCACCATGCGCACCCCAGGCACCCGCGCCTGAATGAAGGCACGCACCGGGTGGCTGTGGTAAATCGCCAGGCGCTTACCGGCCAGTTCGTCCAGTGTCTTGGGGCTATCGGGTGTGATTGCGCTGACGAGCGTGTACGGATTGGTCACATAGGGGCTGGTGAAGTGCAGATCGGCGACACCTTCGGTGGTCGGGATGATGGCGGGTATGACGTCGATCTCGCCCGCCTTGAGTTGCTGGATCTGTTGATCAAGGGATCGCTCCCGTAACACCTTGAAGTTCAAACCGCTGCGCTGGCTGATCAGCGACAGCAATTGCGCGGTCAACCCGCTGAATTGTCCCTCGGCATTGAAAAACGTCAAAGGCGCGAAGTTCTCGACTACCCCGACAGTGACGTGTGGATGACGCTCTAGCCACTGCTGCTCACTGGCGCTCAGATTGACTCGTGACTGTCCCTGCGTGTTGACCCTGCCGGCGCTCCAACGCTGTTCGATGAGCGCACGCTGGTTCATCGGGATCGCCGCCAGGGTCTTGTCGATGATGGCCTTGAGCGGCAGGTTGTCCCGCGACAGGGCAAAGCCGAACGGATTGGCGTCGAGACCGGACGGTCCCATCAACTGAACGTTATTGGGGTAATTATTGTTGATCAGGTAATTGGCGCTGATGAGGTCCCCGAGGTACACGTCATCTTTCCGATACGCCACCGCCCCCAGCGCATCGAGCGCAGACGGGTAGCGATACAGCCTGGCCTCGGGATAAAACATTTCGACCGTCTGCGCCGGCAGATAGTCATCGACCATCGCAATGCGTTTGCCCGCCAGATCCTCGGGCATGCGTTCGTCCAGCCGGGTGGCCAGCATTGGCTGATCTTCAGCATAGGGGCTGGACAGGATCAACCCGGGATCGGCCGCTTCGAAGTTGTTCGAGGTTCCCAGCAGATCAAGCCGGTCGTATTTCAGGGCTTCCATGGCCGCTTCCCGCGTGCCATACCGCTGCACTTCAATCGGGATGTCCAGCAGTTGCGCAATCAGTCGGGCGTAATCGGCGGTGATGCCTTCCAGCTCATCATGATTGCGCGTGATTTCGAAGGGCGGGTAATCCGGCCCACTCACTCCGAGGCGCAGGACCCGTTTGCTGTGCAGCCATTGCCGATCCTTTTCATTCAGATGGACCGCGTAACCCTCCACCGTGGAACGCCCCAGCAGTTGCAAGTACTTCGTCTGCGCAGGCACGGCCGACAGGGCCGCTGGCGCCAGACACAGCATCAATACGCACAACAGGACACGCACGTTCAGGCGCCCTCAGATCAAGTGATTGCGGATGGCAAAGTCGCGCAGGTGCACAGCTGCCTGCACACCAAGCTTTTCGATCAAACGGGTCTTGTAGGTGCTGACTGTCTTGTGGCTCAAGTGCATCGCCTCGGCGATGGCCTTGTTTGCGGTACCCCGAGCCAGGTATTGGAGAATGGTCAGTTCGCGGTTGGAGAGTTTGTCGACCATTTGCTTTTCGCTTTGCTGCAGCGCGTCCATGGAGGCGCTGGGCAGTTGTGCGAAGTAGGTGTACCCGGCCATCAGCGCGTGTATGGCCTTGTGCAACTGACTCAGGTCGTTGGTCTTGGAGACGTACGCCAAAGCACCGGAGCGCATGCAACGCTCTTGAAAAAACAATGGGTCAAGGGACGTGAACACCAACACCACACACGACAAATCGCTGTTTTTGATTCGCTCAAGTACATCCAGCCCGTTACCACCGGGCATCACCAGATCCAGAATCACCAGATCAACAGTGTGCTCACGAAGAATCGCCGACGCGTCACCCACGCTGGCCGCTTCATGAATCCGTTGAAATCCTTCCCGTTCAAGCACCAGTTTGACTGCGGCACGAACCACCGGATGATCGTCCACAATCAGCACTGACTTCATGGAAACTCCCTGTGCAAAAAATCGACGATGACGCCACGGATGCGCGCCGGAAAAGGCCAGAGTGCACGCAGCAACTGCGCGAAAACTCTTACATGGCGGAAGGATGAAAACTACCTGTCAGAAATGACAGTTCCGACGAACGGGCACCTCTATTCAGCCCGTTTTTTGCTGATAGTGCCCGACCAGATCATGACGGGTACTCACCAACGGATCGACACGGGACATCAAGTGCCGGATACACATCAAGTCGGGAAGCAGTACGGTGCTCGTCTGAATTGGCTGTTGCGTGCAAATCGAATTCTGCGCGCGTTCGTCGTTGAAAATCATGGCATGACGAACCTGGGGGTTATCGAGGAAAAACCCCCGCAGGTCCAACGAGCCCTTCGCCAGAGAAGCATTGATGACCACCAGGTCAAACGGCTCGCAACCGTATTCGACCAGCGTCAACAGCTCTTCAAGGTGTTGAACCGGTGCCACCCGGTAGTAACCCAGCTGGTTAAACACGCGCTCAACCTTCATACGGTGGAAGTGTTGCTCGTCGGCAATCAGGATTCGTAATGCTTTATTCATCATTCCGGGGCCTGCAGGGTGACCAAAGTGTGGCGCAAGGCTACGGAAGCTTGGTACCGGTTTATGTAGGACTTTTCCTAAATGCTCGCTCACACTTTCTGATTTTTACGAGGGTTCACGGCTGGATCCGCCCCCCTCGCCTCCGGGATAGCGTCACAACCAGACGATTTACTGCCAGCCAAACCGCCGAATGTAGAACCCTTTCACCGCCTGCGTCAGCGCCATGTACGCCAGCAGAATCACCGGCAGAAACACGAAGTACATCGATGGCAGTGCCTGGAGTTTGAAGTAGTGCGCCAGCGGCCCCATCGGCAGGAAAATGCCGACCGCCATGATGATCCCGGTCATCACCATCAACGGCATCGCGGCGCGGCTTTGCAGGAACGGGATTTTCGGGGTGCGGATCATGTGCACGATCAGCGTCTGGGTCAGCAGTCCGACCACGAACCATCCGGACTGGAACAACGTCTGGTGGTCCGGGGTATTGGCGTCGAACACGTACCACATCAAGGCAAACGTGGTGATGTCGAAGATCGAGCTGATCGGCCCGAAGAACAGCATGAAGCGCCCGACATCCGCCGGTTGCCAGCGCTGTGGTTGCTTGAGCATTTCTGCATCGACGTGATCGAACGGGATGGCGATCTGCGAAATGTCGTAGAGCAGGTTCTGCACCAGCAGGTGCATGGGCAGCATCGGCAGGAACGGGATGAACGCACTGGCCACCAGCACCGAGAACACGTTGCCGAAGTTCGAACTGGCGGTCATTTTGATGTACTTGAGCATGTTGGCGAAGGTGCGGCGCCCTTCCAGTACGCCCTCCTCCAGCACCATCAGGCTTTTTTCCAGCAAGATGATGTCGGCCGCTTCCTTGGCGATGTCGACGGCGCTGTCCACCGAAATACCGATGTCGGCGGTGCGCAGGGCCGGGGCGTCGTTGATGCCGTCCCCCATGAACCCGACCACGTGCCCGTTGCCCTTGAGCAGGCGCACGATGCGCTCCTTGTGCGACGGCGTGAGTTTGGCGAAGACGTTGGTGGTCTCCACCGCCACGGCCAGTTGGGCGTCACTCATGCGCTCAATGTCGTTGCCCATCAGCAGCCCCTGCTGTTCCAGACCGACTTCGCGGCAGATTTTCGCGGTCACCAGCTCGTTGTCACCGGTCAGCACTTTTACCGCCACACCGTGAGCCGCCAGCGCTTTGAGGGCCGGTGCGGTGCTTTCCTTGGGTGGGTCGAGAAACGCCACGTAACCGATCAGCGTCAGCTCCTGTTCATCGGCCAGGCTGTAAGTGTCGCGGCCTTCGATCATTGGCCGCGCAGCCACCGCGACGACTCGCAGGCCTTCGGCGTTGAACGTCGCCGTCACCTGGCGAATCCGCGCCAGCAATTCATCGCTGAGCGCCTCATCAACGACGCCGTGGCGTACCCGCGTGCACACCGCCAGCACTTCCTCCACTGCGCCTTTACAGATCAGCAGATGAGCATGCTCGCGCTCGGCGACCACCACCGACATGCGCCGGCGGGTGAAGTCGAACGGGATCTCGTCGATCTTGCGAAACGCTGTGCCGACCTTGAGCTCACGGTGGATTTCCACGTGTTCGAGCACCGCAACGTCCAGCAGGTTTTTCAGGCCGGTCTGGTAGTAGCTGTTGAGGTACGCCATTTCCAGCACGTCATCGGAGTCATTGCCCCAGACGTCGACGTTGCGCGCGAGGAAGATTTTGTCCTGGGTCAGGGTGCCGGTCTTGTCGGTGCACAGCACGTCCATGGCGCCGAAGTTCTGGATCGCATCCAGACGCTTGACGATGACTTTTTTGCGCGACAGAAATACCGCGCCTTTGGCCAACGTCGAGGTGACGATCATGGGCAGCATTTCCGGGGTCAGGCCCACGGCAATCGACAACGCGAACAGCAGCGCCTGGGTCCAGTCGCCCTTGGTGAAACCGTTGATGAACAACACCAGCGGCGCCATCACGAACATGAAGCGGATCAGCAGCCAGCTGACTTTGTTGACCCCGGTCTGAAACGACGTCGGCGCACGATCAGTGGCACCCACTCGCTGCGCCAGCGCACCGAAATACGTGTCGTTGCCGGTGGTGAGAATCACCGCCATCGCCGTGCCGGACACCACGTTGGTGCCCATGAACAGAATGTTGTCGAGGTCCAGCGGGTTACGGGTGTCGTTATCTTGCTGGCGCGGAAATTTTTCCACCGGCATCGATTCGCCGGTCATCGCCGCCTGACTGACGAACAGGTCCTTGGCGCTGAGCACCCGGCAATCGGCGGGAATCATGTCGCCGGCCGAAAGCACGATCAGGTCGCCCGGCACCAACTGTTTGATCGGCAACTCGATGCGCTGTGCGTCGCGACGCAGGACTGTCGCGGTGTTGCTCACCATCGCCTTCAGCGCGTCGGCGGCCTGGTTGGATTTGGTTTCCTGCCAGAACCGCAGCAATGTCGAGAGCACCACCATGGAGAAAATCACGATGGCGGCTTTCATGTCCTCGGTCAGCCACGAGATGACCGCGAGCAACGTCAGCAGCAGGTTGAACGGGTTTTTGTAGCAGTGCCACAGGTGCGTCCACCACGGCAGCGGTTGTTCATGCTCGACCTCGTTGAGGCCGAAACGCTCGCGCAGGGCGTCGGTTTCCTCCTCGCTCAGGCCATCGGTGTGCGTGCCGAGTCTTTCCAGCAATTGGCCGGTGTCGCTGTTGGCGGCGCCCACCAGGGTTTGCGCCAGCGTCGGCGGTACTTCACGGCTGACCGTGGTGTCGGTGAAGGTTTCCAGCAGCGCAAGACGACGGAAGTGCCGGGCGATGTGGCGGGTGCGCAGGAATCCGGCGAAGAATTCCTTGAGCAGGGTCAGGTTCATGGCGTTGCCCCCAGGGTCAGCCGGGAAACCTTCGAGCAGGCGTGTCGAGTCGCTGCGATGACGACCAGGCAGGCGCCATCACACGAGAGTGTGTCGATGAGAGGACATCGGGTCGTGCCAGGACTGGCTCGACCGGGAGGCCGCTGCTCGCTGTACGGCGAGACAACGGCACAAAAAAGCTGCGCGTTATCTTGCCGAGAAGGTGCCGGTTACTGAAACCGGCCGACTACTGTCACTCGAACAAGTACCCACTGTGGGTCTCCGCTATTGATGAAAACGCGCGAAGCTTACGCCGCGATTTATGCAGAGTAAACGAAGGAACAGTGTGCGGTGGGGGAATCGCGGGGTTCTTCAGGAAGGGTTCAGGATTGCTGCGCAGATCATTCCCACGCTCCGCGTGGGAACGATCGCAGTGAGAGTCAGCTGGCAGTCGCCAGTAGCAAATCCACCACCGACCGGCTGTGCCCGCGGTTTTTGCCATGCTCATACAACGAACCGGCAATCTCGTCCGCCCGAATTGGCAGGATCGACAACAGCGTGTCGCTCAACCCATGGCTCGCCTGGCAGAAGCCCTGCATATAGATGCCGGCCTTGCAGCGCTCGTCAGTGATCAGCTTATAGTTGCGATCCACTTCAAAATCACCCAGGTACTGCTCCAGCGGCGCCAGCAATTTGCGGTGCATCTGCCGCTCGTAACCGGTGGCCAAGACCACGGCGTCGTAGAGACGAACCGTGACTTCACCCGTGGCGTTGTTGCGCACGGCCAACTCGATACCGTGTTCAGTGGCCGTGGCTTTTTCAATCGTGGTCAATGTGCGGAACGCGTGACGGGCAATGCCCGATACTTTCTGGCGATAGAAGATGCCGTAGATGCGTTCGATCAGATCGATGTCCACCACCGAATAATTGGTGTTGTGGTACTCGTTGACCAGACGTTCACGCTCGCTGTGGGCTTGCTGGAACACCAGGTCGGTGAACTCCGGCGAGAACACTTCGTTGACGAACGGGCTGTCATCCGCCGGTTTCAGTGCCGAGCCGCGCAGGATCATGTCGACCTGCACCGAGGGGAAGCTGTCGTTCAGATCGATGAACGCTTCCGCCGCGCTCTGCCCGCCGCCGATGATGGCGATGCTCATAGGCTGGTTGTTCACGCACGGTTGCGTGGCCATTTGCGCCAGGTACTGCGAGTGGTGGAACACGCGTCCGTCATCCTTCAGCGCCTTGAACGCTTGCGGAATGCGCGGCGTACCGCCGGCGCTGACCACCACCGAACGGGTGGTGCGCACGTGCTGCTGACCTTGGGCGTCGCGCGAGATCACCCGCAGCGCTTCGACCTGCTGGCTGTGCACCACCGGTTCGATGGTCAGCACTTCTTCGCCGTAACGGCTCTGCGATTCAAATTGCGCAGCGACCCAGCGCAGGTAGTCGTTGTACTCCATGCGGCACGGATAAAACGTGCCCAGGTTGATGAAGTCCACCAGGCGACCGTGATGCTTGAGGTAGTTGACGAAGGAATACGGGCTGGTCGGATTGCGCAGCGTCACCAGGTCCTTGAGGAACGAGATCTGCAGTTCGCTCTGGGTCACCAGGGTGTTGCCGTGCCAGCGGTAGTCCGCCTGCTTGTCGAGAAACAGAACATCCAGCTCGCCCTGGCGTGGCCCTCGCTCTTGCAAAGCGATGGCCAGCGCGAGGTTCGAAGGGCCGAAACCGACGCCGATCAGGTCGTGAACGATGGGCGATGCAATTGCCTGTGTCATTTCCAGTGTCCTCTGGATGAACCCCTCAACCGATGGGGAGTAAGCCTAAGTGACCTGACCGGCCTTGGGCAGGACAGCAGGTCGTCTGTTGAGTAGGAACGAGGACAGTGAAATAAAATTTAATCAGCGGGGATCAATGGGCGTCCCACTGACGCATCCGCACCCGGCAATGCTTCATCGCATTGACGATATGCTTTTCCACCAAGGCCCGCGAAATGCCCAGCTGTTCGGCGATCTCCGGGTGCGACAGGCCCTCGATCTTGCGCAACAGAAAACTCTCGCGACACAGCCGTGGCAGCTCCGCCAGGGCACGCTGGAGCATTTGCAGGCGCTGGCCGTGATCGAGGCAGTTGTGCGGAGATGGCGTGAAGTAGCGTTCTTCGGTGTCGAGCACGTCCAGCGACTCGACCTGACGCAGGGCATTGCGCCGATGGTCGTCGATCACCAGATTGAGCGCGGTGCGGTACAGAAACGCCCGGGGCTGTTCGATGGGCGTGTCGCTGGAGCGCTCCAGAACCCGCACATACGCGTCATGCACCACATCTTCGGCCACCTGACGGTTGCCTAGCTTGGCGTTCAGGAAACACACCAGCTCGCGATAGTAGTTTTCCAACATGACTCCCGGCCGCACGGGTGCGGTTTCTGTCCTTGAGCCCCCTCGTCGACCGCCGACATAGGCAGTGGCACGATAGTGGCAGTTCGAGATGCGTAATTTATAGTAATTCTCATATAGATTTAAAGTACTGCTTGTCCTTGCCGCACAAATAGTCCTGAGCTACAGGTGTAACCCTATGTGTCCGCACCTAAATTCCCCGCACCATTCCTCGTTTACAGGACAGCTCCCCGTCTCTGTCGGCTGTCGCTGTTAGCTGCGCGCAGGTTGAACGACGGGCCGATACCCATGGCCGGAACCCTGCATGAAACGTCCCCGACACACCCGACGCGCCCTGCTTGCGGCACTTAGTCTGATCCCCGTTATCGCCGTCGCCGCGTGGCAAATCATTCCGCCCGGCCGCGACAGGTTCGCCACCGTGTCCGTCAGCCGCGGCGACATCGAAAGCAGCGTCACCGCGTTGGGCACCCTGCAACCCCGGCGATATGTCGACGTCGGTGCCCAGGCCTCCGGGCAGATCCACAAGATTCATGTGGAGGTCGGCGACGTGGTCAAGGAAGGCCAGTTGCTGGTGGAAATCGATCCGTCCACGCAACAGGCCAAACTCGACGCAGGGCGTTTCTCCATCGAAAACCTCAAGGCTCAGCTCCAGGAGCAACGGGCCCTGCACGAACTCGCGCGGCAGAAATACCAGCGTCAGCAGAACCTCAAGGTCGGTGGCGCCACCCGCGAAGAGGACGTGCAAACCGCGCAAGCTGAACGGCGATCCACACAGGCGCGTATCGACATGTTCCAGGCGCAGATCCGTCAGGCCGAAGCCAGCCTGCGCAGCGATCAGGCCGAACTCGGTTACACGCGAATCTATGCGCCCATGTCCGGAACGATCGTCGCCCTCGACGCCCGGGTCGGCCAGACGCTGAACGCACAGCAACAAACGCCGCTGATTCTGCGCATCGCCAAACTGTCGCCGATGACCGTGTGGGCCGAAGTCTCGGAAGCCGATATCGGCCACGTCAAACCCGGCATGAATGCCTGGTTCACCACCTTAAGCGGTGGCAATCGTCGCTGGAGCAGCACGGTGCGGCAGATTCTGCCCGTACCGCCCAAGCCACTCGACCAGACCAGCCAGGGTGGCGGCAGCCCAGCCAGTTCGAGCAAAAGCGGCAGTGCCCGCGTGGTGTTGTACACCGTGTTGCTCGACGTCGATAACGCCGACAACGCGCTGATGGCCGAGATGACGACGCAGGTGTTTTTCGTGGCCGACCAGGCCAAAAACGTCCTCACCGCGCCCATTGCCGCGTTGCAAAGTGGCGCGGAACCGGACACCCAGACCGCACACGTCGTGGCCAAAAACGGCAGCATCGAGTCGCGTCAAGTGCGCACCGGCATCAGTGATCGCCTGCGCGTGCAAATCCTCGATGGCCTGCGCGAAGGCGATCACCTGCTGATCGGCCCGGCTGACGGGAGTGGCGGCTGAATGCAGACGCCCCTGATCGATCTGCACGAGATTCGCAAAGCCTACGGCGGCGGCGATTCTCCGGAAGTGCATGTGTTGCGCGGCATCGACCTGTCGATTCATGCCGGCGAGTTCGTGGCGATTGTCGGCGCCTCCGGGTCCGGCAAGTCGACACTGATGAACATCCTCGGCTGCCTCGACCGCCCGACGTCGGGCGAATACCGCTTCGCCGGGGAAAACGTCGCCGGGCTCGACAGTGACGAACTGGCCTGGTTGCGCCGTGAAGCCTTCGGTTTTGTGTTTCAGGGGTATCACCTGATCCCCTCCGGCTCGGCCCAGGAAAACGTCGAGATGCCGGCCATCTACGCCGGCTTGCCGGCCGCCGAGCGCCACGTCCGCGCCGCTGCCCTGCTCGACCGTCTCGGTCTGGCCTCGCGCACCGGCAATCGTCCGCATCAACTCTCCGGTGGCCAGCAACAACGGGTGTCTATCGCCCGCGCCTTGATGAACGGCGGTCATATCATCCTTGCCGACGAACCCACCGGCGCCCTCGACAGCCACAGCGGCGCCGAGGTCATGACCCTGCTCGATGAACTGGCGAGCCAGGGTCATGTGGTGATCCTGATCACCCACGACCGCGAAGTCGCGGCTCGGGCCAAGCGCATCATCGAAATCCGCGACGGCCTGATCATCAGCGACAGCGCCCGCGATAACCCTCAAGCCCAGACCTCAGCCAACCCCGGTGCGTTGCAAGCCGTGGACTTGCGCAAGCGTCTGAGCGAAGGTGCCGAAGCCACCGGCGCGTGGAAAGGCGAACTGATTGACGCGGTGCAAGCGGCGTGGCGGGTGATGTGGATCAACCGCTTCCGCACCGCGCTGACGCTGCTCGGGATCATCATCGGCGTGGCCTCGGTGGTGGTGATGCTCGCCGTCGGCGAAGGCAGCAAGCGCCAGGTCATGGCGCAGATGGGCGCCTTCGGTTCGAACATCATTTACCTCAGCGGCTCGGCGCCGAACCCGCGCACCGCGCCGGGCATCGTCACCCTCGATGACGTCGCGGCGGTGGCCAGCCTGCCGCAAGTGATGCGGATCATGCCGGTCAACGGCCAGGAAGCCGGGGTGCGCTTCGGCAACCTCGACCACTTGAGTTACGTCGGCGGCAACGACACCCACTTCCCGGCGATCTTCAACTGGCCGGTGGTCGAAGGCAGCTACTTCACCGAGGCCGATGAGCGAAACGCCGCGGCAGTCGCGGTAATCGGCCACAAGGTACGGAGCAAATTGCTCAAGGACGTGGCCAACCCGATTGGCCAATACATCCTGATCGAAAACGTGCCATTTCAGGTGGTCGGCGTGCTCGCGGAAAAAGGCGCCAGCTCCGGCGACTCCGACAGCGACGACCGCATCGCCATCCCCTACTCCGCCGCCAGCGTGCGGCTGTTCGGCACGCATAATCCGGAATACGTGGCCATCGCCGCCGCAGACGCGCGCAAGGTCAAAGATACCGAGAGAGCCATCGAGCAGTTGATGCTGCGCCTGCACAACGGCAAGAAGGATTTCGAACTGACCAACAACGCGGCGATGATCCAGGCCGAGGCGCACACGCAAAACACCCTGTCGCTGATGCTCGGCTCGATTGCTGCGATTTCCTTGCTGGTGGGCGGCATCGGCGTGATGAACATCATGCTGATGACCGTGCGCGAACGCACACGGGAGATTGGTATCCGCATGGCCACCGGCGCCCGGCAGCGCGACATTCTGCGCCAGTTTCTGACCGAGGCGGTGATGCTCTCGGTGGTCGGCGGGCTGGCCGGGATTGCCCTGGCGCTGATCGTCGGCGGTGTGCTGATTCTCAGTGAAGTCGCTGTCGCGTTTTCCTTGATAGCGGTGCTCGGCGCCTTCGGCTGCGCCCTGGTCACCGGTGTTGTCTTCGGCTTCATGCCGGCCCGCAAAGCTGCCCGACTCGACCCGGTCACGGCCCTTACCAGTGAATGATTTCTCCATGAAGCCGCCATTAAGTCTGTTGACGCTCTGCCTGTTGCTCGGCGCGTGCGGCACACCCGCCCAACGCCCCGACGCCGGTATCGAGCCACCCGTTTCCTGGCAATCGCCGCACACCCAAGACGCCGCGCGCAGCAACCCGCAATGGTGGACGCAGTTCGGCAGCCCGCAGCTGGATCAACTGGTCGAACAGGCGCGGGTCGGCAGTTTCGATCTGGCCGCGGCCATCGCCCGCGTGCGTCAGGCCCAGGCCGAAACGGTGGTGGCCGGCGGTTCGCAACTGCCGGAGGTCAAGGCGGGTTTGAATGCCAACCGCCAGAAACTGCTGCGCGGCAGCGGCTACAGCCAACTGGATGCCGACAGCGACAACAGCGCCGTGGACTACTTCAACGCCAACCTCAGCGCCAGCTACGAAATCGATTTCTGGGGCGGCCAACGTGCGTCCCGCGACAGCGCGCAATTTGCTTTGCAGGCCAGCCAGTTCGATCAGGCAACGGTGGAACTGACGCTGCTCAGCAGTGTTGCCAGCGGCTACGCGCAAACCCTGTCGCTGCGTGAACAGAGCCGCATCGCCGAGTTGAACCTAGCGAATGCGCAAAACGTGTTGAAGCTGGTGCAGACGCGGTTTGACTCAGGCTCGGCGACCGCGCTGGAACTGGCTCAGCAGAAAAGCCTGGTCGCCGCGCAACAACGGCAATTGCCGCTGGTGCAGCAACAGGCGCAGGACGCGTCGATCAGTCTTGCCGCCCTGCTCGGCCGACCGGTTCAGGCGCTGGCATTGGGTCAGGAACACTTTGATCAACTGTCATGGCCGACCATCGGCGCCGGCCTGCCCAGCGAACTGATCAGCCGTCGCCCAGACATTGCCCGTGCCGAGGCGCAACTGGCGGCGGCGCAGGCGGACGTCACCGTGGCCCGCGCCGCGATGTTGCCCACCGTGACGTTGAGCGCCGAAATCGGCTCGGGCGCGGATCGCGCGTCGGACATTCTGCGCAGTCCGTTCTATAACCTCACCGCCGGGTTGCTGGCGCCCGTGTTCAACAACGGACGCTTGGGCGCCGAGCGCGACAAGGCCACGGCCCGCCAGGAGGAACTGCTGGAGACCTATCGCGGCGCGATCATCAACGGTTTCGCCGACGTGGAAAAAGCACTGAACAGCATTCGCGGGCTGGATGAACAGCGGCAATGGCAAGGTGAAGAACTGAAGCAGGCGCGGACCGCATTCGATATTGCGCAACGTCGCTATCAGGCTGGGGCCGAGGGTTTGCTGACGGTACTGGAGACGCAACGCACGCTGTATGCGGCGCAGGATTTGAATGTGCAACTGCGATTGTCGCGGTTGCAGGCGAGTATTGCGCTGTACAAGGCGCTGGGTGGGGGGTGGCAGGTTTTGTGATGTTGAGTGTCAGTGAGTCCGCCATCGCGGGCAAGCCCGGCTCCCACAGATTTTATGTGTGCCGCATGTTTTGGACACGACGCATAACCTGTGGGAGCCGGGCTTGCCCGCGATGAACGATAACGCGGACTAACTGATTAACTGGTAACCGGCTTAGCCTTCAAATGCCGCGCATACCAGGGCCGCTGCGGCACTTTCCTGAACAAGTCCGCGAGCTTCGTCTCATCCTCGCCAAACGTTATCCGCAGCGCCATCTTCATGGTTTCCGGGTCCATCTCTACCGACTTGCCCGCCTGCAACCCCGGCGTTGTATTGCAACCGTGAGTGCTCGGCCCCAGCCACGGGTCATCGACCTCTACCCACCGCCCTGGCGCAAACCACGCCACGCCGCTCACCTCGAGTCGTCTCACCTCCCCCGGATGAAAACGCTCGTGCGCGCGAAACCAGTCTTCCAGTCGATCATCGATCCAGCCATGGAAATGCCAGAACACCGGGTTCACATGGGACGAAAACGGATCGCCGAGAAAGTCGTTTTCCGGCGCAAACCAGCGTGCAGAGAAGTCTGATGGATCCCGGGCGAACGGCACCGGATGGCCGTTGGACGGATCACGCGGCACCGAGGCCCAGCGCATGTGCAGCCAGTCGTGCAGGCCCAATTCAACCTCTGAACCGAACTGACCCAGGGTCAGCTTCGACAGGTAACGCGGGTCGCGGTAGCGCGACTCCCAGACCTGGAAGTTGCTGTGATAGGTCTCGGCGGTCTTGATGTCACTGACCCATTGCGAATAGTCGGCATCGTCGTCGGCCAGCCAGGTCGGCGGCAGCGCGGTGCCGTCGTGGTTGTCGCAGTACTGGGCGAAGCCGATGCGGTCACGGGCCAGTTCCGGTTGCGGTAACGGGAAGTGCTGCCACGACGGCAGGTCCTGCATCGACCGCGCCGTACCGAGCATATGCCGGTGCATGAAGAAAAAATCCACGCCCGACCCGTTGCGATCCTTGCGCGCACCGCGAGCATCGCGCTCCTTGTCTCGCGGACCTGGCTGCCAACCGAGGCCGCGCAAGGCATTGCGCTTGTCTTCGGCCAGGGTGTGCCATTTGTCCCGCGAGGCATGCCAGAGCTGGTGAAACAGCCGATGCTCGGGGGAGATCAGCCAAGCCAACAATGGCGCATTGAGCCCGGTGCGTTCGCGGGCTTCGGGGAAAACCCGTTTGACCGCGACGAAGCGGTTGTCCTGCGCGGTCATCATCAGCGGCCGATCGAGGTTCAATACGCGACCGCTGAGGGTGCCGCTGCCGGCATTGCCGAACCCGGCCCAGACTTCGTCCAGGGTCATGCTGAATTCGTAATCGGAGGTGCCGTTGGCTGCGTCGGCACTGACCAGCCGCCAACTCAATTGCGCCGCGTTGGCATCGGCCAGATCGCCGAGCACCCGGTAGCGCGGTGTTTCGTTTGAACGCAAACGCTCGGCCGTGTCGAGGAACCCGATCAGGCCGCGTCCTTTGTGGCCGACGTCAAGAAACACTTCCAGACCGTCGCGAGGCAACCCTTCGATCCCGGCGTCACGCCCTTCGAAACGAATCTGCCAGACGCCCCGCAGCGTGTCCGCCAGCCGCTGGCCGGCGACATCCGCCACCTCAAATGAGGCTTCGCCGGGGGTGATCGTCGGATCCGGTTTCGTCCATTCGCGATGCCCATAAAAAACCGCAGGCACGGCAGCGCCGGTCAGCACCAGGCCCGCCATGAACCCTCGTCGAGAAATCGTCATTGCCCTACCTGTGTCAGCCATGAAGCAGGCTTTATCCAAGCTAGAACGTTCGCCCCCTCCAAAAATTTAAAAGCATCGCGAGCAAGCTCGGTCCCACTGTGGTTCTGCGGTGTTCACAAAATCCCTGTGGGAGCGAGCTCGCTCGCGATGAGGCCATCAGCCGCCCTAAATTTCCAACGGCATCACTCGTCCATCCCAGATAGCAAAGCCCCCCACACCGGGGCAACGAACCTGACTGAGATGAACATGAAAAAACCACGTTCAAAAAAGGCGCTGTACCTCGGCTTGCCCCTGGCGCTGGCCATCAGCGCCGGTGGCGGCTATGCCGTCTGGGATCACTGGTTCAAGGACAACCCAGGCTACCCGGTCAAGGTGATGCAACAGGCCGATGAACTGCAAACGCGCATCCTCTCCTTCGACAGCCACGTCACCGTGCCGCTGGACTTCGGCACCGCCGGTAATGAAGCCGACAAGGATGGCAGCGGCCAATTCGACCTGGTCAAGACCGGACGCGGACGCCTGTCCGGCGCGGCCCTGACCATCTTCGGCTGGCCGGAAATCTGGAACGGCGCCAACGCCCCGCACCGCCCCACCGCCGGTTTCGTCGACGAAGCCCGGTTCGAGCAGGAAACTCGCTACAAAATCATCAGCGCCATGGTTCGCGATTTCCCCAACCAGGTCGCCATCGCCTACACCCCCGACGATTTCCGGCGCCTGCATGGCGAAGGCAAGTTCGCGGTGTTCATGAGCATGCTCAACGCCTACCCGCTGGGCAACGACCTCAATGCACTGGACACGTGGGCCGCCCGTGGCATGCGCATGTTCGGCTTCAGTTACGTGGGCAACAACGCCTGGGCCGACTCGTCACGACCGCTGCCGTTTTTCAATGATTCGCGCGATGCCCTCGGTGGCCTGTCGAACATCGGCAAACAAGCCGTGCACCGCCTCAACGACCTCGGCGTGATCATCGATGTCTCGCAGATGTCGACCAAGGCCCTGGAGCAAGTCGCGCAACTGAGCCGCACGCCGATGGTCGCCTCGCACTCGGCGCCACGTGCGCTGGTGGACATCCCGCGCAACCTCAGCGACCAGGAAATGCAGCTGATCAAGAACAGCGGCGGCGTGGTGCAGATTGTCGGCTTCCCGACCTACATCCGCCCCTTGAGCCAAACCACCCAGGACAAACTCAACGCCCTGCGCGCCCGCTTCGACCTGCAACCGTTGCAAGGCCTGGAAATGGCGCTGATGCCCGGCGACCCGGTGATCACTGTCTGGTCCGAGCAGCGCTTCGGCGAGTACGCCAGCCAGCTCTACGCGATTGTCGACGAAGAACCGAAAGCCACGCTCAAGGACTACGGCGATGCGATTGATTACGCGGTGAAGAAAATCGGCATCGACCACGTCGGCATCAGCTCCGACTTCAACGACGGCGGCGGCCTGGATGGCTGGAAGGATGTCAGCGAAGCGCGCAACGTCACCGCCGAGCTGATCAGTCGCGGCTACAGCGAGGCCGATATCGCCAAGCTGTGGGGCGGCAATTTCCTGCGGGTCTGGGACCAGGTGCAGAAGGCTTCCCGGCCGATGGCGAACAACTGAATCCCCTTTGCAAAAAAGCGAACCTTGCTGATGACCAACCGTCGTTCATTCCTCAAGCAGGCCGGGATTCTCGCGGCTGGCCTGCCCCTGAGCAGCGCTGTGATGTTGCCGGCACGGGCTGCCACGACGCAGCCGCTGGCCAAGGACAAGTGGGCGCAATTGCGCCAGCTGTTCGATCAGGACCCGGACTATTTGCACTTCGCCAACTTTCTGGTGACATCGCACCCGCGACCGGTGCGTGAGGCCATCGAACGACACCGCGCCAACCTCGACCGCAACCCCGGCCGGGCGATGGACTGGGACCTCGGTGAAACGGAAAAACGCGAACAGGACGTGCGCGTCTGGGCCGGGCGTTACCTCAAGTCCAAGCCTGAGCAGATCGCCCTCACCGGCAGCACCACCGAAGGCTTGTCGCTGATCTACGGTGGCATTCATGTGCGCGCGGATCAAGAAATCCTCACCACCGAGCACGAACATTACGCCACGAACTATGCGCTGGATTACCGCCAGCAAAAGGACGGGGTCAAGGTGCGCAAGCTCAAGCTGTTCGAGAACAGCCACGACGTGTCCGTCGACGAAGTGCTCGGTTCCATCGCCAAAGGCATCCGCCCACACACTCGCGTGCTGGGCATGACCTGGGTGCAATCTGGCAGTGGTGTGAAACTGCCGATTGGCGAGATTGGCAAATTGGTGGAAGAACAGAACCGCAACCGCGACGACAAGGACCGCCTTCTGTATGTGGTCGACGGCGTGCACGGTTTTGGCGTCGAAGACCTCGACTTCCCCGACATGCACTGCGACTTCTTCATCGCCGGTACTCACAAATGGATGTTCGGCCCGCGCGGCACCGGGATCATTTGCGCCCGTTCCGCCGAGCTCAAGGACGTCACGCCGACCATTCCGACGTTCTCCGAAGCCACGACCTTCTCGACGATCATGACCCCCGGCGGCTATCACAGCTTTGAACACCGCTGGGCGCTGGACGAGGCGTTCAAGTTGCATCTGCAGCTGGGCAAGGCCGAGGTGCAGGCGCGGATTCATGCACTCAATACCTATGCGAAAAACCGCTTGCTGGAAAACCCGCAGATCGAACTGGTCACGCCAAAGAGCCCGGACCTGTCGGCCGGTTTCACCTTCTTCCGGATCAAGGACCGCGACTGCGAAAAAGTCGCCGCCTGGTTGATGGAAAACCGCGTGGTCTGCGACTCGGTGGAGCGCGATGTCGGCCCGGTGATCCGGATTGCGCCTGGTTTGCTCAACACCGAAGACCAGATCGACCGTTTCATAACCCTGCTGAACAAAACCGCATGACGCCATGACTCCTACATTGGTCGTGGCGTGACACCCGTTTTTTATATCGAGACGACTCATGAACCGAGATCATTTGACCCTGCCGTTCAAGGCCCTGGCCCTGGCCGCACTTATGATCGGAGGCGCCCAGGCCGCCACCGCATCGCCACCTGGCAAAGTATTCAAGGACTGCCGCGACTGCCCGGAAATGGTGGTACTGCCCGCCGGCACCTTCACCATGGGCACACCGGACGATGAAATCGGCCGCGAACCCGACGAAGGCCCGATGCACGACGTGACCTTCGCCAAGCCGTTCGCCATGAGCCGCTTCCAGGTCACCGCCGGCGAATGGGACAGTTACGTGCGCGAGAGCGGCGTGATCATTGCCAATGGCGATACCCGGCCGGGCCGCGAGTGCGTGGCCAGCAAGCCGCGTTATCCGCAAACACCGCGCCAGCCGGCGGTATGCATGAACTTCGACGACGTTAAAAACTACGTCGCCTGGCTGTCGAAAAAAACCGGGCAGAACTACCACATGGTCAGCGAAGCCCAACGGGAATACGCCGCGCGGGGCGGCACCAAGGGCCCATTCCCCTTCCCGTTCGATGAGGGCAAGGCCTACAGCATCGCCAAACACGCCAACACCTACGGCCCGGCAGACGGTTACAGCTACAGCTCGCCCGTGGGCAGCTACCCGCCGAACACCTTTGGCATGTACGACATGCACGGCAACGTGTACGAATGGGTCGAAGACTGCGAACACCCGGACTACGTCGGTGCCCCCACCGATGGCAGCGCGTGGGTTGAGGCCAACTGCGAAGCCGTGCGCATACGCGGTAATGACTGGGGTGAAGCGCCAGTGTTCTCGCGCTCGGGCAACCGCAATAGCCAGTACCCGCAAGAGCGCGGGGACTGGATCGGCTTTCGCGTGGTGCGTGACCTCTAAGAGCCACTGAAATCCCCTGTAGGAGTGTGGCGGCCATCAGTCGGTGGTCGCTAAATTAAGCCTTCGATCAGACGTTCTACTGGGTATCTGCCTTTCCACCCAAGGAACCGTCCTCCATGACCCAGCCTCCCCGTGGCGCCATCGGCGAATTGTTCGCCCTGTTGAAACCCTTTCGGCTGATCGTCGCCGCGTCCATTTTCCTGGGCATGGTCGGCGGCTTGAGCGTCACGATCTTGCTGGCGACCATCAACAACGCCCTGCATTCGGACACCGGCCTGACTCAGGGCGTGGTCGCGCTGTTCGCCGGCCTGTGCCTGCTGGCGCTGCTGAGTTCGATCTGCTCCGACATCGGCACCAACTACGTTGGCCAGCACATCATCGCCAAGCTGCGTAAACAGCTGGGCGAAAAGGTCCTGTCGGCGCCCATCGAGCAGATCGAGCGCTACCG
This sequence comes from Pseudomonas sp. URMO17WK12:I12, assembly GCF_000514395.1. Taxonomy (NCBI): domain Bacteria; kingdom Pseudomonadati; phylum Pseudomonadota; class Gammaproteobacteria; order Pseudomonadales; family Pseudomonadaceae; genus Pseudomonas; species Pseudomonas sp. URMO17WK12:I12. Next base: position 131,647 of record NZ_AZVV01000017.1, read on the forward strand.
CAGCCACCGGCTGATCCCGGTGCTGACCCACGACGTCGACACCATCAGCGACTTCGCTTTCGCCTTCGCCCCGCTGGCGATTTCGGTGACCGTGACCCTCGGCTGCATGGGTTACCTGGCGATCCTGTCGTGGCCGATGTTCCTGATCATGGTCGCCGCCATCCTGATCGGCACGGCGATTCAGGCCTATGCCCAGAGCAAAGGCGTGCAGGGTTTCATGGCTGCCCGCGACGCTGAAGATGAACTGCAAAAGCACTACAACGCGATTGCCGAAGGCGCCAAGGAACTGCGCATCCATCGCCCGCGCCGCCAGCGCATGTTCGTCTCGGGCATCAAGGCCACCGCCGAGTTCATCTGCAACACCCAGGTGCGTTCGATCAACACCTTCGTGATCGCCAAGACCTTTGGCTCGATGCTGTTTTTCGTGGTGATCGGCCTGGCGCTGGCACTGCAAACCTTCTGGCCGAGCGCCGATAAAACCGTGATGAGCGGTTTCGTGCTGGTGTTGCTGTACATGAAAGGCCCGCTGGAACACTTGATCAGCACCCTGCCGATTGTCAGCCGGGCGCAGATTGCTTTTCGCCGTATCGCCGAGTTGTCCGAGCAGTTTTCCACCCCGGAACCGCATCTGCTGCTGAGTGATCAGGGCCAGGTCAAACGAGCCGTGCACGAACTGAAGCTGGCCGATGTGCGTTTCGCTTTCCCGGCCGTTGAAGGGGCGGCGCCGTTCCAGCTCGGGCCGGTCAACCTGACGATCAAGCAAGGCGACATCACCTTTATCGTCGGCGAGAACGGTTGCGGCAAGACCACATTGATCAAGTTGCTGCTGGGTCTGTACACGCCGCAGCAGGGTGAAATCAGCGTCAACGGCGAGGCCATCGACGCGCAGAATCGCGATGACTATCGCCAGTTGTTCACCACGATTTTCGCCGACTACTACCTGTTCGATGACGTGGTCCAGGGCGATACGCACATCCCCGAAGACGCCAACCAATACCTGCAAAGGCTGGAGATCGCGCACAAGGTCAGCGTCAAGGACGGCAACTTCACCACCACCGACCTCTCCACCGGCCAGCGCAAACGCCTGGCGCTGGTCAATGCGTGGCTGGAGGAACGTCCAGTGTTGGTGTTCGATGAATGGGCGGCGGATCAGGACCCGACCTTCCGCCGAATCTTCTACACCGAGCTGCTGCCGGACCTCAAACGCCTGGGCAAGACCATCATCGTGATTTCCCACGATGACCGCTATTTCGATGTCGCCGATCAACTGGTGCGCATGGATAGCGGCCGGGTGGTCACCGAACTCGCCCCTGCCTGAAAGCCCCCTAGAGACCACCCCTGCTGCTACAGACCGCATCGGAGCATGACGGGCGTTTTCGCCCAGTTTCATCTTTCTGACATTTATTTCTCAGGTTTCTTTCCGGTTTTACGTCCACGCCCCGTCTTAATAATCATTCTTATTAACAATAACTTTGCACCACACTTTTCAGGAGCTCAGGTAAGTAATGCGACCTCAACCACGCCGCACACCTCTCGCGCTGGCCGTACAGCGCCCGACTTTGCATCGCACCCTGTTTACAAGCGTATTGCTGACCGCCACCTTGCTGGGGAGCTCGATGGCCAATGCTGCACCTGTAAAAGTGAATATTGCCGTCCAGCCGCTTTCCAATGCGCTGACCGAACTGGGCATGCAGACCAATCTGCAGATCCTCTACAGCCCGGATCAGGTGGCCGGCATCAAGTCCCGTGCGGTGTCCGGTTCGCTGGAACCGTCTGATGCCCTGAAGGCATTGCTGCAAGGCTCCGGCATTTCGTTCCAGATCAACGGCAACACCGTGACCCTGATGTCCGGTGGCGGTTCGGGCCTGCAACTGGGCGCGACCACCATTTCCGGCCAGGCCCTGGGCCTGACCACGGAAGACACCGGCTCGTACACCACCGGCGCCACCGCCTCCGCGACCGGGCTGCCGCTGAGCATTCGTGAAACCCCGCAATCGGTCACCGTGGTGACGCGTCAACAGATGGACGATCGCGGTGTACAGAGTGTGTCTGACGCCTTGCGCAACACCCCCGGCGTCACGATGCAGAAGTACGACAGTGACCGCACCGAGTTTTCCGCCCGTGGCTTTGCCATCACCAACTTCCAGTACGACGGCGTCAACATTCCCTACGACGGCGTGTACGGTGAAAACCCGAACAACGGCGACGACGCGGCCAGCCTCGACCGCATCGAAGTCGTCAAAGGCGCTACCGGCCTGATGACCGGCGCGGGCGACCCGTCGGCCACCGTCAACCTGATCCGCAAGAAACCGACCAAGGAATTCAAGGCCTCGGTCAGCGCCACCGCCGGCTCCTGGGACAATTACCGCACCGAGGGCGACATCTCCGGTTCACTGACCGATACCGGCAACGTACGGGGTCGCTTCGTCGGCGCCTACCAGGACAAAGACTCGTACATCGACCACTACAGCCAGAAAAAAGACCTCTTCTACGGCATCATCGAAGCCGATCTGACGGACGACACCTTGCTGACGTTTGGCATCGACAAGTCCAGTGTCACTCCACGCGGCAGCACCTGGACCGGTAACGCACCGTACTTCACCGACGGCAGCCGTACCGACTTCTCGCGCAGCTTCAACCCGGGTGCCGACTGGAGCCGCCGCGATTTCGACAGCACGACTTACTTCGCGTCGCTTGAACAAGCGCTGGCCAATGGCTGGAAATTCAAGGCCAGCTTCGACCAGAAAACCACCGATCACGACACCCAACTGGCCTCGGCCAGCGGTGGCTCCGCAGACCCTGTCACGGGCGAAGGCAACTTCCTGTACTGGGGTCGCTGGGAAGGTCATCGCGTGCAGAACTCCGGTGACGTGAACATCTCCGGCCCGTTCTCGCTGGGTGGTCGCGAGCATGAACTGGTCGCCGGTTTCATGGCGGCCCACTCGCGCCAGACCGGTGCGACCTACGACACCAGCGCGTTTGAACTGGTGCCGGGCAGCATCTTCGACTGGAACGGTCACCTGCCGAAACAGGAGTTCCCGAAAAACGGCAAGTACGAACGCACCCAAAGCCAGAACGGTATCTACATGGCCACGCGCCTGCGTCCGACCGACGACCTGTCGTTCATCCTCGGCGGCCGTTTGAGCACCTTCAAGTACAACGAAGACTACTCGTACTATCCGGGGGCAACCCTGACCGACACCCATGCCAGCTACAAGGAACATGGCGTTGTCACGCCGTACGCCGGTGTGGTCTATGACCTGAACGATACGTACTCGGTGTATGCCAGCTACACCAAGATCTACCAGCCACAAATCTACCTGGACGCAAGCGGTTCGACCCTCGACCCGGTTGAAGGCGACAGCTACGAGACGGGGCTGAAAGCGGCTTACTTCGAAGGCAAGCTGAACGCCACCTTTGCCTTGTTCCAGATCAATCAGGACAACGTTGCCCAGTATGTCACCACCGACGTCGGCACCGGTCGAGACGTCTATGAAGCCATCTCCGGCGCCACCACCAAAGGTGTCGAAATGGAACTGGCCGGCGAACTGGCCGAGGGCTGGAACCTGTCGGCCGGCTACACCTACGCCCGCACCCGCGACAAGGATGAGCAACGTATCTACGGGTTCCCGCTGGCCTCCAGCAAACCGGAACACGTCGTGCGCACCTTCACCACCTACCGCCTGCCGGGCGCGCTGGATCAGTTCACCGTCGGTGGTGGCATCAGCTGGCAAAGCGCGTTCTACGGCCAGAGCTACAGCCCGAACGTGGGTAATGGCGAAGGTGGCAACACCCTGCTCAAGCAAGGCGGCTACACCCTCGTCGACCTGATGACCCGCTACCAGTACGACGAGCACCTGAGCTTCACCGCCAATGCCAACAACGTCTTCGACAAGAAGTACATGTCTGGCCTGGGTAACTTCGGTACGACGTTCTACGGCGAGCCGCGCAACCTGCAGATCACGGCGAAGTATGATTTCTGAGGGGTGAGCTGAAATGAAAAATGCCCGTGTCGTGAGATGCGGGTATTTTTTTGGCCATGATTTATGGTGAGTCTGATGACGCTATCGCGAGCAAGCTCGCTCCCACAGTGGACCGGTGTGAACACAGATTATTTGTCCACTGAAGATCCCTGTGGGAGCGAGCTTGCTCGCGATGGCGATAGTCGCTTCACCAAAAAACCATCAAGCCCGACACAAAATATCAAACCCGGGAGCGCACCCACCCCGCCACTTCCGCATGAATCCCCTCAACCTCCCCCAACAACCCCGCCATGCGCATAAAGTCATGGGTCATCCCAGGCTGTTCCAGCAACGTCACCTCATTCCCCGCCGCACGCAACAGGTCGGCATAGGCCAGCCCTTCATCATGCAGCGGATCATGCCCGGCCAAGTACACCAGCGCCGGTGCCACGCCGGATAAATCCGCCGCCAGCAACGGCGAGCAGCGCCAGTCCGAAAGGTCCTGCGGCGTGCGCCCGTAATGCGCGTAGAACCAATCGAGTGTTGGCGTTTCCAGCAGATAACCCTCAGCGAAATCCCGATGCGAGGCACGCTGGGTCGTCGCCTCCGTCACCGGGTACAGCAACACCTGCGCCTTGGGTTTCAACGCCAGCTCCTCAGGCTCACGCACCGCCATGATCGCCAACACCGTGGCCAATGTCGCGCCCACGCTGTCACCGACCAATGCCACCCGATGGGCATCCAGCCCTCGTGCCGCGCCTTCACGCACCAGCCAGTTGCCAGCGTCGCAGGCATCCTGCACGGGCGTCGGGAAACGCCATTCCGGTGCCAGTCGATAATCCACGGTCAGCAACGCAAAACCGCCCTGGGAGGCCAGGCGTCGGCACAACGCATCATGGGAATCGAGACTGCCGACCACATAGCCGCCGCCATGGAAATACAACACCACCGGTTGCATGCCCTCGACCGTTTGCCCGTCGCGATACAAGCGCGCCGACAGGCTATGACCGTCGCGGGCAGGAATGGTGAAATTTTCACAGACCACGGTTTCCAGCGGCACGTCGAGAAACGCCGACGACGCTTCAAAATCGATCCGCGCCTGTTGTGCTGACAGCTCATGCATCGCGCGGCTTTTGCCGGTCATCCGGCTGAACTCGGCGAGTTCGAGAAATGCTTCAAGTTCTGGCAATACGGCCATGGAATGAGTCCTTTAAACAGAGAGATCAATAATCGAATCTGGACATGTAGGAGCATGGCTTGCCCGCGATAGCGCCCTTGAGATCGCCATCGCGGGCACGCCTTGCGCCTACAGAAACGTCATGCAATGACCCTGCGACGCTCCAACAGGTCTTCCAACTCATCCAGCAACCCGTCGCTACGCAGCAGTTCGTAATGTCCGCCGGCCAACAGGCGATCCACACCATGGCTGCCGACCTGCGCCTCGAACACTCGACGCTCCTCCTCGCGCTCGGCCACCCACCAGCGGTGCGCCGCTGCTTGAATCACCGGCAGTTGCCGATGCGCCAGCGCCAGTTGCTTGAGGCGTGAACCTGTCGCGAAGATCTGCGTGAGTTCCCCTGCGCCCAACGTGGCTTGTTCGTTGGAGCCGTGCATGACCGCCTCGATCACGGCGCTGGAACCTTCACGCTCGTTCAAGTCAGCGGCTTTCAACGCGATCAATGCCTGTGCCTCATCGGCCGGCAACCCCAGCACAAACTTCAGGAAGTCCCCCAGGTCCTCGCGCCAGTCCCCCGCTTCTGCCGTGCCCGCCACGTAACTGTCGATCAGCCCGGCAAACGCAACCGTTTCACCCCGGGATTCCAGTTCGTGAGCGACCAATTGCGTCAACGCACCGCCCAACGACCAGCCCAACACGTAATACGGCCCCTTGGCCTGCTGACCGCGAATCCGCTGCGCATAGGCTTGCGCCATGGCCAGCAGCGACTCGTCCTGCCACTGCGGATCAAGCAGCATGCGGCATTGCACGCCGTACACCGTGCGCCGTCCTTCCAGGCGTCGCGCCAGCGGTTCGTAGTCGAACACCGTGCCGAAACCGGCGTGCAGGCAGAACAACGCCGGCACGTTGGGGATCCGTGCATTCAACGCCAGCAACGGGTCCGGTGCGGTCGCCGGTTCAGCCAACTGATAGTCGCTGAGCTCAGCGATGCACGGTTTCTGCATCAGATCCCGCAGCTTCAATTCAAAGCCCAATTGCGGCTGACTGCGCACCCGCGAAATCACTTTGAGCACCTGCAACGAATCGCCGCCGAGTTCGAAGAAGTTGTCGTCGATGCCCACTTGCGGCACGCCAAGCACCTCTTGCCAGATCGCGGTCAGCGCCGTTTCCAGCGGGTTGCGCGGCGCGCGATAGCCGCCAAGCGCCCATTCCGGCGCAGGCAGTGCGCGACGATCAAGCTTGCCGTTGGCCGACAGCGGGAAGCACTCCAGGACCATGATCCGCGCCGGCACCATGTAATCCGGCAGTTGCGCTTGCAGTTCGGCCTTCAAGCGACGATCCAGACCGACTGCGCCGGCCGCCACCACATAACCGACCAATTGCTTGCCGGTCGGTGTGTCGTGAACCACCACGGCGGCATCCTGCACGCCCGCGCACTCACGCAGGCGCGCTTCGATCTCGCCCGGTTCGATACGGAAACCACGGATCTTCACTTGCTGGTCGAGCCGTCCCAGGTAGTCGATCAACCCGCATTCGCGCTGGCGCACCAGGTCGCCGGTGCGGTACATGCGGCCACCGGCCTCGAACGGATCGGGGATGAAACGCTCGGCGCTCATGCCCGGACGCTGGTGATACCCCCGCGCCAGGCATTCGCCGCCCAGGTACAGCTCGCCGCTGACGCCGACCGGCAACGGATTGAGGTCGGCATCAAGCACGTACACACCACGCCCGGCCACGCCTCGACCAATCGGCGCATACGCCGCGTCGCAGGTTTCGCTGGTCTCGGCACGCCACAACAGCGGCGTGACCACGGTTTCGGTCGGGCCATAGCCATTGACCAGACGCTGCGGACGCAAGGCGCGTTTGACCTGTTCGAAACTGGCGTCCGGCACCGCGTCACCGCCAAAGCAATACACCTCGACCGCTGGTGGATTGCCCAGACGCTCGGCGACTTCGGCCATCTGTTGCAGGTACGCCGGCGGGAAGCAGGCGACGGTGACGGCATGACGATGCAACACTTCCAGGGTCTGTTCCGGGGTCCACACAGTGTCCTCGCGGATCACCAGACTGCCGCCGGCCAACAACACACTCAGCCAACGCTCCTGAGCGCCGTCGAAGGCGAACGACATGAAGTGCAGTTCACGGCTGCGCGGTGCCAGTTCGTAGAGTTCGATAATGTCGCGGCAATGCCGGGCAATCGGCCCGCGTTCCACGGCCACGCCTTTGGGTTGGCCGGTGGAGCCGGAGGTGTAGATCAGGTACGCCAGATGCCCCGGCAACGAATTGGAAAGCGGGCACGCCGCGTTGTCGACGACGCGCAACTGATCGAACGGCAGGCGTGGTGGGCTATCCGCCAACGGCAGCCGTTCGCCCAGATCGCTGTCGCAGAGCAACAGACTCGCGGCCGAATCGCTCAACATATAAGCCAGTCGCTCGGCCGGGTACGCCAGGTCCAAAGGCAGGTAAGCCGCCCCCGCTTTAAGCACCGCGAGGAACGCAATGATGGTGCGTTCGGAACGCGGCAACGCTACCGCCACCAGACTTTCCGCGCCAATGCCCCGGTCGATCAGCTGCTGCGCCAGCCTATTGGCTTGCGCCTCAAGCTGCGCATAGCTGACGTGCCGATCCTCACAGATCAAGGCGATTTTCTGTGGCAGCGTCTGTACATGCTGATTGAACGCGAGCAACACATCGGCGCTGTCGGTCGACGCTTGCGGCAGGCTGATACGCGATTCAGGCAGGCCAATGGTGCCGAGCAGACACGTCGCATCCACCGGCAACGCACGCAGCAACCCTTCAAGCTGCGCACGAATCCGCTCTACTTCCACGTCACTGAAGCGGTCCCGCAGGAACAGGTATTCGACTTCCAGGCCTTCTTCGTTGGCACTGACCATCAAGTCCATCGGGAAGTTGGTCACGCCACCGCTGCCGACCTCGGCAAAACGTAGCTCACCTTCCTCGCCCCCGCGCAGCGCGCGGTCCACCGGATGGTTTTCGAACACGATGATGCTGTCGAACAAACCCTGGCCACCCTGCCCGGCCCAACGCTGAATGTCCGACAACGGCGTGTGTTCGTAGTCGCGGACCATCAGGTTGTAGTCCTGCAATTCGCGCAACCACTCGCCCAACGGCTGTTGCGGATCAAGCGTCTGGATCACCGGCAAGGTGTTGATGAACAGGCCGAGCATGTCCTGCGCCCCGGCCAATCCGGTCGGACGCCCCGCCACCGTGGCGCCGAACGCGACGCTGCGCTGGCCGCTGTGGCGTTGCAACAGCAACAACCACGCACCTTGCACCAGGGTGTTCAGCGTCACGCGTTGACGCTTGGCAAAGGTGTGCAGTTTGCGCGTCGCCTCGCTGTCGAGGTTGCTGTACATCACGCCGTGCCCGGAGCCAGCGGCACCCGAGGCCTTGGCCAGAATGGTCGGTTCTTCGAGCAATGCCAGGCGCTCGCGCCAGAAGCCTTCGGCCTGCGCTCCGTCCTGACGCTGCAGCCAGGCGATGTAATCGGCGTAGCGACCGTTCAGGCTCGGCAAGGTGTCGTTGTGGTACAGGCGCAGCATGTCGCCCAACAGACGCGAGGCGCTCCAGCCGTCCAGCAGCAAGTGGTGGTAAATCCAGATCATCTGGTAACGGTCATCACCGAGGCGCACCAGGATGAAGCGCATCAGCGGCGGGCAGCTCAGGTCGAAGCCCTTGGCCTGTTCCGCGGCGGCCAGTTCCTGCAACGCATGCTCGGTGTCGCTGCGCTCACGCCAGTCGAGTTCTTCGATGGGCAACTCGACGTCGGCGAACACCGCTTGCAGCGGATCGGCCAAGCCGTCGCGCCAGCGGAACGCCGCCCGCAGCACTTCGTGACGCTCCACCAGAATCTGCCACGCCGCGCGGAAACGCGGCACCTGCAAACCGTCCACCGCCACGCTCAACTGGTTGACGTAAGGGTTGAGTTCCGGTGAATCGAGACAATGGAACAACATGCCTTGCTGCATCGGCGACAACGGATACAGGTCTTGCAGACCTTCACGGGCGGCAACGTCGATGTGCGGCACCAGCGCAAACGCCGGGACTGTCGGCACGTCAACCAACGCCGCTTCACGGCTGCTGGCCACCACGGCCAACGCACGAATCGTCTGTTGTTCGAACAGTTGCTTCGGACTGAACACCAACCCGCGCTGCCCGGCACGGCTCACCGCTTGCAGCGAGATGATCGAATCCCCGCCCAGTTCAAAGAAGTTCTCGGTGACGCCCACCGACTCCAGCCCCAGCAGTTCCTGCCAGATCTCCACCAGCAGCGCTTCGGCCGGCGACGCGGCGGCGACGTGATCGTGCTGCTGCCGAGTGGCCTCAGGCGCCGGCAGTCCTTGGCGATCAAGCTTGCCGTTCGGCGTCAGTGGCAACGCCGCCAGGCACATCAAATGCGCCGGCAGCATGTGTGCCGGCAAGCGGCTGCGCAGATGAGCCGTCAACGCTTCACGCAGGTCCTGCTCATCGGCGAGCGGATCACGCGGCACCACATAACCGACCAATTGGCGACTGACCGGGCCGTCGCGGTCGATCACAAAGGCTTCACGCACGCCTTTATGTTCAAGCAGGCAGGCTTCGATTTCGCCGAGTTCGATACGGAACCCGCGAATCTTCACTTGCTGGTCGATCCGGCCCAGGTACTCAACGACGCCATCGGCACGGAACCGCGCAAGGTCACCACTGCGGTACAAACGCGCACCCGGCACGAACGGATCCGGCACAAAACGTTCAGCCGTCAAATCGGGACGCTGATGGTAACCCCGGGCGACACCCTCGCCGCCCAGGTACAACTCGCCCGCGACGCCGACCGGCAGCGGCTGCAAACCGCCGTCCAGAATATAGGCGCTGCGATTGCCCACCGGCCGGCCTATCGGCATGAATGCCGAGTCGAATTCGGTATCCGGGTACGCCAGCCAGATCAGCGGCGTGATCACCGTTTCGGTCGGGCCGTAACCGTTGATCAGCCGTTTGGGTTGCAGCACCTGTTGCACTTCATCGAAGGCATGTTTGGCCATGCCTTCACCGCACGGGGTGTAGGAACGGATCGGCAGGTCACGCCCCGCTTCGCCCATGAAATCGGCGATCTGCGCCAGGTAACTCGGGGTGAAACAGGCGATGGTGATGCCGTGTTTTTCGATCTCGGCGCAGGTGCGCTCGACACTCCACAACTCATCGTCACGGGGCATCACCGCCGAACCGAACACCAGCGGCGTCAGCCAGCGCTCGTGGGCGCCGTCGAAGCTGATCGAGGCGAATTGCAGCTCGCGGTCGTCCGGGGTCATGCCGTACAACTCGCCAATCGACAGGCAATGCATGGCCAACGGACCGTGGGCCACGCTGACGCCTTTTGGCCGCCCGGTGGAGCCCGAGGTGTAGATCAGGTAGGCGAGGTTGTCGCCACAGGTCAGGTTGACCGGGTTGGTGTCAGCCATCGATTCCAGCGGTTCGCGGTCGACTTCCAGCACTGGCAGACCTGGCGGCAACGGCAGTTTTTCCCGCAGCCACGACTGGCTGATCAGCAGCGCAATGCCGCTGTCTTCCATCAGATAACGCAGACGTTCGGCCGGGTACGCCGGGTCCAGCGGCACGTAAGCACCGCCGGCCTTGAGGATCGCCAGCAGGCCGATGATCATTTCCGGCGAACGCTGCATCGCCAGGCCGACCCGCACTTCCGGGCCGATGCCCAGTGCGCGCAAGCGATAGGCCAGTTGATTGGCGCGACGGTTGAGCTGGTCGAAGCTCAGTTCCAGGTCGTTGAAGATCAACGCGGTGGCGTTCGGGCGGATAACCGCTTGGGCTTCGATCAATTGATGCACGCACAGCGGGTTTGCCGTGGCGGTGAACGCAGGGTTCCACTCGACCAATTGTTGCGCGCGTTCCGGCGCGGTCAGCAGCGCCAGTTCACTCAATGCGGCCTGAGGCGCGGCGACCATCGCTGACAGCAGCGCGGCCAAATGCTCGCTCATGCGGACAATCGCTTCGGCGCTGAAGTGAGCGCACTGATAGCTCCAGTTCAGGCTGAGCTGGCGTTCAGCAGTCGCCGCCAGGGTCAGCGGGAAGTTGGTGCGTTCATGGTTCTGCGGGACCGAGAAGCTCAACCCGGCCGGTGCGCCCCGTTGCAGCGCTTCGGCCACCGGGAAGTTTTCGAACACCAGCAGGCTGTCGAACAGCGGCTCGCCGGCCCGCCCGGCCCAGCGCTGAATGTCGCCCAAGGCGGTGAATTCATGCTCACGCAATTGGAGGTTCTGCGCCTGCAAGCGAGTCAACCAGTGGCCGACACTTTCAAGCGCATCTGGCGTGCTGATCACCGGCAAGGTGTTGATGAACAGCCCGAGCTGGCTTTCGGCCCCTGGCAAATCGACCGGCCGCCCCGCCACGGTCGCGCCAAACGCCACGCTACGCTGGCCACTGTAGCGTTGCAACAGCAGCGCCCACGCGCCTTGCACCAAAGTGTTGAGCGTAACTTTCTGCTGACGGGCGAACTCGCTGAAGCGTTGGCTGGTGCCAACATCGAACGTCTGGCGATGGTCGCCAAACCCTGCCGTCGACAGGTGTTTACCGCCGCCATGGGCCAGGCTCTGCGCCAACAGCGTCGGGTTGTCGAGGTTGGTCAGTTGCTCGCGCCAGAACAGTTCATCGGCCTGCGCGTCCTGACGTTGCAGCCAGCCGATGTAATCGGCGAAACGCCCGGTGGGCGCCTGCACCGCTTGCCCGGCATACCGCTGCAGGACTTCACTGAGTAACAGCGAATTGCTCCAGCCATCCAGCAACAGGTGATGGTGGGTGTAGATCAGTTGTTGGCGATCATCGTCGAGTCGCACCAACGTCAAGCGCATCAACGGCGCCCGGGTCGGGTCGAGTTGCAAGCGTTCGTTGTCAATCAATTGAATCAACGCTTCGGCCTGATCGCCACGACGACGCCAGTCGAGGCAGGTCATCGGCAAGTGCAGATGACGATGGACCAACTGCACCGGCGCTTCGAAACTCTCCGGGAAGTGGAAACTGCTGCGCAGGATCGGATGGGTGTCGAGCACCGCTTGCCATGCACGGCCCAGTCGTTCGGCGTCGAGGCCACGGACTTCGACGCTGAGCTGGTTCACGTAGGCGCCAGACTCCCCCTCATACAGGCTGTGGAACAACAAACCGGCCTGCATCGGCGACAGCGGATACACGTCCTCAATCTGCGCCGGCGGCACCGGCAGATCATCGAGTTGCGCCTGGGTCAGCCGCGCCAGCGGGAAGTCCGCCGGGGTCACGCCGCCCGCGCCATCGCTCAGGCAATGGGCGATCAGCGCCAGCAGTTCGATACGGAAATCTGCCGCCAGGGCTTCGATTTCGCGCCGGTCGAAGCATTCGCGGCTGAAGGTCCAGTCGAGCTTCAGTTCGCCGCCATAGACCTGACCGTCCACCGACAGCCAGTTCGGCAACGGTGCCTCGGCCGATTGCGCGGCACCGCTGGATTCGCGGGCCGGGGTGAACAACGCGTCCTCGGCAAAGCTCTGGTCGAACTGGCCGAGGTAGTTGAACGTCACCCGCGCCTGCGGCAACGCGGCCAGTGCCGCTTGGGTCGACGCATCGCCCATGTAGCGCAACAGGCCGTAGCCCATGCCTTTGCCGGGGATTTCGCGCAGTTGCTGCTTGATCGCCTTGATCGAACCCGCCAGGTCGGCGGTCGGCGTCAGGCGCACCGGGAACAGGCTGGAGAACCAGCCGACGGTGCGGGTCAGGTCGATGTCGTCGAACAGTTCTTCGCGGCCATGGCCTTCGAGCTGAATCAGTGCCGATTGGTCGCCGGTCCAGCGGCTGAGGGTGCGGGCCAGTGCGGTCAGCAGCAGGTCGTTGACTTGCGTGCGGTAGATCGCCGGCGCCTGTTGCAGCAATTGGCGGGTTTGTTCACGGTCCAGACCGATGCTGACACCCTGGCGCAGATGCCCGGCCTGACTGGCGTGGGCATTGGCAGCCGGCAACCAATCATTCGCCACGCTCAGCTGCGCCTGCCACCAACTCAGTTCATCAGTGGCTGCTTCGGAGCGTGCATAGGCGTCGAGTTTCTCGGCCCACGCCTGGAAAGCGCTGGTCTTCGGCGGCAGCGCTTGCTCAAGGTAGGCCGCCTGCAAATCTTCCAGCAACACCCGCCAGGACACACCGTCCACCGCCAAGTGGTGAATCACCAAGAGCAAACGCTGGGAGCCATCGGCTTGCGCAATCAACGCCACGCGCAGCAAGGGACCGTCTTGCAAACTGAGGCTGCGTTGCGCTTCATCGCACACCGATTCCAGCGAGGCATCACTGGCCACGCGAGCGGTCCAGAGCATGTCGATCACGTCCGCGCTGTCGGCCCCGACATAACGCGCCGACCATTGGCCTTCGACCTGACTGAAGCGTAAACGCAGGGCATCGTGCTGCTTGAGCAGGCGTTGCAGCGCGGCTTGCAGGCGCGGCAGTTCGAGGGTTTCGCGCGGCGTCAGCAACACGGCCTGGTTCCAGTGCGCGCGTTGCGGGATGGGTTCGGCGAAGAACCAGCGCTGGATCGGCGTGAGTATTTGCACACCGTCCACTGGCCCTTGTTGCGCCAGCGGCGCGGCGTGCTCTTTGACCACCGCGGCCAGCGCTTGCAAGGTCTGCTGCTGGAACAAGTCGCGGGGTTGCAGGCTCAGGCCTGCACGACGCGCACGGCTGACCACTTGAATCGAGATGATCGAATCACCGCCCAATTCAAAGAAGTTGTCCTGACGCCCGACCTGCTCCACGCCCAACACGTCCTGCCAGATCTGCGCCAGCACTTGCTCGTGTTCGCTGCGCGGTGCTTCGAAAGCGCGTTGGCTGATGTGCGCGGTGGGCGCGGGCAGGCGTTTGCGGTCGAGCTTGCCGTTGGGACTCAAGGGCATTTGTTCGATCAGCACGGTCTGCGCCGGCACCATGTAATCCGGCAGGCTCGCGAGCAGATGGCTTTTCAGGGTTTCGCGCCACGCGCCTTGTTGATCGGCAGTGGCCTCCAGCAGTGCGCGATCCTGCGGCACGAGATACGCGACCAATTGCTTGCCGCTCGGACCGTCGAGGGCCAGTACCACGGCTTCCTGCACGTCGGCATGTTCTTGCAGGCGCGCTTCGATTTCGCCCAGTTCGATGCGCAAACCGCGAATCTTCACTTGGTGGTCGATGCGCCCGCAGTAATCGATGGCGCCGTCGGTGCGATATCGCGCCAGGTCACCGGTACGGTACAGGCGCTCGCCGCTGCCGAACGGATCGACCACGAAACGCTCAGCGGTCAACGCGCCGCGACGGTGATAACCACGCGCCAGGCCGACACCACCGAGGTACAACTCGCCCACCGCGCCCAGTGGCAATGGTTGCAGTTCACTGTCGAGGATGCAGGCGCGCAGGTTGGCAATCGGGCGCCCAATCGGCACGCTGTCGCGGCCTTCTTCCACGCAGGTCCAGTGGGTCACGTCGATGGCCGCTTCGGTCGGGCCATAGAGGTTGTAGAGGTTGGCGTGCGGCAGACTTCGTAGCGTCTGGCGTTGCAGCTCCATTGGCAGCGCTTCGCCGCTGCAAATGATCCGTGTCAGCGAGGTGCAGGCCAACGATTCGTCAGCGCCGATGAACGCGGAAAGCATCGACGGCACGAAGTGCAGCGTGGTGATGGCTTGCTCGACGATCAACGCAGCGAGGCGTTGTGGATCGCGATGCTCACCCGGCGCGGCGATGACCAGCGTGGCGCCTTTCGTCAAAGGCCAGAAAAACTCCCACACCGACACGTCGAAACTGAACGGTGTTTTTTGCAGAACGCGGTCGGTCGGCAGCAGGTTGTAGGCGTCTTGCATCCACTCCAGACGGTTATGCAGCGCCACATGGCGGTTGCCCGCACCTTTGGGTTTGCCGGTGGAACCGGAGGTGTAGATCACGTAGGCGAGGTTTTCGCCGACGGCCCGGCTCTTTAAATCAGAAGCAGGCAAATCAGTGCCGGGCAGATCGTTCAGCCAATCAGCCTCGGGGCGCAGGCACAAGGTCCGCAGGGTATCGGGCGTCGGCAATTGCGCCAGCAGATGTTCCTGGGTCAGCAACAACGATATACCGCTGTCTTCGATCATGTAGCTCAGGCGATCCCGCGGGTATTCCGGGTCCAGCGGCACATACGCGCCACCGGCCTTGAGAATCGCCAGCAGGCCGACCACCATTTCAAACGAACGCTCGCAGGCAATCCCGACGATCACTTCCGGGCCGACACCCTGGGCGCGCAGGTGATGGGCCAAGCGGTTAGCGCGCAGGTTCAGTTCGGCGTAACTCAGGGTCAGGCCCTGGAACACCAGCGCCGTCGCCGCGCCGTTTTCAGCCACACGCTCTTCGAAATGGCGCTGTACGCAGACATCGCCCGGATAAGCCTGAGCGGTGTCATTGAGTTCATCGAGAATGCGCAGACGCTCGTCGGCGTCCAGCAGTGGCAACTCGGCGAGCGGGCATTGCGGGTTCGCCAGCACGCCGGCCAACAGGTTGCGCCAGTGGCGGGCCAGATGCTCGATGCGCTCGGCGTCGAACAGATCGGTGGCATACGTCAGGCTGGCGAACAGCTTGTCGCCCTCCTCCTGCGTGTCCAGTTGCAGGTCGAATTGCGTGGTATGCGCCGTGGCGTTCAGCGCTTCGACCCGCAGGCCGGCGAGCAAGCCGCTGACCGCTGCCGGTTTGGCTTGCTGGTGGTTGAACATCACCTGGAACAGCGGGCTGTGGCTGAGGCTGCGTTCACCTTGCAGCGCCTGCACCAGACGTTCGAACGGCAAGTCCTGATAATCCTGGGCGTCCAGCGACGCGGTGCGGGTCTGGTCGAGCAATTGGCTGAACGGCAGGCGACCGTCCAGTTCGGCGCGCATCACCTGGGTGTTGACGAAGAAGCCGATCAGGCCACGGGTTTGCGCACGGTTACGATTGGCAATCGGCACGCCGATGCGCACGTCGGACTGGCCGCTGTAGCGATAGAGCAAGGCCTGAAAACTTGCCAGCAACAGCATGAACGGGGTAACGCCGCGCTGTTTGGCCAGGCTCATCAGGCCGCTGGCCAGGTTTGCATCGAGGGCGAAATCCAGACGTGCACCGCGCTGGCTCGGTTGTGCCGGGCGTGGGCGATCAGTCGGCAACTCCAGCAGCGGTTGTTCGCTGCCCAACGTGTCACGCCACCAGTTGAGCTGACGTTCCAACTCCCCCGCTTCCATCCAGCGACGCTGCCACACGGCGTAGTCGGAATACTGGATCGGCAGCGGTTCCAGCGCTGCGTTTTGCCCTTGGCAATGCGCGGCGTAGAGACGGGAGAACTCCTCCACCAACACGCCCATCGACCAGCCATCGGTGACAATGTGGTGCAGGGTCAACAGCAGCACATGGTCTTCGGCATCCAGTTGCAACAGGCTGACCCGCAACAGCGGCCCGTGTTGCAGATCGAATGGGCGAGCGATGTCCTGTTCGACGCTTTTCATCGCGAGATCGAGGCGATGTTCCTGAGGTTCGTCGCGCAGATCGATGTGTTCGATCGCCAGCGATGTGAACTCGGCCAGCGTCTGAACGACTTGACCGTCATCCTCGATAAAACGGCTGCGCAGGCTTTGATGCCGCTCCAACAACACATCAAAACTCTGCTGCAACGCTGCGACATTCAGCGGCCCGTGCAAGCGCAACGCCGCCGGGATGTTGTACGCAGCGCTCTGCGGGTCAAGCTGCCAGAGAAACCATTGGCGCTGCTGCGCGTATGACAGTTCAAAGCTCGTTTGCGGCTCGGCAGCCGGCGGAATCGGCAATTGGCCGAAGCTCACGCCCTGCTCTTGCATGCGGCTCAGAAACTCGCGGCGCTTGTCGGCGGGCAGGCCGGCGAAACGGCTGGCGATACGCTGGGCAGTGGTGTGTTCCATCAGTTGATCTCCATCTCGTCGAGAAGCGACTCAAGCGCATCAAGACGTGCATCGTTGTCAGCCGGGGCGTGTTGCCCGGCCATGGCGGCATAAGCCTGCAGGTCGGTGGATTCGAACAGCGCGCGCAGCGGCAGCTCGATGCCCAGTTCCAGTTCCACACGGGCACTGGCCTGGGCGGCGAGCAACGAATGCCCGCCCAGTTCAAAGAAGTGGTCGCGCCGGCCGATCTGCGCCACGCCCAGCACCTCAGCCCAGATCGCCGACAGTTGCTGTTCGAGGACACCTTCGGGGGCTTCGAACGGACGTTGCCAGTCCTCGGCATCCGGCGCGGGCAAGGCCTTGCGATCGAGCTTGCCGTTGCCGGTCAGTGGCAAGGCGTCGAGCAACAACCAATGGCTCGGCACCATGTAATCCGGCAGATCGACCTTGAGCGCGGAGCGCAGGGTGTCGCGCCAGGCAATCGGGTCATGCGGGGTGTGCTCGGCCACCACGTAGGCGCACAACTGCGCTCCGCCGTCGCCGTTTTGGACGTTTAATACCGCTTGGCGCACGCCCGGTTGGGCCAGCAGCGCGGCTTCGATTTCGCCGAGTTCGATGCGAAAACCGCGAATCTTCACTTGCTGGTCGATGCGGCCAAGGTAGTCAATGCTGCCATCGACACGCTGGCGCGCCAGGTCACCGCTGCGATAGAGGCGTTGGGAAGCGTCAAACGGGCTCGGCACAAAACGCTCGGCGGTCAGGCCGAAACGCCCGTGATAACCGCGCGCCAGGCCGGCGCCCGAGATATACAACTCGCCTGCAACGCCCACCGGTACTGGCTGTAACTGACTGTCGAGCAAGTACCACCGCAGGTCGCGGATCGGCAGGCCAATCGGGCTTTGCGCCTTGCCGTGCAGGTCGGCCAGACGAATCGCACGGTAGGTCACGTGCACCGTGGTTTCGGTGATGCCGTACATGTTGACCAAGGTGGGTTGCTGGTCGCCAAAGCGTTCGAACCAGGGTCCCAGGCTCGCGACGTCGAGGGCCTCACCGCCGAAAATCACCTGCCGCAGGGCCATGCTGCGCGGGCTGGAGCAGGCAATCGGCATCAGTTGGCGGAACGCGCTCGGGGTCTGGTTCAGCACCGTCACACCTTCATCGCAGAGCAAACGGTGAAACGCTTGCGGCTCGCGGCTGATGTCATGCGGCACGATCACCAGGCGTCCGCCGGTGCACAGCGAGCCAAACAGCTCCCACACCGAAAAGTCGAAGGCGTAGGAATGGAACAGCGTCCAGACATCGTTCGGGCCGAAGTTGAACTCGGCGGCGGTGGCGCTCAGCAGGCGCCCGACGTTGGCATGGCTGAGCAATGCGCCTTTGGGCCGCCCGGTAGAACCGGAGGTGTAGATCACGTACGCGAGGTTGTCAGGGGCCGCCAGCGACGGCAGGTTGTCGTCGCTGAAGGTGTCCAGCTCCAGCGATTCCAGGACCAGCACCTGCACGCCCTCGCAAGAGGGCAAACCGTCGATCAAATGCTGTTGGGTCAGCAGCAGCGTGAGGCCGCTGTCTTCGATCATGTAGCTCAGGCGCTCGGCCGGGTAGTGCGGATCGAGCGGCACGTAGGCACCGCCGGCCTTGAGAATCGCCAGCAAGCCGACCACCAGCGGCATCGCCCGCTCGGTGGCAATGCCGACCCGCACTTCCGGCCCGACACCCTGCTCCCGCAGCATACGCGCCAGTCGATTGGCCCGGGCGTTGAGCGCGGCGTAGGTCAGTTGCTTGCCTTCGCAGACCAGTGCAATGGCGTTCGGCTGTTGCGCGGCTTGAGCTTCGAACATCCGGTGCAAGGTTGGCGACAAGGGTTGCGCCTCGAACGCCGGGTTCCAGTACTGGATCAACGCGTCGGATTGCGGTGCATGCAGCAGGGGTAATTCGGCGACGCGTTGCTGTGGATCATTGACCACCGCGCGCAGCAGAATCAGCCACTGCTCGGCGAGGCGCTGCATCGACGCCTCGTCGTACAGATCCGTGGCGTAAGTCAGGCTGGCATCGAGCGCTTCGTTCTGCTCCTGGGTGTCGAGTACCAAATCAAACTGGGTGGTCTGCTGCTGCCAGTGCAAACGCTCGACCTGCAAACCGGCCATGCTGCGCTCGACGCTCGCGCCCAACTGCTGCTGATGGTTGTAGAGCACCTGGAACAACGGGCTGTGATTGAGGCTGCGGTCCGGTTGCAAGGCATCGACCAATTGCTCGAACGGCACGTCCTGATGGGCTTGCGCATCCAGGGCAACCTGCTTGACCTGTTGCAGCAACGCACTGAACGGCTGCTGCCCATCGAACTGTGTACGCAGCACCTGGGTGTTGATGAAAAAGCCGATCAGGCCTTCGGTTTCAATACGCGAACGTCCGGCGCTTGGCACGCCGACGCTGATGCTCGACTGCCCGCTCTGTCGATGCAGCAAGGTCTGGAAACTCGCCAGCAACAGCATGAACAAGGTCACTTGCTGCTCTTGGGCACGCTGGCGCAAACCGGCCAGCAACTCGCGATCAACGTTCAGCATCAGGCTGGCGCCACGCTCAGAGCGACGGGCCGGACGGGTCAGCTCACTCGGCAACTCCAGCGGAGTCTGGCTGCCGGCCAGTTGTCCGCTCCACCATGCCAGTTGCCGTGCGCCCTCGCCGGCTTCCAGCCAGTCGCGTTGCCAACGGGCGTAGTCGCTGTAGTTCACCGGCAGGCTGGCCAGATCGGCACCATGGCCGTCGACGGCCGCCTGATACAGCGCGCGGAACTCATCGACCATGACCTGCATCGACCAGCCATCGGCAGCAATGTGGTGCACGGTGAGTACCAGCACGTGTTCGTCGGCGTTCACTTGCAGCAGCAAGACGCGCCACAGCGGGCCGTTTCGCAGGTCGAACGGCCGGGCGATTTCTTCCGTCACCGCGCTGTCCACCGACAGCTGATCGAGCGTGCGCAGTTCCAGTTGCAGCGCCAGCGTCTCATGCAGCACCGGACGCGCCTGCTGGCCATTCTGATCGAAGGTGGTGCGCAGGGTTTGGTGACGGGCCTGCAATTGCGCGAACGCTTCGCGCAACGCAGTGAGGTTGAGCGAGCCCTTGAGGCGCAATGCAGCGGGAATGTTGTAGGCCGGGCTTTGCGGATCCAGCTGCCAGAGAATCCATTGGCGTTGCTGGGCGTACGACAGCATCGGCGGTTGATCGACTGGCGCAGATTGCAGGACCGGCTGACCACTGATGTTCGCCAGCGCCGCACGCTCGGCAAATTCCGCCAGAGTCGCGGCCGAGAACAGGCTGCTCACCGACAATTCGAGGTGCAGTTGCTGGCGCACCCGCGATATCACTTGAAGCACCAGCAACGAGTGACCGCCCAGTTCGAAAAAGTTGTCGTTGCGCCCTACTCGCTCGACCTGCAACACGTCCTGCCAGATAAGCGCCAGCTGCGTTTCCAGCCCTCGGGCCGGGGCCACGAAGTCACGTTGTACGTCGCTGACTTCAACGCGGGGCAAAGCCCTTCGGTCGAGTTTTCCGTTGGTGTTGAGCGGCAACCTGGCCAGCAGGATCAGGTGGCTTGGCACCATGTATTCCGGCAACGACTGACGCAGAACCGCCTTGAGACCTTCCAGATAGTCAGTTTCAGAAACCACCGCATCGTTGGCCACAACATATGCCACCAACTGCACGCCGTCCTGAGCGATGACCGCCGCTTCACGCACGTCCTCGCGAGCTTGCAGGCAGGCTTCGATCTCGCCCATTTCAATGCGGAAACCGCGGATCTTTACTTGATGATCGATACGGCCGACGTATTCCAGATTCCCGTCAGCGTTGTAGCGCGCCAGGTCGCCGCTGCGGTACAGCCGCGCGCCCGGCTCACGGGCAAACGGGTCCGGCAGGAAACGTTCGGCGGTCAGCGCCGGGCGATCGAAGTAGCTTTGCGCAAGGCAGGCCGCTGCGCCGATGCACAGCTCGCCGACACCACCGTTGGGCAACAACTGAGCGGACGCATCCAGCACGTACAACGCACGACCGGCGATGGCGCGACCAATCGGAATGCCGAACGCATCGCTGGCATCCTCGAGACGGCATTCATGCACGCTGGACACCACGGTCGCCTCGGTCGGGCCGTAGGTGTTGAGCAGTCGCACGTGGCTCAATCCAGCTTGATGCCACAAGCGCAAACCTTCGACCGACATCGCTTCACCGCCGACATGCACCTGACGCAAATCGCCGAGATTGCTTATGTCGCCACTAGCACATTCGCGGGCGAGCAAATACCAATAGGCCGCTGGCAAGTCCGCCACGGTCACGCCTTGCTGGACGATTTCAGCCGCCAGTCGCCCGGCATCCCACAGCGCATCGCCACGCATGATCAACGCCGCGCCGACGCACAACGCCGGGAAGCATTGTTCGACGAAGCCGTCGAAACTGAAGGTCGCGAACTGCAACACGCGGTCCGCCGCCGACAGCACCGAATAGTCGGCGGCGCTTTGGCAGAACTCGCGTAATGCAGCGTGGGCGATGGCCACTCCTTTGGGTTGGCCGGTGGAGCCGGAGGTGTAGATGACGTAGGCCAG
This sequence comes from Pseudomonas sp. URMO17WK12:I12, assembly GCF_000514395.1. Lineage (NCBI taxonomy): Bacteria > Pseudomonadati > Pseudomonadota > Gammaproteobacteria > Pseudomonadales > Pseudomonadaceae > Pseudomonas > Pseudomonas sp. URMO17WK12:I12. Next base: position 153,275 of record NZ_AZVV01000017.1, read on the forward strand.
ATCTTCGGCAACCGCATGGTTTTGCGGATCGTGTTCAGGGAAACCGACGTTGTCGTCGAGGCTGAGACGGCGCACGCCTTGACCACTTTCCAGCAGGCCGGATTCGCACAGCAGCACATCGAGGCGGCTGTCGTCGATCATGTAGGCCAGGCGTTCGGCCGGGTAGCTTGGGTCCAGCGGCACGTACGCCGCGCCGCTTTTCAGCACCGCCAGCAGGCTGACGATCAGTTGCGGCCCACGGTGCAGCGCCAGCCCGACACGCTTGCCGGGACCGGCACCGTTTTCAATCAGGCGATGGGCCAGGCGGTTGGCCTGGGTGTTCAGCTGGGCGTAGCTCAAGGATTGACCGTCAACCTGCAATGCCAGTGCATTCGGCGTATTGGCAGCCTGAGCGGCGATGTGTTCATGGACCAACAGGGTGGTGGATAACTGAACCGGGGCCGGCTGGCTGAGCGCAAGCAGCGCATTTTTGCCCTCGACATCGAGCAATTCCAGCGCGCCCAAAGCCGCGTCCGGCAGCGCCATCAACTGCATCAGCAGATGCTGCAGGTTGGCCGACAACTCAGCGATTTGCGCCGCACTGAACCGCGCCGCGTCGTAGCTGAAATCCAGGCTCAAACCCTCGCCCAGTTCGATGCCGAGGGTCAGTGGATAGTGCGTGCGCTCGTGGTTGTGCAGGTTGCCGAACGACAACCCGGCCGGTGCGCCCTGCTTCAGCGCTTCGGCGACCGGGAAATTTTCGAACACCAGCAGGCTGTCGAACAGCGCCGAACCCTGCTGCCCTGCCCAGCCCTGAATGTGGTAAAGCGGCACATGCTCGAACTCGCGCATGGCCAGGTTCAGCCCTTGCAGTTCGCCCAGCCATTGGCTGACGGTTTGCGCAGGCTTCATCGCGCAGACCAGTGGAAGCGTGTTGATGAACAACCCGAGCTGTTCTTCGATCCCCGGCAGCGGCGCCGAACGACCCGCGACGGTGGCCCCGAAGACCACGCAATCCTGACCGGTGTAGCGGTGCAGCAACAGGCTCCACGCCGCTTGCAGCACGGTGTTGAGGGTGACTTTCTGTTGCCGGGCGAAGTCGGCCAGACGCTGGGTGGCGCGGTGGTCGAAGGCCACTCGATAGGCTTCGCTGCCCTCGGCACCCACGGGCGGGCGCAAGGCTTCGGCGAGCAAGGTGGGCGCTTGCAGCGGCGCCAGCACGGCTTTCCAGAACTGCTCGCCAGCGACGGCGGATTGCTGCTGTAACCAGCCCAGATAATCGCGGTATTGCCCGGTCGGTGCCGACAGCGATTGCCCGCTGGCGTAATGCTGGATCACTTCGGCCAGTAACTGCGCGTTGCTCCAGCCGTCCATCAAAATGTGGTGGCTGGTGTAGATCAGGTGCCAGGCGTCAGTGTCGGTATGGACCAGCTTCAAGCGGAACAGCGGCGCGCGCCCCAATTCGAAACCGTGGGCGCGCTCGGCATCGGCCAGCGCCTCGGTGTCGGTCGCTTCCAGCACCTCGAGCGGCAATGCAACCTGACGGACGATCGCCTGATGCGCGGTGTCGAGTCCTTGCCAGTGGAAGCTGCTGCGCAGGATATCGTGGCGTTGCAGTGCGGTCTGCCAGGCACAGGCAAAGCGCTGCGGATCGAGGCCTTGAATGTCCAGGCGCAACTGACTGATGTACGCGCCGACGTGCGGTTCGTAGAGGGTGTGGAACAGCATGCCCTGTTGCATCGGCGACAGTGGATACAGGTCCTCAAGAGTTGCCACCGGCAATGCGTCGAGTTGCGTCTGGCTGAGGCGCGCCAGCGGGAAGTCGGACGGCGTGGCTTGCGGCACTTCAACGGCGCAGCAGTGATCGATCAGCGCTTTGAGTTCCTGCGCGTAGTCGTCCGCCAGACGCTGGATAGTCGCGGTGTCGAACATCTCGCGGCTGAAGCCCCAACTCAATGACAATTCGCCGCCGTAAACCTGGCCTTCAACTGTCAGCCAGTTGCCCAGCGGCGCCGACGGATCCTGCGCCACGCCGTTAGCTTCGGTGGCCGGCACGAACATTGCGCCGTCGTCGAACTGACGGTCGAATTGCCCCAGATAGTTGAAGGTAATGCGCGGTTGCGGCAACGCGGCAAGTTCGGCGCTCAACACCGAGCCGCCGAGATAACGCAATGCGCCATAGCCGAGTCCCTTGTCCGGCACGCCGCGCAGGTGTTCCTTGATGGTTTTGATCGAGGCGCCGAGATCGCTCGACGGCACCAGATTGACCGGGAACAGACTGGTGAACCAGCCCACGGTGCGGGTCAGGTCGATGTCGTCGAACAGGTCTTCGCGGCCATGCCCTTCCAGTTGAATCAGCGCGCTGCCCTGCCCGCTCCAGCGACAAACCGCGCGCGCCAGTGCAGTCAGCAGCAGGTCGTTGACCTGGGTGCGATAGGCCGCCGGGGCGTGTTGCAGCAGTTTTCGGGTGTGTTCGGTATCGAGTTTGAGCTCGATTTTGTGCTCGAAACGGTTCTCCAGCGCGCCGTTCGGGCGGTCGCAGGGCAGACTATTCGCTGCTCTCTTCAGTTGGGTCAGCCAATAATCGAGGTTGTTTTCAAACGCTGGAAGATGATCTTGCAGACGGGCAACCCAGCGCTGATAGCCGCTGGTTTTAACCAACGACACCTTGTTGCCGCTGTAGAACTGCTGAAGATCTTCCAGCAGCACGCGCCAGGAGACACCGTCCACCGCCAGGTGATGAATCACCAACAGCAGGCGTTGTGTACCGTCAGCCATCGCCACCAGCAGCGCACGCATCAGCGGGCCATTTTGCAGATTGAGACTGCGTTGGGCTTCGTCGCACAGGGCGTTAAGTTCGTCGTCGGAGTGCGCCTGACGCTGCCACAGCACCGACTCCGTGGTCGGCGCGGCGTAGGTTTGCTGCCAGCCGTCAGCGGTCTGCTCGTAGCGCAGGCGCAAGCTGTCGTGGTGGGTCAGCAATTGCTCAAGGGCACGGTCCAGCGCCTCGGCGTTCAACACCTCGCGCGGCACTAGAAGCAGCGACTGGTTCCAGTGCTGACGCTCGGGGATTGCCTGTTCGAAGAACCACTGTTGCACCGGCGCCAACGCCAGCGCGCCGATTGCCGGGCCCTGGTCGATCAACACCTGTTCGCCGCTGCGGGCCGCTTGGGCGAGACTGCGAATGGTCTGGTGCTGGAACAGGTCCCTGGGGCTCAACACGATCCCGGCTTGGCGCGCGCGACTGACCACTTGCATCGACACGATGGAGTCGCCGCCCAGTTCGAAGAAGTTATCCTCCAGACCGACGTTATCGACAGCCAACACGTCCTGCCAGATCGCGGCGAGGGATTTTTCCAGTGCGCTGCGTGGCGCGACGTGTTCGCGTTGTTGTTGTGAACCCTCAACCGCCGGCAAGGCTTTGCGGTCGAGTTTGCCGTTGGGGGTCAGCGGCAAGTGATCGAGGAACAGCAGGAACGCCGGGACCATGTAATCCGGCAGATGCTGGCGCAGTGCGGCTTTCAAGGTTTCACGCTGAGTCGCTTGAGCGTCGGTGTCGCCCAGCAACACGGGATCGTTCGGCACGATGTAGGCCACCAATTGCTGGCCGTTGACCCCGTCCTGCGCCAGCACCGCCAGTTCGCGCACGGCGTCCTGCTGCAACAGCCGCGCTTCGATTTCACCGAGCTCGATGCGAAAGCCCCGAACCTTGACCTGATGGTCGATGCGCCCGACGTATTGCAACGTGGCGTCGGCCTGATAGCGGGTCAGGTCGCCAGTGCGGTACAGGCGCTCGCCATTGCGGGCGAACGGGTTTGGCACATATTTTTCGGCGGTCATGCCCGGCCGCGCGAGGTAACCACGGGTGATCCCCGCACCGCTCAGGTAAAGCTCGGCAGAGACACCTTGCGGCACCGGTTGCAGCTCGGCATCCAGCAAATAGCTGGCGGTGTGTTTGAGCGGGCGACCGATGTTCGCGTGGCCACCGGCCTCGCGTCGGGTCCAGGTCGAATACGTGGTGTCTTCCGACGGGCCATACAGGTCGTAGACGTGTTCGACGGTCGGTTGCTGATACAGCGCGTCCACCAGACTCTGCTTCAGCGGTTCCCCGGCGAGGTTGATGATGCGCACACACGGCGGAATCTGCCCGTCGCGCTGCAATGCATTGATCGCCGACGGTACGGTGTTGATCAGGCGTACTTGATCCCGCGCCAGCAATTGCGGCAATTCCAGGGCATTGCGGGCGATGATTATCGAGCCACCGTTGGCCAGGGTCACGAATAGCTCCCACACCGACAGGTCGAAGCACACCGAGGTCGAGGCCAGCACGCCCTGGATGTCTTCGCGGCTGTAGACCGATGCCGACCAGTCGATCAGCGCCAGCACATTGCGATGGGCGATGGCCACGCCTTTGGGGTTGCCAGTGGAGCCGGAGGTGTAGATCACGTAGGCGAGGTTGTCCGGTGTGACGCCGGTTTCGGGGGCGTTTTCCGGGTACTCGGTCCACGTTTTGTCGCCCAGCAGCAACACTTGCATATCGGCTGTCACGGTCAATGTCGTGGCGACCGATTGCTCCGTCAGCAACACCAAGGCGCGGCTGTCTTCGAGCATGTAGGCGACGCGTTCGGCCGGGTAGTCCGGGTCCAGCGGCACGTAGGCGCCGCCGGCCTTGAGTACCGCCAGCAACGCCACCAGCAGTTTTTCCGAACGCTGCATCGCTACGCCGACGCGGACTTCCGGGCCGACACCCAGTTCGATCAGTTTGTGCGCCAGGCGATTGGCCTGGATGTCGAGTTCTGCGTACGTCAGCTGCCGGGTGCCGAAGGTCACCGCCAATGCATTCGGACTGGCCGCGGCTTGCTGGCTGATCCGTTCATGAATGCACAGGTCTTGCGGGTAGTATGCGTCGGCGCGATTCCAGTCATGCACGATGCGCCGGTATTCCGCGCTTTCCAGCAGCGGCAAATCGCTGATGCGCTGCGTCGGATCGCTGACCATGCCTTGCAGCAGACGGGTCCAGTGCCGCGCCATGCGCGTGATGGTGTCGGCGTCGAACAAGTCGTTGGCGTAGGTCAACGCCGCATGCAACTTGCCACCTTTTTCGTAGGTGTCGAGGGTCATGTCGAACTGCGTGGTGCGCCCTTCCCACTCGATCACGCCCAGCGCCAGGCCGGACGCCGTGCTGACAGAGGCAATGTCCGCGACCTGTGGCTGGTGGTTGTACATCACCTGGAACAGCGGCGTATGGCTGAGGCTGCGTTCCAGTTTCAGCGCCTCGACCAGACGCTCGAACGGCAAATCCTGATGGGCCTGGGCACCGAGGGCAGTTTCCTTGATGGCGCGCAGCAAGTCGTCGACGCGGGTCTGGCCGTCGAGTTGCGTGCGCAATACTTGGGTGTTGACGAAGAACCCGATCAGGCCTTCGATCTCGGCGCGATTGCGGTTGGCAATCGGCACGCCGACGCGGATATCGGTCTGCCCGGTGTAACGATGCAACAGCGCGTTGAAGGCGCCGAGCAACAGCATGAACAAGGTAATGTTGTGTTTCTGCGCAGTGGCGCGCAGTTGTTCCGCCAGTTGTGCGTCAACGGCAAATTCGTAGCGAGTGCCGCGATAGCTGGGCATTGCCGGGCGCGGGTGGTCGGTGGGCAGTTCCAGCACCGGGTGTTCATTGCCCAACTGTGTTTGCCAGTAATCGAGTTGGCGCGCCTGCTCGCCCGCTTCCAGCCAGCGGCGTTGCCACAGGGCGTAGTCGCTGTACTGGATCGGCAATGGCGCGAGTTGTGGTTGTGTACCCGCGTCGAACGCGTCGTAGCAGCGGATGAATTCGTCGATCAGCACGTTCATCGACCAGCCGTCAGACACGATGTGGTGCAGAGTCAGCAGCAGCACGTGTTCCAGATCGGCGAGTTTGAGCAAAGTGACGCGCAGCAACGGGCCGACTGACAGATCGAACGGCTGCACCGATTGCTGTTCGGCGGCTCGCGCAACGGCGAGTTCGCGCTCCGTGGCCGGGAGCGCGCTGAAATCCACATGATTGATGACCAGCGGCGCGCTGGCCGGTACTTGCAGCAAGCGGTCGTCGGTCTGGCGCTGGAACACCGTGCGCAGGGTTTCGTGACGTTCAACGAGGCTGGCGAACGCTTGCTCCAGCGCGGGCAGGTTAAGCCGCCCGGTCAGGCGCACCGCGCCCGGCAGGTTGTACGCGCCGCTGTGCGGGTCCAGTTGCCAGAGAAACCACATGCGTTGCTGTGCGTATGACAACACTTGGCGATCCTCGGCCTCGATGTCAGCCGGGATGGGAAACCGGGCGAAATCAACGCCCTCCTTGTGCAAGGCCGCAAGGAACATCTGGCGCTTTTCCAGGGGCAACCCGATAAACCGGCGAGCGAGTTTCAAGGAGTCTTCAGCATTCATTTCTAAGCATCCGGATCAGTGGCAGGAAGCACAAAGGCACGTCGTCCCTATAAAACGAATGCACACCGGAAAAATTAACGAATGAGAATAAGTATCAGGAAGGAGACAGAACGCGGAGTGTCGGGTTGGCGAAAGTCCAATGCAGGAGTGAGCTTGCTCGCGATAGCGGTCTGTCAGTCAGTCACATCCCTGTTGAATGTACCGACGCCATCGCGAGCAGGCTCACTCCTACAGGGGTTGGTTGTGTCAGGCGCTGGCGGCCATGGCATGCCGGCGATGGTGGATCTCGAGCTGATCCTTGATCACCCGCAGCACCTTGGCCTCGTGCTCATGGATGAAGAAGTGACCACCGCCAAGCATGTCCACGGAAAAACTGCCGTGGGTTTCCTTGCTCCAGCCGATCAGCTGTTCCGTGGTCGCGCGATCAGCCTTGCCGCCGAGCACGTGCACCGGGCAGTTGAGCAAGGGGCGCTGCTGTGGTTCGAAGCGTCCGCACAGCAGGAAGTCCGCGCGCAGGACCGGCAGCGTCAGGCTCATCAGTTCTTCGTTGGCCAACACTTCTTCGCGGGTGCCATTGAGCGTACGCAATTGCTCGATCAGCTCGGCATCGGTTTTCGGCTCGGCAAAACCGCGATCGTAGTCCGCACGCATCGTCGGCGCAGCGGTGCCTGAAGCGAACAGCGCCACCGGCTCCGGACCGCCCAGCGAGCGCAACGCATGGGCCATTTCACAGGCGAGCAAGGCACCCAGACTATGGCCGAAAATCGCGTAAGGGGTTTTCAGCGTGGCGATGTGTTCTTGCGCGAGTTGCAGCGCCAGGCGCCGCATGTCGGTGTGCAACGGCTCGCCGAACCGTGCGCCACGGCCGGGCAGTTCCACCGGTTGCAGTGTGAGCCACTCCGGCAGTTTGCGCCGCCAGCGGCTGTAAACCATGGCGCTCGCGCCTGAATAGGGCAGGCACAGCAATGTCAGCTGGGTCACCGGGCTCACCTCGAAAAGTTGTCTATCAAGAGAACGGATGAGCGCCGCGGAGAATTAGTCGTACACATCCCCTTGTAGGAGTGAGCCTGCTCGCGATAGCGGTATGTCAGTCAATTCAGATGGTGACGGTTACACCGCTATCGCGAGCAGGCTCACGCCTACAGGGGGACTTTATTTCAAGTGGCGGAAGCTTTGGACAGCGGAAATGAGGACCACCAGGCCGGCAGCTATCGCCACCCAAAACCCGCTGCGCGCGCCGAACGCATCCACCAGCCACCCCGAACTCGCCGCACCAATCGCCACGCCAATACTCAACCCGGTCACCAGCCAGGTCAGGCCTTCCGTCAGCTTGGCCGGTGGCACGATGCGCTCCACCAGGGCCATGGCGACGATCAAGGTCGGCGCAAAAAACAGCCCGGCCACAAACACCGCCAACGACAACCCGAGAATGTTGCTCGCCAGCAACAACGGCAGCGTCGTCAACGCTGTCGCCACCCCGCCGTACAGGAACAATCGCGGCAACGGCACCTTCGAACGCAAGGCCCCGAACGCCAGCCCGGCCATGCATGAACCAATCGCATACACCGACAACACAATGCTCGCCGCCGCCGGTTGGCCCTGCTGCTGGGCGAACGCCACGCTGACCACATCGACCACGCCAACAATGGTGCCCATGGCGACCATCAACAACATCAGCAACTGAATCTCGACGGAACGAATGATCGAGCCTTGATGGTGTTCTTCATGGGGATGAATGGCCGGCTCAGTGTCGCGTTGCAGGACGAATGCCGTGACACCAATCGCCAGCATCAACAACGCCGCGAGCGGCCCGGCCTCGGGGAACGCCACCACGCACAAGCCCACCGACACTGGCGGCCCGACGATAAAGCAGACCTCGTCCAGCACCGACTCCAGGGCATAGGCGGTTTGCAGTTCGGGCTGGCCGCGATAGACCTCGGTCCAGCGTGCCCGCACCATCGCCGACATGCTGGGCATGCAACCGGCCAACGCGGCGAACACGAACAACGTCCAGTGCGGCGCCTGTAAACGGGTGCACAGCAACACCAGCAACAACGCCCCGCCGCCGATCAGCGCCGAAATCGGCAAGATCCGGCGTTGGCCATAGCGGTCGACCAATCGTGAGACCTGCGGCGCGCAAAAAGCTGTGGCCAAGGCAAAGGTTGCCGCCACGGCACCGGCCAGTCCGTAACCACCCTGCAGTTGCGAGAGCATGGTGATCAGGCCGATGCCGGTCATGGAAATCGGCATGCGCGCGATCATGCCGGCCAGCACGAAGGCTCGGCTGCCGGGGGCTTTGAACAGATCGCGGTAAGGGTTGGCCATGGGATGCGGGTCTCGACAAGGGACTGCAAATTGCCATAAGGCTGATTGAGGGGAAAGCGCCCAATTGTTGGTGGAATGTGAAGGCCCCTTCGCGAGCAGGCTCGCTCCCACATTGGATGTGTCTACGACGCAAAACCCTGTGGGAGCGAGCCTGCTCGCGAAGGGGTCAGAACAATCACCACATCATTCCAGCAAATGAACTCCTGCCCCCAAAAACCAGTCAGCTAGGTAGGCCCTCACCGCAAGGCGCTAACCGTCATGCCGATTTCTCTCCAGCCGCTACTTCACGAACGACAAAGCGCCATCGACGCCCACGGCATCATCGGCGACATGCGCAGCGCCGCACTGGTCAACGACAAGGGCAGCGTGGACTTTTTCTGCTGGCCGGAATTCGACAGCCCGTCGATTTTCTGCTCGCTGCTCGATACGCCCCAGGCGGGTATCTTCCAGTTGTCGCCGGACTTGCCCGACGCCCGCCGCGAGCAGATTTACCTGCCGGACACCAACGTGCTGCAAACCCGTTGGCTGAGTGATCGCGCGGTGGTCGAAATCACCGACCTGCTGCCTATCGGTGACACCGAGGACGATCTGCCGCTGTTGATGCGCAGGGTTCGGGTGGTCAGCGGTGAGGCGACGTTTCACATGCGCTGCGCCGTGCGTCATGACTACGCTCGCGCCAGGACGCGCGCGCGGATGGATAAAAAAGACGTGACGTTCGAGGCCGCCGATCAACCGTCCATGCGCCTGTCTTCGGATCAGGGGTTGCAGGTTGATGGTGATGCAGCGGTGGCCGAATTCACCCTGAAGCAAGATGAGAGTGCACAGTTCCTGCTCGGTGGACTCGACGATCCGCGCTTCAAGGAGGGTGCCGCCGACCTGTGCCTGCAACGCACCCTGAAGTTCTGGCGCGACTGGATTGGCCAGTCCAACTATCGCGGCCGCTGGCGGGAAATGGTCAACCGCTCGGCCCTCGCCCTGAAGCTGCTGACATCACGCAAACACGGCGCGATTCTCGCCGCCGCCACCTTCGGCCTGCCGGAAACTCCGGGCGGCGAGCGCAATTGGGATTATCGCTACACCTGGATCCGCGACGCATCGTTTACCGTCTACGCGTTCATGCGCCTGGGGTTCGTCCAGGAAGCCAACGACTACATGCGCTGGCTGCGCGGGCGGGTCAGCGACTGTCATGGCCAGTCGAAGAAGCTCAACATTCTCTATGCCATGGACGGTCGACAGGAACTGCCGGAGGTCGAACTGACGCACCTGTCCGGACATGGCGGCGCGACACCAGTGCGCATCGGCAACGGTGCCTGCGATCAGATCCAGCTCGACATCTTCGGCGAGTTGATGGACGCGATCTACCTGGTCAACAAATATGGCGAGGCGATCTCCCATGAAGGCTGGAAACATACCGTGGAAGTGGTCGATCAGGTGTGCGAAACCTGGCAGCAGGCAGACGTCGGTATCTGGGAAATGCGTGGCGAGCAGCATCACTTCCTGCACTCGCGACTGATGTGCTGGGTCGCACTGGACCGCGCCATTCGCCTGGCCTCGAAACGCTCACTGCCCGCCCCGTTCGCCCGTTGGGACCAGATGCGCCAGGCTATCTACGCTGACATCTGGGGAAACTTCTGGAACGAAGAACGCGGACATTTCGTCCAGTACATCGGCGGCACCGCCCTCGACGGCTCGATGTTGCTGATGCCGCTGGTACGCTTCGTCAGCGCCAAGGACCCGCGCTGGCTCGCCACCCTCCAAGCCATCGAAAAAAACCTGGTGCGCGACGGCATGGTCTATCGCTATCGCAACGACGACACCCGCATCGACGGCCTCGACGGCACCGAAGGCGCGTTCGCCGCGTGCTCATTCTGGTACGTCGAATGCCTGGCGCGGGCCGGTCAGGTGGAAAAAGCCCATCTGGAGTTTGAACAGTTGCTGAGGTATGCCAACCCGCTCGACCTGTATGCCGAAGAGCTGGACAATCATGCGCGGCATCTGGGGAATACGCCGCAAGCACTGACACATCTGGCGTTGATCAGTGCGGCGAGTTTTCTGGATCGGAAATTGAGTGGGGAGAAGAGTTTTTGGCAGCCTTGAGACTGAGGCGTAGCCATCAGCCACAACATCACTAGCCGACAAAGTCCGTCAGAAATTTCCCGTTTTGCGCTGCCGCTTGTAGGAACGAAGCTCACTCACACCAGGCTTAAACACACTCCCAGAACCTACCAACCCAACGTTGGCGAGCATTTGTGGGCTTTCAGGCCAAACCTCCTACAAAAATTGAACAAACATTCCCCTTTCACCCCGGCACCTCCCATTCCTACAGCCTGAAATACCTTGTTGCCAGTCGTTACATCCCCCCCTAACATCCAGCAACAACGGGTACAGCGGAGCTGTCCAACAAAACCCGAATTCAAGGAACCTGAATGAGCCAGCGTATCCACCGCAGCATCGACTCTCCCCTTCGCTCCGGCCTGAACCGCGACGAACTGTGGGAAGGCCCGGACAAAGGCCTGATCAAATGCTGGGAAATCGGCCGTCAACGCGCCGCCCGTTTCCCCAACCTCGCCCAACGCAGCCTTGCCGGAGAGCTACCGGTTCTGGGCTGGAAGGGGGGTGTCAGTCGCAGCCTGAAAAAACTCGAAAAGTACGGATCTCTCAAATACCTGGCGCAGTGGCAGGGTTTGCGCGGGGAGGATCTGGATGTTGATTTGGCTGAAGAGCGGGCGTTGGAATGCTCCCGGACCGGGATGGTGGTGACGTTTACGCCGGATCGGTCAAAGTATTTTAATCAGGTGGCGGAAGTGGAAGCCTGATAGAGAGCGGGCCCACTGACCGAAAACCGCTCGCGATACGCCTGTGGTGTCACGCCCATGGCCCTTAGAAAACTGCGCCGAAGCGTTTCTTCGCTGCCAAATCCGCATTGCACCGCCACCCGCTTGATCGGTACACCGGTGTCGCTGAGCAACCGTCGCGCCGTTTCGACCCGGATTAATTCAATGGCGCGCGCCGGAGTTTGCCCGGTGTCGGCGCGGTAGTGGCGGACAAAACTGCGTTCGCTCATGCCCGCCTGCAACGCCAGGGTGGGAATGCCGAGGTCCTTGGTCAGGTTTTCACTGATCCAGACGTGAAGTTCGTCGAACCGGTCGCCTTCTTTCTGTAAGGACAAGGTCACGCTGAACTGTGACTGCCCGCCCGGACGCTTGAGGAACACCACCAGTTGCTGGGCGACTTCCAGCGCCATGTTGCGGCCGAGGTCCTCTTCGACCATGGCCAGGGCGAGGTCGATGCCAGCCGTGACCCCGGCCGAGGTCCAGACCGGGCCGTCGTTGATGAAGATCGGATTGGGCTCGACGTGGAGGCGCGGATGCTTCTGCGCCAACTGCTCGCAACGCGTCCAGTGCGTGACCACTCGCCGGCCATCCAGCCAGCCGCTGGCAGCCAGCAAAAACGCCCCGGTGCACACGGATGAAACCCGCCGGCAAGCTGCCGCATGTTCGCGCACCCAGGCCACCAGCGCCGGGTCTTCCGCCGCCGCGTAAACGCCCCAGCCACCGGCAATCACCAGCGTGTCGCTTTCGCCCTCGGGCAACGGCTCGGCCAATAGCCCCAAGCCCGCCGACGATATTACCGCCCCGCCGCCGCTGGCAATCACTGTCGGCGCATAGGGCGGCGGCAATCCTTTCTGGCGAGCCATGTCGTTGGCCGAGGCGAAAACCTGCAAGGGCCCGGTGACGTCGAGCAGTTGCACATTGGCAAACGCGAGTACGTGAATGATTTTCGGCATGTTGGCGTAATTCGTGGGGTGATTGGCGGATACGCCAAATCCTACGAGCCTACAGTGAAGACGTCCACCCACTTCAGGAGAAATACGCCATGACGTTGCAGATCGGTTTTCTGTTGTTTCCCCAGGTTCAGCAACTGGACCTGACCGGCCCTTACGATGTGTTGGCCTCACTGCCGGACGTGAAGGTGCATTTGATCTGGAAGGACCTGGTGCCGATTACCGCGAGCACTGGCCTGGTGCTGAAACCGACCGTGACGTTCGACGATTGCCCGGCGCTGGATGTGATCTGCGTTCCCGGCGGCGGTGGCGTCGGGCCGTTGATGGAAGATGAAGAAACGCTGGCGTTCATCAAGGCGCAAGCCGCCACCGCGCGGTATGTCACGTCGGTCTGCACCGGTGCGCTGGTGCTCGGCGCCGCAGGGTTGCTCAAGGGCAAGCGGGCGACGACGCATTGGGCCTATCACGAACTGCTCAAGCCACTGGGCGCGATCCCGGTGAAGGACCGGGTGGTGCGCGACGGCAATCTGCTGACCGGTGGCGGGATTACCGCAGGGATCGACTTTGCCCTGACCCTGGCGGCGGAACTGTTCGACAAGGACACCGCGCAGCTGGTGCAGTTGCAGTTGGAATATGCCCCGGCACCGCCGTTCCAGTCGGGCAGCCCTGAAGCGGCACCATCGAGTGTTCTGGCTGAAGCGCAACGCCGGGCAGCCGCCTCGCTTGAGCTGCGCACGCAAATCACCGAACGGGCAGCGGCCAGGCTCTAAGCGCTGCCGGACTTTTCGACAGGCAAAAAAAAACCCGCCGAAGCGGGTTTTTCCCAAGACCATTGTCGACTCCCTGTCGGTAGCCAATCCTTGCTGATGGTCGATCATCCGTGATCCTGAAGCGCTTCCTGTGCTTCAGTTGATGGAGTTAGATTACGTGTCGGATCCAATCTGCGATAGACGACATAGCTACCATCGCGTGTAAGACATTCGCTATACCCACCCTTCCGAAAACCCTTAGACGCCTCAGGTTTAATGGCTGGAGGCCTCGAATTCAGGGGGCTGTAGCTTTAACCACCTTCACGCTCGTGGGCTTTGGCGCTTTTGGTCAGAAACTGTTCGATGTTGTTCATCTGCTCATCCCAGCCGCGGCTGTCCTTACGGAACGCCTTGAGCCTTCGCGCTTGGGGAACATGATCGAAACCGGATTCGGTGACCTTCAACAAGGTGCCTTCATCCATGTCTTCAAGCTCGAATTTCACCAAAGTAGTGGGTTCCTGGGAATAGTCGACATCCGGTTCAACTGCATACGGGTGCCAACGAAACGAAAACACCCGCTCGGGCTCGACCCGCTCCACCAGCACATTCCACAGCAAGTGCTCATACCCGGGATAGGTGATCTGCCCCTGGGTCCACTCACCGGCGACGAAACGCTTGCCGTCCAGCGCAACGCCAAACCACTGCCCAAACGCTTCGGCATTGGCCAGCACACGCCAGACGTGCGAACGCTTCGCCTTGAGCAGGATTTTCCTTTCGATGCGATCTGATGCTGGGTTCATAAGTCACCTCCTGTACTGAACAGTAGGTCAGTAACAACCACAAGACCAACCCTAAAATTGGACCAATCGCTTGTCGCGATCAACCATGCTCGGGATATTCGGCCATTTTTGTGCGCATAAGTTCGGGTTTGCGGGCGAGACGGTTGCGGACAGCAAGGCGTGTTCTGTCGGCGCAGGTTCATAGTGATTCGCTAAACTGCCTCGCAATTTCCTCTGCCACAGCGAGTTTCCGCCATGTACTCACGCTTTTTCCTGGCACTGGCGCCAGTGTTGTTCACTTCGATGGCGTTCGCCGTGGATTGCGACAACGCCACCGACCAGGCCACGATGAACCAATGCGCCGCGCAGCAGAATGCGGCGGCCGACAAGGAGTTGAATGCGCTGTATCAGCAAATCACCACGCGTCTGAAAGCTGAGCCCGAGCGCAAGAAGTTGTTGGTGGGCGCGCAACGGGCGTGGGTTGCGTTTCGGGATGCCGAGTGCAAGTTTTCGGCTTCGGGGGTGGAAGGGGGCAGTGTGTATCCGTTGATCTATAGCAGTTGCACCACCGACTTGACCAAGGCGCGGGTTCAGACGTTCAGGAATTATCTTAAGTGTCAGGAGGGGGATGTGGGGTGTCCGGTTCCGGGGGGTTGATTTGGCAGTATTTTTGAGGGCCTCATCGCGAGCAGGCTCACTCCTACAGGGGATCTGTGTTGCACCGCAGATCCCCTGTAGGAGTGAGTGCTCGCGATGGCGGCCGGTCAGGCGCCGCTATTACCGGACAAATATCTGCGCCGTGGTGATCGCCATATCCCCACCCGGCATTTTGATGCTGCCAATCTGCTTCAAGCTGTCGGCATCAAAAATCGCCACGTCGTTAAACGTCCCGGCCAGGTAGATCTTGCTGCCGTCCTTGTTGAAGGAAATGCAGTAGTAGGAATGATCCAGCGTCGCCGACTGAAGCATTTTCTTTTCCTTGATGTCGTACTTGGCCAAGCGGTTGAGCACCCCGAACATCAGGTTCGGGTCCTTCGGCGAGCGCATGCCGCTGAAGTAGATTTCCGTCAGGGGACCGAAGTCGGTGGTTTCGGTCTTGCCGGTTTTCAGGTCAATGCTGAACAGCCCGTAGAGGTATTCAGCGGTCAACGGGTCCTGCTTCTTGTCCTTGAATTTCGCGGTGGTATAGAGCAGCGAGAAATCATGGCGATACGTCTGCTGGTTCCATACGTAGAGCACGTCCGGCGCGCTGTAGTTCGGGCGTTTCCAGTGACGACTGGGAATCAGCACGTCGAACTTGCCGGTGTTCACATTGACCTTGTAGACGTCCGCCCCGGCCACGTACAGCGTGCCGTCGTCGCCGCTTTGCATGATGGTCAGTTGCCGCGGCGCCGGGAAACTGCGCACCGGTTTGGCGTCCATGCCGGCGTCAGTCTTGTACACATCGAGCCGCGGCTGCTGCACTTCGTAGCGGTCATTGAGCATCAATGTCGGGTTGGCAATGGCAAACAGTTCCTTGCCGTCGTGGCTGAGGGTGAAGGCGAACATCGACTTCGCTTTCTCCCCCGGTTTCTGGGTGATGCTGGCGTGGAACACCTGCTTGCAATTGTCCAGCTCGACGCCGTAGACATCGGCGTAGTGGTTGTTCAACACATAGGCGGTCTTGCGGTCCGGCGACAGTTGCACGGTGCCGGGGCCAAAGGCGTCGGGCATCTTGCAGGTCTTGAACAGCGTGTCGGTGGCCAGGTCGATCACGTTCAGGTTGTTCGGGTAGTTGGTGGTCAACATGTACTCGTGACCGTCTTGCAGTGCTGCATTTTCATCGGCCAGAACGTTGAGCGAACACGTGCTCAGGACGGCGAATGCGGCCAGGCCGCAGGCTTTGATGCTGTGCATGCTGGAATCCTTCTTCTTATCTGATCACTTGTCTTTGGGGAAGACAGTGCCGAGGTTGCGCCAGTTTTCGTTGGACGCCTGGGCATCCTTGTTCCAGTCCGGATAGGTGCTCATCATGTCGGGCACCTGGGCCGGCCACCAGCACGGGTCGGAACAGCCATACAAGTCGGCTTCCATCGGCTGGCACAGCGACGACACCCCGCCAAACGCATCGATCTCCCAACCCGGGTCGGTGGTCGAGGCGCAGCCCGCCACAGAGCTCATGGCCACCACTTCTTCGATGCGGTTTTCGGCCGCAGCCTCGTCCAGTTTCAGCGCTTTGTTATTGATTGCCTTGAGATGTTTCATATCAGTGAGCCTTGCGCGGAGTGATGTAGCTGCTGATAAACGCAGGGTTATGGGCCATGATCCGGGTGTAGACCTCGATGCCGAAGTCGACCCAGTCACGCATCAGTTCGCAGTAGTGATAGGTCGGGTGGGTCGGGTCGCCGTACCGGGCGTAGCTTTCGTGGTAGCAGCCGCCGGAGCACAGGTTGCGGATCTGGCAGTCCTCGCAACCGGTGTTGGTGCGGTCGAGGCGTTGGGACAGGAAGTCGTTCAACTCCACCTGTTTGACGCCGCTGTGCACGTTGCCGAAGGTCGGCAGTGACGAACCGGTAAAGCGATGACACAGGTTCAGTTCGCCTTTGTGATCCACCGCCAGCATCTTCAGGCCCGCGCCGCACGGCAGGGCTTTTTTGTGGCCTTCGTGGATGTCGGTGATCAATTGGTGCAGGTTGGAAAAACCGATGTTGCGGTGTTCCAGCGCCGCTTCCAGGTAACGCCGACCCAGCCTCTTCATGCTGGCGAAAACTTCGATCAACTCGTCGCTGGACAGGTTGAAGGTGCTGATGTCGCCAGAGGTCACCGGGGCAAACCCGACTTCGGCAAAACCCAGTTCATTGAACAGGTGATCCCAGATGGTTTCGACGTCGGTGACGCCGGTGGTCAACGTGACCCGCGCGCCCACCGGACGGCTGTTGTAGCGCGACAACAGCATCTCCGCCTTGCGCCGTACCACGTCATACGTGCCCTGCCCGCCCACGGTGATACGGTTGCGGTCGTGCACGGTTTTAGGCCCGTCGATGCTCACCGACAGCCCGAAACGGTGGGCATTGAGGTAGTCCACGGTTTCTTCAGTGAGCAGCGTGGCGTTGGTGGTCATGACGAACTCGACGAACTTGCCGGCCTCGCGGAAACGCTTCTCGCAATAGTCGACCATGTACTCGATCAGTTTGCGGTTGCTCAACGGCTCGCCACCGAAGAACACCACGGTGAAACGCTCTTCATCCGGGGATTCGCGCAGCAGCATTTCCACCGACGCGACCGCCGTTTCGACGTCCATTTTCTTGCCCGCCGACGGCTTGTCGAGGTCTTCCTTGTAGCAGTAGGTGCAGCTCAAGTTGCAGCCGGTGTTGACGTTGAGCACCACGGTATTGATCGCGGTACGCTCGACCCGTTTGGTGCCGATGTCCGGGGTCAGTGGCGAGCCGTCGCTGACCAGTTCCAGGGACATCAACTCACGCAAGGTCTCGGTGATTTCCTCGCCGTTGAAGCGGGAGGACAAGCGCTGGATCAGGTCGTCCGACGAACAGCCGGGACCGCGCAAGGTATCGATGATGGTGCCGGTCAGTTCGTCGCTGGCGAACAGCGAACTGCTGGGGATGTGAAACAGCATGCGGTCGGCATCGACGTGCACTTCGTGCAGGTTCCGTTCGACCAGATTCAAAATAGCGCCCATTGCAACCTCCTGTGCAAACCCCGTTTGACGGGGCCTGCGGTCATTCCGAAAAAGTGTCTGAAGCCGTAGGAATCAGCCAACTCATGGAATGGGTGGATTGTTCCAGCGTTGCACGGTGACGATCATGTGGCCTTCGCCGGTCAGGGATTTCCCTGCATCGTCGACGGCGGCGATCACCTTGAGGTTGCCGGCATTGTTGGTGGACATCTTGCGTTGCGGGTTCGGCCCGGCATCGCCCGGTGTGAACACGCCGCTGTCCGCCTGCATGGTGCCAGCGAACTTGACGTCTTCGTCTTCCTTGGCGCGGTCATCGAAGGCCTCGACCTTCCACTGCGCCGGGAACACGCCGATGCGATACAGCTTGCCGTCAGCGCCTTTGCCCCAGGCTTCGGCGTCGAAGCGGCCCTGGACTTTCGGCGTCGAACCACCGCCCTCGCCGATCCGCGCCACCGAGAATTCCGGCACCACTTTGACTTCGGCGATGGAGCTGTAGACCGACAGGCTCGGGCCTTTCAGTGTGCCGACGGTGACTGCACGCACGCCTGGTTGGGCATTGGCGGCGGCCTTGAGCTTGACCTTGATCCGCTCAGGGCTCTGCTCGACGATTTCGACCACTTCCACGCCTTTGCCGAAATTCGGTTTGCCGGTGAGACCGCTGCCGACCAGCGTCACTTCCGTTTCACTGCCAGTCTTCAGATAACCCGGCTGTACCGCCAGCAAACGGCTGGAACCCTGCTTGGCGGCGACGAAGTCCAGACCGCGCTCGTCGTGCTCGGCCTCGAACATCCGGCCCTGCATCGCATTGCCTTGGGCGGCGAATACCTGACGCATGGTCACGCCGTCGATGGTCACGTTGCCGCGCCATTCGTAGCCGGTGTAGAGAATCGCGCTGCCGTCGCCATTGAACGGGCTCCCGTCAGCGTATTGGCCTTTGACGCCAACCTTGAAGGTATCGCTGCCATCGGCCGTGACGCTCATCACGCCGGCCAATTCACCCTTGCCTGGCAAGTGGCCGCTGAAACTCCAGTCGCCCACCAGGGCATCGCTTTTCGGCGCGGCGCTCTGCCATTTTTTCCAGGCCGGGTTGTCCAGCGGATAACGCTTGGCCAACATCGGCACCATGTCTTTGCGGGCAATGTCGAACCAGTCGCGGTCGCGGGCCAGGGCCTGGTATTCGAGGGACGGCCATTGGCCGAGGTGGAAGTTCACCAGGCGTTCCCATTCCTGGGCCGGACGGCGTTGCAGGGCGACCCGCGCACCGGAGTGGCAGCGGCCACACATCTGGCTGGTCTGGTCGTCGAATTTTTCGACGGTATTGAGTCGACGCTCCAGCGCATAACGCACGCCATCGGTCTCGCTCGGTGCCAGGCCCTGGGTGTCGGCCAGGTACTTGACGAGGGTGCGGCGGTCGTCATCGCTGATCTGCAAACCGTGCATGGTTTGCATCCGGGCGATGCTCATCAACCAGCCTTCCGGGGTCTTGCGCTGGTGGCTGATGCGGCTGAGGGTGTTATTGGCTTCAGGGGTGTGACAGCCCTGACACGTTTCCTTGAGGATGGTCTGGGCGTCGCGGGCTGCCAGGCTGTCGGGCGAATGCAGCGCCACGCAAGCGGCCACGGCCAGCAGGCTGGCGCTCAGGCCTGATCGGAGTTTTCTCTTCATCAACGTCGAACCTCGCACGGTGCGTTCTTATTGTTGTGGCTTATCGTTTTTATGGTTTCTGCCGCCGGCGGCGAACCGCTGACGGAGGCAAGAGAAACGTCTGCGATGAGCAATACACGGAGCGTGCCAGCTTGCCGATGTTGTTTTTTATCAATCAGTTGCGTGCAATCAAGGGCCTGGAACAGCCGTTGAAGGAGAGCGCCTGCGTCTAATATCGCGACAGGTGTTGCAGTCTGAGACAAGCATAGATGCCCAGCGGGAACAGCTCATCGCCCAACGATTGACGGCACGGGTAGGCCGGCGCGAAATAGTTGTTCACCGATTGCCAGCAAGGGGATAAAAAATGGCAAGCATCACTGTCTTGGCGGGGGACTTTCTGCAGGGTGATGGAGAGTACAGGGACGGCGTTTTCACCCTCAGGACATCGCTTCATCCATGGCCCGGCCTCACCCTCCCGATTTCAGCGTTCAAGCGTGTGGAAGTCGCCAACGAGGAGTCGATCAACAACATCAAGGATGCCATCGGGTTCGGCGTGGCGGGCGCCATGCTGCTGGGACCCATCGGCGCAATTGCCGGGTTCATGCTGGCCGGCAAGGAAACCGAAGTGACCTTTCTGGCCACGCTCAAGGATGACCGGACGCTACTAGCGGCCGTGGATAGCAGCACGTTCGAGGAGATTTCTAGCATAATCCCCTCATGAACACCTCAACGCAGGCCGCACCACACGCGGTGGTGCGGCTGACGCCGGTTCAGCTCAAGAACGTTGGGTGGACGTCTTTGTGTGCGTTGATCTGTTGCTGCATCTGCCCCACCAGCGTCGCAATCGCGTGGGCGGTGTCCAGCTCCCAGACGGGAACGTGACTCACCACCAGGTCCACTTTGCCGGTCATGCAATTGCAGACCCGGATCGTCAACGACTGATCCGGTGCCATGCTGCAGGTGCATACCGAAGGTAGAAAACTCCGTTCAATGATGCTTTGAATCTCCAGGGTTGAAAGGTTCATCACAACCCCCCTTGTGCGAGATGTGTGGCCGGGGAAATGTTCCGTCATTTCACCCACCGAGCCTGAAAATTCTAGACCCCAACACGGGGGCACTCAAGGTCGCACCCCGGTTGCTCGTCGTCTCAGCGGGTGTCGCAATTTGCGAAAAAATCGCTACCGCCCGCTATGCCGACGGGAGAAGAAATGCCGATGGCAACGCAATTTTTGTAGCCGCTGGCGAAGCCTGCGGCTACATGGCATAACCTTCACCACCCTCCATTGGCGTCCGGCTAATCAACGTTGGCCTGACCTCCCGGCGACTTGGCACAACCATTGCGAAAGCCCTGTTCTCACGAACAATAAGAGGCTTCGCCATGACGCTCCCTAATGTGCTTCCCGCCACCTCCGCATTTATCCAGCGTGCCCCGCGCATGTTGATCGGCGGGGAATGGGTCGAGGCCGCCGATGGCCAGACCATGCCCCTGCACAACCCGGCCACCGGTGAAGTGTTGTGCGTGGTGCCACGGGCCACGCCGGAGGATGTCGACCGCGCGGTGTTGGCCGCGCGTCAGGCTTTCGATGATTCGGCCTGGACCCGCACCCGCCCACGCGAACGGCAGAATCTGTTGTGGAAACTCGCCGACCTGATGCAGCGCGATGCCGAGCTGCTGGCGCAACTGGAATGCCTGAACAACGGTAAAAGCGCGGCGGTCGCCCAAGTGATGGACGTGCAACTGGCCATCGATTTCCTGCGCTACATGGCCGGTTGGGCGACCAAGATTGAAGGTTCCAGCGTTGAGGTGTCGTTGCCGCTGATGCCCAACGATCAATTCCACAGTTTTATCCGTCGCGAAGCGGTGGGCGTGGTCGGCGCCATCGTCGCCTGGAACTTCCCGCTGCTACTGGCCTGCTGGAAGCTCGGCCCGGCCCTCGCCACCGGTTGCACGGTGGTGCTCAAACCCGCCGATGAAACCCCGCTGACCGCGCTGAAACTCGCTGAGCTGGTCCTCGAAGCCGGTTACCCCGAAGGCGTGTTCAACGTGGTTACCGGCACCGGCATCACCGCCGGTTCCGCGCTGACGCACAACCCGCTGGTGGACAAGCTGACCTTCACCGGCTCGACTGCCGTGGGCAAGCAGATAGGCAAGATCGCCATGGACTCCATGACCCGCGTGACCCTGGAGCTGGGCGGAAAATCACCGACCATCGTCATGGGCGACGCCGACCTGCCGAGCGCCGCCGCGGGTGCCGCCAGCGCGATCTTCTTCAACCAGGGCCAGGTCTGCTGCGCAGGTTCGCGCCTGTACGTGCAACGCAAGCATTTCGACAATGTGGTGGCGGACATCGCCGGTATTGCTAATGCCATGAAGCTCGGCAACGGCCTGGACCCAAGCGTCGAGATGGGTCCGTTGATTTCGGCGCGCCAGCAGGAACGGGTTTATGGGTACATCGAAAAGGGCCGGGAAAGTGGCGCGACCATCGCCTGCGGTGGCGAGCAATTCGGCCCGGGGTTTTTCGTCAAGCCGACGGTGATTGTCGACGTCGATCAGAAGCATTCGCTGGTGCAGGAAGAGATATTTGGTCCGGTGCTGGTGGCGATTCCGTTCGACGACGAAGCCGATGCGTTGCGCATGGCCAATGACAGTCCTTATGGGCTCGGGGCGAGTATCTGGTCGAATGATCTGGCGGCGGTGCACCGGATGATTCCGCGGATCAAATCGGGGTCGGTGTGGGTCAACTGCCACAGCGCCCTGGACCCGGCGTTGCCGTTTGGTGGGTACAAGATGTCGGGGGTCGGGCGGGAGATGGGGTATGCGGCGATTGAGCATTACACCGAGTTGAAGTCGGTGTTGATCAAGCTCTGATTTGCGGCGTTTTTTAGGCCGCCATCGCGGGCAAGCCCGGCTCCTACATTGGTTCTGTGTTGATCACAAATCCTCTGTAAGAGCCGGGCTTGACCGCGATGGCGTCCGAGAGGGCCCCTACAAATCCCGGGGTTTGAAGCCTTGAGCCAACAACCACCCCCGAACCACCCGCCCCTGCTCCACCGTCAACCCCGCCAACACCTGTTCCGCCGGCTCAGTACGCAACCGCCGCACCAACGGCGCCACTTCAACCCCTTGCACATGCCAGATCCCCAACGGCTGATCCGCCGTGATCACCACCTCGGCTTCATCGACAAACCCCTCATTCAACACCGGCGCCCGCTCAATCCTCAACGCGGCAAAATCTGCCTCGGCATGGGCCACCTGAGCATCCGGCCACTGCCGCCGCGCCTGCCAGAATGGTTGGTCCCGCCATCGCTGTTCATCGGCGTAAAAGTCACGACCGATCCGCGCAAAGCGCAAAAACAGCTGTTCCACCCGCTGCCGATGAAAACGCTGTGCCAAGGCCGTTCGCTCGGGTTTTCGCAACAGCGTGTTGATCACCGTTGGCGCCTGCAGCGCTGAGGACAGCGATTGAAAAATCCCGTTGCCCGACAGCGGGTCAACCGCCATCGCTGCATCCCCAACCCGAATCCAGTTCGGACCGCACACCTGCGGACTGAGGATCGCTGTGCTGCTGCGGGCATGCAACTGCAGGTCGATTTCCGGCGAGGCACCGAAAAAAGCCTGAGCCAGCGCCGAGCCCTGGCGCCGCTGCCGACAATAGTCGAGCAACTGCGCCTTGCCCGGCAGGTTGGCGCTGGCCACGTCCACCGTCCACTGCCAATAGCACTGACCATCAGCCCGCCGCGCCATCCACGCCCAGCCATCCTCCAGGCTTTCCACTGCGCTGGCGGTGCTGCCCGGCGTGGCCTGCCAGCGATTGAGCAGGCTGACCGTCTCCGGCCCTCTCAGGCCTTTACCAAGCGCAGGTGCCTGACGCCCTCGGGCGTCCACCAGAAAGTCCGCGACCAGCGCTTCACGCCCTTCGATCTCGATTCGATGCGCCGTAGCGTTGGTCTGAACCGTCAGCATCCGACCTTCGATCACCTCGACTCCTGCCAGGCGCAGGTCTTCGCGCAAGCCTCGGTCAAAGACGGGACGGTCCAACAGGAATTCAATGTTCTGCGCATGCTGCTGACCGTTCCACGACACCTGCCGCTGGGAAGGCAACGCCGCTTCCGCCAGCGCCTGATGCAGGCCCGCGCCGCGCAGTGCGTCCAGCACTCGCACCGAAACACCTTCCAGCGCGGCAAACCGGCGCCACTCGCTGACCAGCGTCACGGGATAACCGAGCCGCCGTAACCCCAGGGCCACCGCCGCCCCTGCTGGCCCGGCGCCGAGTATCACGATCATGGGCCGAAGCGCCGTTCAGGGCCGCGATAACGCGCATGCTCGCGCAGCCATTCGACCACTTGCTGGTTGCTCGCCTCAGGATGTTCGACCAGAAAAGCGCCGATGTGCCCGCTCAACGCCGCACACCCCAGACTGGCGCCGGATTGTCCTGGATAGGTCCCATGCACACACGCGGCGAAATCCGCTTGCGCGCTGTTGAGCCACGACCATTGCTGTTCGGTGCAACGGGCGTCGCCGGTAACGCGCAGCACCTGCGGATAATTGGCCGGGAACACGCCCTCGCCTTGCGCGGGACTAGAGGCGCAGAGTAGAACCCCGCGTGCCACCGCCGCTGCGCAGGCTTCGCGCAACAGGCTGCGATCCTGTCGCAAGCCGAGGCTCAAATTGATCAGCCGAACGTCCTGCGCCACCAGCCAGTCAATAGCGCTGGCGATCTGCAAGGCGCTAGTGACGCCGCGCTGATCAAACACCTGCCCCACGCAAAACACCGCTGAAGGTGCCCGCCGGCCGATGGCTTCAATCACTGCGCTGCCATGGCCCAGCGGATCGTCGCGCAACTCGCTTTCGGCCAGTCCATCGTTCAGCAACGAGAAGCGCCGACCCGCGACGACTTGCACCCGTTGCGCCGCCGAATGCCCACTGTCGACCACACCGATGCGCAGTTCAGGCTTCATGCAGCACCGTTTTTGAGGTGAGCACGCCGTCGAGCAATTCAAAACGCAGATCGGCATCGGCCAAGGTGGAGGGGCGATGGCTGATCAGGATGCGTGTACGTCCGGCAAACAGTCGGTCGATGGCCTCGATCACTTCGCGCTCAGTGGCTTCATCCACTGCCGAGGTGGCTTCGTCGAGCACCAGAATCAGCGGGTCCTGCAAGAGTGCCCGGGCAATGGCGATGCGTTGTTTCTGCCCGCCCGACAGCTGCTGGCCGCGCTCGCCCAACGGACTGTCGAGGCCTTCGGGCAACGACTCGATCAGGCTGTCGAGTTGCGCCAGTCGCGCGACTTCGGCAATCGCCTCGCGACTGGCGTGCGGTACGGCATAAGCGAGGTTGTCAGCGAGGCTGCCGCGAAACAACACGATGTCCTGACTGACCACGGCAATCCGCTGGCGCAACTGGAACAGATCCAGCTCCCGCAGGTCGACCTCCCCCAGCAATACGCGGCCGGACTGCGGATCATGATGGCGTTGCAACAGGTCGATCAGGGTTGATTTACCGACCCCGGAGCCGCCGCTGAGAGCGACTTTCAATCCGTAGGGAATGCGCGCTTCGATACCGCGCAAGGTGGTCGGGCGACCGGGATGACTGAAGTGCACATCGTCGAATCGCAGGTCACCCGAAGTCGGCATGGGTTGTGGCTGAACCGGCGTCAGGACGGTCGGCTCTTCGCCGCGCAATTCCATCACGCGCCCAAGACTGACGGTCATCCGTTGAATGGCGACGTAGAGCCCGAGCAGGCTCTGAACCGGCCCGACGGCCATGCCCAGATAAGTAGAAAACGCGATCAAGGCGCCCAACTGCCAGGTCCCCTGCACCACCCAGTACCCGCCAATCAAAAACGCACAGGCCCGGGACAACGACGTCAGTGTTCCCGGTACGGCCTGGGTAAAAAACTCGGTGACTTGCAGGCGCAGCAATTGGCTCATGTAGCCCTGACCCAGCGTTTCCAGACGCCGTGCTTCACGCTGTTGCTGGCCGGCGGACTGGATGAATTTCATCACCGGCAGTGTCTCGACCATGAACGAGGACATGTCCGCCGAGCGCTCGCGCAATTGCCGCACATCGCGCTCGACCTTGCGCCGCATCCAGCGCAGCCAGAGCACGTCGAGGGGGATCAGCACCAATGCTAACAACGAGAGTTTCCAGGACAGGGTCAGCAGCATCGCCACCGCGCAGACCAGACCGATCACACTCGATACCGCCGAAAACAGCGAGTCCACGGCAAAGCGCTGAATCTCCGCGACGTCGCCATCGAGGCGCGACATCAGGTCGCCAATCCGCCGCTGACCGTAAAAGCTCGGAGAGAGCGTCTGCAAATGCCGATAAAGATCATCGCGCAGCGCAAACAAAATCCGCCCGGACAACCGCGTGTGCAAGTAGCGGTTGATGCCCGACAGCGCCGTGCCGAGCAGCCCGGCGACGATCATCAACCCGGCAATCAACACCAGCATCGCAAAGTTGCGCGCCAGCAGGCCATCGTCGATCAGTAGCTTGGTCAACCAGGGTTGCACCAACACCAGCAGCGAGGCACACACCGACAAACCGAGCAGCCCGGCGATGGCCAAGCGATGGGGGCGCACGAAGCTGTAGAGCCAGCGCAATGCCGCTTGCAGGGCTTCGGGGTTCTGGCTGTCAATCAGCCGGACGATCAGGCGCTGCATCACGAACGCAACTGTTTGAGCTTGCGATACAGGGTCGCGCGACTGATGCCCAACGCGTCGGCGGCGGCCGAGACGTTACCCTGGTGCGTGTCCAGGGACTGACGAATCAGTTCCAGTTCATTTTCACGAATGCTGCCGGACTGAGGGCGTTCGGTGGCGGTCAATTCGTCGAGCATGCTGTCGGGCAAGTGGTCGAGGGTGAGGACGCCCTCCCCCGGCTCGCGCATGGCCAGCGCGGTGCGCAACACCATCTCCAATTGGCGGATGTTGCCCGGCCAGTGATAGCCGCTAAGCAGTCGGTTCAAATCGTCATGCAGGACGACGGTTGGTGCATCTAGCCTGGTCAGCAATCGCCCGACCAGTGCACTGAAATCGTCGCGTTCGCGCAGGGCCGGGAGCATCACGCTGATGCCGTTGACCCGGTAGAACAGGTCTTCGCGAAAGTGCTTTTCTTCCACCAGACGCTTGAGGTCGCGGTGCGTGGCGCAGATCAGCGCGACGTCGATGTCCTGTTCTTCGCCGGCACCCAGCGGCGCGACTTTGCGGTCTTGCAGCACCCGCAGCAAACGCGCTTGCAAGGCCAGCGGCATGTCGCCGATTTCATCGAGGAACAAGGTGCCGCCGTGGGCCTGTTGCAGACGACCGATCATGCCGCCACGACGGGAGCCGGTGAAGGCGCCTTCGCGGTAGCCGAACAGTTCCGATTCGATCAGGCCTTCGGGAATGGCCGCACAGTTCACCGCGATAAAGGGCTTGTCACGACGGGTTCCGGCCATGTGCAGGGCGCGGGCGATGACTTCTTTACCGGTGCCGGTTTCACCAAGCAGCAACACTGGCAACTCATTGGCCAAGCCTTGCCGGGCCATGCGCAGGGCGCGGGCATAACGCACGTTGCTACCGGCCAGGGACTCCAGGTCCGGCTGGGGTTTCGTGGTTTTGGCGGTCGTGCGCGTTGGGGTACTGACATTGATTGACCGCTGCGGCGCGCGCAGGGTTTTGTAGAAGAATTCGCCCTTGGCGGTTTGCAGGCTGCCGACGCCGCCCTGGTGCAAACGCGATAACAGTTGCAGGCCATCGACGCCGAGGAATTCTTCGCAACGTCGACCGACCAGCGCCGAGCGCTCGGCATGGAGCAACTGACAGGCCTGGGCACTGACCGCGAGGATCTGACCGCCGAGGCTCACCGCCAACAAGCCTTGCCAAGGCGATTCGAGGTATTGGCGGCGACTGTGGAAGGCCAGGACGATTTCGTCGGGATAACTGGCGTTGAACACGCGGCTTTCAATCTGGCTGACCGCCATCGCCAGCAACGCGGTGCTGTCATGGACGCGGCCGAGCGGGCCTTCTCGGGTCAGGTCGAGCACGCCGAGAATGTCGCCTTGAGGGCAGTGGATCGGCACCGAGGTGCAGGAAAAATCCGTCAGGCGATCGAGGTAATGTTCGCCGCAATCGATCATCGTCGGCCGGGCTTCGACCAGTGCAGTGCCCAGAGCGTTAGTGCCGCGAGCGGCTTCGCTCCAGCAGGCGCCTAACGTAATGTCTTGCAAGCCGCTGCCCTTGAGGCGGTCGGCACGCCCTTCGACAGCGAGGATGGTGGCGTCGGAATTGGCGAGGATGATCAGGCCTTCCTTGCCTTGGCGTTCAGCCAGGTAATCAATCGCTGGCAATGCCGCGTCGATCAGCAGTCGGTTGCTCGACAGCAGCACATCGAGGCTGGCGCTCGATTCCAGCGCCAGTTCGTGCTTGCCATTGAAGTGCACGCCATGACTGAGGCTGCGCCGCCAGGACGCATCGATTTCCGCGCGCAAAACGCCATCGGGGACTTCGCCCTCCAGGTGGAGTCTTTCCCGGGCCAGCCGGGCTTCGCGGTGCAGTTTCGGTGGTGTTGTTTTTATTAGCGTCATCAAGCGCTCCGAATCGGTCCGCCCTGCGCTTTTTCAAGTTCAGCGCCCTGCCGCAATCTTTACGTTAACGTCAGGGCGATGGCAAGTGCCTTATGGCGCTTGTGATTGCGAAGTAACGACTTACACGTGAGGATCACCTGGCGCTTTGCTCGGGGCGGCGTATTGCGGCTTGAGATGACCGTCCTGATCAAGTAGCCAGGCGTCCATGATCTGCCGCACCACCGGACCGGCGACGCGACCACCGGCCTCGCCGTTTTCGATCATCACCGAGATGACGATCTTCGGGTGCTCAGCCGGAGCGAAGCCAACGAACAAGGCGTTATCGCGGTTACGCTCCAGGGTTTTCGCCCGGTTGTAGCGCTCGCCCTGCTTGATCGCAACAACTTGCGCGGTACCACTCTTGCCGGCAATCCGGTATTGAGCCCCGATCGCAGCCGCCCGGGCAATCCCGCGAGCATCGTGCATCACCATCTGCATGCCGTGATTGACCTGTTCCCAGTCATGCGGATTCTTGAGCAGGATGTTCGGCATCGGGTGCTCATCCACCGGCGCGACGCCATCCACGGTCTTGGCCAGGTGCGGTCGATTCCACACCCCCTTATTCGCGATCAGCGCGGTGGCCTGGGCCAATTGCAGCGGAGTGACCTGCATGTAGCCCTGGCCAATGCCGAGGATCACCGTCTCACCAGGAAACCAGGCCTGACGACGTGTGGCGCGCTTCCAGGCTTGAGACGGCATCAAACCGGCAGACTCTTCGAACATGTCCAGCGAGACTTTCTCCCCGAGGCCGAACATCGCCATGTAGTCGTGCAGGCGGTCGATGCCCAGCTTATGGGCGAGGTCGTAGAAGTAGGTGTCGTTGGAGCGCATGATCGCGGCATCCATGTCCACCCAGCCGTCGCCGCTGTGGTTCCAGTTACGGTATTTGTGGTCGAAATCCGGGAGCTGGTAGTAACCCGGATCGAAGACACGGGTCTGTGGGGTGACGACACCGGCATCGAGGCCGGCGATGGCCACCTCAGGCTTGATGGTCGATCCCGGCGCGTAGAGGCCGCGCAGCACGCGGTTGAACAGCGGGCGGTCGATGGAGTCATGCAGCGCCGCGTATTCCTTGAAGCTGATCCCGGTGACGAACAGGTTCGGGTCGAAGCTTGGCTTGCTGACCATGGCCAGCACTTCACCGGTCGATGGGTCGAGTGCAACGACCGACCCACGACGATCACCCAAGGCTTCTTCGGCGGCTTCCTGAAGTTTGACGTCCAGGCTCAGGACGATGTTTTTACCGGGGACCGGATCGGTGTGCTTGAGCACGCGCAGCACGCGGCCTTGGGCATTGGTTTCGACTTCTTCGTAACCGACATGGCCATGCAACTCGGACTCATAGAATTTTTCGATGCCGGTTTTGCCGATGGATTGAGTGCCGCGGTATTCCACGTTGTCCAGGGCTTTGGATTCTTTCTCGTTGATACGACCGACATAGCCGATCGAATGCGCGAAGTGCGCTCCCATCGGGTAGTGACGCACGAACTGAGGCTCGACATCGATCCCTGGCAGGCGGTACTCGTTGACCGCCAATACAGCGATCTGCTCCTCGCTCAGTTCATAGAACAGCGTGACCGGCACGAACGGATGACGGGCCTGCTTCATGGCCTTGTCGAACAACGTTCGATCTTCTATCGGCAGGTGCAGGAGGTTGACCACCTCATCCAGCTCTTCTTTGACATCCGAAGTGCGTTCGCGGGTGATGGTCAGGTTGAAGCTCGGCCGGTTATCCGCCAGAACCACA
The DNA here is from genome assembly GCF_000514395.1 of Pseudomonas sp. URMO17WK12:I12. Taxonomy (NCBI): domain Bacteria; kingdom Pseudomonadati; phylum Pseudomonadota; class Gammaproteobacteria; order Pseudomonadales; family Pseudomonadaceae; genus Pseudomonas; species Pseudomonas sp. URMO17WK12:I12. The sequence continues at coordinate 182,982 of NZ_AZVV01000017.1, forward strand.
CCATTGCGGTCGTAGATCAACCCACGGGTGGGCGTGATCGGCAAGACGTGGACGCGGTTGTTTTCGGAGATGGTCGAGTGGTAGTCGAATTCGACCACTTGCAAGACGTACATGCGCACCACCAGCGCGCAGGTAATAGCGACGACGAACAAGCCGCAAGCCATCAGTCTTTTATTGACGAGGCGCGTCTCTTTTTCGTGGTCCTTGATCGGTATCGGTTCGGGCATTTCTGCAGCAACTCTGTGACGAAAGACGGGTGCCGATCCGTAGGCTTGAAATCAGTCCGTAAAAAAAACGAGCTGCACCATACCAAAAACTGCGCGGTTGCTTTAGTGCGATTTCCTCTAACGGTTGCCCTTGAGGGCCTAAATGACGGTCGGTGATGGCACTTTCCAGCGGGCAAAACAAAACCCCTACCTGCATACGCAGATAGGGGTTTCGGAATTTAATCTTGACGATGACCTACTCTCACATGGGGAAACCCCACACTACCATCGGCGATGCATCGTTTCACTGCTGAGTTCGGGATGGGATCAGGTGGTTCCAATGCTCTATGGTCGTCAAGAAATTCGGTAGCCAGGTCGTTTTCTCTTGCGAGATCACGCTCCAGCGAATGGGTATGCAATAGATTTGTGTGTTTCGTTTCGAATTTTCGACTTTGTATCGTCTTCACACACCGCAATCTGGCCTTTCGACGCAAATTGCTTGGGTGTTATATGGTCAAGC
>NZ_AZVV01000018.1:0-182720 GCF_000514395.1 Pseudomonas sp. URMO17WK12:I12
CGAATACGGTCGCGTCAAAGTGCAATTCTTCTGGGACCGCGACGGCCAGGCCAACGACAAAACCAGCTGCTGGCTGCGCGTCGCCACCGGTTGGGCCGGCAGTGCCTACGGCGGCATCGCCATCCCGCGCGTCGGCATGGAAGTGCTCGTCACCTTCCTCGAAGGCGACCCCGACCAGCCATTGGTCACCGGCTGCCTGTACCACAAGGAAAACGTCGTCCCCTACGACCTGCCGGCAAACAAAACCCGCAGCACCTTCAAGACCCTCAGCTCACCGGGCGGCAAGGGCTACAACGAATTTCGCATCGAAGACAAAAAAGGCGCCGAACAGATCTACCTCCACGCCCAGCGCGACTGGGACGAAAACATCGAACACGACCAGAAAATCCGCATCGGCAACGAGCGGCACGACACGGTCGAGGCCAATGTCTTCAGCGAGTTCAAGGTTGAAGAACACCGCATCACTCACCTGGACCGCAAGACTGAAGCGCGGGCCGATGATCACCTGACGGTGGCGGCGACCCAGCATGTGAAGGTCGGCACGGCGCAGTTCGTCGAGGCGGGTGAAGAGATTCACTACAACGCTGGCAACAAGGTCGTGGTTGAAGGCGGGATGGAACTGACAGCCAAGGCTGGTGGGAGTTTCGTCAAGGTGGATGCGGGAGGCGTGACGATCAGTGGGGCTGATGTGAAGGTCAACTCGGGGGGAGCTCCGACCCAAGGCTCCGAGAATGCGGCGTTACTGCCTGTCATTCCCCTACCCGTGGATATGGCCAAAGTGGGCGAACTTTTGGAACGAGGGATTTCGCAGCCTGCCCCAGATGTCATCCACAAGCTGAGCGCGATCGTGAGACCGTTACCAGGAATGCCAGGGTACCTCGATGAGCCGTATACGCTGTTCGCCGATGGTGCCGTGATCCAGGAAGGACTCACCGGCGCCGACGGAGCGATCAGGTTCAAGCATGTGCCGGGCACTCAATGCTACGCAGTCGAATTGGTCAATGGTCATCGCTTCGAGATTGAACCCAAAGAAGACGGCAGTGAATCCGCTTCCCAGAATCACGATTTGGCGCGCCAGGGCTATCGCGACTATCACGCAACGCTAGATCAGCTCGAACCACTGGGTTCGGCGGATGACTACCGTGCCTTAGCGCAGAGCCCTGCAAACACACCGAAGAGACATTGATTGCAGGGAGCAATAGAATGACCACTGACTACAACAAACAAGTAATTCAACTTACGCCCACTGAGCATAAGTCCACGAACCTGACCATGGACTGGTACGCAAAAAAAGCACTGTATCCACCGCGTGCAGGTATGAACATCACGCCACTTATCAACGGTCAGCGGGCATTTGGTGCCGTTTATGATGCCATCCTGGCGGCACAAAAGAGTATCGACATCATCAGTTGGGGTTTTGACCCGGCGATGCGTTTCAAACCCGACGGGGATCGGATCGGAGAATTGCTGGACGTTCGAGGTCGACACGGCATCAAGACGCGGATACTGATCTGGAAAAATCCGGTGGCCAACTTCGCTGAAAATACCATCATCGGTGACGGGCTCATGGGGTCTGGAGGTACAGCAACCGGATCAGGTATAACCCGAGGGAGTGCAGCCTCCGATAGCGACCTCAAGTATCGTCAGGCTCTGGAGTCTCAGCGCACTTATTATCAGCATGAATTAGATAAATTACGTTTAGCCAAAGTGCACGCTAATCAACAGCGAGTGGATGGGGGCGGGTTTACCTCCCTGCCTCCCAATCCTGCGCGAGAGCGTGAGTTGCAAGCCATGCTGGCTGACATCGAATCCCAACTCAATACTACGGGTGGCTACAACAAACTCAAGGGATCAGGTGCGCCCAAGTATTCTCCGCGTGATGAGGAATACACTAGGGAATGGTTCAACCGCCTGCACGATGGGCGTATGCAGAACGTCGAGTTTCGCACACGAGACTTCTCCACCGAAATCCCGCTCAATGCAATCATACGCGGCCCTCAAATGGCCAAAGAAAAGGGACGACTGGCAACTCTCTATCGATTGATCAAAGGGGAAGCTCCCGACGTCAACTTTGCACACATGATGCTGCTGACACTTTTTGCGAGCCACCACCAAAAAATGGTTATGGTCGACTACGAAGATACCCCTAATGCAGTGGGTTTCGTCATGGGTCATAACATGCATCGTAATTACTGGGATACCAGCGCCCATCTGTATGACGATAACGCGGCGCAGCGAAGCCCCGGCTTCGGCCCGTGGCAAGATCTGTCCATGAGAGTGCAGGGCCCGGTACTACACGATCTTAACAACAACTTTTGCACTGCTTGGGATCGAGAAACCTCTTGGATCACAAAATGGTTTGAGGATGGCCTACTTGAGCAACGCCGGGCGATCAAACCGAACCACTTTAAAGACGCCGGTACAGTCACCGCACAGATTTGCCGTACACAACCACAGGAAGGGGCAGAGACCTCGATTCTGGAGCTGTACCACAATGCATTAGGTAATGTGCGCAACTACGCCTACTTTGAAAATCAGTATTTCCGTTATCCGTCATTCGCCAAGCAGTTGCGGGAGCTAGCAGCCGCTTACCTTGCTAAGGGTCGAGAGCAAGACCTGTACCTGTTCGTGGTTACCAATAACCCAAACGACAAAAGTTTTTCCAGTACCACCTATGCCACCCTGCAAGAACTAGGGCAAGAGCAATTGATGCCGCAGGCCCAACGCACGCTGGTGCAAGAAATGCTGCAAAAACGCAGCCGTTTGGCCTATCTGAAAGCAAACCTGAGTACTAATCCCGGCGTGAAGAGGAATCAGCTCAAACAAATCGATTGGCTGAAGGGCGATATCACGAATTTAGAACAAATGGGCGTTACCCCCGAATCGGAACAACGTCTTGGGGGACTCAAACCAGAAAACATCCCTGAGCTTGGCAAGCCGAAAACCGATGGCATAGAAGAACCCAAACCTTACAGGCTTAAAGATATACCTGGACTCAAGATCGTTCTTGCCACGCTCACCGCGTGTACTCCAGAACCTGGAAACAAGTTGTCCGAGGGGCAACAGGCATTTTTTCGCGACATCTATGTGCATTCGAAGCTATTGATAGTGGACGATGTTTTCAGTTTGCTCAGTTCCGCCAATATCAACACACGCAGTATGCACACCGACTCCGAGTTGGGGCTGGCGGCACCGGATCCCGATCTGGCCTTGCAGTGGCGCGACGAGCTTTGGAAGTTACATGCCGGCAAGTCAATCAATAAAGATCGCTGGCAATGTGACGCCGCTGAAAATTTTAAACGATGGAATGCAGTAATGAACGAAAACTGGAAAAACAAAAATAAAAATGAACCATTGATCGCTCATCTGACCCGTTTCTGGGATGTGGAGACGCCTTATGCTAACGCCCTTGATTAAAGGCATTTCTTTGGGTGTCTTCATTTTTTCAATTTTGTTGAACGGAGTTCCGGCCATGGCCTATCCAACCTTTACCTGCGCCTATGAAAAAGACCATAACCCGCCGTTGGATGTCGAAGCGGAAAGCTGGTTCCAACAGGCTCGCGCTATGGAGAAGGCACGAGGGGTTAAAGACTGGCGTGCCATCGTCGACCTTTACGAAAAAGCCATTGGCAAAGACCATTGGAAGGCGATGCATAACCTGGCGGGACTTTATCGCACTGGCTGGCCCGGACAGCCTGGCGTTGAGCAAAATACCGACAAGATGCTCGACCTCTACGAGCGCATGGTCAAGCTTAAAGTCCCACTGGGTTATTACAACTGGGCCGTGGTGGTTGAGAATGGACAAGGGGTGTTGAAATCGGATCGTATGGCCAGTTCTTATATGTTCCAAGCCGCTCAATTAGGTAGCCCATTGGCGCAGGTTCAAATCGGCCAATATTTCGCTTTTGCATTGCCTAGGGACAAGCAAGATGATGACATGGCGGAGCTTTATTATCGTTGCGCGGGAGCGCAAGGTAACCCCGACGCCATAGAGGAAACTGCAAGCTTTTACAAAATAGCTAAAAAGAACAATCCTCGATCCTTGTTTTATTATCAGCGAGCCGCATCACTGGGCAGCCCCACCGGATTAAGTAACTTACAAGGCGCGTTCGATTCACAACCTGACCCATTATATAATTTTGGTTACAGTCCGGATCAAAAACTTTATACATTATATTCTGATCTATGGGTGCAGGTTCGTGACAACCCAGCTCTTCGCTTCCCTAATCTTATGAACGACCACCCACTTCCACCTCACCCTGAGCAAGGTTATGACGCGGAGCACCCAGAAAGCAGACCGGAAATCTGAGTGACGAAGTTAAATCCAACCGCGACGATTTAATTTAGTGCGTCGCGGTAGAAAAGCCCTACCCAAAAGCGCTGCAATGGCTTTTTGAGCCATGCTAGCCAACAAGACACAATAGCTAAAGGACCTGCACGATGCGTAAATTCTTGGGAGTATTGGCGGCTGTGCTTTTTGCCATTTCGATATTCAGTGCCTTGCTGTGGATGGGCGGTGTTGCAGGCACCGTGACCGGAGGTGGGGGGAGTACCGATGATTTTGACTTTCTCGTTACAGCGGCGAAAATTTTGTTTATCTTGAGCCTAATACTCGCAGCGGTGGCTTTTGGCTGGCCGAAAGCATCCAAATTATAGTACGAACAATTTGAATATCAAGAACAGGGCTAATCAAGTAAATTCTCACCCTTATTTACTGGGCAGAATTTTTATATGTAAGCTGGCGGTATTTTCCCGGGCAAAACAATAACAACCTTCTTTTAAATGGCCCCGCAGCAGACGGTGCTTTTTGTTGTTAGCGAACTGTACTGCCACAAGAGCGATCAGCGACAGATCTGGACATGGTTAGCCAGGAAGTACAATTATCACTATCTAAAACAACCCTCCCAATGCATCGGGCTTCCAATTCATAATCACCAGTTCTCCACTCAACTCTGCCTTTCCTTGACGCTGATTAGTATTGCAATAATGGATGTCCAACGTTTCGAAATGAAAGCCCTCAAACACCCGTCGGATGTCCGGGTGGTCGTTGATGCTGACCATCACTTTGCCTTTGCAACGATGCATGAAGTCAGCCATTCGCTCGTAGTTCTCGAACGGAAAGTCCACACCGTAGCCGGCGGTCTGCCAGTAAGGTGGGTCCATGTAGTGGAAGGTGTGGGCACGGTCGTAGCGTTCTGCGCAATCAAGCCAAGGCAAGTTTTCAACGTAGGTGCCAGACAGGCGCTGCCACGCGGCCGAGAGGTTTTCCTCGATCCGCAGCAGGTTGATCGCTGGGCCGGTGGTCGCGGTACCGAAGGTCTGCCCGGTGACCTTGCCGGCGAAGGCATGGTGCTGCAGGTAGAAAAATCGGGCGGCGCGTTGAATGTCGGTGAGGGTTTCGGGGCGAGTCATCTTCTGCCACTCGAACACCTGGCGTGAGCTAAGCGCCCATTTGAACTGGCGCACGAATTCTTCCAAGTGGTTCTGCACGACGCGGTACAACGTCACCAAGTCGCCGTTGATGTCGTTGAGAACTTCAACCGGCGCGGCTTGGGGTCGCATGAAGTACAGCGCGGCGCCGCCGGCAAAGACTTCAACGTAGCATTCGTGGGGCGGAAAAAGCGGAATGAGGCGATCGGCCAGACGGCGTTTGCCGCCCATCCAAGGGATGATGGGGGTAGACATAGAGTGCAAGACCTTTACTGTATGGATGAACAGGTGCTAGGCTCGCCGCGCTTCGTGCACGGAGTAAGAGCCTTGGCTGGACTTGCAGGGGCAATCTGCAGGGACGGCGGTCGGGTTGGATGTTGACGCATCCACCCCGGCCGCTCTTTTTCACTTCGGTGTTGAGACTTCTTTGGCATAGGACTGACAGGCCGCCAAGGAGATCAGTCCTTGGTCGCCGGCATCGGTGATGCCGATAATTCGTTGAGCATGCGCTGGGTCAAGTTGGGCTCTTGTGGGGCCATGAACCACGCCGCCGGTTGCGGGGGTGGCTGACACTGCGCAGCCACTGGCGGATTCAGTGGCGTCGAGTAGGACTGACAAGCGCACATTAGCAGTGGCAAGACGGTCGCGCAGGCGACCTTGATCACGTTGGGCATCGCTTAACACTCGGTAATGGGTTTGCTCACTGGCGGAAAGCCGTTGTTCAAGCGACTGGCGTTTGTCCTGTTCGGCACGTTGTTGCGCGGCCGAGACCAACATCAATTGGTTAATAGTGTCGGTGTGCAGACTGGACTGCTCCGCCAGTTGCTGGCCGTAGCGCCAGTCCTGTACCTGCCAGGCCAACGCGGCCGAACCACCAGCTACGGCGATCAGCAACACACCAACGGCGAACAGCCGATACGGCGTAGGACTCAGGTCGACGAGACGCATAGCACCGCCCTCGCCCGCTCCCACAGCTGTAGTCGATCCGTCAGGCCATTGAGGCCGCCATTGATCTTGCGCGTAATCGCTTCGAACTCATCCCGATCAGCCAGGGCGTTCAGCTCGCGCAGGCAGCTGGGGCACGCCGATACAACCATGGTACGAAAGCATTACGGGAGATGGATACCGAAGGACACCAAGAGCATGGCGGGTATCGTCTCGAAGATGTTGGGGTTTAGAACGGATTGAACATAAGCCCGATACGGGCCTGCTTTAAATTGATGTAATGTTCTGATCTTTGAACGTTGCCAAGGATCGTCGCCATGAGTTTAAGTGAAAATGCTTTTTCTGAAACACATGTATCAGAAGCGTTGAACGATTTGAAAACTTTGGCGCTGAGATTGCGGCAACTCATTACGACTCAACCTCCCAAGGATTTGCTGGGGTATATCTACGCCGGTCTGTTGTTTGGTGGAATCACGAGGTCAGACGAAGACGCAGTGGACAAGACGGCAAAATATTCAGCAAAGCTTAACGTTGATGAAGCCCAATTCTTGCTTGAATACGTTCATGCCGTGTTGGCGACGACTCCGCTGGAAGTGGATACCGCACTCGATGAGGCTATCTGCACGGAGATCATTCTCGTTGCCGCGGAGCTGAGAATGGCATCAATGATCGCTACAATGCTTATTGCCTCGGGAACCTCCGAAACCGAGTATGGACCTGGAACGAGAGACCTCATGTTTCGCGCCCTCTCCACGTGGATTTTGATTCGTGGAGGACGCTACCAGGTATTGGAGCAAGAGTTTTTCAGCTTCGCCCTTCAACCACACCATGATGCCCTTCTACACACCTATGGCATAGGGGCTGACGAAGTAGCAATCGGTATACAAGCGCTGGCCGACTCAATACGAATGGGGCATGACAAGGCCGCTCGTGCAATTGAAAGCTCCATGAATAATGCACAACGGTTTGTGCAGTCTCGCGGACAGTCAATGGAAGAAGGCATGAAACAATGGAGAGCCGAGCGTGCGGAAGAGGCCAACTCAGCTAGCGCTGCATTCGTTGATCTTTTTCAAGGGGGCATCTGCAACGCCCGGCACCATACCAATCTCCCAGATATTCTTTTAGACGATCTCTCATACGAGTTGGCCGAAGAAACAGAATTCTATGCTCCCGGAGATTACTCAGGAACTCCATTTCGTACGCTGCCCGCACGCAAAAAACCGCTGATCAAATTAGATGGTGCTCATTACCTAACCGATCCAAGTTTTGCCCGCGATGCCGCGTATCGAGCGATTCTTTACAACCTTTTAGTTAGAGATCCCGGATATTCCGAAAATTTCAAACAAAACCAGAAGGATTGGAGTGAGAGTTCATTTGTAAAAATTTTTGGTCGCCAGCTAAAAGGTGCAAAAATTCTGAACGAGGTTTATTACCGTCGCAATGGTAAGTGGTTCGAGAACGATACTTTGGTCATGCTCGACAGAGTGCTCGCGGTTATTGAGGCGAAGTCAGGCGCCGCCGCGACGATAGCCTCACCCGCCGAAAGCTTCGAGCGCCATGCAAGGGCTGTGCGTGACTTGGTCGTGAAAGCCTACGATCAATGTCAACGGTTCATTGAATACCTCGCTTCAGCGGACGAAGTGCCAATATACGAATTCAAAGATGGCCGGTACGTAGAGGTGGCTCGAATCCGTCTCTCCGACTACTGGCTGGTTCTACCCGTAGGATTAACAGTTGAGTCTTATTCGCCTTTTTCCACTGGTAGCAAACAGCTGACAGGGATTAGTCCAATTTTGGGCAAGCATCCATTTATTTCAGTGGCCATCGACGAGCTGCTGGTACTCAACCGTTTCCTTCCCGATACCGGAGCACTAATCCATTATCTGAGTATTCGGCAGGAAGCTGGAGGGATCAAAGAGGTATTCCTTTTCGACGAATTTGATCATCTGGGGGCATACATTACGAACAATCGCTTTTGCGAAACCGTGCGACGACAACTGAAGGAAGGAGCAACCCTTATTACCATGGATGGTATGAGTTCCATTGTGGATGATTATTTCAGCCAGCACGAATGGGAAAAAAAGCAGCTACCTACACAAGAAATTCCAGAAGAGCTGCAAGGGATACTCGCAGCTTTGGATGAGACTCGAGCTTCCGGTTGGATCGAGGCTGATAACAAATTGCGAGATTTTAGCTCTGAAGGTCGTAAGGACTTGGCTCAGCAGCTTGAACCTTTGAGAAAAAGCCTTCGTCAGTACAAACACCGTTATTTTGCAGTACGCGTTGACGTGGGACTGCTGTTTTGGCTGCATCGCAATGGTGATACTCCTGACATCTCAGCCGCTCAGTTCAAAGCACAAGCCGTAGCTGAATCCCTTAATGTCGAGCAGGTGATGATGCTCGTTATTGAAGTCTGTGAGCAGGGCCAGTACAAACATGCAACTCCATACTGGATTCGGCGCGAGCAGATGACTTCGGACGCAATTAAAGCGGACGCGGTAGCCCTGAGCCGCCGGACAATTGAATTAATGACCTCATCGTCAGCGTTAGCCAAAAGCCCAACACGAATTCCGGGGCGCAATGAACCCTGCTGGTGCGGTAGCGGGACAAAATTCAAGAAGTGCCACGGCCGTTAAACGGATGGGCTGTAGCAGCCTAGAGCGGTTTCATAGAAGCCTTTTATGCCCTAGATTTGCCCTAAACCAAACTTGAGAAACGAAAAAGCCCCTGTAATCTCTAACGATTACAGGGGCTTAGTCTTGTTCAATAATGGCGGAGAGATAGGGATTCGAACCCTAGGTACCGGTGAAGGTACAACGGATTTCGAATCCGTCCCATTCGGCCACTCTGGCATCTCTCCAACGGCGCGCATCATAACAACACTTTCGCAGGAAGCGAACCCCCCTAAGCAAAATAATTCTGTGCTATCAGATGCTTGCGTCGATTAAAGCGGTACGCCCAGACGATTGGCGACTTCTTCGTAGGCTTCGATGACGTCACCGAGGCCCTGACGGAAGCGGTCCTTGTCCATTTTCTTGCCGGTGGCCTTGTCCCACAGGCGGCAGCCGTCCGGGCTGAATTCGTCGCCCAGGACGATGGAGCCGTCGTGGAATACGCCGAATTCGAGTTTGAAGTCGACCAGCAGCAGGCCGGCGTCGTCGAACAGTTTGCTCAGGACTTCGTTGACCTTGAGCGACAGTTCTTTCATGCGAACCAGTTGCTCGGCGGTGCCCCAACCGAAGGCCACGACGTGGGATTCGTTGATGAACGGGTCGCCCTTGGCGTCGTCCTTCAGGAACAGTTCGAAGGTGTAAGGGTTGAGCTTCATGCCCTCTTCGACGCCCAGGCGCTTGACCAGGCTGCCGGCGGCGTAATTACGCACGACGCACTCGACCGGGATCATATCGAGTTTTTTCACCAGGCATTCGTTGTCGCCCAGCAGTTTGTCGAATTGGGTCGGCACGCCGGCGGCTTCGAGTTTCTGCATGATGAAGGCGTTGAACTTGTTGTTCACCATGCCTTTGCGGTCGAGCTGCTCGATGCGCTTGCCGTCGAACGCCGAGGTGTCGTTGCGAAACAGCAGGATCAAGCGGTTAGCGTCATCGGTCTTGTAAACCGATTTGGCTTTGCCGCGGTAGAGTTCTTCACGTTTTTCCATGATGGGCTCCGCTTGCTAAGTAGATGGGCTAGGCGATGTGTCGCCAGTCGAGCCCTGAATCTTGATCGGCCAGTTGCAGCCAGTCCGGGTCGCACCCGAGGGTGTCGACAAAACATTGCCGGGCCAGCTGCGGCAGGTTGTTCTTGCTGCTCAGATGGGCCAGGACCAGGTGTTGCAGGCCTTGCCAGCCCAACTCAGACACCAGGAATGCCGCCTGGTGGTTGTTCAGATGTCCCAGTTCACCGCCCACCCGCTGCTTGAGAAAGTAGGGGTAGTGACCGCGAGCCAGCATGTCACGGCAATGGTTGGACTCGATCATCAACGCATCGAGGTCCCGATAGCCGTCCAGCACCGTGTCGCAATACGAGCCCAGGTCAGTCAGCAGGCCGAAGCGCCGCTCACCGTCGCTGAAGACGTATTGCGTCGGCTCCTGCGCATCGTGGGCCACGGCAATGACGCCGATGCTCAGAGCGCCGATCTGCAGTTGCTCGCCGCCGGCCAGAAGGCCAGCCGGTTCAATCGGTTTGCGCATCCCGCGCAGGGTCCCGCGACTGAGGTAGACAGGCAGATTGTAGCGCCGAGACAGCAAACCCACGCCATGCACGTGGTCGGCATGTTCGTGGGTCACGAGTATCGCGCTCAACTGCGCAGGGTTCACACCCAGGCGCAGCAGGCGTTTTTCGGTTTCCCGCAGGGAGAAACCACAATCCACCAGCACGTACGTGTCATCGCTGGCTACCAGCGTGCCGTTCCCTTGGCTACCGCTGCCGAGAACGGCAAAACGCATGTGATCAGCCCAGTTTGTCCTGAATCTCACTCAACACTTTACGCGCCACGTCTGCCGGCGCCACGGTGTTGATGTTTTTCTCGACGGTTACCTGGACGTTTTCACCGACCTTGCTCAGGCGAACCTGATAACGCTCGGCACGGGCTTCAACTTCTTCCTTGCTCGGCGCGCTGCCGAACAGGTTGCTGAAGAAGCCAGGCTTCTCGTCTTTCTTCTCGGCTTTTTCGGACAGGTTGATGTAGTACAGGCCCAGGCTGCGGTTGATGTCTTCAACGCGCCATTCGCCCTGTTCCAGCGCACGACCGACGCTCGACCAGGCACGGTCCAGGTCGTTGCCGACGTTCAGAACCAGGTTGCCGCTGCCGTCTTCGCTCATGCTGATACGACTTGGCGTATCGAAATCACGCGAAGCCAGCATGGAGACCGAACCGCCCTTCTCCGAAATGCGGCTCATGCTCGCGAGCATGTCGTCGACCAGTGCTGCATCCAGGCCGGTGTTGACCGAACGGTTGGTGAAGTCCACATCGGCGGTGCTGCCGGCAGGACGCTCGGCGCTGACCACATAGACTTCACTGGTGTTGCGCTGCACGCCCGGCTCGATCCGCACTCGCACGCGGGTCTGGCTGTCGGTGCTGACGCCGGCTGCGCTCAGGCGTTTAGCCATCGCTGCGGACAGTTCGTCGGAATGCTGCCAGGTCGTGGTGAATTCGCCGGTTTGCGGCTTTTGTTCATCCAGACGGAAACCGTTGTCCTGGAAGAACTGCACAGCCACTGGCCAGACTTCGGCCGGAGGGTTCTGCGCCAGGATCGAACGCGAATCGCCGACTTTCTGCAGGGAGTAGGCACTGGCATCGGCCGACGCCGACAACGGCTGCGGACGAGGAACGATGTATTCGCCCTTGGCGGTGTCATCGGCCACGTTACGCGGGATCGGCAGCAGCGGATCCAGACGTTTGGCGGTGGTGACATCCGGTGGCAATTGCATGGGTGCTGTCTGTTGCGCTTCCAGGTAGTCGCTACCACGGTCACGGAAATAACCTTCCGGGCCCCAGACCCATCCACAGCCACTGGTGCTGGAGATAATCAAGGCAAGTGCGGAAAGTCCGGCCATTCGCTTCATGCGTTGTACTTCCTCAATTAAACCAGGACGCCGCACTGGCGCAGGGCCGAGCGAAGCGTTTCATGACAAGGTGTGCTCAGCCAGGTCAGCGGCAGGCGAATGCCTTCATGCATCAGGCCCATTTCGACCAAAGCCCACTTCACCGGAATCGGGTTGGCTTCGATGAACAGGTCCTTGTGCAGCGGCATCAATTTTTCGTTGATGGCCCGCGCAGTCTCGGCGTCGCCCTTGAGCGCGGCCTCGCACAGGTCGGCCATTTCGCGCGGGGCGACGTTGGCGGTGACAGAGATATTGCCCTTGCCGCCCATCAGGATCAGCTCGACAGCGGTCGGATCATCGCCGGACAGCACGATGAAGTCCTTGCTCACGCCATCAAGGATTGCCTTGGCACGTTTCAGGTCGCCAGTGGCTTCCTTGATACCGATGATGTTCGGCACGGTGGACAGGCGAATCACGGTCTCGGCCTGCATGTCGCAGGAGGTGCGGCCAGGAACGTTGTAGAGGATCTGTGGAATGTCGACCGATTCAGCGATGTGCTTGAAATGCTGGTACAAGCCTTCCTGAGTCGGCTTGTTGTAGTACGGAACGACCAGCAGGCAGGCATCGGCGCCGGCCGCTTTGGCGTTGCGGGTCAGTTCGACGGCTTCACGGGTCGAATTGGCGCCGGTGCCGGCGATCACCGGAATACGACCATTGACCTGCTTGACCACGGCCTTGATGACCGCGATGTGCTCGTCTACGTCGAGGGTTGCCGACTCGCCGGTAGTACCGACCGCGACAATGGCATGGGTGCCGTTTTCAAGGTGGAAGTCCACGAGTTTGCTGAGGCTGTCCCAGTCAAGACGCCCTTGTGCATCCATGGGTGTGACCAGTGCCACCATACTGCCCGCAATCATGAAACCGCTCCTGCCGGAAAAAGAGAGCGGTAATGGTACTGGCGCCAAGATGCTTGCACAAGCAAAGTACTGCGCTGCCGCCATTCCCCTTGGCGTTGCTTTTCGCTACCCTTCAGACTTTGATCGGTACTGATAAGCTCGTACGCCAGGTTCAAGCCTCCATTTACGGCATCACAAGCCCCGATCCAGCGTTGCCACCCCTCGCTCCGGCCTCACTGGAGCACGTTGCAACTTGTGACTCGGGTTTTCTGAATTCGCATCCGCAGGCTTGTCCCCGAAAAAAGCCCTTAGTCGTACCGACCGCTCATCGCTTTAGGAATGCTGCATGTCCACCCCCACAGTTCGCGAACAATTCCTTGTCATCAGTGCCCTCGGCGCCAACCCCATGGAGCTGACTAACGTCCTGTGCCGCGCCAGCCATGAAAATCGCTGCGCCGTGGTCACTTCCCGCCTGACCCGTCATGGCGAGTGCAGTGCGTTGATCCTCGAGATTTCCGGTAGCTGGGACGCCCTGGCGCGTCTGGAAGGCAGCTTGCCGAGCCTCTCCAAAAAGCATGCGTTCACCGTCAATGTGGTGCGCAGCGCGGCCCTGGAGAACCGTCCTCAGGCGCTGCCTTACGTGGCTTATGTCAGTTCGGCCTACCGGTCTGACATCATCAATGAGCTGTGCCAGTTCTTCATGGACCACAACGTCGAGTTGGAAAACCTGACCTGTGACACCTATCAGGCGCCACAAACCGGCGGCACCATGCTCAACGCCACGTTTACCGTGACCTTGCCGGCTGGCGTGCAGATCAGCTGGCTGCGCGATCAGTTCCTGGATTTCGCCGACGCGCTGAACCTGGACGCGCTGATCGAACCGTGGCGCCCACAAAACCCAATGTAAGGAAGCTTTCATGGCCGTTGCCATCGACCAACCGGTTGCCGACTTCGAAGCACCCGCCACCAATGGACAGACCGTCAGCCTCGCGGGCCTTAAAGGCAAGCAAGTGGTGATCTACTTCTATCCCAAGGACAGCACGCCGGGTTGCACCACTCAAGGTCAGGGCTTTCGCGATCAGCTTGAGGCGTTTAAAGCGGCCAACACCGAAGTATTCGGCGTGTCGCGTGACAGCCTCAAGTCCCACGAAAACTTCAAGGCCAAGCAGGCGTTCACCTTCGAGCTGATCAGCGACAAGGAAGAAGCGCTTTGCCAGCTGTTTGATGTGATCAAGCTGAAGAAGCTGTATGGCAAGGAATACATGGGCGTCGATCGCAGCACGTTCCTGATCGACAAGAACGGTGTACTGCGTCAGGAATGGCGCGGTGTGAAGGTGCCGGGGCATGTGGATGCGGTGTTGGCGGCGGCTCAGGCTTTGAATAAGGCCTGATTTTTTTGGCGCCTGTTACGACGCTATCGCGAGCAAGCTCGGCCCCACAGGTATCGTGATATTCCTGTGGGACCGAGCTTGCTCGGGATGGAGGCCATCAGCCTCGCTGTAGTACTAAAGCAGCGGCGCGACTTCTGGCTCCTTGCGCGGCCACGCATCCAGCACGGCCTTGAACAGCGTCGCCAGCGGAATCGCAAAAAACACCCCCCAGAATCCCCACAACCCGCCAAACAACAGCACCGCGCAAATGATCGCGACCGGGTGCAGGTTGACCGCCTCCGAGAACAGCAACGGCACCAGCACGTTGCCGTCCAGCGTCTGAATGATCCCGTAGACCGCCATCAAATAGATGAACTGATCGCTCCAGCCCCACTGGAACAGAGCAATCAGCATGACCGGCACGGTCACTACCACAGCGCCGACGTAAGGCACCACCACCGACACGCCCACCAGCAAGGCCAGCAGCGCGGCGTAGTTAAGCCCCAGCACGACAAAACCGATGTAGGTCACACCGCCGCAGATGAAGATCTCGATGACCTTGCCGCGAATGTAATTGGCAATCTGCCGGTTCATTTCATGAGCGACGCGGGTGATCAACGCCCGTTCACGGGGCAGATAACCGCGCACCCACTGGCCGATCATCTCCCGGTCCTTGAGGAAGAAGAACACCAGGATCGGCACCAGAACGAGGTAGATCATGATGTTCACCAGCAACGGCAGACTCGACAACGAGAACGTCAGCGCCCACTGGCCGAATTTGCCGATCTCGCCCCGTGCCACTTCGATGGCCTGCAATACCTGCTCATCGGACACCAGATGCGGATAGCGCTCGGGCAGCAGCAATAACAGCGACTGCCACTTGGCGAGCATGCCGGGCAACTCGTTGAACAGCGTAATCAGCTGATGCCACAGCAGCGGCACCAGGACAATCATGAAGACCAGCAGCGCCCCCATGAACAGTGTGAACACCAGCCCCACCGCCACGCCACCGGGCATGCGCAAACGTTCGAGGGTGGCCACCAGGCCATGCATGAGGTACGCCAGCACCATCCCGGCCAGTACCGGCGCGAGCATGCCGCCCAAGGTGAGCACGGCGGTGAATGCCAGCACCAGCAGCACCGCCAGCACCACGGCTTCTTCATCGGAAAAGTAGCGCTGAATCCAGTCGCGTAACACCTTGAACATCAATATTCCTTAAAAACGAACGCAGCAGGTTTCAGGCTTTTTTTAACCAGTAGCGGTAAACACCCGCCTCATCTTCTTCGCGAAGCAGCGTATGACCGGCCAATCGGGCAAAGGTGCGGAAGTCACGCTGCGAACCCGCATCCGTGGCGATTACCTTGAGCACCGCGCCGCTGGCCAGGCGATTGAGCTCCAGCTTGGCCTTGAGCAAGGGCAACGGACAATTCAGGCCGCTGGCGTCCAGTTCGACGTCATGCTCTACAGCGTCGGTCATTGTTTCACTCCGAGTCAGGTGGTTGAGTTGCCTAGAATATCTGGTCCCAAGCCCAGTGTCCGGCTACAGTAAGGTCTTTGTCGACTAAGGCTTTGTGCATGACTTTTTTGCGCCCTACCCTGCTGACGCTCGCTTGCCTGCTTGCCTCACCGGGCTTTGCCGACGACCTGCCGTCACTCGGCGACGCCAGTTCTGCCATCGTCTCGCCACAACAGGAACACCAGTTGGGCCGTGCGTGGCTGGCGCTGTTGCGCAGCCAGGTGGCGCAGCTCAACGATCCGCAGCTCAAGGATTACGTCGAATCCAGCGTTTACCGACTGGTGGAGACCAGCCAGGTCAATGACCGGCGCCTGGAGTTCATCCTGATCAACAGCCCGCAGCTCAACGCCTTTGCGGCGCCGGGCGGGATTGTCGGGGTCAACGGCGGCTTGTTCCTCAATGCGCAGACCGAGGGTGAATACGCCTCGGTACTGGCTCACGAATTGGCTCACTTGTCGCAACGCCACTTTGCCCGTGGCATTGAAGCCCAGCAACGCATGCAAGTGCCGATGATGGCCGCCCTGCTGGCCGGGATCGTGATTGCGGCGGCCGGTGCCGGCGATGCCGGGATCGCGGCCATTGCGAGTACGCAAGCGGCGGCGATCCAGGAACAGCGACGCTTCTCGCGTCAGAACGAACAGGAAGCCGACCGCATCGGCATCGTCAATCTGGAAAAAGCCGGTTACGACCCGCGCTCGATGCCGACCATGTTCGAGCGCTTGGGGCGCCAGTACCGCTTCGACGCCAAGCCACCGGAATTCCTGCTGACTCACCCGGTCACCGAATCGCGGATCGCCGACACCCGCAACCGCGCCGAACAGGCTCCGCAGGGCGGCATCGAGGACACCCTGCGTTATCAGCTGATTCGCGCGCGCGTCCAGTTGTTCTACGAAGAAACCCCTGGCCTGGGCGCCAAGCGCTTCCGTGCCCTGCTTGAAGAAAACCCGAAAAACGATGTCGCGCGCTATGGCCTGGCCATCGCCCAGATCAAGGGGGGTCAGTTGAATGAAGCTCGGGAGAACCTCAAGCCTCTGCTGGCCAAGGCGCCGAACGAGATCATCTATAACCTGGCGGAAGTCGATCTGGACATCACCAACAATCGCCTGCCGGATGCTCAATCACGCGTCGACCGGTTGCTCACGCAATACCCCGGCAACTATCCGCTGAATCAGGTGCGTGTCGATCTGCTGCTGAAACAGAACCGCACCGCCGATGCTGAAAAGGCATTGGAAGGCCTGCTCAAGTCACGCCCGGACGATCCTGACGTGTGGTATCAGGTGGCCGAGACTCGCGGCCTTTCCGGCAACATCATCGGCCTGCATCAAGCTCGCGCGGAGTACTTTGCATTGGTCGGCGACTATCGTCAGGCCATTCAGCAACTGGACTTCGCCAAGCGTAAGGCTGGCAGCAACTTCCCGTTGTCTTCGCGTATCGATGCACGTCAGCGTGAGTTGATGGAGCAGGAGCGCATGATCAAGGACATGATGGGCTGACGGCCTGGCTGCAAATTCCGGGCACAAAAAAACGCCTCTTTCGAGGCGTTTTTTTATTCAGCCAACAACCGGCTTATTCAGCCAGTTTGAAGGTGATGAAGCTGGCACGACCTTGACGCAGAACCCGCATCGATACCGATCGGTTCTTCGGCAGCGCCTTGGCAATCTCGGTGAACTCCTTGCTGGAGCTGATGGCCTGGTTGTTCAGGTGAGTGATGATGTCACCTGGTTGCAAGCCAATCAGCGAGGCAGGACCGTCCTGAACTTCCTTGATCACCACACCACCTTTGAGGTCGTAGGTTTTCTTCTGCTCATCAGACAGTTCGGCGACGGCGACACCCAAACGATTGCTGCTGATTTCAACGCCCGACTTAGGCATCGAATCCAGTTCTTTGCCTTCGTCAGGAATCGCGCCGACCGTCAGTTCGACGTTCTTGCGTTTGCCTTCGCGAATCACTTCAAGATTGGCCTTGGCGCCCGCTTTCAGTGCGCCTACCAGATGTGGCAAATCGGCCGACATGACGATCGGCTGACCGTTCATGCTCAGGATCACGTCGCCCACTTGCAGGCCACCCTTGGCTGCCGGGCCATCGTCCTGGATCTGAGCGACCAGCGCACCGGCCGGTTTCTCAAGACCAAACGACTCGGCCAGGTCCTTGTTCACTTCCTGAATCACCACACCCAACCAGCCACGGCTGACTTTGCCACCGTCTTTGAGCTGATTGGAAACATCCATGGCGACATCGATAGGGATCGCGAACGATACGCCCATGAAGCCCCCGGAGCGGGTGTAGATCTGCGAGTTGATCCCGACCACTTCGCCATTAAGGTTGAACAGCGGGCCACCCGAGTTACCCGGGTTGATCGGCACGTCGGTCTGGATGAACGGCACATAGTTTTCGTTTGGCAGGCTACGCCCGATGGCGCTGACGATGCCTTGGGTCACGGTGTGGTCGAAACCGAACGGCGAACCGATGGCGACCACCCACTGACCGGCTTTCAGGTCCTGGGATTTGCCGAGTTTAAGCACTGGCAGGCCCTTGCCTTCAATCTTCAGCAGCGCCACGTCGGAACGTGGATCAGTGCCGACCAGCTTGGCTTTCAGCTCACTGCGATCAGCAAGACGCACGAGGATTTCATCCGCATCGGCAATCACATGGTTGTTGGTCAGGATGTAGCCATCAGGCGAAATGATGAAGCCAGAACCCAAGGACTGGGCTTCACGCTGGCGATCACCACGAGGCGAACGCGGTAGAGGCATGCCCCGCTCGAAGAACTGGCGCAGCTGTGGCGGCAGGTCTTCAAGGTCCGGCATTTGCCCGGACACTTTGCGGTCCGGCAGTTTCTGGGTGGTACTGATGTTCACCACGGCAGGCGAGGCCTGCTCGACCAACTGGGTGAAATCAGGCAGTTCGACCGCTTGCGCAGTGACCGACTGACCGAGTACCAGCACGGTGGCAACAATGGAAAGGTAAGACTTCAAGCGTGGTATCGACATACGGCTCCCGTTACGACGAGCATGGTTAAGCGATATGGAGCAAGGAACACCGGGAACAATACGCCGGTATTTTTGTTCCGGGAACAACAAAACAAGGCCAGAGCCGTGAGGCTCTGACCTATAGAAAAATTCAGGTTTTTTTGCAAATTGAAATGCTCACCAAACATTTCGGTAATGACCCACTACTTGGTTGCGGTGGCATCGGTGCGCATGGATAGCGCAATCCGTTCTGCGGTGCCTATCGGGATCTCTCCGACCACGGTCACCATCACTTCGCCCTGAGGCGTGGTCAGACGGCGGGATACAGCAACGGTGGGGCCCAATTGTGTGCGAGTGTCCGTCACGGTTGCGCCATTCAACGGTTCAAGGAAAACCGAGAAACGCGCCAGGCCATCGTCATACATCAGACTGTTGACCTGTGTTTTGGTCTCCGGATCTTTGCGAGCACTGCTGCTGGTCAACTCAAAACCGGGTGGTAGCCAGTCCGAATGCCACACCTGAGCGACCTTAATGGCGGAAGCCTTGTCACTGTCGAGGGTGACAGCCTTGCAATCATCACCCGCCTGCAAGTCTTTGTCAGACGGCACGTCAGCGGTATCCAGTTGTGTGAACTGGAATCGCTCCAGCAACTGCCCTTTGTCATTGAGCAACAATGACTTGAGTGGCAGGCCGGTTTCTTTGTCCAGATGGAGCTCAAAACCGTATCGATGCTGATCACGTGGCGTCAGCGAAATAATCACTGCCGCACGCCCAGCCACACGCGACTTGCCGATGACGGCAAGGTCATACCAATTCTTTAACTTTTGTGGATCCAGTGCACGAGCAGCGGTATTGGGTGAATCCCCCAATCCTGCTATCAGGGTGCCGCTGACGCATTGAGTATGCCCATCAATGCGCACGACTTCCTGTGCGGAGCCGTCGAGCTGGAGTAAACGCTCTCGGACTTTGCCATCCTGGACGCGATGCCAGATGTTATGGGTAGAAAAACTACCGTTACGCTCGTAAACGAAAGTACCGTGAAAGCTTTGCTGTTGCTCGGCCTGGCCCAGACGGGTCAACCAGTCCTGGGCTTCATCAGCGTGGGCTGGTACGACAAACCAGCCTGCGAGCAGAAGCGAAAGTAGAGGTATGGCGCGCATGATCCTCCTTAGCGGTTTTCCAGGCTTGCTGCACGAGCATAAGGCAGAGCACTTTCAGTGCCTTTCAATGCAGCTTGTTGAGCATGTTGGCGCAAGTAGCTTGGCAGACGCTGATCGTGCCAGCCTGGCTGACCTTGCAATACACCGTTGGCCATAGGGCCAGTGGCATCCGAACTCTCATTGTAGCCTGCCAATACAGCTGGACCCTTGACCTGAGGAACGGCCAGACCCGGTTGATTGGATTGCTGAGCCAGTTCGACACCAGCGATCTCGTCCTGGTTGTACAAACGAACGCCGGCCAGTACAGCCAGTGTGACCGAAGCGGCTACTGCCAGGCGACCCAGGCTGCGCCATGGACCACGGGAGGCTTTTGCCGGTACGGCTTCGTCGGCCAACGCAGCAGACACTGCCGCAGCGATATCCAGACGTGGAAGCAGCAAGTCCTTGTGCATGACTGCCCGAGCGATTTGGTAACGAGCCCAGGTTTCACGGGTTTCAACATCGTCAAAGGCATTTAATACCCGACGCAATTCCAGTTCGTCCGCTTCGTTATCCATCACTGCGGACAGCGATTCCTGCAGGGCTTCACGACTCATGGCGTTCCTCTCTTGGCTGTCGCCGCTGTCTCAGTTTTCCTGCAACAACGGCTGCAGGGCTTTATCGATGGCCTCCCGAGCGCGGAAAATCCGGGAGCGCACGGTACCCACCGGACATTGCATGACGGCTGCAATGTCCTCGTAACTCAGACCATCGAATTCACGTAAAGTTAAAGCCGTACGTAAATCTTCTGGCAGTTGCTGGATGGTCCGATGGACGGTGCCTTCGATCTCATCCCGCAGCAACGCTCGTTCTGGCGACTCGAGATCCTTGAGGCCATGATCGCCATCGTAGAACTCTGCATCCTCGGAACTGACATCGCTATCCGGCGGCCGACGGCCGCGCGAAACCAGATAGTTTTTCGCCGTGTTAATGGCGATGCGGTAAAGCCACGTATAAAACGCGCTGTCTCCGCGAAAATTCCCTAGGGCTCGGTATGCCTTGATAAAGGCTTCCTGCGCCACATCCTGGGCTTCATGGGTGTCGTGCACGAAACGCACGATCAACCCGAGAATTTTGTGCTGGTATTTCAGCACTAGCAGATCGAAAGCTCGCTTGTCGCCACGTTGAACGCGCTCGACCAGCTGCTGATCCTCTTCCTGGGTTAGCATGAACACTCCTCGATAAGCTCGGAGGAAGCTTGCATAACTAAACGACCAGACTTGCAAACATAGACTCGGGCTTTCCGCAAAAGTTCTCCCCCTCCAAGCAAGTTTCCTGCGGGCTCTGATTTGGCACGCACGAAAAGCGCAGCGCGGGTTACCGGCTGCGCGAATAATCTTGTCGTCGGATTCGCCAGCAAGGATCAAACTGCAGATCCTGCCCTGAAGCCGACACTGTCCCTTGAATCAGGCAACCGTCTATTGATCTTTGGCCTTTGGCAAAAGTTCCATTATTTAAAACCGGACGGCACCGACATTGTGAGACCGTGAGTAGAAAAATACTGTTAAATCCACGATACAGTCGCCTTGTCGTCGAACCGGTCAAAAAACCATCCGACGAAGCGTCGAGTATTTCCCGTCACAGTAGTTTCACAATGCCATATGCGCTCGGGTATTGTGCCGCTCCCCCCCTCTATATACTAGTGGGCTGTGTGGCCGACTTGACTCGCCGTTCCAGCAGTCTTGCGCCAACCCCGACCCGGGTCGCTTTGAGCGGAATCCTGAAATGAGCCAACAGTTTCAACACGATGTTCTGGTGATTGGCAGCGGCGCTGCCGGTTTGAGTCTTGCGCTGACCCTGCCCGGTCACTTGCGCATCGCGGTGCTGAGCAAAGGCGACCTCGCCAACGGCTCGACATTCTGGGCCCAGGGTGGCGTCGCTGCCGTACTGGATGACTCCGACACCGTTGAGTCCCATGTCGACGACACCCTCAATGCCGGCGGTGGCCTGTGCCATGAAGACGCCGTGCGCTTTACCGTCGAGCACAGTAAAGAAGCGATTCAATGGCTGATCGACCAAGGCGTGCCGTTTACCCGCGATGAACAATCCGGAACCGAAGACGGCGGGTTCGAGTTTCACCTGACCCGCGAAGGCGGCCATAGCCATCGGCGCATCATTCATGCCGCCGATGCCACCGGCGCTGCGATATTCAAAACGTTGCTGGCCCAGGCCAGACAACGGCCCAACATCGAATTGCTGGAACAGCGCGTCGCGGTGGACCTGATCACCGAAAAACGCCTCGGACTGGAAGGCGACCGCTGCCTCGGCGCCTACGTACTCAACCGCGGGACCGGCGAAGTCGACACCTACGGCGCACGTTTCGTCATCCTCGCGTCCGGTGGCGCGGCCAAAGTCTACCTCTATACCAGCAACCCCGACGGCGCCTGCGGAGATGGCATCGCCATGGCCTGGCGTTCCGGTTGCCGGGTGGCGAACCTGGAGTTCAACCAGTTTCACCCCACCTGCCTTTACCACCCGCAGGCAAAAAGCTTCCTGATCACCGAAGCCCTGCGCGGCGAAGGTGCGCACCTCAAACTGCCTAACGGCGAGCGTTTCATGCAGCGCTTCGACCCGCGCGCAGAATTGGCGCCACGGGACATCGTTGCCCGGGCCATCGACCATGAAATGAAGCGCCTGGGTATCGACTGCGTCTATCTGGACATCAGCCACAAACCCGAAGCGTTCATCAAGACGCACTTTCCGACGGTGTACGAACGCTGCCTCGAGTTTTCCATCGACATCACCAAGCAGCCGATCCCGGTGGTTCCGGCGGCGCACTACACCTGCGGCGGCGTGATGGTCGATCAGAACGGCCGCACCGACGTGCCGGGGCTGTATGCCATTGGCGAAACCAGTTTCACCGGTCTGCACGGTGCCAACCGCATGGCCAGTAACTCGCTGCTGGAGTGTTTCGTTTACGCCCGTTCGGCGGCGGCGGACATTCTTGAACAGTTGCCGCACGTATCGATCCCCGCCGCCCTGCCTATCTGGGATGCGAGCCAGGTCACCGATTCCGACGAAGACGTGATCATTGCGCACAACTGGGATGAACTGCGCCGATTCATGTGGGACTACGTCGGCATCGTGCGCACCAACAAACGCCTGCAACGAGCGCAACACCGCGTGCGGCTGCTGCTGGACGAGATCGACGAGTTCTACAGCAACTATAAGGTCAGCCGCGATTTGATCGAATTGCGCAACCTGGCCCAGGTGGCAGAACTGATGATCCAGTCCGCCATGGAACGCAAGGAAAGCCGGGGCCTGCATTACACCCTCGACTATCCGGATATGCTACCGGTTGCCTTGGACACTATTCTGGTGCCGCCCACCTACGTCGACTGAACGTCAATCGAACCCGCAGGCGTCGATGCACATCCGCCGCCTGCGAGTCACGGGGTACGCAGATCGACCGGATACGTCGTTCGCCGCGCAGGCGAAACCGCAGCACCACGATCAACGGCAGCGCCAGGCTGTCCGGTCGCAACTGCACCGGCTGCCAACCCCGCGCCTGATTCCAAAACTGCCAGCCTTCGGCATCGCGACGCAAGCCGCGATATGCCTGCGGATGTGTCAGCAGAATCTGACGGGGTAATACCCAAACGCCATGCGCCAGACAGCAGAAAGCGCCGAGCACACTGGCCCAGACCGGTATAGACAAAAGAAACAACGAGCCCAGCGCGAACAGCTGGGCCAGAAGATACGCCGCCAGCAACTGCCGTGAGGCATGCCAGCGGCATTCGAACGCATTACTTGGGCTGGACACGGTCCAGGATCATGCGAACCATGCGCTGAAGCTCCGGATCTTCCGATTCGGCGCGCTCCATGAACCAGCCGAACATGTCCTGATCTTCACACTTGAGCAGCCTGCAGTAGCAATCGCGGTCGACCTCATTGAGGTGCGGGTAGACTTCTTTGACAAACGGCACCAGCAATACGTCCAGCTCAAGCATGCCGCGGCGGCTGTGCCAGTAGAGGCGATTCAGTTCAACATCTTCGACCATGGAGCGCTCCTCAAATAGGCGGCAAGTATACAGCCCCGCGCCTCGTCGAACAGTCGGCTTTGGTCGGGCACTGCCGACCTTTTGTGAACTACCCATTTCACGGGCGCCCCCTTATGATGTCCCCCAGACTCTTTACCCTGCGATGACCCATGGCCGATTCTGCTTTTTTCTGCACCCTGTCTCACGAAGGCGTTCTCGCGGTCCGCGGCGCGGATGCCGGCAAATTCCTGCAAGGCCAATTGACCTGCAACCTCAATTACCTCAGTGAAACCCAGGCCAGCCTGGGCGCGCGCTGTACGCAAAAAGGCCGGATGCAGTCGAGTTTCCGCATCCTGCTGGAAGGTGACGGCGTAGTGATGGCCATGGCCACCGAACTGCTGGAACCGCAACTGGCGGACCTGAAGAAGTACGCCGTGTTCTCCAAATCCAAATTGACCGACGAAAGCGCCGCCTGGGTCCGCTTCGGCCTTGATCATGGCGATGCCGCGCTGAGCAGCCTTGGCCTGGCGTTGCCGGCAGACACCGACAGTGTCGTGCGTCTCGAAGGCCTGATCGCCATCCGCGTCTCGCCGGATCGCGCGGAACTGTGGGTCGCCGCCGATCAGGCCGTCGCCATCAAGGGCAAGCTGTCCGCCCTGCTGGCCGAAGGCACTTTGAATCAATGGCTGCTGGGCCAGATCCGCGCAGGGATCGGTCAGGTCATGCCGCAAACACGAGAATTATTCATTCCGCAGATGCTCAACCTGCAAGCCGTCGGTGGTGTGAGCTTCAAGAAAGGCTGCTACACCGGTCAGGAAATCGTCGCGCGCATGCAGTACCTGGGCAAACTCAAGCGCCGCTTGTACCGACTGACCCTGGACGCCAGCGAATTGCCCGCCCCCGGCACGCCGCTGTTTTCCCCGAGCCATGGCAGTTCCATCGGCGAAGTGGTGCTGGCGGCCAACGCGGAACAAAACATTGAACTCCTTGCCGTGCTGCAAGCCGAAGCTGCCGAGGGTGGCGACATTCATCTCGGCACCCTGGAAGGACCCGCCCTGAACTTGCTCGACCTGCCTTACTCACTGGACCGCGATCGCGAGATCCAGCGTTAACCGCAGCATTTGTGGCAACACCTAGAGAAACGAAATGAGCGATCTGGCGGAAAAGGTCCAACAGGATTTGGTTGAGGCCATCGATAACGATGACCTGGTTCTGCCAACGTTACCGGAAGTGGCCATGCAGATTCGCAAGGCCGCCGAAGACCCGGAAATCAGTGTCAGCACCCTGAGCAAAGTGATCGGCCGTGATACGGCGTTGTCGGCGCGCCTGATCAAAGTGGTCAACAGCCCACTGCTGCGCGCGACTCAAGAAGTTAACGACCTGCACACGGCGATCACGCGACTGGGCGTCAACTACAGCAGCAATCTGGCGATCGGTCTGGTGATGGAACAGATTTTCCACGCCCGCTCCGAGGTGGTGCAGCAGAAGATGCACGATGTCTGGCGCAAAAGCCTGGAGATCGCCGGGGTCAGCTATGCGCTGTGCCGCAGCTACACGCAACTCAAGCCCGACCAGGCCGCCCTCGGCGGTCTGGTGCATCAGATTGGCGTGTTGCCGATTCTGACCTACGCCGAAGATCACTATGAGCTGCTGTCCGACCCGGTCAGCCTCAACCATGTGATCGACCACATTCACCCCCTGATCGGCGACAAACTGCTCAGGGTTTGGGAGTTTCCGGAGAAACTGGTGATGGTTCCGGGACAATACCTGGACTTCAAGCGTGAATCCGAGCGGATTGATTATGTGGATCTGGTGCAAGTGGCCAGCCTGTATTGCCACAAGGACAGCGACCACCCGTTGGCCCGTTTCGACCTGACCAGCGTGCCTTCATTCAAGAAGCTTGGGATTGATCTGGAAAACGACGCGGTGATCAAGGATCTGGAAGAATCGCGGTCGATGTTTTACTAGTCGAGACCGCGTCGCCCCCCATCGCGAGCAGGCTCACTCCTACGCTGGATCTGCGCTGAACTGAAAATCCCCCGTAGAAGTGAGCCTGCTCGCGATGAGGCCATACCAAGCACCCTCACTCCCCGGCAATAAAACTCACTCGAACCTTCAACCCCTTCGTCTCGCCATCATGCAGACTGATCTGCGCCAGATGCGCGCGGCAGATCTCCCCCACAATCGCAAGCCCCAACCCAGACCCGGCGACCTGTTGATTACGCCGATAAAAGCGCTCAAACACCCGATCCCGCTCATCCACCGGAATCCCCGGCCCGTCATCCTCGACCTCCAGCACCGCCGGTGCCGTGACCCGCAGAATCACATTGCCGCCTGACGGCGTATGAGCCAATGCGTTATCCACCAGGTTACTCAGCAGTTCGTTCAGCAACGTCGGCTCACCACGCAGCCACACCGGCTCGTCCGCTTCGAGTGCCAGGGCCACGCCGCGCGCATGGGCCAACGGCGCCATGGCCATGCCCAACTCCCGGGCCAACTGACTCAAATCCAGCAACTGCGCGCCGCCCTCGGCAATGGCCCGTGCACCGTTTTCGACCCGTGCCAACGACAGCAATTGATTGGCCAGATGCGTCAATCTGTCCGTGCCCTGGGCCGCCGTTTCCAGGGTACTGCGCCAGGTTTCCGGTTCACTCGCCCGCAGGCCAAGTTCCAGCCGCGCCTTGAGCGCTGCCAGCGGCGTACGCAGTTCATGGGCAGCATCGGCGATGAACTGCGCCTGGCGCTCGAACTGTCCGCGCAACCGCTCGGTAAAGTGATTGAGCGCGCGTACCAGCGGCCACAATTCGTGCTGCACTTCCACCAACGGCAATGGCCGAAGATCATCCGACTGGCGTTCTTCCACCGCCGTGCGCAAGCGCTCCAGCGGACGCAACGCCGCACTCACCGCGAACCACACCAGCAACAGCGCGCCAATCGCCAGCATGCCCAGCCGCAGTAGCGTATCCGCCGCCAGACTGCGCGCCATGCTGACCCGTGCTTCATCGGTTTCGGCCACGCGAATTTCCGCCATGCCATTCATGTTCGGCTCACTGACCGGCTTGAGCAGGCTGACCACCCGCACGTTCTGCCCGCGATAGGTGGCGTTGTAAAACCGTGCCAGCGCCGGGTAGTCATCGGTGCGCGGCGTTCCGGGCGGTGGCGCAGGAAGGTTTTCGTAACCGGAAATCAAGTTTTGGTGGATGTCATTGACCAGGTAAAAAATTCGCCCCTCACTGTCGTAGGCAAACGTATCCAGCGCCACGTAAGGCACGTCAGCACTGAGCGTGCCGTCACGCTGGGTGACACCCGCCGCAATGGTTCGCGCCGACGCCAGCAAGGTGCGGTCATACGCCGTGTCGGCCGCTTCGCGACCATTCCAGTACGCGCTCAAACCGCTGGCCAGCATTAACACCACCAGCAACAGCGCGAGGTTCCACAGCAACCGCCAGCGCAGGCTGCTGGGCTTATGCATCGCGGCTTTCCAGCAAGTAGCCAAGGCCACGGAACGTCACGATCGCGACCGGTTGGCCGTCGAGTTTTTTGCGCAAGCGATGCACGTAGATTTCGATGGCGTCAGGGCTGGCTTCTTCGTCCAGGCCGAACACCTGGGAGGCCAGTTGCTCTTTGCTCATCACCCGACCGGGCCGGGCGATCAACGCCTCGAGAACCGCCTGTTCGCGCGAAGTCAGGGTCAGCAATTCTTCACCGAGGGTGAAGCGCCGGGTGTCCAGATCATAGGCCAGCACGCCACAGCGCTGTTGACGCTCACCGCCCAGCACACTGCGGCGCAACAAGGCTTTGACCCGGGCTTCGAGTTCGGTCAGTTCAAAGGGTTTGGCGAGGTAATCGTCAGCGCCAAGGTTCAGGCCATGCACCCGATCCTTGACGTCGCTGCGCGCGGTCAGCATCAGCACCGGCAGGTTCTTCCCCCGAGAGCGCAAGCGCGCGAGCACTTCAAAACCGTCCATGCGCGGCAGGCCGACGTCGAGAATGGCCATGGCGTATTCCTCGCTGCTCAAGGCCAGGTCTGCGGCGACGCCATCGTGCAGCACATCCACGGTCAGCCCGGTGCTCTTGAGCGCCTGGGCGACACTTTCGGCCAACTGCAAATGGTCTTCGACGAGCAGAACGCGCATGGATCTTTACCTCATTCAGGGGATGGTCGACGCCATTCTTTGGCGCGGAGTTTACAGCCGCATCCGCTGCTGTGAAGCCCGAAAGCCGTGAAAGCCTGCTGAAAGGTTAGTGAAAGGTTGGGCCGTTAGAGTCGCACCACGGAGGGTTTCGACTGCCGGCCTTCCAGTCGTGCTTTGAAATGTAGCTCCCGAAAAACGCCATGACGCGTTTTCGCCAATAAGAACAATAAAACGAGGTACTGCACCATGCTGTCCACACAGCTTCAGGCTTGCCCGCCCCACCTTTTCTTCAGAATCCCGTCGTTGATGCTTGCCAGCGCCGTTGTCGGCTGCACGACGCGAAACCGCCGCACCTGAAACATCCCCAAAAACAAAAACTCCCGTGGAGACAATAATGAATCGATCACTGCGCCGTTTCGCCCTCGCCGCCAGCTGCATGCTGTTCGCCGGTCAATTGATGGCCGAACCCAAACGTCCGGAATGCATCGCCCCGGCCTCACCGGGCGGCGGTTTCGACCTCACCTGCAAACTGGCGCAGAGCGCGCTGGTCAACGAAAAACTGCTGACCAAACCGATGCGCGTGACCTACATGCCCGGCGGTGTCGGCGCTGTGGCCTACAACGCGGTGGTCGCTCAGCGCCCCGCCGATGCCGGCACGCTGGTGGCGTGGTCCAGCGGCTCTTTGCTGAACCTGGCCCAAGGCAAGTTCGGGCGTTTCGATGAAACCAACGTGCGTTGGCTGGCTGCCGTCGGTACCAGTTATGGCGCCATCGCGGTGAAAAGCGACTCGCCTTATAAAACCCTCGACGATCTGGTCAAGGCACTGAAAGAAGACCCGAGCAAAGTGGTGATCGGTTCCGGCGGCACCGTCGGCAGCCAGGACTGGATGCAAACCGCATTGATCGCCAAGGCCGCCGGGATCAACCCGCGTGACCTGCGTTACGTCGCCCTCGAAGGCGGCGGTGAAATCGCCACCGCCCTGCTCGGCGGCCACATTCAGGTCGGCAGCACCGACATCTCCGACTCCATGCCACACATCCTGAGCGGCGACATGCGCTTGCTGGCCGTGTTCGCCGAGAAGCGCCTGGACGAGCCGGAAATGAAAGACATCCCGACCGCCAAAGAGCAAGGCTACGACATCGTCTGGCCGGTGGTTCGCGGCTTCTACCTCGGGCCAAAGGTCAGCGACGAAGACTACGCCTGGTGGAAAGACGCTTTCGACAAGCTGCTGGCGTCCGAAGACTTCGCCAAGCTGCGCGATCAGCGTGAACTGTTCCCGTTCGCCATGACCGGCCCGGAGCTGGACACCTACGTGAAGAAGCAGGTTGCGGACTACAAAGTGCTGGCCAAAGAGTTCGGCCTGATCCAGTGATCGCCTCTGTCTAGCGGCCGCGGCCCCGTTTCGCGGGGCTGCGGCACAGGAGTTTCCCATGCTCTTACAACGCATTTTTGCTTCGGTGCTGTTGCTGGCCTGTGTTGGCCTGGCGCTGATGGCGTGGCCGTATCAAGCGGCTTTTTCCTACGAACCAGTGGGGCCGCGAGCCTTTCCGCTGCTGATGCTCGGGCTGATGGGCCTTGCGCTGCTGTACATGGTATTTCGTCCCGCACCGATCAAGCACGACGCTGACGAACCCCCGATGGACCGCGAGACCCTGAACAAAATCGGCATTTGCGTGGCGCTGTTGCTGGTGTTTGCCGGCACCTTCGAACCCCTTGGTTTCATCGTCGCCAGCATCCTGATCGGCATTCCGATGGCGCGCCTGTACGGCGGTCGCTGGGTGCCCAGCATTGTGATCATCACGCTAATGGCCGTCGGCCTTTACCTGCTGTTCGACAAGTTGATGGATGTCCCGCTGCCCTTGGGCGTGCTCGACGTTCTGGAGAACTGATATGGATACGCTTGGCTATTTGGGTCAGGGGTTCGGCGTCGCGCTGAGCCCGTACAACCTGGTGACCGCTTTGTGCGGCACCCTGATTGGCACCGTGGTCGGCCTGTTGCCGGGTCTGGGCCCGATCAACGGCGTGGCGCTGTTGATTCCGATCGCGTTTGCCCTGGGCCTGCCGCCGGAATCGGCATTGATCCTGCTGGCGGCGGTGTACCTGGGGTGCGAATACGGCGGGCGAATCAGCTCGATCCTGCTGAACATTCCCGGTGAAGCGTCCACCGTCATGACCACCCTTGACGGTTACCCGATGGCCCGCAAAGGCCTGGCCGGTGTCGCGCTGTCGTTGTCGGCATGGAGTTCGTTCATCGGTGCGTTCATCGCCACCTGTGGCATGGTGCTGTTCGCCCCGCTACTGGCGAAATGGGCGATTGCCTTTGGCCCGGCGGAGTATTTCGTGCTGATGGTATTCGCCATTGTCTGCCTTGGCGGCATGGCCGGTGACCGACCGTTGAAGACGTTTATTGCCGCGTTGATCGGCCTGTTTTTGTCGACCGTCGGCATCGATGCCAACAGCGGTGTGTACCGCTTCACCGGGGACAACATCCACCTGACCGACGGTATTCAATTTGTCGTGCTGGTGCTGGGGCTGTTCTCCATCAGTGAAATTCTCCTGCTGCTGGAAAAAACCCACCACGGTCAGGAAGCGGTGAAAGCCACCGGCCGCATGATGTTCAACTTCAAGGAAGCCTCGGCGGTGTTCGTGGTGAACATTCGTTGCGGTGTGCTGGGCTTCATCATGGGCGTGTTGCCGGGTGCCGGTGCGACCCTCGCCAGCGCCGTGGCCTACATGACCGAAAAACGTATTGCCGGCGCCAAAGGCACCTTCGGCCAAGGCGACATGCGTGGCCTGGCGGCACCGGAAACCGCCATCGGTGGCGCAGCATGCGGCGCACTGGTGCCGATGCTGACCCTCGGTGTTCCGGGTTCGGGCACCACGGCGGTGATGATCGGCGCCCTGTCGCTGTACAACATCACACCGGGGCCCCTGCTGTTCCAACAGCAACCCGATATCGTCTGGGGCCTGATCGCTTCGTTGTTCGTCGCCAACATCATGCTGGTGATCCTCAACATCCCGATGATCCGCATCTTCACCCGCATCCTCGCCGTGCCGAACTGGGCACTGGTGCCGGTGATCGCGATCATCACCGGGATCGGCGTCTACGCGGTACACGCCACCACGTTCGACCTGTTCCTGATGATCGGCATCGGCATCTTCGGCTACCTCCTGCGCAAGCTGGACTTCCCGTTGTCGCCCGTCCTGCTGGGTTTCATCCTTGGCGGATTGATGGAGCAGAACCTGCGTCGGGCGCTGTCGATCTCCAACGGTGCGCTGGAAATCCTCTGGTCGAGCCCGATCACGTTCGGTGTCTGGGTACTGACCGCGATCATGCTGTTGATGCCGATCGTGCGTATCTGGCGTAAACGTTCGGCTGCCCAACGCACGATCGCCGATGTCTGATCGAACACCGTTCAACGCCTGGTGGGGTACGCCGCTGGTCGGCGCGCTGGGCGGTTTCCTTGCCAGTCAGGTCGGCTGGCCGCTGCCGTGGATGGTCGGCTCGTTGCTGGCGATCATCCTCGTGCGCTGCCTGACGCCGTGGCAATTGGCGGAAATCCCTGGCGGCCGCAAGTGCGGCCAGTGGATTGTAGGAATCGGCATCGGTTTGCACTTCACCCCGGTGGTGATGGAGCAGGTGCTGAGTCATTTCGGTTTGATCTTCTTCGGTGCGCTGGTCACCAGCCTGTCGGCCGTGGTTGGCGTCTGGTTGATGCGCCGTACCGGCGAGGATCGCGCCACTGCCTTCTTTTCCAGCATGCCCGGCGGTTCCGGGGAAATGGTCAACCTCGGCGCGCGCAATGGCGCAGTACTCAGCCGTGTCGCGGCCGGACAAAGTCTGCGCGTACTGGTGGTGGTGCTGTGTGTGCCGGCGGCGTTCAAGTATTTGTTGGGTGACGGTGCGCCAGTTGCTCATCCGACAGCCGTCAATGGGTGGTGGCTGGCCCTTTTGTTCCCGGCAGGCGCCTTGGCGGCGTGGCTCTGGGAGCGTCTTCGTCAACCCAATCCGTGGCTGTTCGGGCCGTTGCTGGTGAGTGCAGCGGTGAGCATCGGTTGGGATTTGCACATCGGTTTGCCCCACGGCGGCAGTCAGATTGGCCAATGGCTGATCGGCAGCGGCCTGGGCTGTCACTTCAACCGACAGTTTTTCCGGCGGGCGCCTTCGTTCATGGGACGGACCTTGATCGGCACGGTGTTGACCATGTTGATCGCCACGGCGGCGGCGCTGGGGTTGAGTGCGTTGACCCATCTGGATCTGCGTTCGCTGACTTTGGGCATGATGCCCGGCGGGATTGCGGAGATGAGCCTGACGGCAGAGACGCTGCAATTGTCGGTGCCGCTGGTGACGGCGATGCAGGTGATGCGGTTGTTGTTTGTGCTGTTTCTGGCGGAGCCGTTGTTCAAGTATTGGAACCGGATGCCTGAGTCCTCTTGAGACCGAGGTGCCGCCATCGCGAGCAAGCTCGCTCCCACACTGGATCTTCAGCGTTCACAAAAACCCTGTGGGAGCGAGCTTGCTCGCGATGCTTTTAGAGTGGCGGCAACCGCCACTCAATCGGCGTCTCGCCATTCTGCTCAAGAAACTTGTTGGTCCGGCTGAAGTGCCCACAGCCCAGGAATCCGCGATACGCGGACAACGGCGACGGATGCACCGACGTCAGCACCAGGTGCTTGGTCGCGTCGATCAGCTTCTGCTTGCTCTGGGCATGCGCGCCCCACAGCATGAACACCAGATGCGGCTGCTGCTCGCTGACAACCTCGATGATCCGGTCGGTGAAAAACTGCCAGCCCTTATCCTTGTGCGCATTGGCATTGGCGCGCTCGACCGTCATGGTGGTGTTAAGCATCAGCACGCCCTGGTCGGCCCAGCTCTGCAAGTAGCCATGGCTGGGAATATCGATGTTCAGGTCGCGCTTCAACTCTTTATAGATGTTCACCAACGACGGCGGTGCCGGGACGCCCGGTTGCACCGAGAAGCAAAGACCATGGGCCTGGCCCGGGCCGTGGTAGGGATCCTGACCGAGGATGACGACCTTGACCTTGTCCAGCGGCGTGGAGTTGAGTGCGTTGAAGATCATCGGGCCCGGAGGATAGATCTCCTTGCCTGCCGCACGCTCCTGTTGCAGGAATTCACGCAACTGCGCCATATAGGGCTGGTCGAATTCGGCACGCAGTGCCTCCTTCCAGCTCGGTTCGAGTTTGATACGGTCGTCAGCAGTCATGGTTACATCCGGCAAAAACAATGGGGCGAACCCTAGGAAAGCCCATCACGCTTGTCAATTGATCTGACGCACATCCGGCACTTTCCTCAACAGCGATCATACTGAACGCTCAAATTCCCGATCGAGGTCACGATGAATCTGCACTTCGAAGAACTCACCGGCACCGACGGCGCGCGCATCGGCATCGCCAGCCTCGATGCCGAAAAGTCCCTCAACGCCCTGTCCTTGCCGATGATCAACGCCCTGAGCGATCGAATGGACACCTGGGCCAAGGACCCGCAAATCGTCTGCGTGTTACTGCGCGGCAACGGCGCCAAGGCCTTCTGTGCGGGCGGTGAAGTGCGCAGCCTGGTGGAAGCCTGTCGTGCGCATCCCGGAGAGGTGCCGCCCCTGGCCGCGCACTTCTTTGCGGCGGAATATCGCCTGGACTTCAAACTGCACACCTACCCGAAACCGTTGATCTGCTGGGGCCATGGTTATGTGCTCGGAGGCGGGATGGGGTTGTTGCAAGGCGCGAGCATCCGGATTGTCACGCCGAGCAGTCGGCTGGCGATGCCCGAGATCAGCATTGGCCTGTACCCGGACGTTGGCGCCAGTTGGTTCCTCTCGCGACTGCCCGGCAAACTCGGCCTGTTTCTGGGCCTGACCGGCGCCCATATGAACGGACGCGATGCCATCGACCTGGACCTCGCCGACCGCTTCCTGCTGGATGAACAGCAAGAGGAATTGATCCAAGGGTTGCTGCAGCTGAACTGGCAGGAGCAAACGCCGATGCAACTCAACAGTTTGCTCAAGGCCTTGCAGCAGGAAGCGGTTGCACAAATGCCCGAAGCCCAGTGGTTGCCACGGCGCCAGCACATCGATGAACTGCTGGATGTCAGTGATGTGAGTTGCGCCTGGAAAGCCATCAGCCTGCAACGCGACAGCGCCGATCCGTTACTCAGCCGTGCCGCAAAAACCCTGAGCGAAGGCTCGCCGCTGACCGCGCACTTGGTCTGGGAGCAAATCATCCGGGCCCGGCATATGTCTCTGGCTCAGGTTTTCCAGATGGAATACACCCTGAGCCTCAACTGCTGCCGTCATCCGGAATTCAGCGAGGGTGTGCGGGCACGGTTGATTGATAAGGACCAGAAACCGCATTGGCATTGGCCAGACATCAATAATGTGCCGGGTGCGGTGGTGGATGCGCACTTTCAGAAGGCTTGGGAAGGTCGGCATCCGCTGGCGGATTTATCCGAATACTAAAATGCTGGCGTTGTCCGCGATAGCCATATTAAAGGAGGCTATCGCGGGCGGCTTTAATTCAAGATCAAGTCGCTTGGTACGATCTAGCTAATAATCACTGCCTGTTTTTTTTCGGGGCTGTAGCTAAATTTTAAGCCCATAAAATTCAGCTATTTCCTTGGTCGCCTCCAAAACCCCCTCCTCACCACGTAGAAATATATCGTCCATATCCCTTAGCGGGGGTAGAGGATGTAGAAGCCCAACCAATTGATCAGCGGTGTAGTCCTGAGTGGTTCTATCCATTCCTTGAGTTCTTACAAAACTTATCGCGGAGTCACCGCCTAAAAAATGATTGGCCACTCGTATCTTCGGAGCCACACCATAATTCACCACTACGACGAGATCGTTATTATCGCGATGAAATTTCAACTGATGAATGGATGCACCAAAGTCTGTAAAATCGATTCCATCCATACCGCCAGACGCATTAACAATTAAATCTCTTCCAAGCCCCTCATACTTGTAAATATCATTACCCGCGCCGCCGTTTAAAGTGTCGTTACCAGGCCCTCCCCACAGGATATCGTCCTCTGCACCACCCGAGATCACGTCATCCCCCTGCATGCCCCGCATATCTCCATTACCGCTCAAAGTATCATTACCTTGACCGCCAACAAGGGGGAGTTTTTTATCATCCCTAAGGGAGACAAACTCCGGCGCATTATCGATAAAAACACCGTGGCGATAAGTATCAGGCGCGGGACCCAATTCACCATTACTTATAAGGCGTTCCAGACTGATGTCTGACCCATCTGCGAACTTCACAACTTCAATGCCAGAACCGCCGAGATCACTAGCATTCGGCAATACAATGCGAACTTGTTGATCTTTACTCCAAGAGATATCAAGTGTCGAATACAGCATCTGTCCACGGGGTGGATTGCGATAGGTGTCGGGTTTGGGGTTTGGCGCCAACTCAATATTAACCGCCTCAACTAACACAGCACCCCAGCTTAACTGCAACTGCTCAAGCGTTACCCCTTCAGGAAATCTAATGGTGTCCGTATCGTCTAATCCGAACTCAGCTTTCCACTCGGCAACGCCCACTTCTGGACGAAGAAAAACAGGGCTTAAAATATCCGCAACAATAGTAGTCGCTCCACTATGCGCGGCTATTATATAAGTATCTGGACCATTTCCTCCGTAAAGCCAATCATGCCCTGAGCCACTGATCAAATAATCTTGGCCCTCTGATCCGAGCAGCGTATCGTTTCCTGCCCCGCCTGACAAAAACGCACCGGACATCCTATCCTCATACTCTCGATAAAAAATATTGGGAGCCTCATAAGTAACCACCAAGTCGTCACCTGTTCCACCATGAAAAATATTACCGGCTTCGAGATTTACCCTGCCACCCTCATCATCGCCTTGAACAATTTGGTGAGTGATAGATTCAGTCGTCACATCCCAAATGAATTTCTTATAACTCAACTCACTACCTTCGAAGCTTCCAGGTGGATACACATACCAACCTTGAATGAAACCAGTCGCGCTTTTATGCTCGACAATAACTTCCCCAGCACTTAAAGAAAAACCACCATGGCTTGAGCCGGAGGGGTAATACTGTGGCTCTTGTTTTGGCTTGTATTTCATACCGCCTACTACAGGGAGTCTGGACTCAGCATGGGACGTTGCACTTGAAGTTCTTTCGCTAATTACCGCCCTCCCAGAAACCAGACTCATTCGCTCCGGGGTCTCTGACAATGATCCTGCCTGGAAGCGTTCAACAATTATGTTAGTTTTTTCGTGGTAGCTGTAGTCGTCATCAACGATATGATTTTTGCTCCAGGCACCCTGAGAATTCAGCACAAAACCCGATGCTAGTATGAATGCCGAGCGGCGCTTTTTCATATTCACCAGAAACTCTTCGCTCCACAATTTACTAGCTTCAGCTTCAACTCGTGGAATATCAACCACAGCATTATTGGCATCCTCCGCCCCATTGGTTTTTTCTTTATCTCCTAATTGCGACTTAATATGAGTATTATTTGGAGCCCCAATGACGCTGTCGTCTACACCTTGCACCACAAACGTTTCCGCCAAGGACGAAACATCTGTCGGGCCATGGACTATTTTCATAACGTCCTGAAAACTTAAAACAGAACCGTCACTAAAACTGAACGATGAATATTGCCATTTATCGTAACCACGAATCAGAACAACATCACCCAGCCCGTTAAAAATTCGTAATACCGGATCAACATCTACAACAATGATGTCAGCTTTTAAATTACCCACAGTAAATCCAGGGTCGAACTTTATGACGTTGTTTCCGCCTGCATCAGCAATAACATCGAGCCCATCACTAATGCCAAAATGATAGGTATCATCGCCGTCTTCCCCATCCAAATAGTCGTTGCCGCGGCCTCCTTTATATACGTTATTACCGGAACCACCGCGAAGGTAATCTGCACCTGCACCACCATACAAAGTGTCGTTTCCGCCACCGCCTATTAGGGTGTCATTTCCTGAACCGCCATCAAGATAGTCCGCTCCGTGCTCTGTTTCGGGTGTTTGCTCATAATCACCCAGCAAGAAGTCATCATCGGCACCACCGTGAAGCGTGTCGGCGCCTAAGCCTCCCCAGAGCGTATCGTTTCCAGCGTCACCTCGAATGTAGTCATTATTGGTTAGTCCGGCTGGCTGGCTGTGCTCGTCTCCATCCAAGGCGTCATTCCCTTCGCCCCCTATCAGCGTGTCGGAGCCCCCCATGCCTCGAAGCGTGTCATCACCAGTACCGCCATCTAGAAAATCATTACCTTGGTATCGAGCCGGGTGATCGGAGTAATCCCCGGATAAAACATCGTTGCCGGCGCCGCCATAAAGAGAATCATCAGCACCGCCACCTTGGAGAGTGTCGTCACCTGCACCACCATCCAGAAAATCATTACCGAAGTAATTTGCTGCGTTACCCTCAACACCCTGCAAAACAAAGTCATCGCCGGTCAGCTCATCGTTACCGAGACCGCCGTACAACACATCGCTACCACCATTACCGGCCAGGGAATCATTACCATCGCCCCCCTCCAACAAATCGTTGCCGTGGTGCCGACTTTGCAGACCGCCTCCCCAATCCAGGTTGTCACCCAACAAAATGTCGTTATCGTTGCCACCATGAAGAGTGTCATTCCCCCCATCGCCACTCAAAACATCATTTTCAGTTCCACCATCGAGTAAATCATCGCCCCAGCCGCCGTTGATAAAGTCACTGCCTCCCTGACCAAAAAGAACGTCATTGCCACCTCCCGCAGGAGCGCTGAGAGAGGCACGGGCAAAGACGTTACGCTTGCTAACGACACCTTCACCAATGGGGACATCAATCCTTTTGAAATTCCAGGTTTTTTCCAGCATCCCGGTCACATCATCACCGGATAAATTGTCATCGCCAGCTCCTCCAATGAGCGTATCTGGACCGTCGCCACCGAGCAGCACGTCTCGGGACTCAGTGCCCACGAGTAGATCCTCACCCTGCCCCCCATCAAGCCAATCGCCACGACTTGCCTTTCCGGGACCAGCTCCAGCAGCCATCGCTTGTTCGATTGTTAACGGCTGATCTGCAAACAACCGGTCATTTCCGGCTTTACCAAATAGCTGATCGGAGCCACCAAGCCCGATTAGGACGTCGTCGTTCGTCGATCCGTGAAGCACATCTGCCTTATTTCTCTGCTTCACCTTACGCACGATAACGTTGCCCAATTCATCATGAGCGAGCTGATCACCGGGAACAGTGGGGTCGGTGTCTTTTGCTTTCCAGTCGCCCACGACGGTTAGACCAGGCCCTGAAAAGTCCTGGCTTTGGTAATCCGGGAGAAGGATGCCCAACATGCCAGGCGTGAAGTGTTTAATAAAAACCAGATCATTCCGGCCGTATTTGATATGGAGCGTTTTTTCAGAAAGCTCTTCGATGACAGTTAAAGCGATAGCCCCATCTTCCGTAACCCAAGTATTGCTCAGAGGACCACTACGCTTAAGGGCAGGAATAGGTAAACCATTTATAAGTATCTGGCCATCAACGTCAAAGTCGGAAATCTGATCGACGCCATCACCACTCGAAAACTCGTATCGATCACTGCCAACGCCTCCAATCAGAATATCGTTACCTTGACCGCCGACTAATACATCATCCCCAGACATACCGCGTAGCACGT
Organism: Pseudomonas sp. URMO17WK12:I12; assembly: GCF_000514395.1. Lineage (NCBI taxonomy): Bacteria > Pseudomonadati > Pseudomonadota > Gammaproteobacteria > Pseudomonadales > Pseudomonadaceae > Pseudomonas > Pseudomonas sp. URMO17WK12:I12. The sequence goes on from NZ_AZVV01000018.1 coordinate 38,644, forward strand.
CTCTGCCATCTCCGCCTTTTAACCAATCACGCCCCTGACCACCTTCAATGTAATCATTTCCTTCGAGGCCGATGATCGTGTCATTACCCAAGCCACCATAGAGATGGTCGCTATTGGGGCCGCCGCTGAGCGAACGACTTCCATCATCACCAAACATCACCAGAGGATTTGAAACCCCGGTAGTCATAGACACTTGTTTACCTGATTGAAGATCCGAGTAGGAATGGGCCTGAATCGTGTTTTCTCCGAATGATCCGTTGGTCCTGGCTATCAAGCGACCTAACATATCCGCGCGATCAACCAGCCATCGTTCGGTGATAAAGCCTTCGCCGGTTTTAGAGTCGTAGAGTTCTAGTCCCCTCCCTGAAAAACCGTCAATTCTTTCAATGACTATTTCACTCAAGTATTTCAGGGAATTCCGTAGCGCCATCCCGGCAGGCGACTCCTGGGCCGCTAGTGTTCCCCAATCAGAAGCGCTGCCATATTCTCTAATTGCCCTGGCAACAATATTTTGAGATTGGCTCGGTGATAAAGACGAGAAAAACGCATGGGCGTTTGCGGCAAATGTTGCATCTGTAGTGAGTGACGCTGAAGAAACACCATCATAGGTTAGTTTGAACATATCAAGGAAGGCATTCACCCCATACCTTAATATCAAATCCACCGCGGATGAAATAGGTGTACCTTTGATAATAGACTGGATGAACGGATTATAACTTCGACTGCTGCGCGCAATATTTATCTGCTCAGGCACAACTGAAAACAGGCTCTCAAATGCATTCCAACCAAAATTTTTGGCCACTGCTTCAAGCGCTACATTGTAGGAATCGATGGCGAACAAGATATTCTTAAAATCATCCAGCCTATTAACTCTCGCCAGTTCGTGTCTTCCTTTTATTTCCGAGTCGGGATCACCTGCCGAAATCAATCGCCACGTTTCATAGGGATATTCCCCGCCCAACAGACTAAAGCCAATTGTGCCAGACCATCCAGCGTTGCGACTTGCAGCGGTGTCTTTTTCCGCTCCTTCCTGAGGAAACAGTATTTTACCGATGGCGCTTGCATCGATGGAAGCGATTTGGTCAATTGCAGGCACGGTCCACGGTGCCAAGTTGAATTCAATTGATCCGTACAGCAAAGTATTCATGAAGTTGACGGCCACCTGGTTCGATGACTCCTGCATCAATTCTTCACTAAACATTTTATTCAGTCGCAACTGTCCTTGCCGCACTGTGTAAGCACGGATCAACGCTGAATAAGCACCGTTCCCTCCGTTCGCATCGATCGCCACATCAAGCCACAACTTAGCACTCTTGAAAACCTTCTTGACACTCTCATCAAAAACCACAAAACCAGAAAGCTTTTCACCAATCATATCTGACAATGTTTGATAAAAGGGCTCACAGTTCGTACTCACCACCGCAACTGCCTTATACTCTTTATCATGCAGATCGAACTTCATTCCGGTGCATACACTGACAGCATCAATAATTTTTTCTTTCTCTTCAGCATTAAAAACATAACTCATCATTACTTCCCTGTAATTATGGCACTCGAAAGATATTCACTAATAAATTTAAGCGCTGCAGGAGCAACACGCAGCGACCGCGTCCCTAGATGAACACGAGCGTCTCCACCTGCAAAATCGAAATTATGCAACCCCACTGTGCAACGGGTATTTAACTGACCAAAATCCAGGTTTTCCAGTTGTGATTTATTAAACGTTAACAAAACCTCTCTGCTGAACCCACTTTCCAAAACTTCGCTAGATGGAGAACCCAAACCATCACATGCAATCACTCGTGGAGTTCCATCACTTCGGCGCCAATCGCGCATTATAAAACCGCTTACCGCGAATTCATTTTCAACACTAGGAGGGGGAGCATTGAGCCAGAGTTCCAGACCGGGATAATTCTTGAGCTTCACAATAAGCTCTTCTGGCCATTCCTTGGTCTGACGTCCCATGTTAATTGGCTCGGTGGACTCTGTCCTTGTGTACAACCTGGCAGCCAAACTAAAATACCTCCAATGGGATAACGGCTCGTTCCCGAGGTCCTGATAAGTGGGGCGAAGTTCAGTGCCAGTCCACCAGAAGTCTCCTTCCAGGAGCGTTGCAATGCACTGGCCATTCCTTGTGGCAGAACCGAAATGGAACCCCGGTATTTTAGCTATATCAAGAAGGCTTCCTCCCAATATTGGAACATGCTCCATACCCGCTAGTTTTTGATTGCATTTCTTTGATATCTCTCGGCTACGATCTTGCTCCTCCGCCATGCGCTCCGATTCAACATAACAACTCACCAACCAAGAACAAAGAACCACAACCAAACCGTACTTGATTATGGTTTTACACCACCAATATGCATCCTTGCGAATCACCTTATACATTTCAAACTCCATTTAAAATGATAAACCAGCCTATTGAATTACCCGATCAAAAATATCGAAATAGCCTTGCACTCCGTATTTCAGATCAAATCTGCTCGCTGTCGATTTCGCATTTTCTCTCATAAAACTGAAATCATCAGCGTTTTGCAAAACCCTGCATACTTCTCCAGCTATCGCCTCAGCGTCAAAAAAATCGACTAACATCCCATTGACGCCATCAACGACAACCTCTTCAACTGGAGCGGTATTTGAACCTATGACAACACACCCAGACGCCATCGCCTCCAACAATGACCAAGACAAAACAAAGGGATAAGTCAAATAAACATGTGCTTTTGAAACCTCCAAAATGGCCCTATAAGTTTTATAAGGTAACCGTCCCGTAAAATGTATTCTGGAAAGATCCAGATCCAACTCAGCGACCAATTTACTACGCCAACTCTCAAACCCTTTCGGCAAACGCCCATAGCTGACTTCATCACCTCCCACGATTACAATTTGGGCATCCGGGCACTCGGCCTGAATATAAGGAATAGATCTCATAAAACTATGAAAGCCACGATAAGGCTCAAGATTTCTGGCGACATAGGTAACGATTGGCTGCCCGGTCTCCAGCACATACCCGCTATTTAACTGCACAGAGGAAACCGGCACATACTCGGTTACTTGCAGAGGTACTCCCTCATGAATTACGTGAATTTTAGAATGGTACGCTCGAGGAAACAGACTCCGTTGCCAGTGGGTTGGCGCAATTCCAATATCACATTGCTCAAGATTCAACAAATGCATCGAATTAAGCGGACGAAGGCTTGAAGAAGTATCTGGGGTAGACGGAAATTCCGGATCAAAATCGACATCCGTACCTTTCGGATGATAATAATACTCACACAAATGAATAAGAGGGACGTCGGGATACACATCCTTGATGAACAGCGTTTCACCCCATCCCGGATGAGCAAGTATCACGCCAGGGCAATAACCGTCTTGTTTAAGACCAAGTAATATTCGACGTACTTGTTGCCCATCAACTATTGCGTCTTCATATTTATGTAAAAACGGGTGCGTACAACCTGATACTTTTCTTACCGGCCGATATCTGAATAATTTTATTCCTGGCAAGCCTGGAGAAGTAGTTCGTCCAATGGCAGTAACCCTAACGCCTGCTCGATTCAACGCCGCCGACGCAACGTGTCGAAATTGACCTGGAAAGTTTTGATGAATAATCAGTAAATTCATGATTCAGGTTCTTTCATGTGCACCCCGATTTAATTGAATTTTTTCGAACATCAATACGAATGCACAAACGCTAACAAACGTTCAGAAATAAAAATGTAGGAGGGTTCCGAGAACGTCCGAGGAGATGGAGCAAAGCGAGTGAATTTCGAATTGATCAGGCAGTGCCCTCATTTTTTTCTCCCTACGAGCTTTTTCTGAGGAAAAAAAAACGGCGCTTGACGCGCCGCTTTCTCGAAAAAGTGTCTTGTGATGCCTACCGGTGGCCACCCCGGCCATCGTGATCGCCATGACCATTGTGGTCACCGCGTCCACCGTGGTTGTTGTTGCGTCCGCCCCCCCCCCGGTAGTCATTATTCCAGCCGCCTCGGTTATGCCCGTCCCACCCTTGGTTCTGATGGCCCCGGTAATCGCCTCGGGACTGGTAATAACGCGGGGCCGGTTGATACACCCTTGGCTGATAGTAATAGCGCGGCGTTGGCTGGTAATACCGCGCGGGCGGTGAGTAGTACCGGGGCGGTGGTGAGTAATAACCCCCGCCACCGGAATAGTAGGAACTGCCACCGGCGTAATAGGTGGGCGCTGGCGAGGTATAGACCTCGGAACCGTAGTAGCTGTCTCCTCCATCGGAATAGGGCACGCAAGCACCCAGGGACAATCCGGACAGAGCAATCAGAAGAATTCGGCTGAGCTGTTTTCGACAGTTCATGGCGGCCTCCTGGACCGCGAGTGAGCCACACCAGCGACGCTGGCGAGCGACAGTCAATTATTCGGTGACTGTCGAAAGATCAGACATCGATTTCGAAATCTGGTGCGTTCTTGAAACACATTGAAACATCTGGCCGATGAAAGGTTTTTCATCTATTCACACGCTGATTAATGGTGCCAGCGGTGGTATCCACCGTTGTAATAGTGTGGACCGTGGCCACCGTAGTAACGATAGCGATAGCGCCCGTAATACCGTGGGCTGTAATAGCCACCGTAGTAATAGGGCGAGTAATAACCGGGGTAGTAATAAGGTGCGGTGTACACGTCGTCGTAGCCTGCGTAGTAGTAGCAGCCAGACAACCCCACACCCAGCAACGCACAGAACACCATTCGACGCAGCATGACGGCCTCCGAAAAGACCCGGGACAGCAGCCGGCAACGGTCGGCTGACATAGCGTTTGACTGGAAAACCAGCGTCGAGTGCTGCACCACGAACACCTTCAGATCAGCGGCCCCCCCGTCCCATTGCGGTGCAGCCGCGCACCATCAAAAGGCAACGCGCCTGCCCTTCCGGCGCCCATCCGCGCGTCATCCCCCGCGTTAGAGCGCTCGCGTCGACTTGGCACGCCTCTCGCTTTAGCAACTGTGTGCAGGAGTTCATCACAGGTTCGCGGCACCACAATTTGCAATGGCTGACTAGGGTTCCGGCTCGCTTGTGCGAGTGGCTGGTCCGAGAGTTGGCGACCTCCAGTTGAGGTTACACGGCGGGACAAAAGCCCGGGAGACAAGCCACCGTTCGCGGTGCCGCGTTGACTCCTGCCCGCCCCTGATCAACTGGAGAACCACCATGTCCCAGCTTCGTTTACCCGCCCTGCTCGCCGCTGCGTTCGCAGTCTTCGTGAGTTTCTCGTCCCAGGCCGCCCAGAAAGACCACTTCAGCGTTTGCTGGACGATTTATGCCGGCTGGATGCCATGGGAATACGCCGGCAGCCAAGGCATCGTCGACAAATGGGCGAAGAAGTACGGCATCAAGATTGACGTGGTGCAGCTCAACGACTACGTCGAATCGATCAATCAATACACCGCCGGCCAGTTCGACGGTTGCACCATGACCAACATGGACGCGCTGACCATTCCGGCCGCTGGCGGCGTCGACAGCACCGCGCTGATCGTCAGCGACTTCTCCAACGGCAACGACGGTATTGTGCTCAAGGGTGACGGCAAGAAAATCACCGACCTCAAGGGCATGGACGTCAACCTCGTGGAGCTCTCGGTTTCCCACTACTTGCTGGCCCGCGCGCTGGATTCGGTCGACCTCACCGAGAAAGACCTGAAAGTGGTCAACACCTCCGACGCCGACATCTCGGCCGCCTTCAACACCGAGCAGGTCAACGCCGTCACCACCTGGAACCCGATGCTCTCGGACATCAAGGCCAAGCCTGACGTCACCGAAGTGTTCAACTCCAGCCAGATCCCCGGCGAGATCATGGACATGATGGTGGTCAACAGCGCCACCCTCAAAGACAACCCGGCCTTGGGCAAAGCGCTGACCGGCGCCTGGTTCGAAGTGGTCGAGTTGATGAACGCGAAAAACGCTGCCAGCAAAGCCGCGCTTGAACACATGGCCAAGGCCTCCGGCACCGACCTGCCGGGTTTCCAGGCGCAACTGGACACCACCAAATTGTTCGCCACGCCTAAAGAGGCGCTGGACTTCTCCACCAGCAAGCAACTGCCGGAAACCATGCGCAAAGTCGCCGAGTTCTCGTTCCAGCACGGCTTGCTCGGCGAAGGCGCCAAGGACACCAGCGCGGTCGGCATGGCATTCGCCAACGGTGTGACCAGCGGTGACAAGTCCAACCTCAAGCTGCGCTTCGACCCGACTTACGTGCAGATGGCTGCTGACGCCCAGCTGTAATCACGAGGAGCTGGCCATGCGCCTGATCAATCGCCACCCGGATCGCCCGAGTCGCCTGCTGTTGGTGATCCTGCCGTTCGCCCTGGTGCTGTTCGCCTACTTCATGGGCTCGGCCGAGCGGCTGATGGACAACCCCAACGACAAGCTGCTGCCGAGCGCCGTGCAGATGACCGACGCGGTAAAGCGCCTGGCCTTCGTCGCCGACTCCCGTACCGGCGAATACCTGCTCTGGCAGGACAGCGCCTCAAGCCTGCGCCGCTTGGCCATCGGCCTCGGTATCAGCGCATTGGCAGGGTTGTGCCTGGGCATGGCGGCCGGGACGTTGCCGCTGTTCGGCGCGCCGCTGTCACCGTTGTTGACAGTGCTGTCGATGGTGCCGCCGCTGGCGATCCTGCCGATTCTGTTCATCGTGTTCGGCCTTGGGGAATTGTCAAAAGTGATGCTGATCGTGATCGGCATCACCCCGGCCCTGGCCCGTGATCTGGAACAGCGCGCCCGGGAAATTCCGGTCGAGTTGCTGATCAAGGCCCAGACCCTCGGCGCCTCGACCTGGACCCTGATGCTGCGCGTGGTGCTGCCGCAGCTGTTGCCGCGTCTGCTGATCTCGTTGCGGCTGATGCTCGGCTCGGCATGGTTGTTCCTGATTGCCGCCGAAGCCATCGCCTCGACCGACGGCCTCGGCTACCGGATCTTCCTGGTGCGCCGTTACCTGGCGATGGACGTGATCCTGCCGTACGTGGTGTGGATCACCCTCCTCGCCTGGCTGATGGACTGGGGCCTGAAGCGCCTGACCCAACGTGCTTTCCCTTGGTATGAAGGAGCACGCGCATGAGCTTCATCACGGTAAAAAACGTCTGGCAGCAATACGGCGATCAGGTGGTGCTCGAAGGCCTGAACCTGAACGTCAACGAGGGTGAGTTCTGCACACTGGTCGGCGCTTCCGGTTGCGGCAAATCGACCTTCCTGCGCTTGCTGCTTGGCCAGGAACGCGCCAGTCGCGGCGAGATCCTGCTCGATGGCCAAACCCTGGCAGGCGAACCGGATTCGAGCCGTGGCGTGGTGTTCCAGCGCTACTCGGTGTTCCCGCATTTGACCGTGCTGGACAACGTCGCCCTCGGTCTCGAATTGCCGCGCTCGCCCTTGATCGGACGCCTGTTCGGCAGCGCCAAGCGTGATGCGCGCGAACAGGCTTCGGTGTTGCTGCACAAAGTCGGCCTCGGCCACTCGCTGGACAAATACCCGGCGCAGCTGTCCGGCGGCATGCAGCAACGGCTGGCCATCGCCCAAGCGCTGATCATGAAACCTCGGGTGTTGCTGCTCGACGAACCCTTCGGCGCGCTCGATCCGGGTATCCGCAAAGACATGCACGCCTTGCTGCTGGAGCTGTGGCGCGAGACCCAACTGACGGTGTTCATGGTCACCCACGACCTGTCCGAAGGTTTCAGCCTCGGCACGCGTCTGCTGGTGTTCGACAAGGTTCGCATCGACCCGCACGCCCCCGGTGCCTATGGCGCGCGCATCACCTACGACATCCCTTTGAACAGCGACCGCCGCACCACCCGTGCCGCCGTCGACGCCCTGCCGATGCCCATGGCAGGCACGCTTCGTATCGCTTAGAGGAATCTGCACATGACTGATTCGACCCAACTGTTCACCCCCTTCGCCGAAGAATTACTGCCCGGTGGCGGCCATCGTTCGTTCGTGTTGAAGCGCGGCCAACTGCTGCGCCTGACCGACCTGCGCGGCGGTGCCAACGTCAGCCTGACGCTGCTCAATGCCAACGAAAAAACCGAACGCCTGAACCTGCCCGACAGCCTCAAATGCCAACACACCGCCAAGCTCACCCGTGGCCATTGCCTGTACTCGGACATGGGCCGCGTACTGGCCGCGATCACCGCCGACACCTGCGGCTGGAGCGACAGCCTCGGCGGTGTGCTCTGCGCTGAAGAAGTCGCGGAAAAATACGGCGCCGGCCGCTATCAGGAACTGCGCAACGGCTTCTTCCGCAACGGCACCGACAATCTGCTGGTCGAGCTCGGCAAGTGGGGGTTGGGCCTGTCCGATCTGCTGATGACCCTCAACCTGTTCAGCCGCGTCGACGTCGACGAAGCCGGGCGCTTCCACTTCGTCGAAGGCAATTCCCGGGCGGGCGATTACATCGAGTTGTACGCGCCGATGGACACACTGGTGGTGCTCACCGCACTGCAACACCCGATGGACCCCTCGCCCGACTACGCGCCAAAACCGCTGAAGCTCAGCTGGATGAACGCCGACGCCAGCGTCGCCGAACACTGCCGCACTTCGCGCCCGGAAAACGAGCGCGGCTTCATCAACACCGACCGTTTGTTCGCTTGAGGATCGCTGCCATGTCACTTGCAATCGCTACCGCTCACAAACAACCTGACACTGCGATCTACCGCGCAACCATCCCGGCCGGCGAACCGTGGCTGATGGAAGTCAAGGCCGGCCAGACCTTGCGCATCCTCGACCTGGAAGGCAATCAAGCCGTCGATACGCTGTTCTACAGCGTGGCCAATCCGAAAGAACGCTACGACGTGCAACGCACGCTGCGTCGGCAAAACAGCGTCTACCTGAGCACCGGCAGCGTCCTGTATTCGAACCTCGGCAAACCGATGCTGACCATCGTCGCCGACACCTGCGGCCGTCACGACACCCTCGGCGGCGCCTGCGCACAAGAGAGCAACACCGTGCGCTACGCCCTGGAAAAACGCTACATGCACAGCTGTCGCGACAACTACCTGCGCGCCTGCGTCCACGACGGGCGACTGGGCAAGGGCGACATCGGGCCGAACATCAACTTCTTCATGAACGTGCCAGTCACGGCGGACGGCGGCTTGACCTTTGCAGACGGCATTTCGGCGCCGGGCAAATACGTCGATCTGCGGGCCGAGATGGACGTGATCGTGCTGATCTCCAATTGCCCGCAATTGAATAACCCGTGCAACGCCTACAACCCGACACCTGCGGAGTTACTGGTATGGAACTGAAAATCGCGCGGTTGCGTAAATGGTTGTTCACCCTGTGCCAGGCCCGCTCCGGCCAGTGCCTCAAAAAGTAAAACCACCACTAAACCCTGTGGGAGCGGGCTTGCCCGCGATGACGGTACGTCTGCCACATCAATGTTGAATGTGCCGGCCCAATCGCGGGCAAGCCCGCTCCCACAGGTTCGGCGTTGTTCGCAAGAGAAGTGATTCTGCCGTCGGGGACGACCCTGGCGCCTATCGAAAAACTGCGGGACGGCCCGCATCCCAGGTCGAGGCTGATGCGCAATCGCCTCCGGGGGTTATGCCATGTTCGAAAAAGTCCTGATTGCCAACCGTGGCGCCATTGCCTGCCGCATCCTGCGCACCCTGCGTGATTTGCAGGTCAAAGGCGTCGCCGTGTACTCCGAAGCCGATGCCGCCAGCCTGCACATCCTGCAAGCCAATGAAGCCCACAGCCTCGGTGAAGGCGCGGCGGCCGGCACCTATCTGGCGGTCGACAAAATCCTCGCCATCGCCAAAGCCACCGGCGCCACGGCGATTCATCCCGGCTACGGTTTCCTTTCGGAAAACGCCGCGTTCGCCGAAGCCTGCGAAGCTGCCAACATCGCCTTCATCGGCCCGACGCCTGAACAGCTGCGCGTGTTCGGCCTCAAGCACACCGCCCGCGCCCTGGCCAAGCAACACGGCGTGCCAATGCTCGAAGGCACCGAACTGCTCGACAGCCTCGACGCCGCCCTGATCGCCGGCGAACAGGTCGGCTACCCGGTGATGCTCAAGAGCACTGCCGGCGGTGGCGGTATCGGCATGCGTGTGTGCCGCAGCGCGGCTGAACTGAGCGAATCCTTCGAGGCGGTGAAACGCCTCGGCCAGAACAACTTCAGCGATGCCGGCGTGTTCATCGAGAAGTACATCCAGCGCGCGCGGCATCTGGAAGTCCAGGTGTTCGGCGATGGTCGCGGCGAGGTGATTGCCCTCGGCGTGCGCGACTGCTCGGTACAACGGCGCAACCAGAAAGTCCTCGAAGAAACCCCGGCGCCTAACCTTCCGGAAGGCATGGCCGACGACCTGTGCGCAGCGGCCATCAAACTGGCGAAAGCGGTGAACTACCGTAGCGCCGGCACCGTGGAATTTGTCTTCGACAGCGAAGACCAGCGCTTCTACTTCCTTGAAGTGAACACCCGTTTGCAGGTGGAACACGGCGTTACCGAACAAGTCTGGGGCGTCGATCTGGTGCGCTGGATGGTCGAACTCGCGGCGGGTGATTTGCCGCCGCTGCGTGAGTTGAGCCAAGGGTTGAAAGCCGAAGGGCATGCGATTCAGGCACGACTGTATGCCGAAGATCCGGGGCGTGATTTCCAGCCAAGCCCAGGCTTGCTCACTGCCGTGAATTTCCCGGCCGCCAACGGCATCCAACTGCGCATCGACACCTGGGTCGAGGCCGGTTGCGAGATTCCGCCATACTTCGACCCGATGATCGCCAAGGTCATCAGTTGGGCGCCGACCCGCGAAGAAGCACGCGCCGATCTGCATCAGGCGTTGGGCGACAGCCTGCTCTATGGCGTGGAAACCAACCGCGATTATCTGCGGCAGATTTTGCTGGATGTGCCTTTCGCCAGCGGCCAGCCGTGGACGCGTTGCCTGGAAGGCCTGGTGTATCAGGCCAACACCTTTGAAGTGCTCAGCGCCGGCACGCAAACCAGCGTTCAGGACTATCCGGGGCGCCTCGGTTATTGGGCGGTGGGTGTGCCACCGTCGGGTCCGATGGACAGTCGCGCGTTGCGTCTGGGCAATCTTTTGCTGGGCAACGAAGAAGGTGCCGCCGCGCTGGAAATCACCATGAGCGGACCGTTGCTGCGCTTCAATTGTGATGCGGTGGTGGCGGTGACTGGTGCGGTGACTCCACTGACGCTGAACGGTGAATCCGTCGCGATGAATACGACGCTGTTGATTCCGGCCGGCGCCACGTTGGGCCTCGGCACGATGGCCGGTGCGGGCGCGCGCAGCTATCTGTGCGTACGCGGTGGCTTGCAGGTGCCGGATTATCTGGGGAGCAAAAGCACCTTCACCCTCGGTCAGTTTGGCGGGCATGGCGGTCGTGCGTTGCGGGCGGGGGATGTGTTGCATGTGCCTGCTTTGCTCGACCGCAGCGCGGGTGCCGAACTGGCTGAAGTCGCTGAGATGTCTGCCGTACGACAAATTCGCGTGATCTACGGCCCGCATGGCGCGCCGGAATACTTCACTGAAAACTATATCGGCACATTCTTCTCGACCCAGTGGGAAGTGCATTTCAACTCCAGCCGGACCGGCGTGCGCCTGATCGGGCCGAAGCCGGAATGGGTGCGGGCCGACGGCGGTGAAGCGGGTCTGCATCCGTCGAACATTCATGACAATCCGTATGCCATCGGGGCGGTGGATTTTACCGGAGATATGCCGGTCATTCTGGGGCCGGACGGCCCGAGTCTGGGTGGGTTTGTGTGCCCGGTGACGGTGATCGAGGCGGACCTTTGGCAGCTGGGTCAATTGAAGGCCGGGGACAAAGTGCAATTCATCCCGGTCGATATCCAGACCGCCCGCACCCTCGCATTGAAATGGAACTCCCCCTGTGGGAGCTGGCTTGCCTGCGATGGGGCCAGGCCAGACACCGCATCGACTTCATCGCAGGCAAGCCAGCTCCCACAGGGAATTATGTCGCCTGTTGTATTGGATATCGGTCAGGGGGATACGCGGCTGGTTGCACGCCTTTCCGGGGATACTCACCTGCTGCTCGAAATCGGCGCGCCGGAGCTTGATCTTGTTTTGCGCTTCCGCGCCCACGCCCTCATGCAAGCCCTGGAAAGCAAACACCTGCATGGCGTGATCGACCTCACCCCAGGCATCCGTTCGCTGCAAGTGCACTACCAACCCGAGCAACTGCCGCTGGCCGACCTGCTCGGCATCGTCGCCGGTGAATGGGACGCCGTGTGCGCCGCCAAGGACCTGCAAGTGCCCTCGCGCATCGTGCATTTGCCGCTGTCCTGGGACGACCCGGCCTGCCAGTTGGCCATCGAGAAATACATGACCACCGTGCGCAAGGACGCGCCGTGGTGCCCGAGCAATCTGGAGTTCATCCGTCGCATCAACGACCTGCCCAACCTCGACGAAGTGCAGCGCACGGTGTTCGACGCCAGCTACCTGGTGATGGGCCTGGGCGACGTCTACCTCGGCGCACCCGTCGCCACACCACTGGACCCGCGTCATCGTCTGGTGACCACCAAATACAACCCGGCCCGCACCTGGACCGCGGAAAACTCGGTGGGCATCGGTGGCGCCTACATGTGCGTCTACGGCATGGAAGGTCCCGGCGGTTATCAGTTTGTCGGGCGCACCTTGCAGATGTGGAACCGCTATCGCGAAGTCGCCGCGTTCGATGGCAAACCGTGGCTGCTGCGCTTCTTCGACCAGATCCGTTTCTACCCGGTGAGCGCCGATGAACTGCTGCGCATCCGCAAGGACTTCCCGCTCGGGCGTTTCGAGCTGAACATTGAGCACAGCCAGTTGAACCTGGCGGACTATCAGGCATTCCTGGCGAAAGAAGCCGAGACCATCGCTGCGTTTCGCGATCAGCAACAAGGCGCTTTTAACGCTGAACGCGAACGCTGGATCGCCAGCGGCCAAGCGCATTTCGACAGCGAAGAACTGGTCCCGGAGGCGACCGAAGAGGCCGCGCTCGCCAACGGTGAAATGAGCGTCGACAGCCACATCGCCGGCAACCTCTGGCAGGTTCAGGTGGAGACCGGCAGCCGCGTGGAAGCCGGCGATGTGCTGGTGATTCTGGAGTCGATGAAGATGGAAATTCCGCTGCTCGCGCCGACGGCTGGTGTGGTGCGTGAGATTCGTGTGCAGCCCGGTTCCGCCGTGCGCGCCGGACAGCGCGTCGTGGTGCTGGAACTCGACTGAACCCATTTCTAAAAGGATTAACGCCATGAACATCAATCTGCAACTCGACGCCCTGCGCAGCACTTATCGCCTCGGCAACATCACGCCCCGTCAATTGCTGTCGGGTCTGCGCGACAAAGCCGCCGCGCTGAACCCGGACTATCACCTGTTCATCCACTTGCTCAGTGTCGAAGAACTGGAACCGTACCTCGCCGCCCTCGACGGCCGCGACATCGACAGCCTGCCGTTGTACGGCGTGCCGTTCGCGATCAAGGACAACATCGACCTGGCCGGTATTCCGACCACCGCCGCGTGTCCTGACTTTGCCTACGTGCCAGAGCAATCGGCGACCATCGTCGAGCAGTTGCTGGCGCTGGGGGCGATCCCGTTGGGCAAGACCAACCTTGATCAATTCGCCACCGGCCTCAACGGCAGCCGCTCACCGTATGGGGCATGCCCGAACAGCGTGTTGCCGGAGTATCCGTCGGGCGGCTCCAGCGCCGGGTCTTCGTTGGCGGTAGCGCTCGGCGTGGCGAGCTTTTCGTTGGGCACCGACACGGCGGGATCGGGGCGTGTGCCGGCGGGGTTGAACAATCTGGTGGGATTGAAAGCCACCAAAGGCTTGATCTCCACGGCGGGTGTGGTGCCGGCCTGTCGCACGCTCGATTGCGTGACGACCTTCACCGCGACCGCTCGCGAGGCCAGCCAGTTACTCGCGCTCACCGCCCACCTCGACCCGCGTGATGAATACAGCCGCCGCAATCCGCAGTGGAATGACGGCGCAGCATTCGGTACGCCGCGCCCGTTCCGCTTCGGCGTACCGCGCGCGCAGGACCTGGAATTTTTCGGTTGCCCCGAAGGCCCGCTGTTGTTTGGGGATGCCATCGACCGGCTCGAGGCGTTGGGCGGTGAAGCCGTCGAACTGGATATGTCGCCGTTTCTCGAAGCGGCCCGTTTGCTCTACGAAGGGCCGTGGGTGGCTGAACGCTACAGCATCGCCGGGGAGTTGATGGAGCACAATCCGCAAGCGGTGCTGCCAGTGATTCGTGCGGTGCTGGCCAAGGCGCCAGCGGTGACCGGCGTACAAACTTTCCGCGCGCAGTATCGGCTGCAAGCGTTGAAAGCGTTGTGCGACAAGGCGCTGGAAGAACTCGACTGCGTGCTCACGCCGACCATCGGCCGCCCGGTGACACGGGCACAGCTGGACGCCGAACCGGTGCTGCGCAATTCGGAACTGGGTTACTACACCAACTTCATGAACCTGCTCGACTACGCCGCCGTCGCGGTGCCTAGCAGCTTTATGGGCAATGGCCTGCCGTGGGGCGTGACACTGTTTGGCCGGGCGTTTACCGATCAGTATTTGCTGAGCGTGGCGGATGCTTTCCAGCGCCAGCAAGGTCTGACCACGGCGGCGCCAACGGCGGCGGCGCGTAACGATCGGGCGCGGTTGGTGGTGTGTGGCGCGCACCTGGACGGCTTGGCGCTGAATTGGCAATTGAAGCGCCGTGGGGCGCGGTTGGTCGAGACGACGTTCAGTTCGCCGGACTATCAACTGTATGCCTTGGCCGGCGGCCCACCGTTTCGTCCGGGGATGGTGCGGGTGAAGGATGGCGGTGTGGCGATTGCGGTGGAGGTTTGGGAATTGCCGAGCAGCGAGTTGGGCTCGTTCCTGACCGGGATTCCGGCGCCGCTGGGGCTGGGCAAAGTGCAACTGGCGGATGGGCGTTGGGAGAGCGGGTTTATCTGCGAGGCGTATGGATTGGAAGGCGCAGTGGATATCAGCCACCTCGGTGGATGGCGCGCTTACCTGCAATCCCTGACCTAAACACCGTCCCCTTGTGGGAGTGAGCCTGCTCGCGATAGCGTCATAACATCCGACATAGATGTCGACTGACACACCGCCATCGCGAGCAGGCTCACTCCAACAAGGACCGTGTTCTGCGCACATAGAGCAGTTATTTCCCGGCAGTGCCATTAGAATGCCTGCCATCGGGTCTCTGCCAACGGAATCGTCATGCCGCTTCGCTCGCCGCTGTATTCGCAACGTTCGTTGGTCCTCACACTGATTGCGCTGCTGGGCGCAGGCTTCCTCGCCACGTCCTTCCTCAGTTACTACGCCTCGCGAGCGTCGATTCGCGACAACATCGTCAACACCGAACTGCCACTGACATCGGACACGGTCTACTCGGAAATCCAGAAAGACCTGGTCAGGCCCATCCTGATTTCCTCGATGATGTCCCGCGACACCTTCATGCGCGACTGGGTGGTCAACGGCGAGCACGAGCCGGAAAAAATGACCCGCTACCTCAACGAGGTCATGACCCATTACGGCGCCTACACCGCGTTTTTCGTCTCCAACAGCACCCTGACCTACTACCACGCCAAAGGCGTGCTCAAACAGATCAAGGCCAGCGAGCCCCGGGACACCTGGTATTTCCGTGTACGCGACATGGCCGAGCCTTACGAAATCAATGTCGACCCGGACATGGCCAACAAGGACAACCTGACCTTCTTCATCAACTACAAGGTCTACGACTACGACGACCGTTTCATCGGCGCGGCGGGTGTCGGCCTGACCGTCGATGCAGTGATCAAGCTGATCGACAAGTATCAGCAGCGCTATCAGCGCAGCGTGTATTTCGTCGACAACTTCGGGCGCCTGGTGCTCACCGGCGCCGAGGGCGGCCCGCAAGGCGCAAAAATCGGGCAGAGTCTCGCTGAGCTCGACAGCATGAAAACCCTGGTCAGCCAACTGCCCAAACCCCACAGCGGCAGCTACGAATATTCCGTGCAGGGCCAGGGACATTTCCTCAACGTGCGGTTCATTCCGGAGCTGAACTGGTATCTGTTTGTCGACAAGCGCGAAGACGGTGCCCTCAGTGAAATCCGTCAGTCGCTGTACCTCAACCTGCTGATTTGCCTGCTCGTCACGCTGATTGTGCTAGCCCTGCTGAACCGGGTGATCAAGCGTTATCAGAACAAGATCCAGGCCCAGGCGACGCTCGACAGCCTGACCGAATTACCGAACCGTCGCGGCTTCGACCTGCTGGCCGCGCAAGCCATGCACGAAGCCCAGCGCGAGCCGAAACCGCTGACCGCATTGCTGCTGGACCTGGACCACTTCAAGGCATTAAACGACACCTACGGCCATCTGGCCGGCGATCAGGTGCTGATCGGCTTCGCCCGGGATCTGCAGAGTTGCCTGCGGCACGCTGACATCGTCTGCCGCTGGGGCGGTGAAGAATTCATCGTCTTGCTCAAGGACACCGACGGTGAGACCGGTCTGAAAGTTGCCGAGAAAATTCGCCAGCATGTGGAAACACAGCGTTATGCCTACAACGATCGGGCCTTGCAGCTGACCGTCAGTATCGGCTTGACCACCTTGCAGCCGGATGACACCTTGCACACCCTGCTCTCTCGCGCCGATCATGCGATGTACCGGGCCAAGCAATCCGGCCGTAATCGCACCTGCGTGGAAAAGTCTCACTCCAGCTATGAATAATCCATGAACAAGCCTGACTTCTGCCCGGCCTGCGGTGCGTCCAACGACTGCACCCTGGCCGATCCGAAAACCGCTGATCGCGCCTGTTGGTGCTATGGCGTCAGCATCGACCCGGCCGTGCTCGAAGCGCTGCCGCCGGAACTGCGCGATAAATCCTGCCTGTGCCCACGCTGCGCTCAGGTCGAGGCGCAGCTGTAAGCAAGCGCCCGGCCGATCACGTAAGATACGCGGCCCTTTTCCCACCGAACCCTTGCCATGCGCGTTGACCGTTTCCTCAGTAACCTGCCGCGCTTCAACCGTAAGCAGGTGCGTCTGTTGCTGGTGGAAAAGCGCGTGCGGATCGACGGCAGTATCGTCAGCGACCCGCATGCCGAGGTGCTCGAGTTCAGCCGCGTCGAAGTCGATGACGAGGTCCTGCAAGCCGGCAAACCTGCGCGCTACTTCATGCTGCACAAGCCACCCGGCTGCGTCAGCGCCACCCGCGACCCCGAGCACGCGACGGTCCTGGACCTGATCCACGAACCGGACAAGGACGATTTACACATCGCCGGCCGCCTCGACTTCAACACCACCGGTCTGATGCTGATCACCAATGACGGCAGCTGGTCGCGACGCCTGACCCAACCGCAGACCAAACTGCCCAAGGTCTACTACGTCGAGACCGAGCAGGACATCGGCCCGGAATATGCGTTGAAGTTCACTGAAGGGCTGTACTTCGCCTTCGAAGACCTGACCACCCAGCCCGCCGGGCTGGAACTGCTGGGGCCGAAATCGGCGCGGCTGAGCATTGTCGAAGGCCGGTACCACCAGGTGAAGCGCATGTTCGGTCATTTCGACAACAAGGTCCTGCGCCTGCACCGCGAGCGCATGGGCCCGCTGGCGCTCGATAACGCGCTAAAACCGGGCGAGTACCGCGCATTGCGCACCGAAGAGATTCAATTGATCTAAGCAGGCGACCGCTCAGCAGAAGTTGTCGAACAATTTACCAATGACACTTGCGCGAAGACGTCACCCCTGCTTGAATCAGGTCGTCAGCCGAAATGTGACTGACGAGTCACAACATACTTCTAAGAAACTTTTTGTCGGTTAGAGAACCCTCAGGTTCCGCCTCAGACCGGCAGACTGCCCGCCAATAATAATACCCGTCGACCTGCTGTACGGATCGACATGGGCCTCCAAATTCCAGGCGTATGCCTACCTGTCACAAAGCTCGTGCAATCTCATTTGCGCGCATACCCGCTTGCCAGGAGTCTTATGACATGAGGCCAGAAATCGCTGTGCTGGATATACAGGGTCAGTATCGGGTTTACACGGAGTTCTATCGCGCAGACGCCGCAGAGAAGACCATTATCTTGGTCAACGGCTCGATGGCCACGACTGCGTCGTTTGCACAAACCGTGAAAAACCTTCATCCGCAGTTCAACGTGGTCTGCTACGACCAGCCCTACGCGGGCAAGTCGAAGGCCCATAACCTGCATGAGAAATTGCTGACCAAGGAAGTCGAAGGGCAGATCCTTCTGGAACTGATCGACCATTTCGGCGCCGAACACGTGCTGTCGTTTTCCTGGGGCGGCGCCGCGACCCTGGTCGCCCTTGCGCACCAGCCACGCCGGATCGAAAAAGCCGTGATCAGCTCGTTCTCCCCGGAAATCAACGCGCACATGCTCGACTACCTCGAGCGCGGCGTCGACTACCTCGGCAGCCGCGACGGCGACCGGGTCGGTAACCTGGTGAACAGCACCATCGGTAAACACTTGCCGACTCTGTTCAAGCGCTTCAACTACCGGCACGTCAGCAGCCTGGCCGATCACGAATACGGGCAGATGCACTTCCACATCAGCGACCTGCTGCACAGTGACCGCCAGTGCTTCCTGAAGGCGGCGGAGAAAATCAATGTACCGGTGCTGTTCATGAACGGCGAATGGGACGAATACACCGCCGCCGATGGCGCGCGCTTGTTCGCCAACCATGTGCAACACGCCACCTTCACGACCCTGGAAGCCACCGGCCACTTTCTCGACATGGAACACAAAGCCGCCTGCCGAGACAGCCGCAATGCACTGCTGGGATTCCTGAAACCTGAACCACACGCCAGCCGAACGCGTTACCACTACGTCCAGGATCACCATGCACTGGCAATCTGAAACAGCGTCCTCGCGAGCAAGCATCGCCCTACAGTCGTTGAACGCATTTCTGTAGGCGCGAGGCTTGCCCGCGATAGACCGTTTTGTGGTGTGTGCCGTGTTGCCTCTGCGCTAAAGCAGTCCAGCGCAAAGAAAAACTTCATTTCCACGCGCACATCTGGTACAAAGTCAGCCGCTCTGAGCGGGTGTCGTATAATGGCATTACTCCAGCTTCCCAAGCTGATAACGAGGGTTCGATTCCCTTCACCCGCTCCACTATTTTCAAGGCCTCCAGCCTACCCCGCTTCAACTTGGTGTCTGTTAAGGTGTCTGTTTCTGGTTTTCTCAGATGCCTAACGCAATTAAACACACACCTGCGCTCAGCCACCCTCAATCTATTCAGCCCTCTCCGGCGTCCTGTCTGCCGGCATCACATCACTATTTGCAAGCCACCACCTGCAGCTGATCAAGCTTAGTCGTTTAACTCTGCTCATCATCTCCCGCCGCATACCCAGGGATGATCTTGCTGACATCTTCGCGAGCCATTTCTCAGAGCAAGTCTGATACTGTCGTCCCCGTTAAATTCGTTGACAGGGAGTCAAGCATGGCAAAGCCAGCTGCACGTATCACCGACCCAACCAGCTGCCCCATCCCTGGGCACGGCCCCAAAGCTATCGCCTCCGGTTCTCCTGATGTGTTCTTCGACGGACTTGCAGCCGCTCGCAAAGGTGACACGTGCACCTGTGGTAGTGCGCTAGCCTCGGAAGTGTCCGGCACAGTGTTTATCAACGGCAAAAATGCCGCACTGGACGGATCTATTGGCACCCATGGCGATGTCGTGATCGGCGGTTCGGGTACCAAATCCTGAACGCTGACGACAAGGCCAAGGAAACGGCGCGTCAAGCCACCATCCTGGGTGGTGGTGCGGCAGGGGGATTTTTGGCGGGCTTGGGCATATCCGCTCTTTGTGGTCCTGGAGCTCCGGCCTGCGCCATCGCCGTCGTTCTCATCGGTAGCGTTGTCGGCGGCTTTGCCGGCGGGGTCGCATCTGATACGTTCGACGCAGAGCTAGAGGAGCTGGCCCATTGGGATATATTCTGACTCCTGCGGAACGAGCGAGCATCCAGATCGCGCTGGCAGAGGCCTTTGTAGACAGCACTGTTGACTACGCGTCTATCGCAGAGCGAATTCGAGGCTATGACCCAAAGGTTGTTGAAGAAATCTTGTACTCAGAGGTCGCACCTGTGTGCTTCAGCAACCTTGAAACGCCCGTCCCTCCTGTGTGGACTGGTTTTAAGGATGAATGGTTACTCGATGAAATAGCCAAAGAACTCAAAGCGCGAGAACACAGTTGGTTTCGTCGTCGCTTCGACCTGTTCAAAGTGGCATGGCTACGCTACAGCTACGGTTACATCTGGAAGGAACTCATGAAATTTCATCATTTCCAGTAATTGCAAACCGCGCCCAAACCGGACTTGATGTCTGGTTTTTTGGGGCTGGTGTTTGACTGAATTGGCCGAGTGGGGAAATTAACGATTTCGCGTAAAGTTGATGCTTTGTAAGTGCTTTTCTTGCGCTCATAAAGGTTTCCTCGGCACTCACGCTCAGTATGATCAGATCAACGCGGAGACCGTGTCTCGCGATCTGGAGCCTTTCATCGGTACAAGCGTTGGTCCTGCCTGACGGACAGCCAAGACAAAAAACCGGTCCTTAGTGACCGGTTTTTTTCCGTGAAATTTGTGTAGAACGCTGATTCTTCATTCTGAACAAGCCAGTCAACGTCTGCCTAGCAGGTGTCGATCACCGATTCACTGGTGGCACGAAAGTGGCCAATCTTCGAAAAGGCAACGTCCTACACGACACTGGGAATTGTCCGTACACTTGCGCATTGCTGTGCCTTTGTCACGAGGCCTATAGTCCGAGCGCGTCCAAATGGCGTATCGGGTTTGGCGACTCGATGACAACGATTCAGGAATTTCCGAGATTTTCGGAGCAGTTTCTGACTGCACTTTGCTGCGCTTTTTATGGTGGCTGTGCGTGGGAGACCTTCGGGTCTGCCGGTTTTACCGTTGTCCGGTTCGCCAACCTGCGTACAGCTACCACCCTATTGTTTGGCGACGATTGAGTGGTAGGTCTTTCACCTACTAACGGTAATCACGCATGAAAGAATATATGGCTTTAACCAGCAACGCCGACGATCTCCCTTCCCTGTTCGTCAACACTACCCAACCGCTGCACTCACTGCTCAGCACGGCCAGTTACAGAATTCGAGCCGTGACGCAGATGCTCGAAAACCTCGCCATGCGAGGTGACATCACCACCGACTCGGTCATCCTCAGCGATTTTGCATTGCTCTGCTGCGTGCCTTTGCGCGACGGTTGCGATGTGCTGGACGTGATCGCTCGACGCATGGATGCAGAGCCGTCCTGATGTGATAAGGGGCGCCTTTCGGGGCGCCCTCGATTCGTAGCAGCTGGCGAAGCCTGCGTCCGGCTGCGCAGCAGTCGTGGAATCAGGTGACGCGGTGTTTCAGGAAGACCTCGCGGCTACGCAAATGATGGAAGCCAAGATATGGCAGGCACACCCTACTTAGCGTAGCGACTTCACCTTCTGCGGCATTTCCAAAAGGCACGGTTGCAGGGAGAACAGGGTGGTGACTTCTGCGGTACACAACCGAGGCGACTCGGTTAATAACGGTGTTTGGTCAGATTGGCGTTCAGGACGAGGGACGATGTGCCGACTAATCCGGACTGGATTATGCGGCAGGACCGGATGTGAGTTATACGACGCCGCTGATCAGTTGTGCACGGTAGATAGCCGACAAGCGCTAGTTGGTGGGAGGTTGCCAGGAGGGCACAGCGATGAGGTTTGTTTCAGCGCCTCAGATAGTACGAAAAAAAGGTATCTGAGCCGACAGAGAATTAAAGATGTTTTGCGACAAAAGCGACGGCGACAAACAGGGTCAGCGCGAATGCAGCACCGATGCTGAACGGCAACAACGTAGTGCGGATTTTGGTCGGGGCCGGGCGTCTCATCTCTTCAGCTAAAGCCTCCATTTCACGATGCAATTGCTCGATGCTTGCTCCGTTACTACGATGAGTGGACATGTTTCTTTCTCCTCTCGCAGTCCGTGTTGAGTCCGTGAACTGTTCCTGACAATGTGAGCCGTGTGGTTGCAAAGCTCAAGTACCAGCGATGTATGTTGAGTATCGGCGACCAATAGCTTATCGAGTTCTAAATTTTCGCGATCGTTCTGGTGCATTGATCATCCTTCTCGGCTTTTAGCCGCCAACCTAAGCGTCGTTGTCTGCGAAGCCGGCAAAATCTGTCGGACGTCAATCACTCATCACCTATCGTGCAGTCCGTTCTGCGGAGCACTATTTCCTATCTACCCACCAGCGGATAGCGGGTGATTCCCGCTTAGGTTGTAGGCAACATCCGAGAGCTGCGCATGAAGGAGCGTTAACTGTTTTTCGGTCGGTTGATCGTCTTGCAGTTCGGCCTTAACCGAATCGCCGATTTTTTACATGGGCCTTGGTTACAAATCCGCAACGCTCAACCCGTTTCCCCTCCCCGCCCGACCCGCTAGCATTTCCACCATCTCCAACGCCCCTCCCCACCGCGCGGCCATCAACGAATACGCGCCACAACGCTTCGAGGGAAACCAATCGGCGCGGCCCAAATTCCGCCCACCAACGATCTCAATAGAGCAACCCGACATGACTCAAAACATCTACGACGATCCGGAGTTTTTCCACGGTTACAGCCAAATGGGCCGTTCCCTTGGAGGCCTCGACGCGGCACCGGAATGGCCAACACTCAAATCAATGCTGCCGCCGATGAAAGGCCTGAAGGTAGTGGACCTCGGTTGCGGTTACGGCTGGTTCAGCCGCTGGGCCAGTGAGCAAGGCGCTGATAGCGTGCTTAGTCTGGACGTCTCGGAAAAGATGCTGGAGCAGGCTCGCAAGACCACATCGGTGGGCAACATCCACTATTCACGGGCAGATCTGGAACAGCTTGATTTACCCATAGCTGGTTTCGACCTGGCTTACAGCTCACTGGCGCTGCACTACATCAAGAATCTGTCCGGGTTGTTCGCCACGATCCACGCGGCCCTTAAACCTGGTTCGCGCTTTGTGTTTTCCATCGAGCACCCGATCTTCATGGCCCCGCGCAATCCGGGTTGGCTGATCGACGGCGAGGGACGCAAGCGTTGGCCGGTAGACAGCTATCAACGGGAAGGTGAGCGGGTGACGAACTGGCTGGCGGAAGGCGTGATCAAGCAGCACCGAACCCTTGGCACGCTGTTCAATACGCTGATTGGCGCGGGTTTCAGTATTCAGCATGTCAACGAATGGGGGCCGAGTGATACAGAAGTGGCGGCTCAACCGGCGCTGGCCGAAGAGCGGGAACGGCCGATGATGTTGCTGGTTAGCGTTCATCGCTAAGAGCCGCGTCGGGTTCTCGTATATTTTACGTATAGGTCTTTGAAATCCGGTAAAGAAGCAGTAGCGCGATGTTGGGCCTGACTAAAGGTGCCTTATTCTGTCGGCTCAACTTTCACCTAGAGATCAACATGGACAATTCAGAGTTGGGGATCATGATCATTTCGATGATCGGGTTGTTCGGCTTTGCTTCGTTTGTTTTTGAATATTTGAGTGCCAAGTACAGGGACAGATAACGCTCAGCGAGATCCGTCCCTTTTTGCACTATCGGGTTGCGACAATAAACAACCGCGGAAACGGCAACAGCACCGAACCATCGCTCAACGCCGGATAAGCCTGCTCGATCGCGGCATGGTATTGCTTGAGGTATTGCGTCTTTTCCGTGTCATCCAGCGGTTCGAGAAACGGCCGCAAACCGCTGCCCTTGAACCACTCGACCACACCCGACGCGCCACCTGCCAGCGGATGATGGTACGTGGTGCGCCACACATCGACGCGCGCACAGTGTGGCCGCAGCATCGAGTAGTAATCGCTGGCACTGGCCATCTCTGTGCGTTGCCCGGCGGCGTCCGCCAGTTTGCTGGCCCAAGGGCCTTCGGCGGCCACTTCGCGCATCAGGCGATGGGAAGGTTCGTTGAGGTTGTCGGGCATCTGGATGGCCAGGCTGCCGCCCTCGGTCAGTCGGGCGGCCAGCGACGGCAATAACGTCGCGTGATCGGGCAGCCATTGCAGCACGGCATTGGCGAAAATCACGTCGAACGGGCCGTTATCGTCCCAGGTTCCGATATCAACAGTGTCGAACTGCACGTTTGGCAAGCGCTTGCGAGCGGCCTCGATCATGTCGCTCGAACTGTCGACCCCACGCACCGTGGCGCCGCTGAAGCGCTCGACCAGCAACTCGGTCGAATTGCCGGGACCGCACCCGATGTCGATGGCCGAGCGCGCATCCACCGGCGGGATGGCGGCGAGCAGGTCTCGCGCCGGGCGGGTGCGTTCATCTTCAAAAGCGACGTATTGTTTGGCGGACCAACTCATTGCGTTCTCCTGTCGGTGCGTTGTTGTGGGCCAGAGGCTGACAACCGGTCCGATACGATACCTCGACCAGTATATGCAGCCCTATCCCGATCTTTGAGAAATAACCCTGACTGTCCAAACGCAACTTGTAGGGAGACCGGGAACTCAGGTTTTACGACGGCTGTGCAGCCGGACGCAGGCTTCGCCAGCTGCTACAAAAAAGCGTCACTGCCGGATCCGAAAATGTAAGTAGAATTTTCAACACGCCGTCGCTGTCTGAAATTCAGGCGCATCCCAATAAGGAACACGGCAATGAAATTCGCAAAAATCTCGCAGAAACTCGCCCTGTGGGCCGGCAGTCCCAAGACATTCATGGGGGCGCTTATTCTTATTATTCTGTGGGCCGCGAGCGGTCCGATTTTTGGTTTCAACGACACCTGGCAACTGGTCATCAACACCTCAACCACGATCATCACGTTTCTGATGGTGTTTCTGATCCAGAACACGCAGAACCGCGACACCGACATTCTGCATCTGAAAATCGATGAGTTGCTGCGGGTGAACAAGGAGGCGCAGAACGCGATGTTGGGGCTGGAACTACTGGACCTCAAACAACTGGAGGCGCTGCGCCGCCACTATCGCGCCATGGGCGAAAAAGATGTGCATGACCTGGCGGGGCTGGCGACGACGAGCCCGCGCAAACAGGGTTTGAACAAGTGCTGAGCACAAACAAAACGGCGCGTGATGTGAATCACGCGCCGTTTGCTCTGAATGGCGTAAAGACTTGAACTAGCGACCGGCCTGCAACGCCCTGGCCATTTGCAGATGGTTTTGCAGTTTGGGCAGGGTTTCTTCAGCAAATGCTTTGATTTGCGGAATGTCCGTGGTTTGCGCTTCCTGTTGAAGTTGCTCGATGGCTTGCTGCGTGGTTTTCACCTGACTGGCGGCGTAGGCCTGGTCAAAGGTTGCGCCGTCCATCGCTTGCGGCATCAAGGCTTTGGCCTTATCGACCACTTCTTCGCGAGGGGCCACTGGCAGATCCAGTTGCTTGGCGATTTTCGCCAGGTGCTGGTTGGCGGTGGTGCGGTCGTTGATGACGACGATGGTGTAGTCCTTGACCTCTTTGGATTCGGTTTTTTGATGCGCCAGGCGACTGGCTTCGATGTCAGCCATGCCTTGGGCCGAGGCATCGTTGATGAATTCGGCGGGGGACTGGGCAAAGGCACTGCCTGCGAACAATCCCAGGAACGTGGCAAAACTTGCATGACGTATTCGGGTGGCCATCCGGCTCATGGTCGCGCCCTCCTTCTGAAAAAATTCAAGCGGGAGCTTGCGCCCCCGCCTCTCGATCAAAACCACCTTCAATCACTACTTGGACTTCTGAGGACCTTTGCGGCCCATTTCGGGTTTCGTAGAGTCTTTATCGACCGTCGTTGTGGTGGTTTTCCCACCTTTGCGACCGGCTTCAGACGCCTTCGTTCGATCGTTGGCGAAGTTTCCCGAGTTCGAGTTTCTTGAGTTAGGCATGATTCTCTACCTCTTGGTGATGATCCAGGCGAGCAACAGCCCGCATAAAATCAGAATGAACGAGCCCCAAAAGGTTTAGAAAACCTGAAAACGCCGCGACGAACGGCGGCGAACTCTCAGACTTCGAGTCGTAGATGATGCTGGCGTTTGGCAGCGTACATGGCCTCGTCGGCATGCCTGAATAACTGCTTTTCCTCGGTGCCGTGCTCGGGGTAATGAGCGACGCCGATACTGGTGTGGATGTTCAGGTTGTGCCCGTCCAGACGCAGCGGCTGCGCCAGGACCTGAAGAATTTTTTCCGCCACGCCGTCGGCGTCTTCCAGGCCGTGGATGCTGTGCAACAACACCACAAACTCGTCCCCGCCGATGCGCGCCACGGTATCGGTTTCGCGTACGCACCCCTTGATCCGATTGGCCACCGCTTGCAACAGCATGTCGCCCACCGCGTGGCCATGGGTGTCGTTGACGTCCTTGAAACGGTCGAGGTCGACGTACAGCAACGCCATGCGCCCACCATCGGCCCGGGCCAGCGCCAGCGAAGCCTTGAGACGATCACGCAGCAGCTCGCGATTGGGCAATTGAGTCAACTGGTCGTACTGCGCCATTCGCTGCAACCGGGCATGCAACTGCTTGCGCTCGATGGCGGTCGCGACCTGGGCGCAGACGTATTGCAGCAGCTCCTTGTCCCGTTCGGTGTAGCGCTCGCCACCCGCAACGCTTTTGACGATGAGCGCGCCGATGGTGCCGTTTTGCGAATTCAGCGGCACGCCCAGCCAACACGGTGAATTCGGGCCCTCGACCAACGTCTCAAAACCTGCGGGCGAATGGCCCTGGTCCGGGGTCAGCAAAATGGGCAAGCCGCTGCGGATCACTTCTGCACACAGGCGCCCGGTGATGGTGCCGGGCTGCTCGGGTTGCAGTTCGTGGTCGTTGACGTGATAGGGGAAATTCAGCTGCGCGCAGTGTTCGTCATACAGCGCCACGGAGAAATTCAGCGCAGGCAGCCATTCGCCGATGATCAGGTGAATGCGCTTGAACAGCGCCAGCAAGTCTTCCGCCGCGTGAGCCGCTTCGGAAATCGCGTACAACGCTGCTTGCCGGGACTCGGCCTGCTTGCGTTCGGTGATGTCCCGGGCCACGGCGATGCGCAATTGATCGACTTCCGACCAGCGCGCCGACCAGAGGATGTGCACCACCTGGCCGTCCTTGCGCAGGTAGCGGTTTTCGAAGTTGAGTTTGGGCTCACCGCCCATGATTTCCCGCGCGGCGTCGAGGGTGCGCTGGCGGTCGCCAGGATGCACCATGTCGATCATCACTTGGCCGATCAGCTCGTCGGGGGTATAGCCAAAAATGCGCTCGCACGCCGCACTGACAAAAACGAAGCGACCTTGCTTGTCGACCGCACAAACGGCGTCCAGCAACAGATCGATGTAGCTCGCCAACGGCGCGGAATTTCTGGATGCCATGGTGTCTTGCATATGGCCTCAAGTCTTGTTTGTGACCAGTCCCGGCAACGCGTGCGCCAGGGCATTAATGGCAAAACCGATAAACATGACCCCGCACAACCGGGTGATGGCCAATTCGTGACGTTGATACAGGGTCCGAACCTGCCGCGCACCGACGATGCCGATGAGAATAGCGTAGGCGATCAGGCCACCGACGAAGCTCAGCACAATCAACCACGGCAGCATCGACCAGTGCAGCAGCTCCGCGCGGCTCGAGAGCAGTGCGGTAAACGTGGCCACCGCCACCGGGTAAGCCTTGGGATTGGTCAAACCGAACAGAATGCCGTGCCAGAACGGCTGGCGGGCCGGGCCTTGAGGCGCTTCGGCACTGCTGCGTTTCGCCCGCACGGCGCGCAAACCGAGCCAGAACAAATACAACCCGCTGAACACGCCCAACACATCGAATGCCGTGCTACCGATTTCCCGCGCCCCGACTATTGCAATCAACGCGGTACTGCACCAGACCACATCGCCCAGCAAATGCCCGCACAAAAACCCCGCCCCCGCCCGCCGACCGCGCGCCGCGCCAATGCCGAACACCGCCAACACACCCGGCCCCGGCGTGATGCCGTAGATAAAGCCCGAGGCGAGAACAGCCATTAGCAGCGATGGGGTCATCAGGAAATCCTTTTGAACTGTCTGGTGAATGGGCGCCAGTCTATCTCAGGTCCTTGTGCGTGGACTTACTGATCGTCGAAGAACTTCATTCCTGCGTTGGGTCGTCGTTCCGCCCATTCAGCCAATCCAACGCCTGATCCCCACCCCGCCACGTGTGCCACGCCAACACAAACGTAAACGACGCGCCGCCACATCGATATCACTAGGGTGATCAGGTCGAGACGGCGGATCAGGCTTTTTGGCAGCATGGAGGGCTCGATGACTTCAGTTCGGCTGAGTCGGCAGATAGCTCGGTTTTTGCCCACAACCTCACACGCCATCGCCCTACATGTAAATCTCTTGTAACACTCAACCGAACAGGAAACGGCCGATTCAGCGCCCACACCCCACGCTGTAAAGTCTGGAAACACACGGACGGTTTCATCACTCAAGGACAGACACGTCACATGGACCAGACAACGCACGCGGCAAACACTTTCACCAACTATCGAAAACTGATCTCGCTGGCCGATCACGACTGGGAAACCGCGGAAGCGGGAAAAGTCGCGGGGCTGAACGTCGACATCAGAAGCAGCAACCGCATGGTTGACCAGCACGGACGCGCTTTTCATCACTTCTGCACCACCTCCTACCTGGGCCTGGATCACCATCCCGACTTACTCGATGGCGCCATGACCACCTTGTGGGAAACCGGCACCCTGCGCATCGCCAACTCGAAAAATCGCTGCAAACTGGCAATCCTCGATCAGTACGAAACGGAGCTGTCAGCGTTGTTCGGCGCCACATGCCTGAGCACCTTGTCGTGCAGCGCGGCGAGTGCCGGCGTCCTGCCGCTGCTGGCCAGCGGCGTGTTCACCGAGAACCGGTCGCCGGTGATGGTGTTTGACCGCTTGGCACACTATTCGATGAGTCACCTCAAAGCCGCCTGCGCCGACGAAACCAGGGTCGTGACCAGCCCGCACAACGACATGGATTTTCTGGAAACGCAGTGCCAGCAACATGCCAGGGTCGCGTATGTGGCCGACGGCGCGTACAGCATGGGCGGGGTCGCCGACCTGGACAGCCTGTTGTACCTGAAGGACCGTTACGGCCTGTTTCTTTACCTCGACGACTCCCACGCGTTGTCCGCTGTCGGCACGTTCGGTGCGGGCCTCGTGCGTCCCAGGTTGCAGGCGCTGGAGGATGACGCCTTGATTGTCGCCTCATTGGCCAAGTCATTTGGCGCCAGCGGCGGAATGGTGATGCTGGGCAACGAACGGCAGAAAAAACTGATTCAACGCTACGGCGGCCCCAGTAACTGGTCGCAAAGCCTGAACAGCGCGTCCATCGGTGCGGGCAGAGCGTCCATCCAGCTGCATCACACGCCTGCATTGACTGCGTTACAGGAAAAGCTTCAGGTTAATATCCGCCTCTTTGACAGCCTGATTCGAACCGCACAATACGCCAGCAACATGCCGATTCGCTTGATCCACTGCGGTGAAGCGAGGCTGGCCAACCGTATTGCCATCGAATTATCCAATCTGGGTTTCTTTACCTCGGCGGTGTTTTTCCCCGTGGTTGCACAAGGCAAGGCCGCCATCAGAATCACGCTACGCGCCGACATGGAGCCGACGCTGATTCGACATTTTTGTGAACTCGTCACCGAGCTTTTACGCACCTGCGCCGGGGACGCCCGCTAGACATCCAGGGATGATTCCATGAAGAGCAGCACCACCCTCCTCGTCACCTGCAGCACGGTTTTCCTCGCGCAACTGGGCATGAGCATTTACCTGCCGGCGCTGCCGGAGATGGCTCGGCACCTGTCCGCCGACGCTTCGCAGGTGTCCTGGGGACTGGCGGTGTATCTGATCGGCATGGCACTGCCGATGTTGTTCTGGGGCAGCCTCGGCCAGCGCATCGGCCGCAAACCGGTGCTGCTCGCGGCACTTGGCATTTATGGCTTGGCCAACCTTGCGCTGCCGCTGGGCCAGACGCTTGAAGCGTTTCTGTTTTTTCGGCTGTTACAAGGCATTGGTGCCAGCGGGATTTCAGTCATGGCACGGGTGTTGATCCGCGACAGTTTCCGCGGTGAGCTGTTGGCCAAGGCGTTGTCGTGGATTTCGATTTCGTTCGTGATAGCGCTGGGCATCGGCCAATACCTGGGGTCGGTCATTCAGGTCGCACTGGGCTGGCCGGGGATTTTCTATCTGCTGGGTGGCACGAGCCTGTTGATGGCGATCGTCGTGGCGCGGGTTTCTTTTGCGGTGCTGGTCGAGGACAACGTTCAGACGTCTGCGTGGCCCAGTTACGGGCGCATTCTGCGTGATCGGGCGTTCTTGCTGCCGGCGCTTACCGGTGGCCTCGGCTACGGGGTGATTATTGCCTTCAACACGGCCGCGCCGCTGATTCTGCAAGGGCCGTTCAACTGGTCGGCCGTGGAATATGGCCTGCTGGGCTGGCCGATCAGCGCGGCGTACTTTCTGGGAGCACTGGGGGTCAATGCCTTGGTACTGCGCACCGGTCAGCGCCGGTTGATAACGGTGGGCGTCGCTCTGGTGCTGACCGGGAGCGCGGTGATGTTGCTGGGCAGCCTCGTCGGCACCCCCATTGCGCTGCTGTTCTGGTTGCCCTATTGCGTGGCGGTGTTCGGGCAGTCGTTGACGTACCCGATCAGCCTGTCGCTGGCGAACGACGGTTCACCGGTCGGGGGTGCCTATGCGATGGCGTTGAGCGGCTTTATTCATCAACTGATGGCAGCGATCATTGGCGGTGTTGCCAGCCTGATCGCCAGTCAGCAGGCATGGCCGTTGTCGTTGCTCTGCACCTTGCTGGCGGTGGGCGCGATGCTGTGCGTCATGCTCGCACCCGGTCGCAAAACGGCCTAAAAGGCGCTGCGGAAAATCTCCTCGATCTGGCGCTGATCCGCCGCCCGGGGATTGGTAAAACCGCAGGCGTCTTTCAGCGCATTGGTGGCAAGCATGGGGACGTCATTGAGTCTGGCGCCGAGCTCACGCAATCCGGCCGGGATGTCCACATCACTGGACAGGCGACGGATCGCGGCAATAGCCGCTTGAGCACCCTCTTCAGGGCTGAAACCACGGATGTCGGCGCCCATCGCATGAGCCACGTCGGTCAAGCGCGGGGCGCACACCTGAGCGTTGAAGCTTTGAACGTGGGGTAGCAGCACTGCGTTGCAGACGCCATGAGGCAAGTCGTAGAACCCACCCAATTGGTGAGCCATGGCGTGGACATAACCCAGGGACGCGTTATTGAACGCCATGCCCGCCAGGAATTGCGCGTAGGCCATGTTTTCCCGCGCCGCCATGTCATCGCCGTTGCGCACCGCCAGCCGCAGGTTGTTGCTGATCAACGTGATCGCCTTCAGTGCACAAGCATCGGTGATCGGGTTGGCGGCGGTGGAGACGTACGCTTCGATGGCGTGGGTCAGTGCGTCCATGCCGGTGGCGGCCGTCAGCCCCTGGGGCATGGCGACCATCAGCGCCGGGTCGTTGACCGACAGCAGCGGCGTGACGTTGCGGTCGACAATGGCCATTTTCACGTGGCGCGATTCGTCGGTGATGATGCAAAAACGCGTCATCTCGCTGGCGGTGCCGGCGGTGGTGTTGATCGCGATCAGCGGCAGCTGCGGTTTGCTTGATTGATCGACACCTTCATAGTCGCGGATCTGCCCGCCGTTGGTCGCACATAACGCGATGCCCTTGGCGCAGTCGTGGGGCGAACCACCCCCGAGAGACACCACAAAATCGCAGCAACTTTCCTTCAACAAGCCCAGGCCGAGCTCAACGTTGGCCATATTCGGGTTTGGTTTGGCGCCGTCAAAGATCACCGAATCGATGTCCTGCATCGCCAGTTTTTGCGCAATCATTTTCGCAACGCCGGCCTTGGCCAGCCCGACGTCGGTGACAATCAGCGCTTTGCGAAAGCCATACTTGCCAATGGTGTCCATGGCTTCGTCGAGGCAACCCGTGCCCATGATGTTCACGGCGGGAATGAAAAACGTGCTGCTCATGAGCGATTCTCCTGGCTGGGCCGAATCGGCGACGCCGATCCAGCGGGACGCCCACAGCTTCGACCCTTCGCTCACGCAGTAACTTGATCTGGCTCAAGTCATGGTCGTGATAAAGTCGCCGCCCATCAGACCTTTTGCTTTGAGACTTTGACCGCAATGACCGATTTCCAGGATGTTGATGCCCAACTTGAAGACTGGAACGCCTTGCGCGCCACCGCCTCGTTCAGCGGCCTGCTGGTGGGCAACGGCGCCAGCCGTGCGGTGTGGGACGACTTTGGTTACGACTCGCTGTTCGAGAATGCGCGCACCGTCGAAGAAAAACCGCTGAGCCAGTCCGAGCTGAGCGTGTTCGAGGCGATGCAGACACGCAGTTTCGAACAAGTGCTGAGCGCGCTGAAAACCACCAGTCGCGTGAACAAGGCGTTGGCCGTCAGCTCCGCCGCACCGCGCAATCGCTATTACGCGATCAAGGAAGCGCTGATCAACACCGTGCATGCAGTACATATTCCATGGCGACTGGTCGTGCCTTCGACGCTGGCGACCATCAGCTCGGAACTGGGCAACTATCGGACGGTGTTTACCACCAACTATGACTTGCTCAATTACTGGTCCATCCAGCATCAGCCGGACGCGATCACCGACCTGTTCCAGGGCGCCGAGCCGGGCTTTGACCTGAGCGTCACGGCGACCGATAAAACCCGTTTGCTGTACCTGCACGGTGGTTTGCACCTGGTGCGCAATCAGGACGGCACGGCGCGCAAGCTGATGTCGACCGAGGGCACGCTGCTCGGCAGTTTCGCGATCAACAATACGATCAAGACCCTGGATGACGTGCCGCTGTTCGTGAACGAAGGGCCGGCGCAGGACAAGCTCAAGACCATTCGCAGCTCGGATTATCTGTCGTTCTGTTATGACCAGTTATTGGGGCATGGCGACGGGTTGTGTGTCTTTGGACATGCGCTGGGCGAGCAGGATAGCCATATCGTTCATGCGTTGCGCCAGGCGAAACCGTCGGTGGTGGCGATCTCGATTTATCCGCGCAGCAAGGCGTTTATCCAGCATCAGAAGCGGCATTACGCGAAGGTGTTTGAGGGGACGGGATCAGCGCTGCGGTTTTTTGATTCGAAGACGCACGCGTTGGGGAATCCGAAGCTTACGGTTCCGGTTGAGGTTTAGCGGCGAGGCGGCTGCTCGCGATGGCGGTCTGACATTCAACCTCTTCGTCGAATGCTAAGCAGCGATCGCGAGCAGGCTCACTCCTACAGCGGGATGTGTGTGAGTTTGAAATGTGTGTTTAGAGCACCGGCAAGGTCTTGTCCTTGATCACCGTGGTCGGCCCATTGGCTTTCACACTGGCAATGCCCTTATCCATCGCGGCAGCGGAGGCGTACGACTCGCTGCTGCCGATAATCTCGTGGTTACCGGCCTTGAGGTTGAAATAAGGATGGCCATCCTTGGTGGTCTTTTTTTCGTAGCGCTCATCCAGCGGGCTGTTGGACTGAACCGATGCAATGCCTTTGTCGGCGGCGGCGCGGGTGGTGTACAGCTCGCTGGTCAGAATGGTTTCGGCATTGGCGGCCTTGAGAACAAACCTGAACTGGCCACTGCTGCTTTTGCTCACTTCGTACCATCCGGACATGCTCTTTCTCCTTGGCGATTGAGAGGTTTCGCGTTTCAGAGTAAAGACCACACCACGGTTTCTGTCGCCTGCACAGGCCCCATCGCGAGCTGGCTCACTCCTACGATGGAAATGCGATCCCCTGCAGGAGTGAGCCTGCTCGCGAATGGGTCTACGCGGTATTCGCTACTTCACCACCGCCCGAACCACCGACAATTCCGGCACAGCGACCCGCCGCTGACTCAAATACCGCATACAACTCACCCGCAAAAACGAGGCAAAATTCACCACTTCCCCCCGGTAATCCATCACCTCTTCATACAGCTTGGCGATCAGTTGGTTGGTGGTCATGCCATCGACTTCGGCAATTTCGCTGAGAATGTCCCAGAACTGGTTCTCCAGCCGCAGGGTGGTGACCACCCCGCAGATGCGCAGCGAGCGGGAGCGCGATTCGTAGAGGATCGGATCGGCCTTGACGTAAAGCTCGCACATGGACAGGTCCCTCGTTACAGCGTGATTTTGGTGCCCAGCAACCCGAGGAAACCGGCGAGCCAGCTCGGGTGCGCCGGCCAGGCCGGGGCAGTGGCCAGATTGCCTTGAACATGGCCTTGCGTCACCGGGATATCGATGAACGTGCCGCCCGCCAGACGGACTTCCGGGGCGCAGGCCGGGTAAGCACTGCACTCGCGGCCTTCGAGAATTCCGGCCGCTGCCAGCAATTGCGCGCCATGACACACGGCAGCAATCGGCTTGCCGGCCTTGTCGAAGGCGCGCACCAGGTCCAGGACTTTGTCGTTCAGGCGCAGGTATTCCGGCGCACGGCCGCCGGGGATCAGCAGCGCGTCATAGTCGGACTCAGCGACTTTGGCGAAATCGAAGTTCAGGGCAAACAGGTGGCCGGGTTTTTCGCTGTAGGTCTGGTCGCCTTCGAAGTCGTGGATCGCGGTGCGCACGGTCTGGCCGGCGGTTTTGTCCGGGCACACGGCGTGGACGGTGTGACCGACCATCAGCAGCGCCTGGAACGGCACCATCACTTCGTAGTCTTCGACGTAATCGCCGACCAGCATCAGGATTTTCTTGGCAGCCATGGGGAGGACTCCTCTGGGGGAACATTGGCAGGAGTATTCAAGGTAGTCCTTATCCAGTGGGTCGGGTAATAACCTGCTACTACCTGATGGACCGCATCATCGTTCATCGCGGGCAAGCCACGCGCCCAACAGTTGACCGAGTCGTCCATGGGAATGCGATCAACTGTGGGAGCGTGGCTTGCCCGCGATGGCGCCCTCAAACTGTACGGATAACTCTGCGCCTAGCTGTAACAGCGCAGCCAACGCGGTTTGTGGCTAGATGAAGGCACTTCCCCTCACCCTGAATTCTGGTCCCCAAATCATGTCCTCGCGCGAAAACACCGGCATGGCCCTCGGCCTGCTCGGCGTTGTGATTTTCAGCCTCACCCTGCCCTTCACGCGAATCGTCGTGCAGGAACTGCATCCCCTGCTCAATGGCCTCGGCCGGGCGCTGTTCGCGGCGGTGCCGGCGGCGTTGCTGTTGCTGTGGCGACGGGAGAAATGGCCGACCTGGAAACAGGTCAAAGGCCTGACCCTGGTGATCGCCGGGGTCATTCTCGGTTTTCCGGTGTTGTCGGCGTGGGCCATGCAAACCTTGCCGGCGTCCCACGGTGCCCTGGTCAACGGTCTGCAACCGCTGTGCGTGGCGCTGTACGCCGCGTGGTTATCCCACGAACGGCCGTCAAAAGCCTTCTGGGCCTGCGCCGCGTTGGGCAGTGCATTGGTGCTGGGTTATGCGTTGATCAGCGGTGCCGGCAGCATTCAGGCCGGTGACTTGTTGATGCTCGGGGCAATTGCGGTGGGTGGTCTGGGCTACGCCGAGGGCGGTCGATTGGCCAAGGAAATGGGCGGCTGGCAGGTGATCTGCTGGGCGCTGGTGTTGTCGACACCGCTGTTGATCGGACCGGTGGTGTATCTGGCGCTGCAACATCAAGGCGAAATTTCAGCGAAGACCTGGTGGGCGTTTGGTTATGTTTCGCTGTTTTCGCAGTTCATTGGTTTTTTTGCCTGGTACGCCGGGTTGGCGATGGGCGGGATTGCTCGGGTCAGTCAGATTCAGTTGTTGCAGATCTTCTTCACGATTGCATTTTCGGCGTTGTTCTTTGGTGAACACATCGAGCCGATCACTTGGCTGTTTGCCGCCGGGGTGATCGTGACCGTGATGCTGGGCCGCAAGACCGCGGTTAAACCCGCACGCATCGCCACCGCCTGAACGGTAGGAGCCCGGCTTGCCGGCGATGGCGTATTCGAAATCGCCATCGCCATCGCCATCGCCGGCAAGCCGGGCTCCTACAGGGCTCAGAGGTAGCCGTCAGCCCGCAGCAGGGTTTCAAGACAGTGTTCGCGGATGTGGTAGAAATCCTTCAGCGCCTGAATCTTCACCAACAGCTGGGCCGGGTCCACCGGCTCGGCGCGTTTGACCGCCAGGATCATCTTGTTCTTGTTGGTGTGGTCCAGCGAGATGAACTCGAACACCTTGGTTTCATAACCGCAGGCTTCAAGGAACAACGCGCGCAAGCTGTCGGTGACCATTTCAGCTTGCTGGCCCAAATGCAGACCGTATTGCAGCATCGGCTTGAGCAGTGCCGGGCTCTGGATTTGCAGGCGGATCTGTTTGTGGCAGCACGGCGAGCACATGATGATTGAGGCGCCGGAACGAATGCCGGTGTGAATCGCGTAGTCGGTGGCGATATCGCAGGCATGCAGGGCGATCATCACGTCCAGCTTGCTCGGTGCCACGCTGCGCACGTCACCGCATTTGAACACCAGCCCCGGGTGCTCGAGTTTCGCCGCAGCGGCGTTGCACAGGTTGACCATTTCTTCACGCAGCTCGACACCCGTCACCACGCCTTCAGCGTTCAAGGTGTTGCGCAGGTAGTCGTGGATGGCGAACGTCAGGTAACCCTTGCCCGAACCGAAATCCGCCACCTGCACCGGCTTGTCCAGCGCCAGCGGTGAGGTAGTCAGCGCATGGCTGAAGACTTCGATGAACTTGTTGATCTGCTTCCACTTGCGCGACATCGCCGGAATCAGCTCGTGTTTGCTGTTGGTCACGCCAAGGTCGGCGAGGAACGGCCGGCTCAGGTCGAGGAAGCGGTTTTTTTCGCGGTTGTGCTCGGCGGATGGCACTTCACGCAATTGCTGAGGTTTGCTCTTGAACAGCGAAGACTTGCCCTTTTTGCTGTATTCGAGCTGGGCTTCATCGGTCAATGACAACAAATGCGCATTTTTGAACGAGGCCGGCAGCAGCGCGGCGATGGTCGCGACACCTTCGGCCAGCGGCAGGTTCTTGGTGATGTCGCGGGTTTTGTAGCGATAGACGAAGGACAGGCAAGGCTGATCCTTGACCGTCAGCTGCTTGATGATCAGGCGCTGTAAATCCGCTTCGGTACCGACGTACTTGGCCAGCACCAGCTTGATAAAGGCGTTGGCGTCGAGGCTGGTTTGCAGCAGGTCGATGAACTGGGCGTGGTGATCCGGCGCGAGGCTGGCGGGAGTGGCGGTGACGGACATGGGCAAAACGGCCTCGGGCGGAGCGAATCGGGGAATGGCGGGTATTTTAGGGGGGATGTCGATGCAGGGCACGGGTAATTTCCCGAACGGCACGATCTGTAGCAGCTGGCGCGTGGTCAAGCATCAGCCTAACACCACCAACCGGTTCGGCAATTCATTGCGCACCTGCGTTACCGGCACATGCACTTTAAGTAATTCACCACACGCCTCGATGCACGTCACGAACCCTTGCAACGTCTGCCCCTGTTTCACCTGCTGGGTGAACGCCGCCACAATCGAGTCCCAGTTCTTGTTGTCCAGCCGCCTGGAAATCCCTTCATCCACCAGGATTTCCACATAGCGCTCAGCCTCGCAGACAAAAATCAGCATTCCGGTGCTACCGACCGTGTGGTGCAGGTTCTGCTCCAGGAATTGCCGGCGCGCCAGGTTCGAGGCGCGCCAGTGCCGCACTGAACGCGGGACCAGGTGCGTGGTGACTTTCGGCAGGCGGAACACCAGGCACAGCACCACAAAAGTGATCCATTGCACCAGCAGCAAGCTGTGCAGGGTCAGCCAGCCGCTGAGGTAATGCACGATCCCCGGCACCATCAGCGCCAGCAGGCTGGCCCACAGCAGCGGAATGTATGCGTAGTCGTCGGCGCGGGCAGCGAGCACGGTCACCAGTTCGGCGTCAGTGTCGCGCTCGACCCGGGCAATCGCCTCGGCGACTTTGCGTTGTTCGTGTTCAGTCAGTAATGCCATGTTGAAAAGTGCCTGCTCATTATTGTTATCACCAGCCGCCCGACGAACCGCCGCCCCCGAAACTGCCCCCGCCGCCGCTGAAGCCCCCGCCTCCACCGCCGCCACCAAAACCACCGCCGCCGAAACCGCCGCCCGAACCACCCGAACCCCCACGGCCGGAGGGCAGAAGCCCGAGCATCTGCAAGACAAAAATCGTCAGGATGAACAGCATCACCAGAAACACGAAGACGCCGGGATGACGCGCCACGAAGTCGCTGTCCTCATCACCGCGCGGCTCATAGACCGTTGAGGGTTCATCCAGCGGGCTGCCGCCCAACACCACCAGCATCGCCGCGACCCCGTCGCTGATGCCTTTGCTGAAGTTACCCGCCTTGAACGCGGGGGTGATCACCTGATTGATAATCACCGAACTTTGCGCGTCGGTCAGTCGATCTTCGAGGCCATACCCGACTTCGATGCGCAATTTACGCTCATCGCGCGCAACGATCAGCAGCGCGCCGTTATTTTTATCTTTCTGGCCAATGCCCCAGGCTCGGCCCAATTGGTAGCCGAAGTCCGCGATGTCGGTGCCTTGCAAGTCCGGCAACGTGACCACCACCAACTGCTCGCCAGTGGCGCTTTCATGGGCCTGAAGTTGTTGTGTCAGTTGCTCGCGCACCGACGGCTCGATCATCTGGGCGTTATCGACCACCCGCCCGGTCAGCGCCGGAAACTTCAACTCGGCCTGCGCCGTCAGGGCACACACCCAGAACAACAGCATCAGCCCCACTTTCAACACGCGCATTGGCAACCTCATCCGTGGTAATGCTTTTAGCCGGTCAGAACTTTACCTGAGGTGCCTTATCGGCATCCGGCGTGGTCGCCTCGAAGGTTTCGCGGATCGGCAAATCGCTGTACAAAACGGTGTGCCACAAGCGACCGGGAAAAGTACGAATCTCAGTGTTGTACTTTTGCACCGCGAGGATGAAATCACGACGGGCCACGGCGATGCGGTTTTCGGTGCCTTCAAGTTGCGACTGCAAGGCGAGGAAGTTCTGGTTGGCCTTCAGGTCCGGATAACGCTCGGACACCACCATCAAACGGCTCAACGCCCCCGTCAGTTGATCCTGGGCCTGCTGGAACTGTTTGAGTTTTTCCGGGTTATCCAGGGTCTTGGCGTCCACCTGAATAGACGTTGCCTTGGCCCGTGCTTCAATCACCGCGGTCAGGGTTTCTTCTTCGTGCTTGGCATAGCCTTTGACAGTTTCCACCAGGTTGGGGATCAAGTCGGCGCGACGCTGATACTGGTTCTGCACCTGGCCCCACGCGGCCTTGGCCTGCTCGTCGAGGGTCGGAATCGTATTGATGCCGCAGCCCGCGAGCACAGTGGTCAACAGCATCAGGGCTGCCACCTGCAAGCTCGAGCGATAGTGGTGTCTTGCATTCATCTGGGTCACTCCCTGGCACATTCCGTTGAAAAACCAATCACACTCTTCTGACCGGGCACTTGGGGCATAATCTGCCGCCGCCACTGGATTGCAACGAGCCAATGGGCTAAAAGATGCCCCTGCACAAAAAACACGCAGAAGTGTGCTGCATTTACTTGAACAACAATAGTCGCTCCCTAACTTTTGGCTGATCGGCGCGTATTCACTGCCGTTTAGGCTTTTGAGAAAACAATTCATGAAGAAGCTGTATTTGCTGGGCCTGTTCGTCAGCCTGGCCAGTCATAACGTATTGGCCGCCACGACCCCCGCACCTCTGGAGAACAAGGACGCCTTCATCAGTAACCTGATGAAGCAGATGACCCTCGATGAAAAGATCGGCCAATTGCGCCTGATCAGCATCGGCCCGGAAATGCCACGCGAACTGATCCGCAAGGAAATCGCGGCCGGCAACATCGGCGGCACGTTCAACTCGATCACCCGCCCGGAAAACCGCCCGATGCAGGACGCGGCCATGCGCAGCCGGTTGAAGATCCCGATGTTCTTCGCCTATGACGTGATCCACGGCCACCGCACCATTTTCCCGATCCCGATTGCCCTGGCTTCGAGCTGGGACATGGACGCGATCGGCCGCTCCGGGCGCATCGCCGCCAAGGAAGCCGCGGCGGACAGCCTCGACATCACCTTCGCGCCGATGGTCGACATCTCCCGCGACCCGCGCTGGGGCCGGACTTCCGAAGGCTTCGGTGAAGACACCTACCTCGTGTCGCGCATTGCCGGCGTGATGGTCCGAGCCTTCCAGGGTTCAGGCGCCAACGCGGCTGACAGCATCATGGCCAGCGTCAAACACTTTGCCTTGTACGGCGCGGTCGAGGGCGGTCGCGACTACAACGTGGTCGACATGAGCCCGGTCAAGATGTACCAGGACTACTTGCCACCTTACCGCGCGGCGATTGACGCCGGTGCCGGCGGGGTGATGGTTGCCCTGAACTCGATCAACGGCGTGCCGGCCACCGCCAACACCTGGCTGATGAATGACCTGTTGCGCAAGGAATGGGGCTTCAAAGGCCTGGCGGTCAGCGACCACGGGGCGATTTTCGAGTTGATCAAGCACGGCGTCGCCGCTGACGGTCGCGAAGCCGCGAAGCTGGCGATCAAGGCCGGCATCGACATGAGCATGAACGACACGCTGTACGGCAAAGAACTGCCGGGGCTGTTGAAATCGGGCGAGATCGCGCAAAGCGACATCGACAACGCCGTGCGTGAAGTGCTCGGCGCCAAGTACGACATGGGTCTGTTCAAGGACCCGTACCTGCGCATCGGCAAGGCTGAAGATGATCCGGCCGACACCTACGCCGACAGCCGCCTGCATCGCCCCGAGGCCCGTGACGTCGCGCGTCGCAGCCTGGTGTTGCTGAAGAACCAGAACGAAACCCTGCCGCTGAAGAAAACCGCGAAAATCGCGTTGGTCGGCCCGCTCGCCAAGGCGCCAATCGACATGATGGGCAGCTGGGCAGCGGCGGGTAAACCGGCACAATCGGTGACCCTGTTCGACGGCATGAACGCCGCCGTCGCCGACAAGGCCACGCTGATCTACGCCCGTGGCGCCAACATCACCAGTGACAAGAAGGTCCTGGATTATCTGAACTTCCTCAACTTCGACGCCCCGGAAGTGGTGGATGATCCGCGTCCGGCGCAAGTGCTGATCGATGAAGCGGTGAAAGCCGCCAAGGATGCCGACGTGGTGGTGGCAGCGGTGGGCGAGTCCCGTGGCATGTCCCACGAATCGTCGAGCCGCACCGACATCAACATTCCGCAAAACCAGCGTGAACTGATCCGCGCCCTGAAAGCCACCGGCAAGCCGCTGGTGCTGGTGTTGATGAACGGCCGCCCGCTGTCGATTCTCGAAGAAAAGGAACAGGCTGACGCGATTCTGGAGACCTGGTTCAGCGGCACCGAAGGCGGCAACGCCATCGCTGACGTGCTGTTCGGCGACTACAACCCGTCGGGCAAACTGCCGATCACCTTCCCGCGCTCGGTGGGTCAGATTCCGA
Source organism: Pseudomonas sp. URMO17WK12:I12 (assembly GCF_000514395.1). Taxonomy (NCBI): domain Bacteria; kingdom Pseudomonadati; phylum Pseudomonadota; class Gammaproteobacteria; order Pseudomonadales; family Pseudomonadaceae; genus Pseudomonas; species Pseudomonas sp. URMO17WK12:I12. The sequence goes on from NZ_AZVV01000018.1 coordinate 79,969, forward strand.
CCTACTACAACCACCTGAGCATTGGCCGGCCATTCACGCCGGGCAAACCGGGCAACTACACCTCGCAGTATTTCGATGACACCACCGGCCCACTGTTCCCGTTTGGTTTCGGTCTGAGCTACACCGATTTCAGCCTGAGCGACATGGCCCTGTCGTCGACCACACTGAACAAGACCGGCAAGCTCGACGCCAGCGTCACGTTGAAAAACACCGGCAAACGCGACGGCGAAACCGTGGTGCAGTTGTACATCCAGGACGTGACTGGCTCGATGATCCGACCGATCAAGGAGCTGAAGAACTTCCAGAAAGTCATGCTCAAGGCCGGCGAACAGAAAGTCGTGCACTTCACCATCACCGAGGACGACTTGAAGTTCTACAACACCCAGCTCAAGTTCGCTGCCGAGCCGGGCAAGTTCAACGTGCAGATCGGCCTGGACTCCCAGGACGTGACACAGCAGAGCTTTGAGTTGCTGTAATTATTCAAACACCGCAAAAACCTGTGGGAGCCGAGCTTGCTCGCGATGAGGCCATAACATCCAACACCTATGTTGACTGTTACGCCGCCATCGCGAGCAAGCTCGGCTCCCACAGTGGTTTTCCTCCAATGGTTTTTTGGGTACGGCGGCTATCCGCGGCGATCCAGCAGGTTCACCACCAGCCGATCCACCCAGCCCCAGATCCGTTGCTTGACCCGCTTCCACAATGGCCGGCGTTGCCATTCTTCGAGGCTGACTTCCTGGCTCTGCGCAAAGTCCCGTTCGAAACTCCCCGCCACTGCCAGCGTCAGCCCTGGGTCCAGCGCTTCAAGGTTGGCTTCCAGGTTGAAGCGCAAGTTCCAGTGATCGAAATTGCATGAGCCGATGCTCACCCAATCATCGATCAGGACCATTTTCAGGTGCAGGAAACACGGCTGGTACTCGAAAATTTTCACCCCGGCCTTGAGCAATCGCGGATAGTAGCGATGCCCGGCGTAACGCACCGACGGGTGATCGGTGCGCGGCCCGGTCAACAACAGGCGCACGTCAACACCCCGACCGGCGGCCCGGCGCAGTGAGCGGCGGACTTTCCAGGTCGGCAGGAAGTACGGCGTCGCCAGCCAGATGCGTTGCTGGCCGCTGTTCAGCGCGCGAACCAGCGATTGCAGAATGTCGCGGTGCTGGCGGGCGTCGGCATAGGCCACCCGGCCCATGCCTTCACCCATCGACGGCACTCGTGGCAGGCGCGGCAAGCCAAAATGCGAGGCCGGTTTCCAGGCCCGTCGATGGCGGTTGGCGATCCATTGGCGGTCGAACAACAATTGCCAGTCAATGACCAAAGGCCCGGTGATTTCCACCATGACTTCGTGCCATTCGCTGGTGTCTTCACCCGGCGTCCAGAACTCATCGGTGACGCCCGTGCCACCGACCACCGCCAGACTTTGATCGACCAGCAACAGCTTGCGGTGATCGCGGTAGAAGTTGCCGACCCAACGCCGCCAGCTCAGGCGATTGTAGAAACGCAATTCGACCCCGGCCGCCGTCAGGCGCTGACGCAAGGTCAGGGTAAACGCCAGGCTGCCATAGTCATCGAACAGGCAGCGCACGCGCACACCGCGTTCGGCTGCCGACACCAGGGCTTGCACCATGGCCTCGGCGCAGGCGCCCGCCTCCACCAGATACAGCTCCAGCTCGACCTGTTCTTCGGCGCGGGCAATCGCGACCAGCATGCGTGGGAAAAACTGCGGACCGTCGATCAGCAGCTCGAAGTGGTTGCCTTCACGCCAGGGAAAGATTGCGCCGGCCATGTCAGCGCGCCGTGAAAATCAGTACCGCACCCACCGGTACCGACAGACTGATGGCCGACAGATCGGCAACCTTGCGCAACGTTTCCAGCCCGGGAGCCAGATCAAAATCTTCGGCATTGATTACCAGCGGCTCCAGGGTTACCACTTGAAAGCGTCGGTCATCGAGGCGCGTCGCCAGCAATTCGGCGTTGTATTGATGTTGCTTGCCATGCAGGTTGACGGTCAGCGGCAAGCGCAACTCCAACTGCGCGCCGGGCGCGAGGTCGTTGATTGGACGCAGATCAATCTGCGCAGTAATCAACGCTTCAGGATAGGTCTGGATCTCGAACAGCTCTTTGCGCATCCGTTCATCACGCAAGGGGATGCCGCTGTTCACCGACTCCAGTTCGACTTCCACCTCGGCCAGGCCTTTGGCGTCGACCTTGCCGTGCAACACCAGAAAGCGCTGCACTTCGGAGAGGTTGGCGTTTTTGGTGCTGATGAACGACAGCCGCGAGGACTCCCCGTCCAGATACCAATCGGCGCGGGCCGACAGCGTGGCACCGGCCAACAGCAGGAGCGCGAGGGTTTTAGAGAGGGAGCGGTTGAACATAGAGACTCGTGTGCAGATAAACCTGCACGAACCTTAACCGCCCGGCAGCAAGATGCAAACCTGTAGTCGTTGGCGAAGCCTGCGTTCGGCGGCGAAGCCGTCGTGAAATCCTGCGAAGCGAGGCAACCTGAAGTACCGCGGCGCTTGGTTTTACGACGGCTTCGCCGCCGAACACAGCCTTCGGCAGCGGCTACAAAGGTTCGTGGGCGTCAGGGTTGCAGACGGCAACCTTGGCGTTCGCCGATCCACACAGCGCTGTTGCTACGGCCCATGCCACTGACCGTGACCCGTTTGCTGGCGGCATCATCGACAAAACTGCTGGTCGGCAGCCACTGCTTTACATAGCGGTGGCAATACCCGATCTCGTTGTTCATCACATACCGGCACGAGCAATATTCCTTGGCGGTGTAGGCGCTGATGATGTCAGGGAACGCCCACAGCGCCACTCGCTCCTGCCAGATCCAGCCGAGCAGCGCGACCAGCATTGCCAGGAACAACGCGCTGAACGGTCTGTGTCGAAGAAAACTCATGGCTGCACCTTTTGAGCAAACGCCTTGAGCGCGAGCTTGAGCAATTCATTGTGCTGGTAGCTCTCGTCGCGATCATCGCCATAGCGCACGATCACCAGGTTTTCGCTGGGAATAACGTACATCGCCTGCCCCCAATGACCCAGTGCGGCGAAGGTATCGGCCGGCGCATCGGGCCAGGGTTGTGCCGCCCCGTCCACTGCGCGATTGAGCCACCATTGACCGCCAGGTACGGCGTCATCCTGATGAGCGTGATAGCGGGCGAACGGTTCGCGATTGAAGGCGACCCAGTCTTTGGGCAGCAACTGACGACCCTGCCAGCGCCCGTCGCGCGCCATCAATAACCCGATGCGTGCCAGATCGCGAGCCGTGAGATAGGCGTAGGACGAAGCGACGAAAGTGCCCGTGGCATCGGTTTCCCAAACGGCATGGTGGATGCCCAAGGGCTCGAACAGCGCAGTCCACGGATAGTCTGGATAACGTGCCGGGCCGACGATATTTTTCAGCGCGGCGGCGAGCAAACCGCTGTCGCCACTGGAGTAACGAAAGGCCTGACCGGGCTCGGCGTATTCGGGATGCTCGGCGGTGAACGCAGCCATGTCCTGATGACCACGGGTGTAGAGCATCGCCACCACCGAGGACTTCAACGGGGCGTATTCATAGTCTTCCTGCCAGTCCAGCCCCGAAGCCCAATGCAGCAGGTCGGCCATGGTCACGCCGGGGTGTTTTTTCATCGGCGGATAAAACGTCTGCACCGGGTCCTGGAGTTTGAACAGGCCTTCGCCATAGGCCACACCCAGCACCGTGGCCATGAGGCTTTTGCTGATCGACCATGTCAGGTGTGGCGTGTCGGCGGTGGTCGGGCCGGCGTAGCGTTCGTAGATCAATTGACCGTCGCGGATCACCAGCAAGGCGTCGGTGCGCACGCCTTTTCGGGTGCTGTCGTCACGGGGTGGGAAGGCGTAGGTTTCCAGGGCTTGAAGCGCTGGCCCGGTGATGACCGGGGCGGTTGACCATTGCTCGGCCGGCCAGTTTTCGGCGTGGGTCGGGAGGCTGAGCAGCAGCATGACAATGAGGGACAAGCCTTTGAACATGGCGTGGGCTCGGGAGGATTAACTTGCTGAGCCTAGTTGAGGTTGATGACAGTTTTGGGATCTGTGTTGCCCATACTGGCCCCATCGCGAGCAGGCTCATTCCTACAGGGGAATGCATTTCAAACTGTAGGCGTGAGCCTGCTCACGATGGGGCCCTTTAATTCACGGCTAATGCCTTGGCCAACCGCTTACCTCTGGCACCCGCCGCCAAATCCATCACCGCCTGATCCCGCTGCCACATCGCCGCCCAATGCCCCGGCCCATCGGCCAACGCCAGATCAATTTCAACCTTGAGCCCCTCGAACTGCGCAAACAACCCACCCAACAACACATGCCCGGCCGCATTGTTCGGTGCCTGACGGCTGACTTCCGCGCACCCGGCCAGCAGCGCCAGTAACCGCAACTGCAACGCTTGCGGCCAGTCGCTGTCCTGGCCAATGCCATACAGCCACGCCGTCATGGCGCTCAATACGTACACATCTTCAAGGGTGCGGAACGGTTTGACGTAGGCATCCCAACCATCCCCCGCCAACAACTCGCACTGGGCATTGTCGAGAAACAAGCGGCCATGACTGATGTCCGGCATCAGCGGGATCGCCGGCAGCTTTTCCAGGCGCACGCCGGGTTCGTCGGGATAGACCACCGCCAGGCTCAGGCTTACAGGGTCGCCGGGCGCTTCACTGCGGGCAGCGATCAGCAGCCATTCGGCGGCATCACCGGCGGTGACGAAATCCTTGCGCCCGCTCAGGCGCAAATCCGTGAGACGGGTTTGCATGTCCGCCGGTCGCAGGCTGCGCTGTTCGGTCGCACACAGCGCGCCGAGGCTCAGCGGCGCGCTCGGCCAGAGCATGCGCAACGCTGCCTGATACCCCACCAGAAACGCCAGCCCCGGCGTGGCCATCAAACGCCCGCCAGCCACGGCCAGTTCAAACGGCGTCACCGTGCCCAACTGGTGCAACAAGGTCACGAAACCTTCCGCCAGATCCGGGTTGGCGGGCAGGCGTTCTTGGCGGTTCAACAGGTTTTGCCAGGGCATAAGAGGCTCCTCGTGGGCTGTCATATAAGCATCACCAAAGCTTAATGGCGATGACACCGGGGCTACATAGCCTGACCTTGCACAAAACGGCTGCATAAAGAAAGTCGATCCGCTGTAACCCAAGACGGGTGAGCAGCCCGCACGGAGAATCGCCATGACTCAGATCGCCCGCATCCGCGACACCGGCAACGACCGCCGCCTGCAAGCCGAACGCCTGATCGGCAGCGAGGCCTTGCAGGAAGCCCAGGCCTTGCGCTTCAACGTGTTCAGCGGCGAGTTCAACGCCAAGCTGAAGGGCGCTGAGCTGGGTCTGGACATGGATGACTATGATGTTCATTGCGCCCACATCGGCGTGCGTGACTTGAATACCGGGCGCCTGGTGGCGACCACCCGTTTGCTCGATCACACGGCGGCCAGCAGCCTGGGCAAGTTTTACAGCGAAGAAGAATTCAGCCTGCACGGCCTGGTGCATCTCAAAGGCCCGATCCTGGAAATCGGCCGCACCTGCGTCGACCCGGCCTACCGCAACGGCGGCACCATCGCTGTGCTCTGGGGTGAACTGGCCGAAGTATTGAATCAGGGCGGCTACAGCTATTTGATGGGCTGCGCGAGCATCCCGATGCAGGACGGCGGCATCCAGGCCCACGCGATCATGCAGCGCCTGCGCGAACGCTACCTGTGCACCGAACACCTGCGCGCCGAGCCGAAAAAGCCGCTGCCGACGCTGGATATTCCTTCTAACGTGATCGCCGAAATGCCGCCGCTGCTCAAGGCCTACATGCGCCTCGGCGCGAAGATCTGCGGCGAGCCTTGCTGGGACGAAGATTTCCAGGTGGCCGACGTGTTCATCCTGCTCAAGCGCGACGAGCTCTGCCCGCGTTACGCCAAGCACTTCAAGGCGGCCATGTGATGAATCGGTTGCGGGTGTACGCGCGGATTGCGCGAGTGCTGGTGGTGGTCGCGCTGGGATTGAGCATGGCCTGCGTGTTCGGTCTGTTCGAGCGCATGGGCATCGCCCACTCGATGGTCCGCCGCCAACGCTGGTCGCGATTTTTCATGACGCGGTTGAGCAATGCCCTGCCCTTCCACGTGACTGTTCAGGGTGAATTGCCCAAGCAACCGATGCTCTGGGTCAGTAATCATGTGTCCTGGACTGACATCCCGCTGCTGGGCATGCTCACGCCGATGTCGTTCCTGTCCAAGGCCGAAGTGCGCACCTGGCCGGTGGCGGGTTGGTTGGCGGCCAAGGCTGGCAGTCTGTTTATTCGTCGTGGGTCGGGCGATAGTCAACTGATCCGCAAACAAATGACCCGCCACCTGGAACAGGAGCATCCGCTACTGATGTTCCCGGAAGGCACCACCACCGATGGCCGGTCGTTGCGTACCTTTCATGGTCGCTTGCTGTCGGCGGCAATTGATTCAGAGGTGCAGCTGCAACCGGTGGCGATTCGTTATTTGCGTGACGGTCAGCTCGACACCTTGGCACCGTTCATTGGCGACGATGATCTGCTGTCGCATTTGATGCGCTTGTTTGCCAATGACCGGGGGGATGTGGAGATTCACCTGCTCAAGCCGATTGCTTGCGAAGGTCGCGAACGTGCAGCGCTGGCGTTCGAAGCGCAGCAAGCGGTGCAGAAAGCGTTGTTTGGGGCGATTGCGGAGAAGCAGCCAATCCCGATGCGCCCGGCCATCGCTGCTTAAACACACATCCCCTGTAGGAGTGAGCCAGCTCGCGATAGCGGTCTTTCATTCACATCATTGTTGAATGTTATGCCGCCATCGCGAGCAGGCTCACGCCTACATTGGGTTCAAGGTGTTGGGTAGTGTTGGGCAAAGGTTTGGAGCTGTGGGTAGAACAGCCTGAAATCGTCACTCAACGGTTCATACAACACCCGCAATTCCTGCATCGCCCCCGCCAGTTCCTCCGGCCGGGTCAACCGCCGAGAAATCCCCCGCAGCACCTGTTCCAGCACCTCGAATTCCTGATACGACCCCAACCAGTCATTCGCCACCATGTGCGGCGCGATGCTCGCCAACCGTTCCGGCAACTGCGGCTCGGCCGCCAGCACCCGGTACACATCCGACGTGAACAACTCCAGCGGCCGGTCGGCGTACAGCGTCCAGTCCCGTGCCAGGCAGTGGTCGAAAAACACGTCGAGCACGATCCCGGCGTAACGCCGGCGTGTCGTGGAAAACCGCGACAACGCAACATCCACCAGCGGATGGCGGTCGGTAAACACGTCGATGCTGCGGTGCAGCTGAATGGCCGCCTCGATCTCCGGCGCGTATTGCCCTTGCAGCCGTCCTTTGACGAAATCGCCATAGAGACTGCCGAGCCATTGACCGGGACGCTGGCCACCGAGGTGAAGATGTGCGAGATAGTTCATAGGCGCAGCTTAGCACTGCGCCTTTGGATCTTTACATCCCACGTATCGTTATAACTCGATATACCGAATTGTTAGCGGCTCAGAGCCAAATCATATTTGTATATCGCGAAATACCGATTTAAAGTTCGCCTCATCGCGATATAGCGTTTTAACCATCACGAGCTCACCCCCATGACCATTAATCTCGACGAAATAATAAAAGCCCTGGCACACCCAGTACGGCGAGAAATCCTGCACTGGCTCAAAGACCCTACCGTCGAATTTCCTGACCAGTCCCACAGCAACGAGCACGGCGTTTGTGCCGGGCAGATCGATCAACGTTGCGGCTTGTCGCAGTCCACGGTGTCCGCGCACCTGGCGACGCTGCAACGCGCCGGCCTGATCAGCAGCCGCAAAGTCGGCCAGTGGCATTTTTTCAAACGTAATGAGGAAACCATCCAGGAATTCCTCAAGACCTTCAGTAAAGAGCTCTGACCCTTAACGTCAGTCAGCCGACAAGGAATCAACAATGCCCCTCTCGCTTCTCATACTGGCCTTGAGTGCCTTCGCCATCGGCACCACCGAGTTCGTCATCATGGGCCTGCTGCCCGATGTGGCGGCTGACCTCGGTGTGTCGATCCCCGGCGCTGGCTGGTTGGTGACCGGTTACGCCCTGGGCGTGGCCATCGGGGCGCCGTTCATGGCGCTGGCCACCGCCCGACTGCCGCGCAAGGCTGCACTGGTGGCGTTGATGGGGATCTTCATCATCGGCAACTTGCTCTGCGCCCTCGCCAGTGACTACAACGTGTTGATGTTTGCACGCGTTGTCACGGCGCTCTGCCACGGTGCCTTCTTCGGTATCGGTTCGGTGGTGGCGGCAGGCCTGGTGCCGGCCAACAAACGCGCTTCGGCCGTGGCCTTGATGTTCACCGGCCTGACCCTGGCCAACGTGCTCGGCGTGCCACTGGGCACCGCGCTCGGCCAACAGGCCGGCTGGCGCTCGACCTTCTGGGCCGTGACGGTAATTGGTGTGATCGCCCTGATTGGCCTGATCCGCTTCCTGCCGGCCAAGCGTGATGAAGAAAAACTCGACATGCGTGCCGAACTGGCTGCGCTCAAGGGTGCCGGGATCTGGTTGTCCCTGAGCATGACTGCGCTGTTCGCGGCCTCGGTCTTCACCCTCTTCACTTACGTCGCGCCGTTGCTGGGCGAAGTTACCGGCGTCTCGCCACGTGGCGTGACCTGGACCCTGATGCTCATCGGCCTGGGCCTGACCGTCGGCAACATCATCGGCGGCAAACTGGCGGACAAAGGCATGGCTGCGACGCTGATTGGTGTGTTCATCAGCATGGCCGTGGTCTCCACCGTGCTGACGTGGACCAGCGTTGCGCTGATCCCGACCGAAATCACCCTGTTCCTCTGGGCCACCGCGTGTTTTGCCGCCGTGCCGGCCCTGCAAGTGAACGTGGTGACCTTTGGCAAAGCGGCACCGAACCTGGTGTCGACCCTGAACATCGGCGCTTTCAACATCGGCAACGCCCTCGGTGCCTGGGTCGGCGGCAGTGTCATCGCCCACGGCTTCGGCCTGACCAGCGTACCGCTCGCGGCTGCCGCACTGGCGGTACTCGCCCTGCTGGTGACCCTGATTACTTTCCGCCAGAGCGGCAATCCCGAACTGGCTCCAGCGACTCACTAATCCACTTGAACCTCACGAGGGTGTTTTCATGACGACTATTTTCGATCCGATCAAACTGGGCGACATCGAGTTGGCCAACCGCATCATCATGGCGCCGCTGACCCGTTGCCGCGCCGACGAAGGCCGCGTGCCAAACGCGCTGATGGCCGAATACTACGTCCAGCGCGCTTCCGCCGGCCTGATTCTCAGCGAGGCCACCTCGGTCACGCCAATGGGTGTCGGCTACCCGGACACCCCGGGCATCTGGTCCAACGACCAGGTCCGTGGCTGGGCTAACGTGACCAAAGCGATCCATGGCGCGGGCGGCAAGATTTTCCTGCAACTGTGGCACGTCGGCCGGGTGTCCCACACCTCGTACCTGAACGGCGAAGCGCCGGTCGCACCGAGCGCCATCCAGCCAAAAGGTCACGTCAGCCTGGTTCGCCCATTGGCCGACTATCCAACGCCGCGTGCCCTGGAAACCGCTGAAATCGCCGACATCATCGACGCTTACCGCACCGGTGCCGAGAACGCCAAGGCTGCCGGTTTTGACGGTGTGGAAATCCACGGCGCCAACGGTTACCTGCTCGACCAGTTCCTGCAAAGCAGCACTAACCAGCGCACCGACAACTATGGCGGTTCCCTGGAAAACCGTGCACGCCTGCTGCTGGAAGTGACCGACGCAGCCATCGAAGTCTGGGGCGCCGGCCGCGTGGGTGTGCACCTGGCACCGCGTGCTGACTCCCATGACATGGGCGACGACAACCTGGCCGAAACCTTCACCTACGTCGCTCGCGAACTGGGCAAGCGTGGCATCGCCTTCATCTGCTCCCGCGAGAAAGAAGCCGGCGACAGCCTCGGCCCACAACTGAAAGAAGCCTTCGGCGGCCCGTACATCGCCAACGAACGCTTCACCAAGGATAGCGCCAACGCCTGGTTGGCCAGCGGCAAGGCCGATGCGGTCGCCTTTGGTGTGCCGTTCATTGCCAACCCGGACTTGCCGGCCCGTTTGAAGGCCGATGCGCCGCTGAACGAAGCACGTCCAGAACTGTTCTACGCAAAAGGCCCGGTCGGTTACATCGACTACCCTGCGCTGTAAGCATCCGTCACTGAAATGCAAAAAGCCCCGACTCGTGAGAGCCGGGGCTTTTTGGTTTTTAACGTGGCGTGATCACACACGTTCACATCCAAGACACAAAATTCCTACAAAATACGTAGCTCGCTACCTGTCATCCTGGCGAGCGTCCGTATATAAAAGCACCCTATGGCATCGGCCCCCGCCTGGAAAGTTGACAGTGGCGACGCCGATTACGCATTTTGTTTCATTTGCGCAGGCTTGGGCTCAAGCGCAGCATGTCCAGCCCGGTCTCGACCCAACGCTCGGCTTCGGCGTGCAATTGAAAGCTGTCGGGGGCCAGCAACCACTTGTACAGGATGCCATCGATGTACGCGTGCAGGCTGATGGCCGCGCGCGCCGTGTCGAGGTCTGCGGGCATTTGCCCCCGATTCACGGCATTACGCAGGGCCAGGCCGATGCGCACATTGCAATCAAGGCTGGCCGTCAGGCGCTGTTGGCGCAGATCGCACATTTCATCGGTGAATTCGCACTTATGAAACAGAATCTCATTAATGCGTCGGGTTTTCGGGTCCAGTGCAACTTGATGAAACAAATGAATCAGCAGCTTGCGCATGCAGCCGAGCGGGTCGAGTTCTTCTTCGCTTTCGCTGGCCCTGGCCATCTCATCCAGTGGCTCATGCAAGGTATCCAGCATGGCCTGCACCAGATCGGCCTTGTTGCTGAAATGCCAGTAGATGGCACCGCGAGTCACGCCGGCCAGGGTCGCGATGTCCGCCAGTGTCGTGCGTGCCACGCCCCTTTCATAAAAGGCTTTCTCTGCCGCTTCGAGTATCTGGGCGCGGGTTTCTTGAGCTTCCTCTTTGGTGCGACGGACCATGGCAGTAAAACCTCAATCAGGATGCTTCAGTGATGTCTGAACATCAGCTGAATAAAAGTGGAGCGTTCGCTCTTGGGCGCCGTCCCCGTCTTAGAATTCAAACCTTCGAACGGCTTTTGTAGCGAAGTGGGTACACAGCCAAGGTGTTTACAAACAACCATGAACGTAAGTATATTCCTTAGCAAGCTACTTATCCACTCAGCACCCTATTTTTACCCTTCCACCTTTCTAGTGCGCACTTTGCGCGCCTGACCCGAGGATTTTCATGCAATTCAAGCCAGCTGTTACCGCTCTGGTCACTGCCGTCGCCTTGGCATCGCTGCTCAGCGGATGCAAAAAGGAAGAAGCGGCACCAGCCGCACCGCCTCCTCAGGTCGGCGTCGTTACCCTGCAACCGCAAACGTTTACGCTGACGTCCGACCTGCCGGGCCGTACCAGCGCGTACCGCATCGCCGAAGTGCGTCCTCAGGTGAACGGCATCATTCTCAAGCGCATGTTCAAGGAAGGCGGCGACGTCAAGATTGGCCAACAGCTCTATCAGATCGATTCGTCGGTGTATGACGCCACCCTGAAAAGTGCCGAAGCCAACCTGCAACAGACCAAGTCGATCTCCGACCGCTACAAGCAACTGGTCAACGAGCAAGCCGTCAGCCGTCAGGAATACGACACGGCCGTGGCCAACCGCCTGCAATCGGAAGCCGCCTTGCAAACCGCCCAGATCAACGTGCGCTACACCAAGGTCTACGCGCCGCTGACCGGTCGTATCGGTCGCTCGAACGTGACCGAAGGCGCGCTGGTCACCAGCGGCCAGGCCGATCCGATGGCAGTGATCCAGCAAATCGACCCGATCTACGTCGACGTGACGCAGTCCTCGGTGGAATTGCTGCAACTGCGCCGTGAACTGGAAAGCGGTCGCCTGCAAAAGGCTGGCGACAACGCGGCAACGGTCAAGCTGACCCTCGAAGACGGCAGCCAGTACAAGCTGGACGGCAAGCTCGAATTCTCCGAAGTCTCGGTTGATCAGACCACCGGTTCCGTGACCTTGCGCGCCGTGTTCCCGAACCCGGAACACACCCTGCTGCCGGGTATGTTCGTGCACGCCCAGTTGCAGTCCGGTGTGAACGCAGCAGCCATTCTGGCGCCGCAACAAGGCGTGACCCGTGACCTGAAAGGCACCCCGACTGCACTGGTCGTCGGTCCTGACAACAAGGTCGAGTTGCGTCAGCTCAAGGCCAGCCGCACCGTCGGCAGCCAATGGCTGATCGAGGACGGCCTGAAGGCAGGCGATCGCCTGATCACCGAAGGGCTGCAATTCGTCAAACCTGGTATCGAAGTCAAAGCCAGTGAAGCGACCAACGTTGGCGTAAAGAACCCGGCCCCCGCACAGGCAGCTGATAAGGCTTCCAGCGGCAAAGGGGAGTAAACCATGTCGAAATTTTTTATCGACCGTCCGATTTTCGCCTGGGTAATTGCCCTGGTGATCATGCTGGTCGGGGCACTATCGATCCTCAAGCTGCCGATCAACCAATACCCGAGCATCGCGCCTCCGGCGATCGCCATCTCTGTGACCTACCCGGGTGCTTCGGCACAAACGGTACAGGACACCGTGGTGCAGGTGATCGAGCAACAGCTCAACGGCATCGACCACTTGCGTTATGTGTCCTCGGAAAGTAACTCCGACGGCACCATGACCATCACCGCGACCTTCGAGCAAGGCACCAACTCCGATACCGCGCAGGTTCAGGTCCAGAACAAGCTGAACCTGGCCACCCCGCTGCTGCCGCAAGAAGTGCAGCAGCAAGGTATCCGCGTGACCAAGGCCGTGAAGAACTTCCTGTTGGTCATCGGCGTGGTCTCGCGTGACGGCAGCATGACCAAGGACGACTTGTCCAACTACATCGTGTCGAACATGCAGGACCCGATCTCGCGGACCGCCGGCGTCGGCGACTTCCAGGTGTTCGGTTCCCAGTACGCCATGCGTATCTGGCTCGACCCGGCCAAGTTGAACAACTTCAACCTGACCCCGGTTGACGTCAAAACCGCCATTGCCGCGCAAAACGTGCAGATCTCGTCCGGTCAACTCGGCGGTTTGCCGGCCCTGCCCGACACGCAGCTGAACGCCACGATCATCGGCAAGACCCGTCTGCAGACCGCTGAGCAATTCAATAAAATCCTGCTCAAGGTCAACAAGGACGGCTCTCAGGTTCGCTTGAAAGATGTCGCCGAGGTGGGTCTGGGCGGTGAAAACTACAGCATCAACGCCCAGTTCAACGGCGCTCCGGCGTCCGGCCTGGCCGTGAAGCTGGCCACCGGCGCCAACGCCCTGGATACCGCCACAGCCCTGCGCAAGACCATCGACGACCTCAAGCCGTTCTTCCCGCAAGGGATGGAAGTGGTGTTTCCGTATGACACCACTCCAGTGGTGACCGAGTCGATCAAAGGTGTGGTTCACACGTTGGTCGAAGCCGTCGTGCTGGTGTTCCTGGTGATGTTCCTGTTCCTGCAAAACTTCCGCGCCACCATCATCACCACGATGACCGTGCCGGTGGTACTGCTCGGTACATTCGGCATCCTCGCGGCCGCCGGTTTCAGCATCAACACCCTGACCATGTTCGGTATGGTCCTGGCCATCGGCTTGCTGGTGGACGACGCCATCGTCGTGGTGGAAAACGTCGAACGGGTCATGAGTGAAGAAGGCCTGTCACCCAAGGAGGCCACCAAGAAATCCATGGGGCAGATCCAGGGCGCACTGGTCGGTATCGCCATGGTGCTGTCGGCGGTTCTGCTGCCAATGGCGTTCTTCAGCGGCTCCACCGGCGTGATCTACAAGCAGTTCTCGATCACCATCGTCTCGGCCATGGCCTTGTCGGTACTGGTTGCACTGATCTTCACACCGGCGCTCTGCGCCACCATGCTCAAGGCCATTCCGAAGGGTGAGCACGGCACACCCAAGCGCGGCTTCTTCGGCTGGTTCAACCGTAATTTCGACCGTGGCGTAAAACGCTACGAGCGCGGCGTGGGCAGCATGCTCGCGCACAAGGCGCCGTACCTGTTGGCCTACCTCATCATCATTGTCGGCATGATCTGGTTGTTCACCCGTATTCCAACAGCGTTCCTGCCGGAAGAAGACCAGGGTGTACTGTTCGCCCAGGTGCAGACGCCGGCCGGTTCAACGGCCCAGCGAACCCAGGTGGTCGTGGACGAGATGCGTGAATTCCTGCTGCGTCCGGGCAAGGATGGCGGTGAAGGCGATGCAGTGAACTCGGTGTTTACCGTGACCGGCTTCAACTTCGCCGGTCGCGGCCAGAGCTCGGGTATGGCGTTCATCATGCTTCGCCCATGGGACGAACGTAACGCCGACAACAACGTGTTCAAGGTGGCGGCCCGTGCACAGCAGCACTTCTTCACCTTCCGCGATGCCATGGTGTTTGCCTTTGCGCCACCGGCGGTACTGGAACTGGGTAACGCCACCGGTTTCGACGTGTTCCTGCAAGACCGTGCCGGCATTGGTCACGAAAAGCTGATGGCTGCCCGTAACCAGTTCCTCGGCATGGCCGCGCAAAGCAAGATTCTGACGCAAGTGCGCCCGAACGGCCTGAACGACGAACCGCAATACCAACTGGAAATCGACGACGAGAAGGCCAGCGCCCTGGGCGTGACCATCGCCGACATCAACAACACCCTGTCGATTGCGTTGGGCAGTAGCTACGTCAACGACTTCATCGACCGTGGTCGAGTGAAGAAGGTGTACGTGCAAGGCCAGCCCGGCTCGCGTATGAGCCCGGAAGACCTGAAGAAATGGTATGTGCGCAACAGCGTCGGCACCATGGTTCCGTTCTCGGCGTTTGCCAAGGGTGAATGGATTTACGGCTCGCCGAAGCTGGCCCGTTACAACGGCGTGGAAGCGATGGAAATCCTCGGTTCCCCGGCGCCGGGCTACTCCACCGGTGAAGCCATGGCCGAAGTCGAAGCCATTGCCGCGAAACTGCCGGCGGGTGTCGGTATTTCCTGGACCGGCCTGTCTTACGAGGAACGCTTGTCCGGTTCGCAAGCGCCAGCGCTGTACGCCCTGTCGTTGCTGATGGTGTTCCTGTGTCTGGCGGCGCTGTACGAAAGCTGGTCGATCCCGATTGCGGTGATGCTGGTGGTGCCGCTGGGGATCATCGGTGCACTGATGGCGACCAGCCTGCGTGGCCTGTCCAACGACGTGTACTTCCAGGTGGGCCTGTTGACGACCATCGGCCTGGCGGCGAAAAACGCCATTCTGATTGTCGAATTTGCAAAGGAACTGCATGAACAAGGGCGTAGCTTGCGCGATGCGGCGATTGAAGCCTGCCGGATGCGTCTGCGACCGATCATCATGACCTCGCTGGCCTTCGTTCTGGGCGTGGTACCCCTGGCGATTTCCACCGGTGCAGGTTCGGGCAGCCAGCATGCCATCGGCACCGGGGTGATTGGCGGTATGATCACCGCCACCGTTCTGGCGATCTTCTGGGTCCCACTGTTCTTCGTCACTGTGTCGTCCATCGGTCAGCGCAAAAAAGTCGACCAGGATGACGCCACTGAAACTCCTAAAGAGGCTGGCCAATGAGCAAGTCGCTACTCTCCCTAGCCGTTGCCGCGTTTGTGCTCGGTGGTTGCTCGCTGATACCTGATTATCAGCAACCTGCGGCACCGGTGGCAGCCCAATACCCGCAAGGCCCGGCGTATTCGCCGGCCCAGGCGCCTGGCCAGGCGGCAGCGGAGCAAGGCTGGAAGCAGTTTTTCCATGACCCGGCCCTGCAACAGTTGATCCAGGTCGCACTGGAAAACAACCGTGACCTGCGTGTCGCTGCCTTGAACATTGACGCCTTTGCAGCGCAGTACCGCATCCAGCGCGCCGACCTGTACCCGGCCGTGTCGGCCAACGGCACCGGCAGCCGTCAGCGCGTTCCGGCTGACGCTTCGCAGTCCGGCCAGGCGGGCATCACCAGTTCCTACTCGGCGACGGTCGGCATCAGTGCCTATGAACTCGACCTGTTCGGTCGGGTTCGCAGCCTGAGCGAAGAAGCGCTGCAGAAGTACTTCGCTACTGAAGAAGGTCGACGCAGCACGCAGCTCAGCCTGGTGGCCAGCGTGGCCAACGCCTACCTGGCCTGGCAAGCCGACAAGGAACTGCTGAAAGTGACCCAGGACACCCTCGGTGCGTTCGAGGAGAGTTACAAGCTCACCGCGCGCAGTGCCGAAGTCGGTGTTGCGTCTGCGCTGGACCTCGCCCAGTCGCGCACCTCGGTGGAAACCGCCCGGGTTCAACTGGCGAAGTACACCCGCCAGGTCGCTCAGGATGAAAACAGCCTGGTGCTCCTGCTTGGCACCGGCATCCCGACCAACCTGCAAGCGGCCAAGCCACTGTCCGACGATTTGCTGAGCGACGTACCCGCCGGCCTGCCATCGGACTTGCTGCAACGTCGTCCGGACATCCTCCAGGCCGAATACAACCTCAAAGCTGCCAACGCCAACATCGGCGCGGCACGGGCTGCGTTCTTTCCGAGCATCAGCCTGACGGCCAACGCCGGCACCCTGAGCCCGGACTTGTCCGGTCTGTTCAAGGGCGGTTCGGGCACCTGGCTGTTCTCGCCGCAGATCAACCTGCCGATCTTCAACGCCGGCAGCCTGAGCGCCAGCCTGGATTACTCGAAAATCCAGAAAGACATCGGCGTGGCGAACTACGAGAAGTCCATTCAAACGGCCTTCCAGGAAGTCGCCGACGGCCTGGCTGCCCGCGAGACCTACACCCACCAGTTGCAGGCGCAGCGTGACAACGTCACCGCCAACCAGGAGTACTACCGCCTGGCCGAGCGTCGTTACCGCATTGGTGTCGACAGCAACCTGACCTTCCTCGACGCCCAGCGTCAGCTGTTCAACGCGCAACAAGTGCTGATCACTGATCGCCTGGCGCAGTTGGTCAGTGCGGTCAATCTGTACAAGGCCTTGGGCGGTGGCTGGAATGAGCAGACGGCGAAAGTCGAACCGCTCAAAGAAGACGCGCCGAAGATGAAGTTGTTCTGATCGCGTTATGAAAAACATCAAGCCCACCTTTTGGTGGGCTTTTTGTTGTCTGCCGAACACTGTGTTGTCAGCACTGGCCTCATCGCGGGCAAGCCCGCTCCCACAGGGGATTTCTGTGTGTATGTGATTTGCGGCAAACATAGAAACCTGTGGGAGCGGGCTTGCCCGCGATGAGGCCCGCGCAAACGACACAAAATCTAATCCAATCTTACGTTCGATTATCGCCCAAAACCCGCTTTTGCCAATTGAACCAGCTGGTTCATTCCCCTCACCATCTGCCCCCACAAGACCAATAACATCAGGTTCGACACCATGTCCCCGCGCCCTGCCCTGTCCGGCTGATCCGTTCCGATTTTCACAACTTCGAATCCTTTGTCCGCAATTCCGACGTTGCGGCAGCGCCCTGTTTCATCCCTAACAATTAGAGAGACCGCCCCATGACGCCTTCCACCGCGCAGTATTATCTTCCCAGCCTAATCGCCATCGCCCTGGCCAGCGCTGCCCTGCCTGTCATGGCCGAGGAAGCGGGTTTTGTCGACGGCGCCAAGGTCAACCTGAACCTGCGCAACTTCTACATCAACCGCAATTTCACCAACCCGACCAAGGCTCAAGGCAAGGCTGAAGAGTGGACGCAAAGCTTCATCCTCGACGCCAAATCCGGCTTCACCCAGGGCACTGTCGGTTTCGGTATGGATGTGTTGGGTTTGTATTCAGTGAAGCTCGACGGCGGCAAAGGCACCGGCGGTACGCAGTTGCTGCCACTGGACCATGACGGACGCCCGGCGGACAACTTCGGTCGCACCAACGTCGCGTTCAAGGCCAAGCTGTCCCAGACTGAAGTCAAGGTCGGTGAATGGATGCCGGTGCTGCCCATCCTGCGTTCAGACGATGGTCGCTCCCTGCCACAAACCTTCCGTGGCGGCCAGATCACCTCGAAGGAAATCGCCGGCCTGACGCTTTACGGCGGCCAGTTCCGCGCCAACAGCCCACGCGACGACAGCAGCATGAGCGACATGTCGATGAACGGGAAACCGGCCTTCACCTCCGACCGCTTCAACTTCCAGGGCGGTGAATACGCCTTCAACGACAAGCGCACCCAGATTGGCCTGTGGAACGCCGAACTCAAGGACATCTACAGCCAGCAATTCGTCAATCTGATCCACAGCCAGCCACTGGGCGACTGGACCCTGGGCGCCAACCTCGGCTTTTTCTACGGCAAGGATGACGGCAGCGCCCGCGCCGGCGATCTCGACAACAAGACCTGGTCTGGCCTGTTCTCGGCCAAATACGGCGG
This sequence comes from Pseudomonas sp. URMO17WK12:I12, assembly GCF_000514395.1. Taxonomy (NCBI): domain Bacteria; kingdom Pseudomonadati; phylum Pseudomonadota; class Gammaproteobacteria; order Pseudomonadales; family Pseudomonadaceae; genus Pseudomonas; species Pseudomonas sp. URMO17WK12:I12. The sequence continues at coordinate 98,339 of NZ_AZVV01000018.1, forward strand.
CAACACCTTCTACGTCGGCCTGCAAAAACTCACTGGCGACAGCGCCTGGATGCGCGTCAACGGCACCAGCGGCGGCACCCTGGCCAACGACAGCTACAACGCCAGTTATGACAACGCACAGGAAAAATCCTGGCAGGTGCGCCACGACTACAACTTCGTCGCCCTCGGCATTCCGGGCCTGACCCTGATGAACCGCTACATCAGCGGCGACAACGTCCACACCGGCACCGTCACCGACGGCAAGGAATGGGGCCGCGAGTCGGAACTGGGCTACACCGTGCAAAGCGGCGCGCTGAAGGACTTCAACCTCAAATGGCGCAACTCGACCATCCGCCGCGACTTCAGCAACAACGAATTCGACGAGAACCGGTTGATCGTCAGCTATCCGATCAGTTTGTTATAAAACTCAGCGCCGGCATGCGCGCTCAGGTAATGCCGGCGCTAACCACTGGTCACTTGGTACTGGCGGTTTGCACAAGCGCAGATACAGTCAGGCTGTGCGTTTAAATTCTCCAGCCTGATGTAGGAGCCCCATTTTTTCTTCCGTTATCTCCGGATGCTGTACGCGAAGCTGCCATGACCATGGAGGTCAGGTATGAGCAAGCGAATAGTTATCGTCGGTGGCGGCGTAGGTGGAACCATGCTGGCCAATCAACTGGCCAGCAAGTTGTATCCAGAAATCCTGCGTGGCGAAGTCTCGATTGCATTACTGTCCAATTCCCCCGATCACTTCTACAAACCTGCGTTCATGTATGTGGCGTTCAATCAGTTCTTTGAAGAAGAACTCAAGCGCCCGGAACGTTCATTGTTGCGCCCGGAAATCAGCTTTCACATCGAGGAAGTCGTACACTTCGATTTTCCCGGCCAAAGCCTGAAAACCCGCAGCGGCAAATGTTATGGCTATGACTTTATGGTCATCGCCACCGGTTGCGTACCCGCACCGGAGCGTATCGAAGGCTTGAAAGAAGCCGGCGACCACTTCTACCAATATCAACCCGCCCGGCAACTGGCAGAACGCCTGAGCACGATCAAGAAGGGCCGGATTTTCATCACAGTGTCCTTTCCGCACACACCCAACGTGCCGCATCAATGCGGCATTGCCCCGGTGGAAACCACGCTGATGCTCGATGATTTTCTGCGGCTTCGGGGTGTACGCGACAAGGTGGAAATCATCTACACCTACCCGACCACCGCTCAGCTGCTGCGCAACTGCCTGTTTCTGCAAAGGCCTACGGGAGAAATACTGCCCGGCATTTTCGAGCAGAAAAACATTCACTTCCAACGCGGCTTCACCCTCGACCGGGTCGATCCGGATCAGAAGATCGCCTACTCGGCAGAAGGCGACGCGCAACCGTTCGACATCCTGATGGCAACGCCACCGATCCGCGCCGTGGATGCAGTGCTGGAGTGCGGCGTTTCGCAAGCCCCGAATAACGAAGGCTGGCTGCCGACTAACCACGAAACCCTGCAGGTTTATGGCCTCGAAAACGTCTACGTGATTGGCGACACCGTCGACCTGCCGGTGAGCAAGGCCGGAGGCGCCTGCCACAACCAGGCGCCGGTGATCGCCAACAATATTACCGCGCAGATTCGCCTTGGCGCGCCCAACAGCGTCTATGACGGGCGTGTTCAGGCCGTCGCGCAAATGGGCCTCAATGCCGGCATGCCACTGGTGTACAACTATGCCCGTGACGTGTCGCCGACTCCGCCGACCAAACTTGGCGGCCTGCTCAGGCATGGCTTCAATCGTGGCCTGTATTGGGCGGTTGCCCGCGGAATGCTTTGACCCTGCACAGGGAGGAGTGAACGGTGATGAACTCATTGGATGAAACACTGGCGGTCGGTGCGACCGGAACGCCGGGGCTGAACGCCTTGATGGCCAAACTTCAGCCGTTGCTCGACGGCGGGCGGCTGGACAATATTGTCGATGCGCTGTCGCTGGTCTCGGACATGATCGACCTGCTGGACCCTGCAATGGTAGAAAAACTGGCGCAGCTGTTCGAAAACGCCACGGCGTCCACCTGGATGATTGGCAATGCCGTGCGCCTGGCCAAAGCCGAGGTCAGCGCCGCCGCCCCACCAGGCGCCTATGCGCTGATCAAAATGCTGAACGATCCGGACACACGCAAAGGCGTGGCGGTTGTCCTGAAATCCCTGAATGTCATCGGAAGGCAACTGTCATCGCCAGAGAGGATCACCTCATGAGCGTCAAACTCGAAACGGCAGGGAACGCCTGTACTCACTGGGACGCCAAGGCGTACCAGCAGTTTTCCCGCCTCAGGCAACGACCGGTCAACGAACTGCTCGACCGTGTCGACATCAAGAACCCCCGTCGCATCTACGACCTGGGCTGCGGCACGGGCATTGCGACACAGCTGCTGGCCAAGCGTTGGCCCCGCGCGCACTTGATGGGTATCGACAGTTCTGAGCAAATGCTTCAGGAGGCCAGAGCCTTGCCGATCAGGGCCCACTGGAAGCAGTGCGACCTGCAAAACTGGCAGCCCGAACAACCCGCCGATCTGCTATTTGCCGCCGCCGTGCTGCATTTCATCGACGATCATCAACGGCTGTTGCCCCGATTGCTCACACACCTCGACCCGGGCGGTTGTCTGGCGGCGCACATGCCTGACTGGCGGGATGCGCCGTGGTATCAGCTGATGCTCGAAACCCTCGACGATGGCGGCCACAACGGTCAGCCGTTGGGCACACCGCAGTTGCGCGAAACCATGACCCGGCGGCCACTGTTGTCGTTGGAGGACTACTACCGATTACTGGCGCCGCTCTGTGCCACGCTGGATATCTGGGAAACCGAGCAGCTACAGGTGGTTGACGGCAAGTCGCCGATTTATGACTGGATCAAGGTGTCGGCGTTAAGGGAGGTCATGCAGGGATTGAAGGATGACGAACAGGCGAGGTTCATCTATCACTTCATGATGCGGGTGCATGCGCAATATCCGCGGGAGGGGGATGGGCACACGTTGTTTCCGTTCAAGCGGGTTTTCATTGTGGCTACTGTGTAAGCCATGGCATCGCTATCGCGAGCAGGCTCACTCCTACAGTTGACCGAAATCCTCCCGGAAGAATGCGGTCTAATGTAGGAGCGAGCCTGCTCGCGAAGGCCTCAGCTCAGGCACCATCAAAACCCGAGGTCACTCCCGCGATTCAACCCCCAACTCATCCCAAACCGACTCCGCCAAATGGAACGTCGCATTCGCCGCCGGGATGCCGCAGTAGATTGCGCTCTGCATGATCACTTCCTTGATCTCGCCACGGGATACGCCATTATTGGCGGCGGCGCGCAGGTGCAATTTCAGTTCTTCATTGCGGTTCATGCCAATCAGCATGGCAAGGGTGATCAGGCTGCGGGTGTGGCGCGGCAGGCCCGGGCGGGTCCAGATATCACCCCAGGCGTGGCGGGTGATCATCTCCTGGAACTCCGAGTTGAACTCGGTCAGGGCGGTCAGGCTGCGGTCGACGTGAGCGTCGCCGAGTACTGCGCGACGGACTTTCATGCCCTCGTCGTAACGTTGTTTTTCGTCCACAACCATCCCCTTACTAAGCTGACAAAAACGCCAACACCCGCGCGCTGAACGCGGCGCCGGCCTGGACGTTGGACAAGTGCGCGGCGTAGAACTCGGCGTATTCGGCGCCCGCCACGTGCTCTTGAATGAAGTGCCCACCGGACGGCGGCGTCACGGCGTCTTCGGTGCCGGCGATCACCAGCAGCGGCGCCTTGATCGACGACAACTGATCACGGAAATCGGCATCCCGCACGGCTGCGCAATTGGCGGCGTACCCCTCTGGCGACGTGGCGGCCAGCATGTCGGTGATTCGCTTCGCGGCAGACGGATTGGCGGCAGCAAAGTCCGGAGTAAACCAGCGCGCAATCGAGGCATCGCGCAGCGCGACCATCGCGGCCGGACCGTCACGCAGCACGGTTTCAATGCGCGGGTTCCAGATCGACGGATCGCCGATTTTCGCCGCGGTGTTGCACACCACCAGTTTGTTCAGTCGATCAGCGGCGTTGATCCCCAGCCATTGGCCGATCAAACCACCCATGGACAACCCGCAGAAATGCGCACGCTCAATGTGCAAGGCATCCAGCAGCGCCAGCACGTCATGGCCCAGTTGCTTGATGCTGTACGGGCCGGGGGTCACCAGAGACAGGCCGTGGCCACGGGTGTCGAAACGCAACACCCGGAAGTGTTCGGTGAACGCTGCAATCTGTGCGTCCCACATGTGCAGGTCGGTGCCCAGCGAGTTGGACAGCACCAGGACCGGTGCATCTTCAGGCCCCTCTATTTGGTAGTGCAGTTCGCCCTCGGCGAGTTGTACAAAAGCCACAGCAATCTCCTTCAGGCAGTCAACGCAGAATGTTCAGCCACCGCCCGCTCGACCCAGGTATGGGCCTGGCCGAGGTAATGGGCGGGGTCCAGCAAATGATCGAGTTCAGCCGCCGAAAGCTCGGCGGTCACTTGCGGCTCGTCACCCAGGACGGCGCGCAGATGCCGCTGTTCAGCCACCGCACGTTTGCAGCAGAGTTCCAGCAAATGATGCGCGGTGTCGCGGCCGACCCGCTGGGCAAGGACGATGCTCACCGCTTCGGCCAGCACCAGGCCCTGGGTCAAATCAAGGTTGTGCGCCATGCGAGCCGCATCCACTTCCAGCCCCTGCGCCACCAGCAAGGCTTGCTTGAGGCTGCCGGACACCAGGCAGCAAATCTCCGGCAGGGTTTCCCATTCGGCATGCCACAGACCGAGGCTGCGCTCGTGTTCCTGGGGCATGGCGCTGAAGAGCGTCGAGAGCAAACCGGGAACCCGAGTCGCCGCACCGATCAGCACCGCAGCACCCACCGGGTTGCGCTTGTGCGGCATGGTCGAGGATCCACCCTTGCCCGGCGCCGAGGGTTCGAATACTTCGCCCGCCTCGGTCTGCATCAACAGACTGATGTCGCGACCGAGTTTGCCGAGGCTGCCGGCGATCAGTCCCAGCACCGAGCCAAACTCCACCAGACGATCACGTTGAGTGTGCCAAGGCTGATCCGGCAAGGTCAGTTGCAACTCGCCGGCCAGCGCTTCGGCAATCGGCATCGCTTGCGCGCCGAGGGCGGCCAGGGTTCCCGAGGCGCCACCAAATTGCAGCACCAGCAAACGTGGCTTGAGTTCTTGCAAGCGCTGACGGCTGCGGGTGACCGCCCCCAGCCACCCGGCGATTTTCATACCGAGGGTGACCGGTGTGGCGTGCTGCAACCAGGTGCGTCCAGCCAGCGGCGTGGCGACATAACGCTGGGCTTGAGTGGCGAGGGTGTCGCCCAGTTGCGCAAGATCGCTTTCGATCAAGGCCAGTGCCTGGCGCAGTTGCAACACCAGTCCGGTGTCCATCACATCCTGGCTGGTGGCGCCCAAATGCACATAGCGCTCGGCGTCAGCATCATTGGCCGCGATCCGCTTGCCCAACGCCTTGACCAACGGAATGGCGGAATTGCCTGCAGTGGCAATCGCCTCGCCGAGGGCGGCGAAGTCGTAATGCCCGGCCTGACACGCGCCTTCAATCGAAGCGACAGCCGTTTGCGGAATCAGCCCGACACGCGCCTCGGCCCGGGCCAGTGCCGCTTCGAAGTCGAGCATGGCCTGCACGCGGCCCTGATCGCAGAACACTTCACGCATATCGCGGGCAGTGAAATAGGCATCGAACAATTGATTGCCCGGTCGATCGTTCATAAACAGTCCTTGATGGCGCGGGCCCGTCAGGCCCGCGCGGAAAGATCAGAGGTCGTGGTGCAAATACTTTGCCTGCTTGGGCAGGCGCAAACTGAACAGGAACGCCACCACCATCATCACCGTGACATACCAGTAGAAGGAGTTTTCCATGCCCACGGCTTTGAGGCTCAGGGCCACGTATTCCGCCGAACCACCGAAGATCGCATTCGCCACCGCGTACGCCAGGCCAACGCCGAGGGCGCGCACTTCCGGCGGGAACATCTCGGCTTTCACCAGGCCACTGATCGAGGTGTAGAAACTCACGATCGCCAGCGCCACGGTAATCAGCACAAAGGCCAGGAACGGACTGCTGATACTTTTCAGGCTCAACAGAATCGGCACGGTGCACAAGGTCCCGAGGGCGCCGAACCAGAGCATCGAATTACGCCGGCCGATCTTGTCGGCGAGCATGCCGAAGAACGGCTGCATGCACATATAAAGGAACAGTGCACCGGTCATGATGTAGCTGGCGGTCTTGGCCTGCATGCCGGCGGTGTTCACCAGATATTTCTGCATGTACGTGGTGAAGGTGTAGAAAATCAGCGAGCCACCGGCGGTGTAACCGAGCACGGTGATGAACGCGGCTTTATGGTCGCGGAATAGTGCTGCGATACTGCCTGCGTCCTTGTTTTCACGCATTTCCTTGCTGCTGGTTTCCTTCAGCGAACGGCGCAGGAACAATGAAATCAGCGCGGCTGCCGCACCGACCACAAACGGAATCCGCCAGCCGTAGGCACGCAGGTCATCCTCGGTGAGAAACTGTTGCAGGATCACCACCAGCGACACCGCCAGCAATTGCCCGCCAATCAGCGTCACGTACTGGAACGAGGCGAAAAAGCCGCGCTGGCCCTTGAGCGCGACTTCGCTCATGTAGGTGGCGGTGGTGCCGTACTCGCCGCCCACCGACAACCCTTGAATCAAACGCGCGAGCAGCAACAGCACCGGCGCCCAGACGCCGATGTCCTTGTAGGTCGGCAGGAAAGCGATCAGCAACGAACCGAAGCACATCATCAGAATCGAGATCATCATCGAGTTCTTGCGCCCGTGCTTGTCCGCTACCCGGCCGAAAATCCAGCCGCCGATGGGGCGCATCAGGAACCCGGCGGCGAACACGCCAGCGGTGTTGACCAACTGCACCGTGGGGTTGTCGGAGGGGAAAAAGGCCGGGGCGAAATAAATCGCGCAAAAGGCGTAGACGTAGAAGTCGAACCATTCCACGAGGTTACCGGACGAGGCGCCGACAATGGCGAAGATGCGCTTGCTGCGCTCTTCGCCGGTGTAGTGTTCTGTTGAAGCAGCGGTCGTTGTCATTGTTTTTCACTCAATGGGGACAGTGAGAGTCTAGACACACTTCGCAACAGTCCTGTTCCCCAGATAGATCAGGCACACAAATCCCCTTGTGGGAGCGAGCTTGCTCTCGATAGCGGTGTAACTGTCGTCAACGTTGACTGACAGGCCGCCATCGCGAGCAAGCTCGCTCCCACAGGGATTTGCGGTGTACGTTTAATAGTCGAAGAACACCGTCTCGGCTTCAGTCCCTTGCAGGATCACATTCCACTGATACACGCCGGACGCATCCTGCTTCGCCAGCAACGTGCTGCGACGCTCGGCCGGTACACACTCCAGAAGCGGATCCGACACATTCGCCGCGTCACCCTCAAAGTAAATCCGCGTCAGCAAATGCTTCACCAACCCGCGCGCAAACACCAGCACCACCAAATGCGGCGCCTGGGTCGAGCCTTTCAGGCCTTCGACCGTGCCCGGCTTGATGGTGGTGAAACGAAAGCGCCCTTCTGCATCCACCGGCACCCGGCCAAAGCCTTCGAAGTTCGGGTCCAGCGGTTTGTCCTGGTCGTCTTCCGGATGGTCGTATTTGCCGGCGGCGTTGGCCTGCCAGACTTCCAGCATCGCGTCGTTGACGACATCACCGTTGCCATCGATGACTTGCCCGGTGATCGCCACGCGTTGGCCCAGGGTTTGTTCGACGGTCAGGTCTTCGCGGTTCAGCCAGGTCAGGCCGATGTGGTAATACGGCCCGACGGTGTGGGACGTGGTCGCGTTCAGCGTCATCTTATTTCTCCATCGGCGTGGCGTCGCGGCCGCGCAAGACGATGTCCCAGCGATAACCGAGGGCGTAGGAAGGGACGGTTTTTTCCAGATCGAACGTGGCGATCAAACGCTCTTTGGCGCGGGTGTCCGGCACGCAGTTGTAGATCGGGTCGTAAGCCAGCAACGGGTCACCCGGGAAATACATCTGCGTGACCAGCCGCGTGAGAATGCTCGGCCCGAACAACGAGAAATGGATATGCGCCGGACGCCATGCGTTGTGGTGGTTGCCCCATGGATAGGCGCCGGGCTTGATGGTCTGGAATTGATACCAGCCATCGGCATCGGTCACGGTGCGGCCGGTGCCGGTGAAATTCGGGTCGAGCGGCGCGTCGTGCAGGTCGCGGGCATGGTTGTAGCGACCGGCGGCGTTGGCCTGCCAGATCTCTACCAGAATACCCGGCACCGGCAGACCGTTTTCATCGAGCACACGGCCGTGAATGATGATCCGCTCACCCAGCGGCTCGCCCTTGTGCTGAACGGTCAGGTCGTTGTCCTTCTCGTTGACGCGTTCGGCGCCGATGGTCGGGCCGGTGATTTCCGACAGCGAATGGGGCAGAAACACCAACGGTTTGGACGGCGAGCGAAGGTTGGTGGATTGATACGTCGGGTGCAGGTATTCCGGCTGAGTGCCTTCCTGCGGACGACGGTAACCAGGCTTGTCAGTCATTGCGCTTTCCTCTGTTCTTATTTGTCGACGCGACGTGTCAGACGCGTTCGATCGCCAGGGCCAGACCTTGGCCGACACCGACACACATGGTCGCCAGGCCTTTCTTGCCACCGGTTTTTTCCAGCTGATGCAACGCGGTCAGGACCAGGCGCGCACCGCTCATGCCCAGCGGATGGCCCAAAGCAATGGCGCCACCGTTCGGGTTGACCTGGGCCGCGTCGTCGGCAATGCCCAGTTCACGCAGCACCGCCAAGCCTTGGCTGGCGAAGGCCTCGTTGAGTTCGATGACGTCGAAATCGCTGACCGCCACGCCCAGACGCTCGGTCAGTTTGCGCACCGCCGGGACCGGGCCAATGCCCATCACCCGTGGGGCGACACCGGCACTCGCCATGCCCAGCACTTTGGCGCGGGCGGTGAGGCCGTGTTTTTTCACGGCTTCGGCCGAGGCCAGAATCAGCGCTGCTGCACCGTCGTTGACGCCCGAAGCGTTGCCTGCAGTGACGGTTTTGTCGGGGCCATTGATCGGTTTGAGTTTGGCCAACATCTCCAGCGTGGTGTCGCCACGAGGATGCTCGTCCTGCGTCACGACCGTTTCACCCTTCTTGTGGGCAATCCGCACTTCGACGATTTCTTCAGCGAAAAATCCTGCGGCCTGCGCGGCGGCTGTGCGCTGCTGGCTGCGTAGCGCGAAAGCGTCCTGATCCTCGCGAGACACTTCGTAATCGTCGGCCACGTTGTCGGCGGTCTGCGGCATCGCATCCACACCGTATTGCGCTTTCATCAACGGGTTGATGAAACGCCAGCCGATGGTGGTGTCTTCCAGCTTCATGTTGCGCGAGAACGCCGCGTCGGCCTTGCCCATCACGAACGGTGCGCGGGACATCGACTCGACGCCGCCGGCAATCGCCAGTTCCATTTCACCGCTGGCGATGGCGCGGAACGCCGTGCCGATGGCGTCCATGCCCGATGCGCACAGGCGATTGAGCGTGACGCCGGGAATGCTTTCCGGCAGCCCGGCCAGCAGCAATGCCATGCGGGCGACGTTCCGGTTGTCTTCGCCGGCCTGGTTGGCGCAGCCGAGGAACACCTCGTCCACCGCCGTCCAGTCCACCGACGGGTTGCGTTCCATCAGCGCCTTGATCGGCACAGCGGCCAGATCATCAGCGCGAACGGTCGACAGACCGCCGCCAAAACGGCCGATAGGGGTGCGAATGGCGTCGCAGATATAAACGTCACGCATCAGGCTTCTCCGGGTGCTTGGCCGTGGGCGGCGGCAGTGCGGGCTTCAAGATCCCGCAGCGCCGTCAGTTCGACGTCGGTGGGCTCAGCGGTGTTTTCAACCGTGTCGGCAAAACGAATCGGCCAACCGGTGGCGGCGACCACTTGCTCACGGGTCACGCCGGGGTGCAGCGCGGTGACCACAAATTCATGGGTGCCGGCTTCCGGTTCCATGACGCACAGGTCGGTAATGATGCCGACCGGACCAGCGCCCGGCAGACCGAGACGCTTGCGTGAATCACCGCCCTCGCCATGGCCGACCGAGGTAATGAAGTCCAGTTTATCGACGAAGGAACGCGCCGACTGCTTGAGGATGATCAGCACACTTTTAGCCGAACCGGCGATCTCCGGCGCGCCACCGGCACCCGGCAGGCGAACCTTCGGCGCATGGTAATCGCCGACCACGGTGGTGTTGATGTTGCCGAAACGGTCGACCTGCGCAGCGCCGAGGAAACCGACGTCGATGCGCCCGCCCTGCAACCAATAGCGAAAAATCTCACCGGTCGGGACCACGGTGTCGGCGGTTTCCGCCAGCTCACCGTCACCAATCGACAGCGGCAATACGCTCGGCTTGGCACCGATCGGACCCGATTCGTAGATCAAGACCACATCCGGCGACGACGTCAGGCGCGCCAGGTTGGCCGCTTTCGACGGCAGGCCGATGCCGACGAAGCACACCGAACCGTTCTTCAAACGGCGCGCGGCGGCGACGGTCATCATTTCATTGGTGGTGTAAGTCATTACTTGGCCTCCGAAGCATCGGCCAGCTTGGCCTGGAACTCGCTGAAGTCAGCGCAGCCGTGGATGTATTCGTTGATCCACGCGGTGAAGGTTTCACGGTCGCGGGCAATCGGGTCCCAGGCCTGGTAGAAGCGGTTGTCGCGCTCGTTGTAACCGTGGGCGTAGGACGGATGTGCGCCGCCAGGGACGAGGCAAACCGCGCTCAAGGCCCAGGTTGGCAGGACGCAGGCGTTCATCGGGGCATTGAGGTCGTCGACGATTTCTTCGACGGTGACGATGCAACGCTTGGCGGCCAGTGCGGCTTCTTTCTGCACACCAAGAATGCCCCACAGCAGCACGTTGCCTTTGCGGTCAGCCTTCTGCGCGTGAATCACGGTGATGTCCGGACGCACCGACGGCACGGCCGCCAACACTTCACCGGTGAATGGGCAGGTCACGGTCTTGATCAGTGGATTGACCTTCGGCAGGTCGGAGCCGGCGTAGGCCCGCAGCACCGCGAACGGTAGGCCGGATGCGCCGGCGACGTAGGCATTGGCCAGGTCGGCGTGGCTGTGCTCTTCGATCTCCAGTGGATGCGGCCACTGCTTTTCGACGGCATCACGCAGACGGTGCAGCGAACCCACACCCGGGTTGCCGCCCCAGGAGAAAATCAATTTGCGAGCACAACCGGCGCCGATCAACTGGTCGTAAATCAAGTCCGGGGTCATGCGCACCAGCGTCAGGTCTTTCTTGCCCTGACGAATGATTTCATGACCCGCCGCCGTAGGGATCAGATGGGTGAAGCCTTCGAGCGCGACCGTATCGCCGTCGTTTACGAATTGCTTCACCGCGTCGTGCAGCGAAAGGATTTCAGCCATGGGGCAGGCTCCCGTTTTGTGATCAACCGACAGTGGAAGAAAAAGGCGCGATGCGCAGCGCCGGAATGACTGAAGGTTAAGCCTATGCAAAACACCAAACAATCCGATAATCGACTAAGCGTTCGTTTATCGAACAGATTGTTGTCTGCCTATCGAAGATCAAAAGCATCGCGAGCAAGCTCACTCCCACAGGGGGAACGCGGTCACCTGCAGGAGTGAGCCTGCTCGCGAAGAGGCCATCAGAGCCGCTGAAGATTCCAGATCAGGCGATCAAGTCGCATCCGCATGACTGACCATGCCCTTGATCACCACCGCCGTAGTCGCCAACGCTGCCGGAATCACCAGCGCCGTCAGCACTTGCTCAAAATTCCAGCCCAGCCCGAGCAACGTCGCGCCCATCCAAGCCCCGAGAATCGCGCCAAACCGGCCAATCCCGAGCATCCATGACACCCCGGTCGCCCGCCCTTGTGTCGGATAAAACCGCGCCGCCAGGGAAGGCATCGCCGATTGCGCACCGTTGACGCACATGCCCGCCACCAGCACTAACGTCGCCAACAGCGTGATGTTGCCCAGGCTCTGCCCTACCGCGTAGGCAAACACCCCGGCCAGCAGGTAGAAAATGCCGATGACCTTGTGCGGATTGAACCGGTCCATCGCCCAGCCCACGCCCACCGCGCTCAGCACCCCGCCAAACTGGAACAGTGCGCCAATGAACGCGGCCTGCTCCATGCTCGCGCCGCTGTCACGCATCAGTGTCGGCAGCCAACTGGTCAGCAGGTACACGATCACCAGGCCCATGAAATAGGTCAGCCACAGCAGCAAGGTGCCGGTGCTGTAGGTGCCGGAGAAGATCACCGCGAACACGTTGCGCGCCTTCACGGTTTTCTGTTCCGGCACGCTGAAGCTTGAAGCCTGGGCGACGATGGTCGGGTCGATGGGCGCCAGGGTCTTGCGCACTTTGTCGGTGCCACGGTTACGGACCACGAGGTAGCGCGCCGACTCCGGCAGCCACAACAGCAGGACGACCGAGAGGATCAGCGGCAGAATCCCGCCGATCAGCAGCAAACTGTGCCAACCAAACGCCGGGATCAGCTTGGCCGAGATAAACCCGCCACCGGCCATGCCGAGGTTGAAGCCGCAGAACATGCTGGTCACCAGCAGGGACTTCTTGCGCTCCGGGGTGTATTCCGACAGCAGGGTGGTGGCGTTCGGCATGCCGGCACCAAGACCCAGGCCGGTGAGGAAACGCAGCACCAGCAATTGATCGACATTGGTGCTGTAGGCCGACGCCAGGCTGAACGCGCCAAACAACAACACCGCCCCCACCAGCACGACTTTGCGCCCGAAGCGGTCAGCCAACGGGCCGGAACCCAGCGCGCCGAAGACCATGCCGATCAACGCGGCACTCATCACAGGGCCGAGACTGGCGCGGTCAATCCCCCAATCCTGCGACAACGCAGGCGCGATAAAGCCCATGGCCGCGGTGTCGAGGCCATCGAGGAAGACAATCAGGAAACACAGGATCACCACTCGCCACTGATAGCGCGAAATGGGTTGAGCATTGATGAAGGACTGCACATCGAGGCAGTGACCTACAGCAGACTGGGGCTGGTTCATTATTTTTATTCCACGCAAGAACGCAGTCGGACAGGTGCCAGCCTGAGCTGGCGCTGCCGCGACAGTAATGATCCAAGGGAAAGAGCGTCAATTCGATAAACGCGAGTCTGTGCGTTTATCGAACAGCTTAAATAGAAGAGGCTTAGGCGAAGAGCTGTGCGCTGAGGTCGCGACTGGCGCTGAGCAGTCCGGGCAGGAAGCGTTGTTCCAGTTCGTTGCGACTGACACGGCCAGCGTGGGTGCTGACGTTCAAGGCGGCCACCACCTGACCGGATGCGTCATACACCGGCACAGCAATCGAACGCAGACCCTGTTCCAGCTCCTGATCGACGATGCACCAACCTTGTTGCCGCACCTCTTGCAGGCATTCGAGCAACGCCTCGGGTGTATGCAGGGTGCGGCTGGTCTTGGCTTGCAACTCTGCGTGATCGAGATATTCGCGCAGCGAGGTATCGTCCAGTGCGGCGAGCAGAATCCGGCCCATTGACGTGCAATAGGCCGGAAGGCGACCGCCGACTGAAAGGTCGACCGAAATCAGCCGCTGTGTGGTCGCCGAGCGCGCGATGTATAAAATGTCATCGCCTTCCAGCGTGGCCATGTTGCAGGCTTCGTGCAGTTGCTCGCTCATGCGGTCCAGGTACGGCTGGGCTGATACCGCCAGTGGCGTCGAAGACAAATAAGCATGACCCAGGGTCAACACCTTGGGCAGCAGCGAATAGGTACGACCGTCGGTGGTGGCGTAACCAAGTTTGATCAGGGTGTGCAGGCAACGGCGCACGGCGGCGCGGGGAATTTCCGTGCGGTGACTGATCTGGGCAATGGTCAGGTGGCGCTTGCGCTCTTGAAACGCTTGCACCACCGCCAGGCCACGCGCCAGGGACGTCATGAAATCAGGGTCGCCGGTCAGGGCCTGGATTCGCTTCGCGGGTGAGGCGACGATCGGCGGCGCCACTGAAGTGAAAGAGTTGCGCATTTGATCATTCATGACAGGTCCTTTCCGAGGCGGATCAGCGGCTATTACACGCGGCCCCTGCTTCTGCACACAAGTCCGGGACCGCCAAGATTGGGCGATTATCGGACGGCAGGCCGATAATCGCAATCAATGCCACGCAAGGCCTGATGCGACTCACGCCATTAACTGCCCGTTTTTATTTTTTGTCTGGTCGACTTCTTAAAGGTCGATGTAAGCGGTTTAAGTTGTTCGCCTTAATGGCGCCAGAAAGACATCGCTGCACAATGACATCATCGGCCTCCTAGTTGCCGTTAACACTTGTCAGTAACAAAACAATCACACATGACGAACTACTTTTAACGCCTCGGTGATAGTGTTCTTCGAATCGACCGCTATAATGCAATCCAGTGGCGAAGCGGTTTTTTATCCACCGACTCTGTCACCCGGCAGCGCGATGTCCCATTGTCGTTGCCCACAGCAAGCGCCTGACGCTCATTTCATATGCTCCGCCAATGCGCTCGCTGAAACAGGAACCTGATGCTACGTCAGCTGTTTTTCTCTGGTGTCGTGGCCGCCTGCAACATGGAAGTATTGTTCACATGCCGTCAAAAGGTTGCCTTCCCGGGCATTACCCTTTTATGAGCGTGGTCAATCGACTCGATGCAGCGCGTTTCACCGGAAATTATCCCAACTCATACAGGTAGCACTGTGACGAAAGACGAACTGCGCGCGGAACTTGAGCGCCAGGAACAACGTTACAAGGAAGTTTACGGCGGGGAAGTCACCACCTACGCCGCCCAGCCCGAACCGGAACGTAAACCCTGGCGTAAACGCGCCACCGTTCAGGACCAGGCGTTCACCCAAGAACTGCAGAAGATGGAAAAGGAACTCAAAGCCGAAGAGCCTTGACCGACTCGGCCCGAATTCTTTCAGGGGTCTGCGTCTGCTCCCGCTAAAAGCGGGTGGCATCGATCAAGCCTTTCGTGCCCGCTACAAGCGGGCAGCGGCCTCCTCACCCCTCGGATGAGGCAAATGGCTCGTTTCTGACCCTCTTCTCAGATATTTCACACAAGCGTTCAAGCCTCTCGACTCCACGAGCGAAACCCTTGTTCCTGTTTATTTCTCCTTTTAATTCAATAGCTTGTAAAACCCGGTAAAACGCTGGGAGATTGGCGTCCCTCGCCAATTATTTCGTTGAAGAATGTTACCGATGAGCAGCAAGTGCATTGATTAGCAGTCTTTTCTGGCATAATCGCGCCCCCTTACGACCGGGTCAGAAAACCTTCATGATCGATTTATTCAGCGGACTGGATGCTTGGGTGCTTGTGAGCCTCTTGCTCGCCCTGGCCTTTGTCCTCGCCTTCGAGTTCATCAACGGCTTTCATGACACCGCAAACGCGGTGGCCACTGTTATCTACACCAAAGCCATGCCGCCCCATCTGGCGGTGTTCTTTTCCGGGGTGTTCAACTTCCTCGGCGTGCTGCTGGGCGGTGTTGGCGTGGCGTATGCCATCGTCCACCTGCTGCCGGTAGAACTGCTGATCAATGTGAACACCGGTCACGGACTGGCCATGGTGTTCTCGCTGCTTGCTGCCGCCATCACCTGGAACCTGGGCACCTGGTACTTCGGTATCCCGGCCTCCAGCTCCCACACCCTGATCGGTTCGATCCTCGGTGTCGGCCTGGCCAACGCGTTGATCAACGATATTCCGTTGGCCGATGGCGTGAACTGGCAGAAGGCGATCGACATCGGTGCCTCCCTGGTGTTCTCGCCAATGGCCGGCTTCCTCGTCGCGGCACTGGTGTTGATCGGCCTTAAATGGTGGCGTCCACTGTCGAAGATGCACAAGACACCGGACCAGCGCCGCAAGCTCGATGACAAGAAGCACCCACCGTTCTGGAACCGTCTGGTCCTGGTGATCTCGGCCATGGCCGTGAGCTTCGTGCACGGCTCCAACGATGGTCAGAAAGGTATCGGCCTGATCATGCTCGTGCTGATCGGTATCGTGCCGGCGCAGTTCGTACTCGACCTGGGCAGCACGACGTACCAGATCGAACGGACCCGCGATGCGACCCTGCACCTGAGCCAGTTCTATAAGCGCAATGCCGACACCCTGGGTGAATACCTGGCGCTGGGCAAAAGCATAGAAGGTGATCTGCCGGAGAAATTCCGTTGCAACCCGCAACAGACCGAACCGACCATTACCGCCCTGCTCGGCACCCTTAAAGGTGTGTCGGACTACCACTCGTTGTCGTCGGACAGCCGCATCGAAGTGCGTCGCTACCTGCTCTGCCTGGATGACACGGCGAAGAAAGTCGGCAAGTTGCCTGGCCTCAATGCCCGTGAAAAGGCCGACCTGGACAAACTGCGCAAAGACCTGACCACCACCACCGAATACGCGCCGTTCTGGGTGATTCTGGCGGTGGCCCTGGCACTGGGCCTGGGCACCATGGTGGGCTGGAAACGCGTGGTACTGACCATCGGCGAGAAGATCGGCAAGCAAGGCATGACCTACGCCCAAGGCATGTCGGCGCAGATCACCACCGCGTGCATGATCGGCCTGGCGAACATCTTCAGCCTGCCGGTCTCCACCACCCACGTGCTGTCCTCGGGCGTGGCCGGCACCATGGTCGCGAACAAAAGCGGCCTGCAAGGTGGCACGGTGAAAACCATCCTGCTGGCCTGGGTCCTGACCCTGCCTGCGACGGTGGGCCTGTCGGCCGGCCTGTTCTGGCTGGCGTCGAAGGCACTGGGTAGCTGATACATCGCCGAGCAATGAAAAAGCCCGACCATTGAGTCGGGCTTTTTGTGGGCGCAATTTCTAATTCAGGGGGAGATCACTCCTACAAGGGTTTTGTATTGCCAGGTCTAAATTGCAGGCAAAAAAAAGGGCAACCGAAGTTGCCCAAAATGCCTTGCGTGCTCATTACATCCGGAAAGAACTACGGTTTACGCTTGTGCGAATCCTTCCAGATAAAAAATCCAAACCCTGCGAAAAACATGACCATGAGGCTGACAGTCAGCACTCCGGCGATCACCACGTTGTCGAAAAACATGACTGGCCTCCTGGGCTTGCCCTGTTGCGATAGGGCTAAGTTAACCAAACAGGCAGAAGAAAAAATTGACCTGGATCAATGTCGCCCGAGACCGGGCGTAAAGGCGGGGTAATAACTGACCTGCATCAACAGATGCAGGGGGTTTCAACGCTTTTTCGGTTTGTTCTTCGGTTTTTTCTTGGCTTTGCCCAAAGGCATTGCCTGCTCAAACGCCTGTCGAACTTCATTCAGACGTTTTTCATTAAGGTCGTGAACCCGCTTGGCGCGTTCAGAGTTGAGATCAATCAGCTTATCGTCTTGGCTCATGGTGCTCAGTGCATCGTTTGACGGGTATATCGCAATAATGCGGTCTGACCCGCCACAACTCAAATCTGAATATCGACCCACAAGCCCTGACGCGGCTGATCCTCCATCAACGGGGCCACCGGCACGGTGTTGTCGGCATTCAGTTCGTCACCGGGAATGGCCAGGTGCTCCTCGGGGTCTTCATCGGCCTCGCGGCGGCGACGCTCGCGCTCCAGCTTGCGGCGTTGTTCCTCGCGCAGTTGAAAAGCCGCTTCCTCGGGATCGCGCTGCTGCAGGTCGATCGTGCTTTCGTTCGAGCTTTCCTGCACCGGCACCACTGGCGGAATATCCGGGCGCTGACGGATCGGGTCGTGCTGTGAGGTGATTGGCACGGCACTCAAGGGGAGCATCGGTAGCAGCATAATTTTTAGTCTCCTGTCAGCAGGCTGTCGGCTGCGGGGATGGCGACTTGAGCCATCGGTCGCAAACTGTGACCCGTTTGGCACTCATCAGTGCCCTGACCGGCAAGCACGACTTCATTGGGCTAACGTAAGACTGCGAGTTTTTATGAGAGTCCTTTGGCCCTGAGGGCCTCCTTCCGTTAAGATAGCCCGCTTTTTCAAGGTGGGAGTCAGGCAGCATGGCGCAGCAGTATCAACCGGGGCAACGCTGGATCAGTGACAGCGAAGCCGAGCTGGGTTTAGGCACCGTTCTGGCACAGGACGGCCGCTTGTTGACCGTGCTCTACCCGGCCACTGGCGAGACTCGCCAGTACGCGCTACGGAATGCGCCCCTCACCCGCGTGCGGTTTTCGCCCGGTGACTCGATCACTCACTTCGAAGGCTGGAAGCTGACGGTCCAGGAAGTCGACGACGTCGATGGCCTGCTGGTCTACCACGGTCTCAACGCGCAGAACGAAAGCGTCACGCTGCCAGAAACCCAGCTGTCGAACTTCATTCAGTTCCGTCTGGCCAGCGACCGTCTGTTCGCCGGGCAGATCGACCCGCTGGCCTGGTTTTCCCTGCGTTACAACACCCTGGAACATACCAGCCGCCAATTGCAGTCCGCGCTGTGGGGCCTCGGTGGCGTGCGCGCACAACCGATCGCGCACCAGTTGCACATCGCCCGCGAAGTCGCCGACCGCATTGCGCCGCGCGTTCTGCTGGCGGACGAAGTAGGCCTGGGTAAAACCATCGAAGCCGGTCTGGTAATCCATCGCCAACTGCTCTCGGGCCGCGCCAACCGTGTGCTGATCCTGGTTCCCGAGAACCTGCAGCACCAGTGGCTGGTCGAGATGCGCCGCCGCTTCAACCTGCAAGTCGCATTGTTCGACGAAGAACGCTTCATCGAAAGCGATGCCACCAACCCCTTCGAAGACACCCAGCTCGCACTGGTTGCACTGGAGTGGCTGGTCGAAGACGAAAAGGCCCAGGACGCGCTGTTTGCCGCCGGTTGGGACCTGATGGTCGTCGACGAAGCCCACCACCTGGTGTGGCATGAAGACAAGGCCAGCGCGGAATACACCTTGGTCGAACAACTCGCCGAGACCATTCCCGGCGTGCTGCTGCTGACCGCGACCCCGGAACAACTGGGCCAGGACAGCCACTTCGCCCGTCTGCGCCTGCTCGACCCGAACCGTTTCCATGACCTGGCCGCCTTCCGCGCCGAGAGCGAAAACTATCGCCCGGTGGCCGAAGCCGTTCAGGAGCTGCTGGACAAAGGGCGCCTGTCGCCTGAAGCGCACAAGACCATTCACGGTTTCCTCGGCAACGAAGGCGAAGCCCTGCTGACCGCCGTGAACGATGGCGACACCGAAGCCAGCGCGCGCCTCGTGCGTGAACTGCTGGATCGCCATGGCACCGGCCGCGTGCTGTTCCGAAACACCCGCGCCGCCGTGCAGGGTTTCCCGGAGCGTAAACTGCACCCGTACCCGCTGCCGTGCCCGGATGAATACCTCGAACTGCCGCTGGGCGATCACGCCGAGCTGTACCCGGAAGTCAGCTTCCAGGCCCAGCCAGACGCCAACGAAGAAGAACGCTGGTGGAAATTCGACCCGCGCGTCGAGTGGCTGATCGACACCCTGAAGATGCTCAAGCGCACCAAAGTGCTGGTGATCTGCGCCCACGCCGAAACCGCCATGGACCTGGAAGACGCCCTGCGCGTGCGTTCCGGCATCCCGGCCACGGTGTTCCACGAAGGCATGAACATTCTCGAGCGTGACCGCGCCGCCGCCTACTTCGCCGACGAAGAGTTCGGTGCACAAGTGCTGATTTGCTCGGAAATCGGCAGTGAAGGTCGCAACTTCCAGTTCTCGCACCACCTGGTGCTGTTCGATCTGCCGGCACACCCGGACCTGCTGGAGCAGCGTATCGGGCGTCTGGACCGGATCGGCCAGAAGCACATCATCGAGCTGCACGTGCCGTACCTGGAAACCAGCCCGCAAGAGCGTCTGTTCCAGTGGTACCACGAAGCGCTGAACGCATTCCTCAATACGTGCCCGACCGGCAACGCCTTGCAGCATCAGTTCGGCCCGCGCCTACTGCCGCTGCTGGAAGAGGCCGACGACGGCGAGTGGCAAGCGCTGATCGACGAAGCCCGCACCGAGCGTGAGCGTCTGGAAGCCGACTTGCACACCGGCCGTGACCGCTTGCTGGAGCTCAACTCCGGCGGCGCGGGCGAAGGCGATGCGCTGGTCGAAGACATTCTTGAGCAGGACGATCAGTTCACCCTGCCGATCTACATGGAAACCCTGTTCGACGCCTTCGGCATCGACAGCGAAGACCATTCGGAAAACGCCCTGATCCTCAAGCCGAGCGAAAAAATGCTCGACGCCAGCTTCCCGCTGGGCGACGACGAAGGCGTGACCATCACTTACGACCGCAACCAGGCGCTGTCTCGCGAAGACATGCAGTTCATCACCTGGGAACACCCGATGGTGCAGGGCGGCATGGACCTGGTCCTGTCCGGCTCGATGGGCAATACCGCCGTCGCGCTGATCAAGAACAAGGCGCTCAAGCCTGGCACCGTGTTGCTGGAACTGCTCTACGTCAGCGAAGTGGTTGCCCCGCGCTCGCTGCAACTGGGCCGTTACCTGCCGCCGGCCGCGCTGCGCTGCCTGCTCGATGCCAACGGCAACGACCTGTCGGCCCGTGTGTCGTTCGAGACCTTGAACGATCAGCTGGAAAGCGTACCGCGTGCCAGCGCCAACAAATTCATCCAGGCCCAGCGCGATCAGCTGACGCCACGGATCAATGCTGGCGAAGAGAAGATTCTGCCGCGTCACGCCGAGCGTGTGGCCGAGGCGCAGCGTCGCCTGGCGGCGGATACCGATGAAGAACTGGCGCGCCTGACCGCGTTGCAAGCCGTGAACCCGACCGTGCGCGACAGCGAACTGATTGCCCTGCGCAAACAGCGCGAGCAAGGGTTGGCCATGCTTGAAAAGGCTGCGTTGCGACTGGAAGCGATTCGGGTGTTGGTGGCGGGTTAAGTCCCCTGCTCTACCCGGCTAAATAAAAAAGGCCCGCAGTGATGCGGGCCTTTTTTTGTCTGCTGATCGTTCCCACGCGTGGGAACGATCATTTATGCAGTCGCCACAGAAACCCCAGGCTCAACCACCGCCCCCAACCCTGCCTTCATCCGTTTCGCATCCCGCACAAAACACCGCGAAGCCATAAACAAAAAGACCATGGTGAAGAACAACGCCACCGGAATCAGGTACATCGCGTCATGCAAACCGACGGCCTTGAACGCCTCGGTCATCTGCTCGGCACCGGCCGCCAGCATCGCCGTGTGCGCAAAGTGATCGGACAAACCGCCCACTACCACCGGCCCCAATCCACCGCCCAGCAAATACAACCCGGCAAAGAACAGTGCCATCGCCGTGGCCCGCAATCGCGGCTCGACCACGTCCTGAATCGCGGTGTAGACGCAGGTGTAGAAGTTGTAGGCAAACAACCAGCCCACACTGAAGACCGCGACAAACACGCCGATCTCGATGCGCCCGGCGTGCAGTGCCCACCCCGTACACACGGTCGAAATAATCAAACTGAACGCGGCAAACAACAGCCGCCCATTGGCCACTCGCTGGTGAATCTTGTCAGCGACCCAGCCGCCGAGCGTCAGGCCGAACAAACCGGTCACGCCGACGATCACCCCCGTGGCCACCGCGGCTTCCTGCAACGGCATCAGGAAATAGCGCTGCAGCATCGGCACCAGGAATGAATTGCAGGCGTAGGTCGCGAAGTTGAAGCACAGTCCCGCCATCACCAGCCACAGGAACGTCGGCACCGCCAGCACCCGGCGGATCGGCCGGTCGACGCGCTCCTGCGACACCTGCACGGTTTCTGCTGCGCCGCGCTTTGGCTCTTTAATGAAGAACATGAAGATCGCCAGGATCAGCCCCGGCACGGCCGCGATAAAGAACGGCGCGCGCCAGCTGTCGAACGCCTTGACCATCGCGCCGATGGTAAAGAACGCCAGCAACAACCCCAGCGGCAGACCCAGCATGAAAATGCCCATCGCCCGCGCCCGGCGGTGCGCCGGGAACAGGTCGCCGATCAATGAGTTGGCAGCCGGTGCGTAACTGGCTTCACCGATGCCGATGCCCATGCGCACGATCAGGAAACTCCAGAAGCTGCCCACCAGTCCGTTGACCGCGGTCAGCCCGCTCCAGACCGCCAGGCCCCAACCCATCAGCTTGCGGCGTGACCCGGTATCGGCCATCCGCCCCAACGGCAGGCCGGCAATCGCGTAAACCAGGGTGAAAGCGGTGCCGACGATCCCCAACTGAAAGTCGCTGAGGTGCCACTCCATGCGGATCGGTTCGATGATGATGGCGGGAATGGTGCGATCGAAGAAGTTGAACAGGTTGGCCAGGAACAACAGGAACAGAATGCGCCAGGCATTCGCCGCGTGGGTCGAGTTCTGCATGGGTCCGTCTCTTTTATTGTTATTGGGGCCTCACTGTCCCCGGAACCGCCAATCTAGACAGGCCCACCCACGCTGTCTGTCATTATTGACAAGGCTGATATCAGGCCATGGATTCACGCAGGCGCGCTGACCGCCAGGCCCAGGATTCACGGGGATCCGGCCGCTATTTTCACGGTACCGTCCGTCGCTGAAAAATACCTTTCATACCCCCTTCCAAAGCCCGTTGCGAAGCCTAGAATAGCGCCCCTGTCCGCTCCCCTGCGTACCCCCTCCTGCGTAGATCATCGACCATGTCCGAAGTCAGTCCGTGTCTGAATTGCGGTGCCTGCTGTTCCCATTTCCGTGTGTCTTTTTTCTGGGGCGAATGCGCCTCGTCCGGGGGAACGGTGCCGGATGAGCTGGTCGCGTCGATCAGTCCCAGTCGCGTGGCGATGCTCGGCACCGACTGCAAACCCACCCGCTGCATCAGCCTGGAGGGGACCGTCGGCAGCGAGGTCAAATGCTCGATTTACAACGAGCGTTCCAGCACCTGCCGGGAGTTTGAGGCGTCTTGGGAAAATGGCGAGGCGAACGTGGATTGCGACGCGGCCCGGGCAGCATTCGGCCTTCCAGCCCTGCAACCGGCGTACGAAATCCCCTTTGAACAAAGCGCCTGAGGCTTAGCACCAAACGCGATTACCATGATGCCAAAATCATATGGAACCATTTTGACATCATCCCTTGCACTCCAGACACGGCCTCTATACTCGATGACATTCGCTGGCGTTCATTGCGCCGGCCGGGATGACAACGACGGGGCGTGCTATGGAGTGGCTTGGTCTGCATTTCATTACCGAGCTGAGAGCGAGCGGGCAATTCATACTCAATTGCACGCATGACCCTTTTCTGGTGCTGCTGGCTTATGTCGTGGCGTGTGCTGGCTGCTTTGCCACGCTGGATATGGCAGAGCGTGTGGCGCATGCGGAAAGTCCGGCTTCGCAAAGGCTTTGGCGCTGGGTCGGCAGTGGGTGCCTGGCAGGCGGAATCTGGGCCATGCACTTTATCGGCATGCTCGCGTTCCAGGCACCTGTCGACATTCACTACCAACTCCCCGTCACCCTGATTTCACTGGCAATCGCCCTGTGCGCGGCCTGGCTGGTGATGCACACCCTCAGCTTCCCCGACCTGAATGTCCGGCATTGCCTCAAGGCCTCGGTGTGGGTCGGTCTGGGGATTACCGCCATGCATTACGTGGGCATGGCGTCGATGCAATCGAGTGCCACGGTCTACTACCAGCCGGCATTGTTTGCCTTGTCCATCGCCATCGCGATTGGCGCCAGCCTCGCGGCACTGCTGCTGTCGCGCTATTTGCGTGACGGCACCGGGATGTTTCACCAACTGCTCAAGTACAGCGCCAGCCTCCTCCTCGGGGCCGGCATCCTGAGCATGTATTTCACCGGGATGGCCGCCTTCAATCTGGTGATACCCAGCAGTAGCGTCCTGGCGCCGGTCAGCGAACACAGCCACCTGCAACTGGCGCTGACGGTGGCGGTCATTACGCTGCTGATCATCGGCAGCAGCATCAGCGCGGCACTGGCGGACAAAAAACTGCAACACAAGGAGCGTGATCTGCAGCGGGTCAACTCGCTGCTCAGCCAACTGGATCAGGCGCGCCTGTCGCTGCAGCAAGTGGCGCATTACGACGCCTTGACCAACCTGATCAACCGTCGTGGCTTCAATCAGATATTCGCCGAGAAACTGATCGAGAAGACCAACGAAGGGGGCATGCTGGCGGTGATGTTCCTCGACATCGACCACTTCAAGCGCATCAACGACAGCCTTGGCCATGACGCTGGCGATGAATTGCTCAAAGTGCTGGCCGGCCATATCAAAAGCTCGGTGCGCAGCCACAAAGATGTCGTGGCCCGATTTGGCGGGGACGAGTTCTGCATCCTCATCGGCCTCAATGATCCCGAAGAAGCGCAGCACATGGCCCAGCGCATCATGCTGAAAATGAAGGAGCCCATCGAGCTCTCCGGCCGCAACATGGTCATGACCACCAGCATCGGCATCAGCCTGTTCCCGCAAGACGGCAAGACCTGTGAAGAACTGTTGAAAAACGCCGACCTGGCGCTGTACCAGTCCAAGGACGCAGGTCGCAACGGCCTGAATTTTTTCAGCTCCAACCTCAAGACCCGCGCCACGATGGAGCTGCAACTCGAAGAAGAACTGCGGCACGCCCTGCGTAAAGACAATGAATTGATGCTGTATTACCAGCCGATCTTCGACCTGAAAACCGGCCAGGTCAGTAAGCTCGAAGCACTGGTTCGCTGGCAACACCCGGTTCATGGCTTGCTGGCGCCTGATCGGTTTATTGCCATTGCCGAGGCCAATGGCCTGATCCATGAGCTCGACAACTGGGTGCTGCGCAAAGCCTGCGAAGACCTGGGTGAATTGTCCCGGCACGGTTGCGAGGAACTGAAGATCGCGGTCAATTGCTCACCGCTGAACCTTGCGCGTGAAGAGCTGGCCGACGAAATCGAACTCGCGCTGCACGCCTCCGGGGTCGCGCCGCAACGGCTGGAGCTGGAAGTCACCGAAAATGCGCTGATGGGCAACCTCGCCAACACGCTGGTGCTGCTACGGCAGATTCGTGCCCTCGGGGTCTCCTTGTCGATCGATGACTTCGGCACCGGTTATTCGTCCCTGGCCTACCTCAAGCGCCTTCCGCTGAACACGCTGAAGATCGACCGCTCGTTTATCCAGGACATTCCCAAAGCCACACAGGACATGGAAATCGTCCAGGCCATCATCGTCATGGCCCACAGCCTGCATTTGCAGGTGGTCACCGAAGGAGTCGAAACCTTCGAGCAGTACGATTTTCTCGAACGCCTGGGCTGCGATTTCGTTCAGGGCTACCTGCTCAGTCGCCCGGTGCCACTGGCTGAGTTGCGTCCGGTGTTGAACGAAATCAACCAGCGCAAGCATTCGTTCAACGTCACACCTCTGAGCCAGGCTCGCGGTACATCTGCACTAACGTCGATGGATCTTTTTCCAGGAATCCCTGGCTCCCATGCAGGCGCATCAGTTGCGCAGCCAATCCGCTGAGGGGGGTCGCCGAACCCTGTTCGCGGGAAAACTTCACGGCGGTGTCGAGATCTTTGAGCAGCGTGCGCACATGCCATTTCACCGGTTCAAATTGGCTCTCGGCCATTTGCGGGGCGAGGATCTGCAACGGTTTTGAATCGGCAAAACCACCGGCCAGTGCCTCGGCGATCAACCGGGCGTCAACCCCGGAAGACTCGGCCAACGCCACCACTTCGGCGATCACCAGCGCATTGCACGCCACGATCATCTGATTGCACGCCTTGGTCACCTGCCCGGCCCCGACGCCGCCCATGTGGGTGACACGCTGGCCCAGAGTCAGCAATAGCGGACGTACTCGCTGCAGATCCACCGCTTCGCCACCCACCATGATCGCCAGGCTGCCGGCCTCGGCGCCGACCACACCACCGGACACCGGCGCGTCCAGCCAACTCATCCCGGTGCTGTCGAGCAGCTGTTTGGCCATTTCTCGTGTAGCGCTGGGTTCCAGGCTGGAAAAATCCACCAGCAACTGAGCGCTTTTTGCCCCCGAGGCCACCCCGACCGGACCAAACACCACCTCACGCACCACCGCGGTGTCCGCCAGGCACAGCAGGATGATGTCGGCGTGCTGGCACAGTTCGGCGGGGGTTGCCACTTGTCGGGCACCGGCCTCCACCAACGGCGCGCACTTGCCCGGGTTACGGTTCCACACGGTCAACGGATAGCCCGCAGCCAGCAGGCGCCGGCACATGGGCAGCCCCATCAGACCAATACCGGCGAACCCCAACGAAGGTAGCGTTGACATCATTTAGCCTCCTTTTGATTAAAGATCGCCGAATATTGGCCGATCCATCATGACTAAGGAAAGGATTCCACCCACTGATGCTCAGGCGAGTCCCTGAGACTTTGGCCAAATACGCGCATAAAAAAGACGCGAGATCCCATTCCGTGAAGGTTTGACGACAGTTGTCGCTCAGCCAACCAGTCCAGGTAGATGGCGCCCAATGACTTCTAAAAATAACCCGGCCACTACGGTCTCCGATCTGACTCTGAGCCCTGCGGCGAACAGCCCCTCATCGTCGAAGCCATTGACCCCGGCGCGCCCGCTGGCCACTCAGCAATACCTGTATTTCACTGAAACCAATACCGACCGCATCCTCGATAACCTCGACGGCCTGCGCGACATGGTGTTCCCGCGCCCGCCCCACCTGGAAGGCGTGAGCGAACAGCATAACGACCAGGAATTCCCGTCGGTGTGCCTGATCGGTCTTGGTCGTTGCGGCTCGAACATTGCTCTGGACGTCGCGGAGCTGGTGTACAACGCCCGCAAGTTCTACCTCAACGAATTCAACAACGAAGACCGTCTGTCGCCGGACAAACGCTTTGCGGAAAAGGGCTACAGCCCGGCCCAATGGATTCGTAACAACCTGCGCCTGGGCACCAACAAGGGCGCCAAACCGGTGTTCCTGGTAGAACCGCTGGTGATGCTTGGCGACCTCGACAAAGACATCGCCGGCCGCATCCGTTTCTCGCGCAAGGGCGAAAAAAGCGGGTTCCTGCGCGACTACAGCAAAATGAAAATCATGGACTTGTCGGAAGTCCACGCCGGTGGTGCCGGTAACGCGCCGATCCTCGGTCAGTACCTGGCCAAGATCATCCTGAACAAGGACACCCAGCGTTTCTCCAGCCCTGACTGGAAGATGATTCACTCGTACCTGATCGACAGCTGCGGGATCAAGGCCAACCAGTCGCGCCTGTATTTCTCGATCTTCAGTGCCGGCGGCGGTACCGGTTCGGGCATGGCCTCGGAGTTCGGCCTGGCCCAGCAGCACTCGTACATGAACAAGACGTTCGACACCAAACCGATGGACGAACATGACGGCAAGAGCGGTCATTCCTTCGTCTTCGAGCCGATCTTCACCAGCGGCATTTGCGTGCTGCCGAACATTTCCGATCACCGCAGCGAAATGTCCGAGGCGCTGCACATCAACGCCGGTCGCCTGCTGTGTAAATACCTGTCAGAAGAGTGGGATTTCTCCTACAACTTCGCCAACGAAGACAGCAGCGAAGCCAGCGTCATGGGCCGTATCCGCCCATGGAACGCCATGATGCTGATCTCCAACGACATCATGCGTTATGCCGAAGAAAGCGATGATGGCAACATCCAGAACATTGACGTCAATGCGATGGAAAAACACGCCAACCAGTACATCTCGCAGCAGATCTTCAACATCCTGACGGCGCAGGCGGTGACGACCGACTACGACCAGAACTATTTCCGTCGCGCCGGCATCGACATCGGCGAAACCATTCGCCTCGACGCCAACGACCTGTTCATGAGCCTGGCCGGCCCGGTGGCGATTGCCTACGCCGAATCCGTGGTGCCGGAAACCCCGCCGCCAAGCAGCGACAAGTTCAAGGTGTTCGAGAAAGAACCGCAGCGCCTGAACATCGATGATTTGTTCTTCCGCTCCATCGACCTGCCGCATTTCAACAAAGTGACCCAGGCGATCGAAGGCATCAGCCTGCTGCCGATCGAATCCAAGCGCTATCGCGCCTCGCTTGAGCAGTACAAGAATTCCGGTTACGACGCGGCCGCGCTGCACGACCTGCACTTCTTCAAGAACTGCTCGTCGGTGGTGTCGATCGTTTCCTTGCCGAAAGACTACAAGCTGTCCTACATGGACTTGAACCGGTTGAAGACCCACCTCAACAGCCTGTTCCCGAACACGACGCTCAAGCGCTACGCGCTGGTGATCGGCGCCTCGGCCAACTTGTCGCTGACCACCCTGATTGCCAAGAGCCCGTGCCTGTCGGACGACTTCCTGACGTTGATCGTCGCGTTCATCAAGCGCTGCTTCGCGAAGAACCCGTACCGCTTCGACGAGACGCTGGACAACTCGATCCTCGACTTCATTATTAATGAAGAATTCGACGAAGACCGGATCGACGACTTGCTCAACGAATTCGAGAACCCGGCGAAGATCCTCGATACCAACTGGTACGCGATCAAACCGATGTACGAGAAGAAGTACCGCGAGCTGATCAACGACAAGGACAAGTTTGTCTCGATCAACGACATTCGCCTGTCGCGTGATTGCGTGAAGAAGGCGATCAAGTACCTGCGTGAGATCTACCGTCACCGCATTGGCAAAACCAAGGTTATTTCGCTGAATAACCATACTGGCAAGACTTTCTCGGTCTGACGCCAGACCAGGTTGCCGCCATCGCGAGCAGGCTCACTCCTACATGTGGAATGCGTTCCCCTCTAGGAGTGAGCCTGCTCGCGATGAGCCCCTCAAATCCGCTGAAAATGTCAGTCTTTCCAACATCCAGAAACAATTAAGCAGCCCTCAGGCTGCCCGACAAACTGTTCCCGTTACGTTTACGTCACCGTGATGCTGGCCATGCCTGTGGCCTTTCTCTACGGCAACGTGCCATCACGCTACTCACCTACACACTTTTGCTCGCCCGCACGACGCACCAATAAGGCGCAGCGATTCAGCTCGTCGCCCTTTCCTGGATCAGAATCCACGGCGAAACCACCACTGCCCACAACGCCGGGTCGCGCTCAAAAAGATCCAGCGCCCGCGTTTCAGACAGCTTGGCGACCTGGTCGGCAGCCAGCCAGGCAGCCACTTTCTCCCCTTCGTCAGTCGCCACGGCTTCGGCGGCCGCGATCAAATCCAGCCCGGGATCGACCCACAATAGGGCACCCCTGGCAAAGAACGGCTCCAACTCTTTCCAGGTAATAGATGCGGTTTCACCAAGCAGCTTGGCATAGAGGGTGCTAGGTTCTTGAGTCATGGGTCCTGTCCGGAAAAGAAATCGACGCGAATGATAACGTCGGTGGTCCGCCAGAAAAACCCGGATGCAATTGAGTCACCGATCGAAAAGAGCAGGAAAGCCAGGGAATGCCGCTGAATCAAGCAATTAGCCAGCTAACATCCCGCCGTGATTCTGTCTTTTTCTTTCAAAAAAGCGACACCCTCAGGTTTTGTCCCCCGGCGCCAGCTTCCCAGGCTAACAATTGGCGCTCTACACTGTACCGGTACAGTTGTCGGGGGCATTTTCCGGAGGGTATCGAAGATATCTGACCCGGTTCTGCTGCTACGGCGCCAGGACTATAAAAACTACAACAGTAAGAGTGGAGCACTATGACTAAGGCTACTAAGCAGATTTCCAAACTGTTTGCCGCTATGGTTCTGGCCGGGGTTGCCAGCCATTCGTTCGCAGCTGACACCATCAAGATCGGCATTGCCGGCCCTAAGACCGGTCCTGTAGCCCAATACGGCGACATGCAGTTCAGTGGCGCCAAAATGGCCATCGAACAGATCAACGCCAAAGGCGGCGTAGACGGCAAGAAACTCGAAGCCGTTGAATACGATGACGCCTGTGATCCAAAACAAGCGGTAGCGGTCGCGAACAAGGTCGTCAACGACGGCGTCAAGTTCGTGGTCGGTCACCTGTGCTCCAGCTCCACTCAACCGGCTTCGGACATCTACGAAGACGAAGGCGTGATCATGATCACCCCGGCTGCCACCAGCCCGGACATCACCGCTCGTGGTTACAAAATGGTATTCCGTACCATCGGTCTGGACAGCGCCCAAGGCCCTGCCGCCGGTAACTACATTGCCGATCACGTCAAACCGAAAATCGTTGCTGTTCTGCATGACAAACAGCAATACGGTGAAGGCATCGCCACCGCCGTGAAGAAAACCCTGGAAGGCAAAAACGTCAAGGTTGCCGTGTTCGAAGGCATCAACGCCGGCGACAAGGACTTCTCCTCGATCATCGCCAAGCTCAAGCAAGCCAACGTCGACTTCGTCTACTACGGCGGCTACCACCCGGAGCTGGGTCTGATCCTGCGTCAATCCCAGGAAAAAGGCCTGAAAGCCAAGTTCATGGGTCCGGAAGGCGTGGGTAACGACTCCATTTCGCAGATCGCCAAAGACGCTTCCGAAGGTCTGCTGGTGACCCTGCCGAAATCCTTCGACCAGGATCCGGCCAACGTTGCCCTGGCTGACGCGTTCAAGGCGAAGAAAGAAGACCCGAGCGGTCCGTTCGTGTTCCCGGCCTACTCGGCTGTTGAAGTGATTGCCGGTGGTATCGAAGCCGCCAAGAGCGAAGACACTGCCAAAGTGGCTGCTGCTATCCACGCTGGCACCTTCAAGACCCCGACTGGCGATCTGCAGTTCGACGCCAAGGGCGACTTGAAAGACTTCAAATTTGTGGTTTACGAGTGGCACTTCGGCAAACCAAAAACTGAAGCTTCGCCTCAGTAAGGCCTTGCCTGACTGACTGCCAACAAAGCCCACGGCGTGCCGTGGGCTTTGTTTTACGAACGTTTTGGGCCGCGCTGGCGTGATCCGCCAGTCTCCCCACCTGAAAATCTCAAAACCGTCATCAGCGGTTCGCTGGCAAACCTCGCGTTCGAAGTGGGTGCAGATCCACGGGGCTCGAGCGGGAAAATGACTCCACCAGTGAAATGCGTATCAGGTTTTTAGGAGCGCTGTAATGCCTGACATCTATCACTTTTTCCAACAGCTGGTTAATGGCCTGACCATTGGCAGCACGTATGCCCTGATCGCCATCGGCTATACGATGGTTTACGGCATCATTGGAATGATCAACTTCGCCCACGGCGAGGTGTACATGATTGGTTCCTACGTGGCGTTCATCGCCATCGCGGGCCTGTCCATGATGGGACTCGACAGCGTTCCGCTGTTGATGACTGCCGCTTTCCTCGCGACCATCGTCGTGACCAGTGCCTACGGCTACAGCATCGAACGGATCGCCTACCGCCCCTTGCGCGGCAGCAACCGTCTGATTCCGCTGATTTCCGCCATCGGCATGTCGATCTTCCTGCAGAACACGGTTCTGCTGGCGCAAGACTCCAAGGACAAATCCATCCCCAACCTGATCCCTGGTAACTTCACCATCGGGCCAGGTGGCGCACATGAAGTGCTGATTTCCTACATGCAAATCGTGGTGTTCGTGGTGACGTTCGTCGCCATGCTCGGCTTGACGCTGTTCATCTCCCGCTCTCGCCTGGGTCGCGCCTGCCGTGCCTGTGCCGAAGACATCAAGATGGCCAACCTGCTGGGTATCAACACCAACAACATCATCGCCCTGACCTTCGTCATCGGTGCTGCACTGGCGGCCATCGCGGCCGTGCTCCTGAGCATGCAGTATGGCGTGATCAACCCGAACGCCGGTTTCCTCGTCGGCCTCAAGGCCTTCACCGCAGCGGTATTGGGCGGTATCGGCAGCATTCCCGGCGCCATGCTCGGCGGGATCGTGTTGGGGGTAGCGGAAGCCTTTGGTGCCGACATCTTCGGCGACCAGTACAAGGACGTCGTGGCTTTCGGTCTATTGGTTCTGGTGTTGTTGTTCCGGCCTACCGGCCTGTTGGGCCGTCCGGAGGTTGAAAAAGTATGACTAGGAATCTTAGACAGGCGCTGTTCAGCGCCTTGCTGGTGTGGGCCGTCGCCTACCCGGTACTGGGTTTGAAACTGACCATCGTCGGCATCAACCTCGAAGTCCATGGCACCAGCAACACCACGCTGCTCATCATCGCCGTTTGCTCGGTGCTGATGTTCCTGCGAGTGTTGTTCGACAAGTCGATCAGCGCGGCCTGGAAATCTTCGCCGAGCATGCCGGGCATGCCGGCCAAGGCCAGTAACTTCCTGACCCTGCCGACCACCCAGCGCTGGATCATCATTGCGCTGATCATCGGTGCACTGGTGTGGCCGTTCTTCGGCTCCCGCGGCGCGGTGGACATCGCCACTCTGGTGCTGATCTACGTGATGCTGGGCCTGGGCCTGAACATCGTGGTCGGCCTGGCGGGCCTGCTCGACCTCGGCTACGTCGGTTTCTATGCCGTCGGCGCCTACAGTTATGCGCTGCTGTCGCATTACTACGGCCTGAGCTTCTGGATCTGCCTGCCGATTGCCGGCCTGATGGCGGCCACGTTCGGCTTCCTGCTGGGCTTCCCGGTGCTGCGTTTGCGGGGTGACTACCTGGCGATCGTGACCCTGGGCTTCGGTGAAATCATCCGTCTGTTCCTGCGTAACCTGACCGATATCACCGGTGGCCCGAACGGCATCAGCAACATTCCCAAGCCAACGCTGTTCGGACTGACGTTCGATAAAACGGCCGCGGAGGGAATGCAGACCTTCCACGAGTACTTCGGCCTGGTCTACAACCCGGTGAACAAGGTGATCTTCCTTTACCTGATCGCGGTGTTGTTGTCGCTGTTCGCCCTGTTCGTCATCAACCGCTTGCTGCGCATGCCTCTGGGCCGTGCCTGGGAAGCGCTGCGTGAAGACGAAATCGCCTGCCGGGCGCTGGGGCTGAACCCGACCGCAATCAAGCTGTCAGCGTTCACCCTGGGCGCGTGCTTCGCCGGTTTCGCCGGCAGCTTCTTTGCCGCGCGTCAGGGCCTGGTGACACCGGAGTCCTTCACCTTCATCGAGTCGGCAACCATCCTCGCCATCGTGGTGCTGGGCGGCATGGGCTCGCAACTGGGCGTCGTACTGGCGGCCACGGTGATGATTCTGTTGCCGGAAATGATGCGTGAGTTCAGTGAATACCGCATGTTGATGTTCGGCGCCTTGATGGTGCTGATGATGATCTGGCGCCCTCAAGGCCTGCTGCCCATGCAACGTCCTCACATGGAGCTGCGCAAATGAGCCGCGAGATCCTGAAAGTAGACAATTTGAGCATGCGCTTCGGCGGCTTGCTGGCGGTCAACGGCGTCGCCCTGACCGTGAAGGAAAAACAGGTCGTGGCATTGATCGGCCCCAACGGCGCCGGCAAGACCACCGTGTTCAACTGCCTGACCGGTTTCTACAAGCCGAGCGGCGGCAGCATCCTGCTGGACGGCGAGCCGATCGAAGGCCTGCCAGGCCACAAGATCGCCCTCAAAGGCGTGGTGCGCACCTTCCAGAACGTGCGGTTGTTCAAGGACATGACCGCGGTCGAGAACCTCTTGATCGCCCAGCACCGTCACTTGAACACCAACTTCCTGGCCGGCCTGTTCAAGACCCCGGGCTTTCGCAAAAGCGAACGCGAGGCCATGGAGTTCGCCGAGTACTGGCTGGAGAAGGTCAACCTCAAGGCCTTCGCCAACCGGCCTGCCGGCACCCTGGCTTACGGTCAGCAACGTCGCCTGGAAATCGCTCGCTGCATGATGACCCGCCCGCGGATCCTCATGCTCGACGAGCCGGCGGCCGGTCTGAACCCGAAGGAAACCGAAGACCTCAAGGCGCTGATCAGTGTGCTGCGTGAAGAGCACAACGTGACCGTGCTGCTGATCGAACACGACATGAAACTGGTCATGAGCATTTCCGACCACATCGTCGTGATCAACCAGGGCACGCCCCTGGCCAACGGCACGCCGGAACAGATCCGCGACAATCCCGAAGTGATCAAAGCCTACCTGGGGGAAGCGTAAATGCTGCAATTCGAAAACGTTTCCACCTTCTACGGCAAGATCCAGGCCCTGCACAGCGTCAACGTGGAAATCCGCCAGGGCGAAATCGTCACCCTGATCGGCGCCAACGGCGCGGGCAAATCCACCCTGCTGATGACGCTTTGCGGTTCGCCGCAGGCCCACAGTGGCAGCATCAAGTACATGGGCGAAGAGCTCGTGGGGCAGACCTCGGCGCAGATCATGCGCAAGAGCATTGCCGTGGTGCCGGAAGGTCGTCGGGTGTTCTCCCGCCTGACCGTGGAAGAAAACCTCGCCATGGGTGGCTTCTTCACCGACAAGGGCGACTATCAGGAACAGATGGACAAGGTTCTCGGACTTTTTCCACGCCTGAAAGAGCGTTTCGCCCAGCGCGGCGGCACCATGTCCGGCGGCGAACAGCAAATGCTCGCCATCGGCCGTGCGCTGATGAGCAAGCCCAAGCTGCTGCTGCTCGACGAACCTTCGTTGGGCCTGGCACCGATCATCATCCAGCAGATCTTCGACATCATCGAACAACTGCGCAAGGATGGCGTGACCGTGTTCCTGGTCGAGCAGAACGCCAACCAGGCGCTGAAAATTGCCGACCGCGCGTACGTTCTGGAGAACGGCCGTGTGGTGATGCAAGGCACCGGTGAAGCCCTGCTGACTGACCCGAAAGTGCGTGAAGCGTATCTGGGTGGTTGAGTCTTTGCGGTAAACAGAAAACGGCCTTCGGGCCGTTTTTTTGTGCCTGCCACACACCTTCCGGACAAAGGAAATCCCCTGTAGGAGTGAGCCTGCTCGCGATAGCTATTTCACATTCAACACCTGTGTTGACTCCTCCACCGAGATCGCGAGCAGGCTCACTCCTACAGGGATGTGGTGTGTATTGAAGTTTTTTACAAAAGTTTTGGAGACCGCTGTAACGCATCGCCACGACGTTTCTCTAGAGGGGTAAGCCAGCACAAACGTTGCTGACCGACACCTCAAAAACCGGAGAAACATCATGACTGCTTCCACCCGCACCCTGTCCGCCACAGCCCTGGTTCTGGCCCTTGGTTCTGCCTTGAGCATGGCCGCCGTGTCCACCGCCCACGCGGCCGACGACATGGAAAAATGCTTCGGCGTGGCCATGAAAGGTCATAACGATTGTGCAGCAGGCGCCGGCACCACCTGCGCTGGCACTTCGAAAACCGATTTCCAGCCTAACGCCTGGAAACTCGTCCCTAAAGGCACCTGCGCCACCACCGAAAGCAAGACCTCGCCGACCGGTTTCGGGCAAATGGAAGCGTTCAAAGCCAAAGCCTGATCCCAACCCAGCCCGAGTGTCGACCATGAACAATCTACCGTTCGGGCTCCCGCCCCGCGCCGGGCTGGGGCTCAAGACCGAGCACTTTCGTGAAGTGCTCGGTTCACAACCGGACATCGGCTTTTTCGAAGTCCACGCCGAAAACTACATGGTGGCCGGCGGCCCGTTTCATCACTACCTGGGTTTGATTCGCGAGCAGTACCCGCTGTCGCTGCATGGCGTGGGCTTGTCGATTGGTGCTGAAGGTCCACTGGACATTCAGCACCTCAAGCGTCTCGGCGTACTGATCGAGCGCTATCAACCCCAGTCCTTTTCCGAACACCTGGCCTGGTCCAGCCATGGCCCGGTGTTTCTGAATGACCTGCTGCCCCTGGCCTATGACACGCCGACGCTGAGCCGCGTCTGTGAACACATTGATCACGTCCAAAGCACCCTCAAACGCCCGATGCTGCTGGAGAACCCGGCAACGTATCTGGCGTTTGAACGCTCGACGTACGATGAAGCTGACTTCATCAACGAAGTCATCCGTCGCACGGGCTGCGGGTTGTTGCTGGACGTGAACAACGTCTATGTATCGAGCATCAATCATCAGCGCGATCCGTTGGCTTACATCGACGCCCTGCCCCTCCATGCCGTCGGCGAGATTCATCTGGCCGGCTTCGCCGAAGACACCGACAGCCTCGGTGACCGTCTGCTGATCGATGATCACGGCGCCCCCATCGATAACGCCGTCTGGAACTTGTACCAGCACGTACTGGAGCGAACAGGCCCGATAGCGACCCTGATCGAACGCGACAATCAGTTGCCGGCCTTCAGCGTCTTGCACGCCGAGGCGTCTCAGGCAGATGAACGGTTGCGGTGCGCGGGAGGCCGGTCATGAACACGCACGCCGCGTTTGCTGCTGCCCTGCTTGATCCCCGACTGAACTGCCCCGAAGGTGTGTTCAGTGCCAACGGTGCCGATCCCGCCAGCCGGTTCGCGGTGTATCGCAATAACGTACAGAGTTCGCTGATCAACGCCTTGGCGCACAGCTACCCCGTGGTTGCGCAATTGGTCGGCAATGAATTTTTCCGTGCCATGGCCGCGATCTATTTGCTCGGCAATGCGCCTCAGAGCCCGTTGATCAAGGATTACGGCCACGACTTGGCGGACTTTATCGAAGGCTTCGAACCGGCGGTCAGCGTGCCGTACCTGGCCGATGTCGCGCGACTGGAACGCCTGCGCACCCTCGCCTATCACGCGGCTGACGCCCAGCCGTTGAACCCTGAACAGATCGGCGCAGCGCTCGCTGCCCCGCACACCCTGAGCGAGCTGAGCGTCGAACTTCACCCCTCGCTCAACCTGCTGACGTCAGCCTTCGCCGTGGTCTCGATCTGGGCTGCCCATCAGCAAGACGCAACGCTGGCCGGGATTGATCTGGACCACGGGCAACACGCGTTGATCCTGCGCAATGGCCTGGACGTTGAAGTCTTCGTCATCGAACCCGGCGCCAGCGCCTTCATTCAGAACCTGCAAAACGGTCAGCCGCTGCTCCAGGCAGCAGCGTCCGCCCCCGCGTTCGACCTCAGCCAAACCCTGGCCTTGCTGATCAGCCACAACGCCCTTACTCACCTCCACCAAAACAAGGTATCGCCATGAACACTCAGAACCCGATCAGCCGCGCTATCGCGCTGCTGGAGATGATTCCACAGAGCCTGATCGCCTTCATTGCGCGGTTCTCCATCGCGGCGGTGTTCTGGAAGTCCGGACAAACCAAGGTCGAAGGCCTCGCCATTGATTTGATCGACGGCACCTTCCAGCTCGGCTGGCCTCGCCTCGCCGATTCGACCATTCCATTGTTCAAGAGCGAGTACCACGTGCCGTTGCTGTCGCCAGAGATCGCAGCGCACTTGGCGGCGTTTGCCGAGCACTTTTTCCCGGTTCTGATTTTGATTGGCTTTGCCACGCGTTTTTCGGCGTTGGCCTTGCTCGGCATGACCCTGACGATTCAACTGTTCGTGTACCCGGATGCGTACCCGACTCACGGCACCTGGGCGGCGGTGTTGCTGTATTTGATGGCGACGGGGCCGGGGAAATTGTCGATTGATCACCTGATCGCCCAACGCTTCGCCCGTTAACCCAGCCCCCCCTGTAGCAGCTGCCGAAGGCTGCGTTCGAACGCGAAGCGGTCGCAAAACCTGCAAACGCGGTTTACCTGTCAGACCACAGTGACTGATTTTACGAGTGCTGCGCAGCCGGACGCAGCCTCGCAAGCTCGACAGCGGCTACACGGACCGTGCGAGGCTAAGTCGATCCAGCGCCTCACCGCTGCGCTTGAACCAGCCGATCAGGTAATCCGCCAGCACCTGCGTGCGTTTCGGCAAACCGCCCTGATACGGGTGAACCAGGTACATCGGCATGCGCCGCGTCTGATAATCACGCAGGAGCCAGCGCAATCGCCCGTCAGCCAATTCCGTTTGCAGTAAATAGGACGGCAGGCGCGCAATGCCGGCCCCCGCCAATGCGGCTTTTTTCAGCAAGCTGTAGTGATTGCTGGCAAACGGCCCCGACACCCGTACGCGCAACAACTCATGTTGCTGGTGATAGAGCCATTCTTCGCGACCGCTGTAATGACTGTTGAGCAGGCAACGGTGTTCGGCCAGGGCCTGCGGTGTTTGCGGTTCGCCATACTGTTCAAGATACGCCGGACTGGCGCAGGTCATCTCGTGCCAGGCCAGCAGTGGCCGAGCCACCAATCGCTCGTCCTTGCCCACCTCGGAACGAATCGCCAGATCGAAACCATCCCGAGACAGGTCGTGAAAGTTGTTGTTCAGATCGAGCTCGATCTGCACCTCTGGGTACTTGCCGGAAAACTCCAGCAACAAACCATCGAAGAAGGTTTCCCCCAGCGATACCGGAACCGTCATACGCACCGGCCCGGCCATGTCGTCCTTCAACCGCGCCAATGCCTGACGCGCCCTTTCGACCTGGACGACAAGCGCCTGAGCTTGCGGCAACAGCGCCGCGCCTGCCGCCGTCAGGCTTAAACGACGCGTGGTGCGTTGCAACAGCACCACCGAAAACCGTGTTTCCAGCAAGCTGATGCGCTTGGACAATTGGCCTTTGCTGCAACCCAGTTGCTGCGCTGCCAAGGTAAAACTGCCGGCTTCGATCAATACCGCGAACGCCGCCAGGTCATCCATTTCGCTCATGGATTGTTTCCATTTGAAAACCAAAGGTTGCCTATTAGTGCGCTTATCAACAGAAAAAACCACTCTAGACTGAGATCACTTTCAACCAATCGAGAATCAGCACGATGAAAATTCTATTGATAGGCGCAAGCGGCACCATCGGCTCGGCCGTCGACAAGGAACTGTCCCAGCGCCACGAAATCATCCGCATCGGCCGCAACAGTGGCGACTTTCAAGTGGATATCAGCGACAGCGCCTCGATCCGCAAGCTGTTCGAACAGACCGGCAAGTTCGATGCCCTGATCTGCGCGGCGGGTAACGTGACCTTCGCGCCGCTGGATGAAATGACCGGAGACAGCTTCGCCCTGGGCCTCAAAGACAAACTGATGGGCCAGGTCAATTTGTTGCTGATCGGTCGCGAGTTCGCCAATGACGGCGCCTCGTTCACCTTCACCACCGGTGTGCTCAGCCATGACCCGATTCGCAGCGGTGCCTCGGCCGCGTTGGTCAACGGAGCGCTGGACAGCTTCGTCCGCGCCGCCGCCATCGAACTGCCTCGCGGCCTGCGCGTGAACTCGATCAGCCCGAACGTGCTGCTGGAAGCCATGGGCAAATACGCGCCTTACTTCCGCGGGTTCAAACCGGTTCCCGCAGCCGATGTGGCATTGGCCTACGCCAAAAGCGTGGAAGGCTTGCAGACAGGTCAGACGTTTCACGTCGGCTGACCGTCCTTTCTGACAGGCATTACTGGCGAGCGATCACTTCGCTCGCCAGGCGCTCGCGCCCGAACTGGCGCAGCCACTGTTGCATTGGCCGTTCGAACCAGCGGTGGCAAATCAGGCTGGCACCGATCAGGACCGCAAAGAACAGCAGCAACGTCCACGGCTGATAAAAGACGCTTCGCCCCGCAAAGAATTTATCCGCCAACAGCGCGGCGATAATTTGCAGCGGGAAATGCAGCAAATAGGAGGCGTAGCTGATATCCCCCAGCCACGCCAAGCGCCGGGCAACCGGTTCCAGTACCTGATGACAGGCTGCAATGGCCATGATCGTCAGCGGGAACAACAGCACACATTTGATCAGCGGCTGATCAGCGCCGAACAACCACCACCCCGCCGCACACCCGATCGTCAACCCCATGCCCACCCAGCGCGGTGGCATTCGTTGCAGCAGCCACGTCACCCACACATAGCCAACACCACCGCAGAAAAAGCTGAACACGCCCAAGGTGATTTTGTACTGCGCAGGAAACACATAAGCGGCCACGGCGATCAAGAAAATGCTGATCAGCATGGGCAGGGGCGAATAACGCCACAGCAGGAAGAATGCCGCGTAGAGCAGCACTTCAACCGAAATCGACCAGGCCGGGGCGTTGAATGACCAGCCTTGTTCCAATCCCCAGGCAGGGGCGAGAAATACATTCAACACGCCGTGATAGAGATCGTTGAACGGATAAACAAAAGCCTTGCCCGTATGCCGTGTGTAGATCATCTGTAATAGCGCAACAGCGGCGAAGGTCGCCAGATGCAGCGGATAGATGCGGCTGAAACGCTCGATGAAGAACTGTTTTCCGGTCAGCTCCCTACGCGCCACGGCATGACCGAACAACCAGAAAAAGATGAACCCGGACAAGCTGAAGAACAACGCGACCGCATCGCCACCGTGTCGATAAAACAAGGCGAACACGCTATAGAAAGGTTGCAGTTCGGTTTGCAGCGGGCCCGGCACTGCCCCTTGAAAAAAGAAGTGCTGCCAATGCCAGAACACCACCGCCAACGCCGCGATACCGCGCAGTGCATCCAGTGCGTACAACCGTTTGGGGAAAATAGAGAGACGTTGGTTCATGCCGAAAAGAGCCCGATCCTGGACAAGGGCGCCACTATGCTGGGACGCACCCGGCAACTCAATCCCTGGCACACAAGCCTTGTGATCACGAGCGTGCCTGAGTAACGTGGCGGCACTTGTCTGGAGAGCCAAAGATGCGTGTTGCCCGTTCCTTAGTCGTCGTTGCCCTGCTGCCGCTGTTTGCTGCCTGTCAGTTGTTTGATGGCCCGCGTGAAAGTGCCTCCCACGCGGGCCAGACCCGTATGCAAGGCCAGTTGACGGCGGCGGACGGCAAGTTGCTGTTCCAGCCCTGCAATGAAACCAGCAGCTATGTGGTCAACGACACCGGCGGCACCAGTGTGCTGCAACAGGCGGCGTCTCTGGCCGATACCAAGGGCAAGTTGTTTGCCGATGTGCGCGGGCGCATCGTCGACAGCCGCCTTGATCTGGAGCAGCTGTACCGCGTCGAGCGCTCGGGCACGGCGTGCGACGATCCCAATTTCAAACTGCAGATCCTGCGCGCGGCCGGTCACTCGCCTGAGTGGAACGTCAAGGTCAGTGGCAAAGGCATGGTGATCGATCGCGCCGGTCAACCGCCCCTGGCCGTCCCTTATGTGGAAGAACAGCTGGGCGACGGCCGTTTCAACCTCAGTACCGAAGCCAATAACCAGCACATCGAACTGTGGGTCGCGCCGCAACGCTGCACCGACAGCAGCACCGGCAGCGTCCAGCACATGAGCGCCGAACTGCGCATCAATGGCCAGGTACAGCGTGGTTGCGCGTATTTCGGCGGTGCGCGCAACGACTGATCGTTTAAGCCTCACGGAATCCGCCTTTGGGGCTTATAATCACCGGTTTCCAACGCCTTGGCGCAGTTGTGCGCCCCGCGAACCGGGTCTTGCCATGTTACGAATCA
Organism: Pseudomonas sp. URMO17WK12:I12; assembly: GCF_000514395.1. NCBI lineage: Bacteria > Pseudomonadati > Pseudomonadota > Gammaproteobacteria > Pseudomonadales > Pseudomonadaceae > Pseudomonas > Pseudomonas sp. URMO17WK12:I12. The sequence goes on from NZ_AZVV01000018.1 coordinate 139,330, forward strand.
CTGAACTGAAGTTGCCGATCGACCATCCCGAAGAAGACCTGCGCCCTGCCATCGTGCAGCGCCTGGGCATCGCCAGCGATGATCTGCTCGATTTCACCTTGTTCAAGCGCAGCTACGATGCGCGCAAAAAGTCCTCCGAACTGTGCTTCATCTACACCATCGACCTCACCGCCAAGGATGAGGCCGCGATACTGCACAAGTTCGCCGATGACCGTAACGTCAACGTGGCGCCGGATGTCAGTTACAAAGTGGTCGGCCACGCACCGGCCGATCTGCAGCAACGCCCTGTAGTCGTAGGCTTCGGGCCGTGCGGGATTTTCGCCGGGCTGCTGCTTGCACAAATGGGCTTCAAGCCGATCATCCTCGAGCGCGGTACCGAAGTGCGTCAGCGCACCAAGGACACCTGGGGCCTGTGGCGTAAAAGCGTGCTGAACCCCGAATCCAACGTTCAGTTCGGTGAAGGCGGCGCGGGGACGTTCTCCGACGGCAAGCTGTACAGCCAGATCAAGGACCCGAAATTCATCGGTCGCAAAGTCCTGCACGAGTTCGTCAAGGCCGGTGCGCCGGACGAAATCCTCTACGTCAGCAAACCGCACATCGGTACGTTCCGTCTGACCGGTGTCGTGGAAAACATGCGTGAGCAAATTCGCGCACTGGGCGGCGAAGTCCGCTTCCAGCAACGCGTCACCGATGTGTTGATCGAGGACGGCCAACTGGTCGGCGTCGAACTCAACGGCGGCGAGCAGATCCATTCGAAACACGTGATTCTTGCCCTTGGCCACAGTGCCCGGGACACGTTCCGCATGCTCCACGGCCGTGGCGTGTTCATGGAAGCCAAGCCGTTTTCGGTGGGTTTCCGCATTGAACACCCGCAGTCACTGATCGACCGCGCACGGTTGGGCAAGTACGCCGGCCACCCGAAACTCGGGGCGGCCGACTACAAACTGGTGCACCACGCCAAGAACGGCCGTTCGGTCTACAGCTTCTGCATGTGCCCAGGCGGCACCGTGGTCGCGGCGACGTCCGAGCCGAACCGCGTCGTCACCAACGGCATGAGCCAATACTCGCGTAACGAACGCAACGCCAACTCCGGAATCGTCGTTGGCATCACCCCGGAAGTCGATTACCCGGGCGGCCCGCTGGCCGGCATCGAATTGCAGGAACGCCTGGAATCCCATGCGTTTGTGCTCGGTGGCAGCAACTATGAAGCGCCGGCGCAACTGGTCGGTGACTTCATTGCCGGCAAGCCGTCGACTGAGTTGGGCAGTGTTGAGCCGTCCTACAAGCCTGGCGTTGCATTGGGTGATTTGGCGTTGGCCTTGCCCGCGTTTGCCATCGAGGCGATTCGTGAAGCGCTGCCAGCGTTCGAGAAGCAGATTCGCGGTTACTCGCTGCATGACGCGGTGTTGACCGGGATCGAGACACGCACCTCGTCACCGCTGCGCATTACCCGTAATGAATCGATGCAGAGCTTGAATGTGAAGGGCTTGTTCCCGGCGGGTGAAGGCGCGGGTTATGCGGGCGGGATTCTGTCGGCGGGTGTGGATGGCATTCGGATTGCGGAAGCCGTGGCTCGCGATATCCTCGGCCTGGAAGCCTGATGCACATCCCCCTGTAGGAGTGAGCCGGCTCGCGATGCGGATTAACAGTCAACAGAGATGTTGACTGATCTTTTGCTATCGCGAGCCGGCTCACTCCTACAAGGGATCTTCAGTGTGTCAGATGTTGGCGCGCAGTACCGTCGATGGTAGCGCCTCACCGCGCTCGACACTCGCCGCCACCCTCTCCATCAAACCACTCAATTCATAGCCCTGGCCCTTGAGCCAATCCTGGTCGTAGTACGTGGTGGCATAACGTTCGCCGCCATCACACAGAATCGCCACGATCGACCCCGACTCCCCCGCCGCTGCCATCTGCTGAGCCGCCATCAAGGCGCCGATCAGGTTGGTCCCGCTCGAACCGCCCACTCGCCGACCCAACCGCTGCGCCAGATAGTGCATCGCCGCCAGGGACAACGCGTCCGGCACTTTGACCATGGCATCAATCACCTTGGGCAGGAACGACGCTTCCACCCGCGGCCGGCCGATCCCTTCGATCCGCGAACCGCACTCCAGGCGCAGGCTGGCATCGCCGGTCTGGTAGTAATCGAAAAACACCGAACGCTCGGCATCGGCGCACAGCACGCGGGTGCAATGCTGGCGATACCGCACGTAACGCCCCAGCGTCGCGGTGGTGCCGCCGGTGCCGGGGCTGGAGATCAGCCAGCTCGGCTCAGGGTGCTTTTCGAAACGCATCTGATGGAAGATCGATTCGGCGATGTTGTTGTTCGCCCGCCAGTCGGTGGCGCGTTCGGCGTAGGTGAACTGGTCGATGAAATGACCGTCATGCTCGCGCGCCAGCCGTTCGGACTCGGCGTAGATCTGGGTCGGGTCGTCGACCAGATGACTCTTGCCGCCATAGAAAGCAATTTGCGCGATTTTCTCTTTCGAGGTGGTCGCCGGCATCACCGCAATAAAGGGCAAACCCAGCAAGTTGGCGAAGTACGCCTCGGAAATCGCTGTCGAACCGCTGGACGCCTCGATGACTGGCGCACCGGGCTTGAGCCAACCGTTACACAGCGCATACAGGAACAACGAACGCGCCAGGCGGTGCTTGAGGCTGCCGGTGGGATGGCTGGATTCATCCTTGAAATACAGTTCAATGCCCGGAAAACCCGGCAGCGGCAAGGGGATCAGGTGGGTATCGGCGCTGCGCTGGAAGTCTGCTTCGATGATCCGGATGGCTTCGCGGGCCCACTGTCGGTTGTCGCTCATGATGGTTTTCTCGTTGAGTCGGCCTTCTTGTAAGGCTCAGCCTTCAAGCTTAGGAAAAAACCTACATCCCGCACAGGTACAGCTGACGTTCAATACGGCCGGCAACTGCTAGGCTCAAGCCCGGTCCCAACCTTCACGTTGTTACTGCATATAACAAAAAAGAATATAACTTTTGTTTTAACAACTAACGGTACGGGTTAGGGTGTGCCACCTTTTGAATTCATCGATGGAGAGCGACCTTGCCTCTGCGTAGCACTTTCACGCGTTTCTTTCAGTTGGAAGCTGCCAGCGGTCTGTTACTGATCGCCGCGGCAGCCCTGGCTTTAATCATCAACAACTCGTCGTTGTCGTGGCTCTACAGCGGGCTGCTGGACACCCCTGTCGTCGCTCAGATCGGCGCGCTGAAAATCGCCAAGCCGTTACTGCTGTGGATCAACGACGGCCTGATGGCGATGTTCTTCCTGCTGATCGGCCTGGAAGTGAAGCGCGAAGTCCTCGACGGCCAGTTGTCGAACCCTTCGCAAATCGTCCTGCCCGGCGCCGCGGCGATTGGCGGTATGGTCGTGCCGGCGCTGCTCTACTGGTTCTTGAACCGTGACGATCCGGCAGCCTTGGGTGGCTGGGCCATCCCGATGGCCACCGACATTGCCTTTGCCCTCGGCGTACTCGCCTTGCTAGGCAAACGCGTGCCGGTGTCGCTGAAGCTGTTCCTGATGACCCTGGCGATCATTGACGACCTGGGCGCAATCATCGTCATCGCGATCTTCTATTCCGGCACCCTGTCGACGCTGTCGCTGGCATTGGCGGCTGCCTGCATCATCGCGCTGATCGCCATGAACCGGCTCGGCGTGGTGAAGCTTGGACCGTACATGATCATCGGCTTGATCCTCTGGGTCTGCGTGCTCAAGAGCGGTGTCCACGCCACGTTGGCCGGTGTGACCCTGGCGTTCTGCATCCCGCTGCGCACCAAAAACGCCGAGTCTTCGCCACTGCTGACCCTTGAACACGCCCTGCACCCGTGGGTGGCTTACGGCATCCTGCCGCTGTTCGCCTTCGCCAACGCCGGCCTGTCTCTGAGCGGTGTCACCGTTGAAAGCTTCACCCACCACGTACCGATGGGTATCGCCACCGGCCTGCTGCTGGGTAAAACCGTGGGTGTGTTCGGCCTGACCTGGCTGGCGGTGAAAATCGGCATCGCCGCCCTGCCCCAAGGCGCCAATTGGGGCCATGTGCTGGGGGTATCGATCCTTTGCGGGATCGGTTTCACCATGAGTCTGTTCGTCGGCTCGCTGGCGTTTGAGCCAGGCGTCAGCGACTACGCCGGGATGGACCGGATGGGGATTCTGACCGGGTCGATTCTCGCGGCATTGATTGGTTATGCGGTGACGGCGATGGCGAGTCGCAAGAGCGCCGTTTTGCAGTCCTGAGCGAAAGCGAACGCTCCTAGCAGCATCAAGGATTCATCCTACAGCCACGATCCGCCTCGTTCGTTAACGTCGCACAGCTCCTTTATTGGGGACTGTCGACGGACGAACGCAAGGAAGATCAGTGGCTGGCAACAAGGAAGTCCCCAGGGCTAAAAGCCCACCCTCCGGTGACGGTCATCACGTTACCCACCGCTTCATGACAGCCACCGAACTGGCCGAGCGCGATGCGCGACAAAGCGCTTACGACGCCATGCTCGCCCGGCAGCAGGCTTTTGAAGATCGGCTTCAGGCCTCGACGAAAAAACCCGACATCCCTCGCGCGGGATGCGTCTTTGCCAAGTCCTGCAACCTGCCAGACGCCATTATCGATTACTCGAATCCTTCGGGTGTGGTTCCGACCGACAGCCTCAAGGATTACGGAGAAATTGCCTGGCTCGGTGCTCGTGATACAGACGATGCCGGGCTGCTGAATCTCGAAACCATCAGCGGCAGTACAGTCTCCCTCGGCGTAGGTCGACTGGCACTTAGAGCCCCGGCGCTCGCTGCACCTTTATTGGCACTTGAAGCCGCCGCTGCCGCCACATTGGCCGGTGTCGTCGCGTTGTTCTGGACGCCGAGCCCGGGTGATAGCGCGCTCTACACCGACGAACAACTGCGAGCCCTGAAACAGGCCAGAACCCGCGTTAGATTGCAGGTCGAGCAGCAGGCTGACGGCAGCCTCAAGGGCTACGGGTTCTACACCGGCAAAAACCGCGATTGGGAAATGGTCGATGTCGTGCAGTTCACACTGCGCGGCAGCCAGCAGGTGGCGGATCTCGGGGGAGGTGCTGAACTGATCTGGACACCGGCCGTGGATGGCTCGGACACCCTCGGCATTCCAGCACTGGAGGCTGCACCGCAGGCGCCGCATATCTGGGTGTATCCGCCGACGCCGGCGGCGGCCAGCATTATTGTGAACCCGGTGTATCCGCCTGAGTACAAGGATTTCATTCTTGTGTTTCCGGCGGGGTCAGGGGTGAAGCCGGTTTACATTGTTCTGTCTTTGTTGAACTTGAGCTAACCGACAGTCAAATCCTTCAGATAGCGCGGCTACTAAACGTCGATTTCCCTGAAGGCTTGGAGTATTCATCGGCACCCGTGCGGCACCGTGAACCGGAACCGGGAGCAATATGATAGCGAGTTTGACGGCTACGACTTGTCTCTAGAGAGACTGCAACTGATGTGCAACAGGTGAAAACCACAGACACAAAAAACCCCGACCAGTCACCTGATCGGGGTTTTTCTTTACCCATCCCGCTTAGTGCGACACGCGGCTCGTGCCATCTACAGTAGAAATCCGCACACGTTCGCCAACGCGGAACACTTCATTCTCCTGAACTTGCTGAACATAGGCGCGCATGCTGCCGTCGTCTTCGCGCACAGTGATTTCGACGCCTTGGGTGCGGGTCAGGCCTTCTTCGGCCGCCGAACCTACCAGGCCGCCGGCGACTGCGCCGATGACTGCGGCAACGATGCTGCCTTTGCCGCCGCCGATGGCGCTACCGCCAACGCCGCCGACCACTGCACCTGCAGCGCCGCCGATTGGGGTTTTGGTGCCTTCGATTTTCACTGGGCGCAGCGCTTCGATGGTGCCCATGCGAATCGTTTGCACACGACGCGCTTCATCACGGGAGTAGGAGTCACCGGTCAGGCTGGATTGGCAGCCGGTGAGCAACATCGCCATCGTGGAAAAGGAAGCAACCAACAAAACAGACTTACGCATAGCATCAACTCCAAAGGACAGGTGATCATTAAACCCCGCAGCTTGACGCCTGTCACGGCATGGTCGGGATAAAAATGTTTTGATTCAGGCCCGGTACAGGCGCCACTGCACATTCACGCCCCAAGGATTGTCATGGATTACTTCATCGTTTTCATCACTACCGTCGCCGGTCTGTACTTCCATTGGTGGCTGTACGTTCGGATAAAACGCTGGATGGACCGCGACCTGGCATTGGCTTTGGCTGGGAAAGACGAACAGAAAAAAGCTTTCATGCTCCAGCAACTGGCGAACGCTCACGCACAGAAGATCAAGCGTCGGGACCTGCCCCAGTGGCTTGAGGCCGCTGCAGCAAGGTATCCCGAACGGTAGACTGCTTAGGGTGCCAGACGTTCAAGAATCCAGTCAGCGCCCTGTAGGCGGTAGTTCAGGCGATCATGCAGGCGGCTCGCACGACCCTGCCAGAACTCGATGCGTTCCGGCAGCAAGCGATAACCGCCCCAGTGATCCGGGCAGTGCGGCGCTGTATCGCTGAAACGTTGCTCGGTGTTCTTGAGCAGCGCTTCCAGTTCGGCACGATCGGCAATCACCCGGCTCTGCGGTGACGCCCAGGCACCGAGTCGGCTGCCCAGCGGACGAACCTGGAAGTAGGCGTCGGATTCTTCGGGCGAAACCTTCACCACCCGACCTTCGATGCGCACCTGGCGCTCCAGGGCCGGCCAGAAAAAGGTCATGGCCGCGAACGGATTCGCCGCCAAGTGCTGACCCTTGGCGCTTTCGTAGTTGGTGAAGAACGTGAAGCCCTGCTCGTCCAGACCTTTGAGCAACAGAATGCGGCAATGAGGCCGACCGTCCTGATCGACCGTCGCCAAAGTCATGGCGTTCGCCTCCACCGGCGCTTGCTCGGTTTTCACCGCGTCGGCGAACCACTGGTGGAACAGCCCGAACGGCTCTGCCGGGGCTTGCGCCTCGGTCAGGCCATCACGGGTGTAGTCACGACGCATATCAGCCAGGCCTTGGGTCATGGCGCATTCCTTTTGGTTAACGAATCACTTTTTGGTGGCGTCAGCCGCGACGTCAACTTTCTTGGCGTCGGCAACTGCTTTAGCCGGCACCGTCTTCTTCGCTGGCGTTGCGGTTTTAGCCGGTGCTTTCTTGGCAGTGGCTTTCTTCGCCGGGGCCTTTTTCGTCGCCGGCACAGCCGCTTTCTTCGCCGCTGGCGCAGGGGTGACCGGTGTGGCCACTGGCTTGATGTCCTTCGCCGCGATCATAGTCACTGGCGCCGGAGCCGGCATGTTGTACTTGGCCAGCAACGCCACCATGGTGTTCTGCGGGGTCACCAGCAATTCCACGCGACGGTTCAAGGCACGGCCTTCAACACTGTCGTTGGCCGCACGCGGGGCGTCACCGCCCATGCCGCGGAGCATCAGGCGGTCACGCTGCAAACCGCTGAGACGGAAGATGGCGGCGACGGCTTGTGCACGTTCCTGGCTCAGTTTCACGTTGGCCGGTGCCGCACCCGACGTATCGCTGTGACCGAGTACCAGCACGGCCGTTTTCGGATCGACTTCAAGGATTTTCGCGACACGGGTGAACGGGCCGAGGGTGACAGGCAGCAGCATAGCTGGACGATCCGGGTTGAACGAGCCTTCTACCGGCGCGGTCACCACCAATACGTTTTCGCGGCGTTCAAGTTGCAGGTTGCTGTCCTTGATCGCTTCACGCAGACGCGGTTCGTAGTCGTCGAGCCAGGCCTGGGTGACTTTCGGGTCTATTGGCGCAACCTTGGTAGCGCTCTGATCCTTGCCGCCGAACGGCCACCACCACGAGTTACCCGCGTTGGTATCAGCCTTGGCGACCGGGACCGGTTTGGCTTCAGGTTTTATTTCCGGCTTGGCAGCGGTCTTGGCAGCGGCATCATCGGCACCGAACGGCCAGTACCAAGGGCTGGCGCTCTCACTTTTGGCAACAGGTGCGGTGGCAGCAGGTTTCAGTGGGGCCGGGGCAGGAACTGGGCTCGGCTCTTTAGCGGCGACTTTGTCGGACGAACCGAACGGCCACCAGCTGCCACCATCGGAATCACTTTTTGGGGTCTGTGCACAACCGGTGATAGCAAAGCACAGGGCCAGGGCGAGAGTTGGTTTGGATGACATCGGATATCCACGAAATATGAAGTAATGAAAAGTCAGACCGAAGCGGCCCGCACAAACTGACGCTTTGAAACCGAAAAGGCTGCCGGGTTCCGGTACTGGAACCCTTGAGCGGGTTTTACAGACAAGTGGCCAGTACTCGCGCAAGCTTCTGCGCGCGTGGATCCATCAAGACGTACGGCCCCAGGGTATTTGTCACAAAACCGAAGGCTACATCGTGTTCAGGGTCGGCAAAACCGATGGAGCCGCCAGCGCCCGGATGGCCGAACGCCCGTGGGCCGAGGCCGTAGGTCGCGTTGGGAACGTCCGGTTGATCAAGCATGCAACCCAGACCAAAGCGGGTCCGGGTCAATAAAGTCTTGTCGTCGCCGAGGCTGTGTTCTCGGGTCAGCTCATCGAGCATTTCGCCTTCCAGCAAACTGCCATCGAGCAGGCCGGCGTAGAACCCGGCCAGACTGCGCGCATTGCCATGACCGTTGGCGGCAGGTTGCTGCATACGCCGCCATTCGGGTTTGTTGGTGCTGGTCATGATCGACGGCGGATTGGTGAAGGCCCGGGTGGTCATGGCCGTCGGTTCACGCAGGGTCACTTGCAACAGGCGCTGGGCGGCGGCATCGCCGACATTACCCTTGCCACGCGCGATGTGCGCCACGCGATGGAATTCTTCATCAGCCAGGCCGACGTGGAAATCCAGGCCCAATGGCCTGGCAACGCGAGCGACGATGGATTCGCCCGGCCCACGACCGTCGGCACGGCGCAGTAACTCGCCCACCAGCCAGCCGTAAGTGATCGCGGCGTAGCCGTGGCCTTGGCCCGGCGTCCACCACGGCGTTTCGGCCGCGAGGGCGTCGACCATGGTTTGCCAGTCGTAAAGTGCCTCCGGGGCCAGCAATTCGCGCAACGCCGGCAAGCCTGCCTGATGGCAGAGCAATTGACGCAGGGTCACGGACTCTTTGCCGGCGGCGGCAAATTCGGGCCAATAGCGCGCTACCGGTGCATCCAGTTGCAGCTTGCCCTCAGCCACCAATTGCAGGGCCGTGACCGCGGTGAACGTCTTGGTGCAGGAGAACAGGTTGGCGATGGTGTCGCTGTGCCAGGCTTCGCTGCCATCCTTGTCGGCGGTGCCGGCCCAGAGGTCAAGGACGGTTTCACCGCCGACCTGGATGCACAAGGCTGCGCCACGTTCCTGAGGATCGTCGAACAGCGCCGCGAAAGCTTCGCGCACGGCTTCGAACTTAAGCTCGTAATGACCCTGAATCTGCACCCGCATTGCTCCCGGATATTCGCTATACAAAGTGGCCCGCATTGTTCCAGCCATTAGCCGTTTTGGGAACAGGGTTGGGCTGGGCGGTCGGTTGCCCATGGATTGGATGAGAAAATTTGTGGTGTCTTTTCGGACGCCATCGCGAGCAGGCTCACTCCTGCAGGGGATCTTCGCCACACCAAAGATCCCCTGCAGGAGTGAGCCTGCTCGCGATGCTTTTAGAACTTAATGACCATTACCGGAATGCCCACCCGCATTTCCAGTGCCCTTCCCCGGCCCTTTTCCGGCCTCGGCCTTTCTGCCGCCCTCCGCATCGTGGCTGGCCTTGTCGGCCTCGGCCGCTGCTTTCACGGCCTCTTTGCTCAACTGATCGACAGCCGCCAGGTTGCTCTTGCGCACGGCCTCCACAAACCCTTGGAACGGCAGATCAGTAATCCCTACCAGACCAAAGTGACCATTCTCACCGTCCAGCAAACGCCCGGTCACGGGTTGGTCCAGGTATTGGAACCAATGCACACCGACAATCGAAGGCTCGCTCAGCGCCTGCTTGAGGAAGTTCGCGTAGGCCGGCCCACGGTCTTCTTCCTTGGCCAATTGCGTCACGCCGCCCCAGAACGGACCGCGATCCGCCGACCCAACGTTGAATTCGGTGATCAGCACCGGTTTGTCGAGGCTGCGCAACCTGGCGAAGTCGTAACCGTCCTGCGGTTGCAAGGTGTACATGTTGAAGCTCAACACGTCGCAATACTGCGCGCAGGAGTCCACGGCTTCCGGGGTGCTGATGGCGAAACGACCGCCCAGCAACAGCTGGTTCGGCGCGTGCCACTTCAGCGAGTCGGAGAGGGTCTTGAAGTAGGTATCAGCGAAGACCTGCTGGAAGTATTTGAAGTCAGCCTCGATTTCCGGGTGGTCAGCGCTTGGCAGCGGCGGCACGAAGCCCGGGTCTTCCATCAATTCCCAGGCCGGCAAATCGATGCCCCACGCTTTGGACAGCCCCGCCTGATTGCGATATTTGTCGCGCAGCTGCTTGAGGAACGCACGTTTGGCCGGCACGTCGGTGGTCATTTTCAAGGTGCCGTAAGCCAGCGCATAACGGGCTTTCGGGTCGTTACCGGGACCGGCCCAGGCCAATTCGTTGTCGGCGTAGTAGCCGATCAGCCACGGGTCGTCGCGATGATCGCGAGCGGCGATGGCCACGGCGCGTTCGGTGGCCATGGCGAAACGTGGATCGAACGGGTCGGGCATGCCGCCCCACCAGTCGGTGCCGGTGCTGATGCTGGCGTAATCGCCGACGATCGACAGCGGCAAGGTGTACGGCACGCGATCAGCGTCGCCGAGCGCCGGGGCGCTCCAGTTGCCGATGGTGTTGAAGCCCCAGGCTTGCAGGCGATCCAGGGTGTGGTTGGTCCAGCGTTGTTCATCCACCACCGCTTTGCAGGGTTCGGCGGGTTTCTGCTCAACTGCTTTCGCCTCGATCGCTTCGGCGGCGCCGGTCTTGGCCGCTTCGGCGACTCCGGCTTCGGCAATAGAAGGCGTAACAGGTTGCTCGGCAGCCTTCTCGACCGTCGCTTCGACCGCATCGGCCTTGGCCGCTTCGGCAACACCGGCCTTGGTGTCACTGCCCAGCGCACACGGTGCGCCATACAGGCGCTGCAAATTGGCACCGTAAAAATCGTACCAGCGACCGGCGTTATAGCCGCGGCCCTGATCGGCACCGTTACCGCCACGGTTGTCACCGTCGCCAAAATGGTTGGCCAGCGGCTCGTCGGGTTTTGGCAGGGACTCGAACATCCACTCCCGGCCGGCAACGTAAGTCTGGTTGACGTCCGGGGCCACGGTGTTGACCCCAAGCGAATAGAACGGATGCCCTTGCGGGGTGACCAGGTACCAGCGACCGTCGCGCTTTTCAGTGCGGAAAAAGCCGCTGGCCTTGAATATCGGGCCTTTGGTCCAGCCACCGTAGGTGTCCAGAGAGGATTTTTCGCGCTCGGCCAGCCAGGTTTTCAGTTGTTGCTGTTCCTTGGCGGCTGCGCTTTTCAATTGCTCATCGCTGCTGATCTTTTCTGGCCATTTGGCCCGGGTCGACTGACCGTATGCATCCACTAACCCGCCATAAACGGCCCGGGTCACGGCATCACCGTCCTGCACACCAAAACGTTCGAGCAAGATGTTCTGGGCCACTTTCGGTTGATCCATCGACAAGGTCACCGACACCACCTGGCTGCGATCCAGCTCACCGGCGCTGCTGGCCAGCAACATGCGCTGGCCGTCGACGGTCATCGGCATGGGCGGCCCGGCTTTCATGCCCTGGCTCAACGATGAGCTTGCCACCAACGGCACCAGCAAGGTCTGCGCAGGACCGGCCGGCAAATCGACGCGACTGACCAGCGTCTTGCCGTCATTGCTCTGGATTTTCACGTACAGGGTCACGGCCCAATCCATTGCACTCTGGATTCGCAGGCTCATGGCGCCCGATTGCGACCAGTCCCAGGCGCCGGTTTGCGGGGTCAAACGCAAACTCGGCTGGGCCACCGGGTTGAACGTCACCCGGCGCAACACTTCGCCTTCGGCTGTTTGTTCCGCATTGGATTGGGGCAGGCTGGCGTCCTGAGTCGCCACCTGGACCACGTCAGCGGGGCGTACAAAGTTGAACAGCGTCTGTTGGCCGGCGGGGGCTGCCAGCAAAGGGGCTGCGAACATCAGGGCAAATACAGCGGGCAACGAACGGCGAATCATAGGAACGTGGATCTCCCTAACGACCTTCAAGGGTCAGTGGAAAAGCGATGGTAGAGAGATAGACAACGCGGCGGGCAAATGTGCCCACCGGTGTATCAGGAAATTTCGCGGCGAAATGGCGGAAGCGCATTGAGGATGGCTTTGCCGTAACGCTGGGTGACCAGACGTCGATCGAGCAAGGTGATGGTGCCGCGATCCTCTTCGGTACGCAGCAAGCGACCGCAGGCCTGGACCAGTTTCAGCGAGGCATCCGGCACGGAGATTTCCATGAACGGATTGCCGCCACGGGCCTCGATCCATTCCGCCAGCGCGGCTTCGACGGGATCATCCGGCACCGAGAACGGGATCTTCGCGATCACCACGTGCTCGCAGTACGCGCCCGGCAAGTCGACCCCTTCGGCAAAACTTGCGAGGCCGAACAGCACACTGGAATCCCCGCCATCGACACGTGCCTTGTGCTTGTTCAAGGTTTCCTGCTTCGACAGGTTGCCTTGAATGAACACTTGCTTGCGCCAGTCGCGGTCGAGGCCGTCGAACACGTCCTGCATCTGTTTGCGGGAAGAAAACAGCACCAGCGTGCCCCGGGAGCCTTCAACCAGTTGCGGCAAGTCACGAATGATCGCCGCGGTGTGGGCCGGTGCATCCCGCGGATCGGCTTTCAGGTCCGGCACGCGCAGCACGCCGGCATCGGCGTGGTGAAACGGGCTTGGGACCACGGCAGTCACGGCTTTTTTCGGCAGGCCGGCGCGCATGCGAAAACGGTCGAACGTGCCGAGGGCCGTCAGGGTTGCCGAGGTCACTAATGCGCCGTAAGCGACGTTCCACAGATTGCGCCGAAGCATTTCTGCGGCAAGGATCGGGCTGGCGTTGACCTCGATGTCGAACAGCGAACCGCTTTCGGCCAACGTCAGCCAACGGGCCATGGGCGGGTTGTCTTCCGGGTCTTCAGCGGTGAACGCCACCCACAACTCCCAATTGCCCGAGGAACGGGACAACAGGCTGCCGAACAGTGGGTACCACTCTTCGGCCTGATTGCTGGCGATGCCGATGTTGACCTCGCCGTCCATGCCTTCCTTGAGCAACTCGGTGAGTCGGGTGAACAGGTCGGTGAGCCGGGCAAAGCCCTTCTTCAGCTCGACACCCATCTCGCGCATGTGCTCGGGAATCACCCCGCCGACGAAGCGATGACGCGGCCGCTCGCGGCCTTCGACGTCTTCGCCGGGTTTGAAATCGGCGACCTGCTCGCAGGCGGTGAACATGAATTGTTGCTGGGTCTTGATCTCGCGGGCCAGTTCCGGCACTTGCTCGATCAACTTGCCCAAATCGCCGGGCAGCGGGTGCTGGGCCAGCAGTTTGGTGAGGTTTTTCGCGGTGGTTTCCAGCCAGTCGGCAGTGGAACGCAGGCGCGTGTAATGGGCGAAGTGGCCGATGGCCTTGTCTGGCAGGTGGTGACCTTCGTCGAACACGTAGATGGTGTCGCGCGGGTCTGGCAGCACGGCACCGCCGCCCAAGGCCAGGTCGGCCAGCACCATGTCGTGGTTGGTGACGATCACGTCAACCTTGCCCATGCCTTCGCGGGCCTTATAAAAGGCGCACTGGCCGAAGTTCGGGCAATGGCGGTTGGTGCACTGGCTGTGATCGGTGGTCAGACGCGCCCAGTCGGCATCTTCCAGCGCCGTCGACCAACTGTCGCGGTCGCCGTCCCATTTATTGCCGGCGAGTTTTTCGATCATGCTGGTGAACAGCTTCTGACTGGCCTCGTCGACCTCGATCTTGAAGCCTTCTTCTTCGAACAACTGCGCCGTGGCCGTTTGTGCGTGGCCTTCCTGCAGCAACATGTCGAGCTTGGACAGGCACATGTAGCGCCCACGGCCCTTGGCCAACGCGAAGCTGAAATTCAGCCCGCTGTTGCGCATCAAATCGGGCAAATCCTTGTAGACGATCTGCTCTTGCAGGGCGACGGTGGCCGTGGCGATGACCAGGCGTTTGCCGGCAGCCTTGGCGGTCGGGATCGCCGCCAGGCTGTAGGCCACGGTTTTGCCGGTACCGGTGCCGGCTTCCACCGCAACAATCGCGGGGTCGCCACTGCGCCGGCCTTCGTCGTCGGTGTCGATATCCCCGAGGACCTTGGCAATTTCGGCGATCATCAGGCGTTGGCCGTAGCGCGGCTTGAGGCTCTTGGCTTCGAGAAAACGCGAATAGGCGCCCTGGATCGTGGTTTTGAGTTCGGTGCTGATCATGGATTGTCGGGCGCTAAAAACGCTGGATAAATTTTCAGTGGTTCGGTTCGGCGGCTATCATACCCCGCTAATTAATCCCGCGCAGAACGGAGTACCCCAATGACACCTTTTGGCATCGTTTATACCCTGCATGTCCTGTCCGCCCTGGTGTGGGTGGGCGGCATGTTTTTCGCCTGGATGGTTTTGCGCCCCGCGGCCATGAAGGCGCTGGAAGGCCCCGCCCGGCTGAAGCTGTGGGTGGAAGTGTTTCAAGGTTTTTTCCGCTGGGTCTGGGTCGCGGTAGTGCTGCTGCCGATCAGCGGGGTCGGCATGATTCATCTGCAATACGCCGGGTTTGAGGCCGCGCCGCGTTATGTGCAGGTGATGATGGGGTTGTACGTGGTGATGACGGCGCTGTTTATCCGGATCCAGGCGCTGATGCTGCCGGAGTTGCGCATTGCAGTGAACGCGCAGGATTGGCCGACGGGTGCAGCCGTGCTCGGGAAGATTCGGCGGTTGGTGGGGATTAATTTGATGGTGGGTCTGTTGCTGGTGGCGATTGCTGCGGCCCGGCCGATGTTCTGATGATCGTTCCCACGCTCTGCGTGGGAACGATCAGGATTACAACCGCTGAACCGTTACCGAACCCGCCGCCCCGGCAGGACCAGGCTGGCCATCCGCTCCCGGACGGCCACTTTTGCCGCCATCGGCCTTGTACACCAGGCAGCCTTTGGCCTGGCCACCCGCCCCCGGTTTACCACCAGGACCTGCAAGACCGCCGGCACCGCCAGCGACCTGCACCTTGATTTTATCCGCCGGGAAATCGCGCGGCACTTCCAGCTTCACCAGTGCGCCCGCAGCCCCCGGCTGACCATCACTGCCATCGCTGCCATCGGCACCGCGACCGGCCTGACCATAGGTACAACCCGGATCCTGGCCATTGGCGCCGTCAAGACCGAAAAACCCCGGTGCGCCCGCACCGCCGCGAGCATCGACCAACAATTGCGGAGCGGTCAACGCCTTGATCTGCAAGTTCAGATTGCGCCCCGAGCGTGCCGCCTTCTGGAAACTCCCCGGCGCGCCCCGCGCGGTGATCTGACTGCCTTCCGACAACTCGGCACGGTGCACTTTAAATTCCAGCGGTTGTTCACCCGGCACGATGGCAATTCGCGCTTCACGCCCCAGGTGCAATTCGCCCACCGTCACTTCGGTGACATTCGAAGGAATCAGCAAAGTGCCGTAATCCGCGACTTCCAGCCGCTCCAGTTGCAAGGTGCTGGCCGTGTTGGGCAGGCGCATCAACGAGTTGGCTTCGACACTGACAACCTGAGCGCAGGCCAATGGACTGATAAATGCGGCGAGCAGACAGAGATTACGCATGGGAAGCCTTCGGTGCGGAGGGAGCCGGGATGGTTTGAAGATGGAAGACGCCGAAAATGGCAATCTGCAAGCGATCACGCCAAGGGTGGGCGCGGCCTTTGAGGCTGCGGTTGCAGAACACCAGCTCCAGCAGATGGAACAGTGCCAGCAGGCCCCCGGCCAGATTGACCAATGGGTGCAACGGATAAACAAACGACGTGAGCAGATTGACCAGCACCACCAGCCAGAACAGCAGGGTCAATAACTTCCCCAGCCCCCAAAACACCTTCATACGCTCCCCCGCTGATCATTATTCTTTGGGCGCACAGTAACGGCTTCCACGCGGGATGCGCCAGAGGGCAACGGAAAATTCTTCATGAAGACCGCCGAATGGCCATCGCCCCCCCTTATTGGCGGGCCGATGGCTCTATATCGCGGCTTAGCGATTGATATGCAATTCCACGCGACGGTTTTTCGCGCGGCCTTCGTCAGTCGCGTTATCGGCGATGGGCTCACTTTCGCCCTTGCCTTCACTGGTGAGTTTGTTCGGGTCCAGCCCCTGGTTCATCAGATAGGCTGCCACGCTGGTGGCGCGACGTTCCGACAACATTTGGTTGTAGGCATCGGAACCGACACTGTCGGTATGGCCGACCACCTTGATACTCACCACATCGGCGCTTTGCAATTTCGGCATCAGCGCAGTCAGCTGATTCTGCGCAGACGGGGTCAGGTCAGATTGATTGAACGCAAACAGCACATCGCCCGCATCGCTGAGGGTGATGACTTCTTCGGGTACAGGTTCGACAGGTTTCACGCTGGCTGGGTATTGCGGCAGCGGGCAACCATGATGTTCGACCGGCGTATTGGCGGGAGTATCGGGGCAACGATCACGTCGATCAAAAACGCCGTCGCCATCTTCGTCGCCATCCTGGGCGTAACAGATCAAGCCGCCAGTCAGGATTCCGAGCGCTGCTCCTCCGGCCGCCCAGCCGCCACTTTCGATGGCGCCCAAACCGCCACCCACCAGCCCGCCTATGACGCTGCAGATTGGCCAGGTGCGTTGATTGAGGGGGGCAGTGCCATCACTGTGAGTTGCGCAACCGGTCAACAGGCTGCCAAGCAGCAGAACCGGTAGGACGGTCCTTGTGAGAACGCTCATATTGAAAGCTCCTGTGTTACCGGCCCATACCGGTTACACAGGAGTAAAGACCCGCATCCGCGACTATACAAGCCACGGAGCGGAAGGGACTTTAACGGTTGATTTTGATTTCCGTGCGACGGTTCATCGCGCGGCCGTCAGCCGTTTTGTTATCGGCGACCGGCTGGCTTTCACCGGCACCTACTACAGACACGAAGCTGCTACGTGGCACGCCTTGCTCGATGAGGTACTCAACCACCGAGTGAGCGCGTTTATCCGACAGTTTCTGGTTGTAGGCATCGCTGCCCACGCTGTCGGTATGGCCGGTAACGGTCAGTTGAGCGGTAGGCGCTTCCGCCTTCAAGCGAGTGGCGATCTTGTCGAGGACCTGCTTGTCGGATGGTGTGAGGGTGGCTTTGTCAAACTGGAAGTGAACATCGCGGATGACGATGGTTTCTTCCTTGACCACAACAGCCTCTTCAACCACCGGTGCAGGTGGAGGGCAACCGTTGGCATCGACTGTCACGCCGTGCGGTGTGCCCGGGCACTTGTCGCGGCTATCCGGTACACCATCACCGTCTTCGTCGCCATCACCGTGAACCCAGCAATAGGCCGCTGCCGTGCCGCCGACGAGCAGCGCGCCATAGCCTGCCCACGCGGAGCTCTCGGTCGCGCCGAGACCCGCACCCACGACACCACCGACAGCCGCACAGGTCG
The DNA here is from genome assembly GCF_000514395.1 of Pseudomonas sp. URMO17WK12:I12. Classification (NCBI taxonomy): domain Bacteria; kingdom Pseudomonadati; phylum Pseudomonadota; class Gammaproteobacteria; order Pseudomonadales; family Pseudomonadaceae; genus Pseudomonas; species Pseudomonas sp. URMO17WK12:I12. The sequence continues at coordinate 156,912 of NZ_AZVV01000018.1, forward strand.
GCCAGTCGGTTTTCTGCAAACCTGCGCAACCAGTCAACACACTGGTGAGCAGAACCAAGGGTAATGCTGTCCGAACTATGCTCATCTAGTTTTCTCCTGAGGGATCGGCTTAGAACCGATTCAGGTAGTAAAGACCCGACTATTAAACTCCGCCAGCAATAGGCCATTGCTGTTTTATCCCGTGTACACGACGGATTGGCGCATTTGCGCTAAACCCGCTCTAGGCCCGGACGTTTGGGCAGGCTAGTCTTGGTGCTCTGATTGAGGATCTTTGATGATTGCAGCTATTTCTTCGCGCACACCGCAACAGGCGTTGGCCGCTTTGCTGGACCTTTACGCTCCCGCGCAGCTGTTGCTGATCGGGGCCAGTGAGTTTCCCGCCCTGGAAGCCTTCAAGCTTGCGCACCCGGATACGTGTGTCGCCCACACGGCACCGGGACCGTTGCCGGCGGAACTGGCGGCACGCCGGTTTGATCTGGCGCTGGCGGTCGATTGCCTCGAACACTTGCCAAAGCGCGACGGCTTGAACCTGCTCGGCGGGATCCGCAACCTCAACGCCAGCCGCATTGCGGTGCTGGCGGACTTGTCGGCCAGCGGCTGGCAGGAGACGGATTTTTTCTCCCTGGCCCTGCAAGCCAGCGAGCGCTTCCAGCGCGATGAACAAGTGTTGACCCTGTTCACCTATGATCTGCTTGACTACAAACAAGTACCCGACTGGCTCAACTCACGCTTTTGGGCCAATCCGGAAAACTTCGGGAAATATTGGTGGTAATGCAATGAGTACATCCATTTGCCCTTGCGGCAGCGGCACCTTGCTCGATGCCTGCTGCGGTCATTACCACGCCGGGCATCCGGCGCCGTGTGCCGAAGCCTTGATGCGCTCGCGCTACAGCGCCTACGTGCTGGGGCTGATCGACTATCTGGTGGCGACTACCCTGCCCGCGCAACAGGCCGGCCTGAATCGTCAGTCCATCAGCGACTGGAGCGCTCAAAGCACCTGGCTGGGCCTGGAGGTGGAAAGCTCCGAAGTCTTCGGCGGCCAGCCGGAACACGCCTTCGTGACCTTCACCGCGCGCTGGCACGATGGCAGCGGCGAACACAGCCACCGCGAGCGCTCGTCCTTCGTGCAGAACGCCGGCCACTGGTACTTCATCGATCCGACCGTGCAACTCAAGGCCGGGCGCAATGACGCCTGTCCATGCGCCAGCGGGCAGAAATTCAAGAAATGTTGCGCGGGGTATTTCAACAGTTGAGGTGAGCGACCTGTAGCAGCTGCCGGAGGCTGCGTTCGGCTGCGGAGCGGTCGTGAAATCAGGCAGCGCGTTGTTTCAGTGGGATAGAGGTGACAGGAATACGACTGCTTCGCAGTCGGACGCAGCCTTCGGCAGCTGCTACAGGTTCAAGGGAGATACACGACCATGATCACCCGGCGACACGCACTTTATCTGCTCAGCCTGCTCCTGTTTCTGGGGCTCGCTGGCTGTGCGTCGTGGTTCGAGGATGACGAGCCGGACCCCGAAGTGCATCTGGTCAAGGTCGAAGTCGTGCGGGCAAAACTGCTGGAGCAGAAATTTTTGCTGCACTTTCGCATCGACAACCCCAACGACAGTGACTTGACCGTGCGCAGCCTCGAGTACCGAATTCACTTGGGTGACATCTTGCTGACCGAAGGTGAGTACGATCACTGGTTTACGGTCGGCCCCAAACACAGCGCTTACTTCAAGGTTCCGATCCGGACCAACCTGTGGCCCAAGGTGCGCGATCTGGTGAAAATGCTGAAAAAACCCGACCAACCCATTCCCTATCGTCTGGAAGGTGTACTGCAAACCGGTTTATTCATCGCGCATGACGTGCACCTTGCGCGCAATGGCGTGATAATCCCCGCCGATTTAATTCCGGAGCACACCCGATGACCCAGCAACCCCACGTCCATGGCCCTGACTGTAACCACGATCATGACCATCACGACCACCATGATCACGACCATGGCCATGTTCACGGTCCGAACTGCGGCCACGCTCACCAGGAACCGGTGCGCAACGCCCTGAAAGACGTCGGCCGCAACGACCCTTGCCCGTGCGGCAATGGCAAGAAATTCAAGAAGTGCCACGGCGCTTGATGCTTCGGGCGAAGAATTTCTTCGCCGGTTGAATCGCCTTCGCGAGCAAGCCCACCCCCACATTGGATTTGTGTCCAACATAAACCCCTGTGGGAGCGAGCTTGCTCGCGATGACTACATCACATTCACTATCAATTTTTCAGCCAGACCGCTATCGCGAGCAAGCTCGCTCCCACAGGGTTTTCAGTCAACCTGCAGAATCTGCTCAGTGCTTAAAACCGTCGCATACTCCCCGTGCAAATTCCCCAGCGACATCGCATGCACGTCCTCGGCTGAACGCGCCTTGCCAAAATAGTCCGCCTTATCGAAGGTAAAACACGCGTCCTCCGCCACCCACGCCTCAAATCCCAGATTCCCGGCCGTTCGCGCCGTGGACTCCACCGAGTTATTCGTTGCCACCCCCACAATCACCAATTGCTCAATCCCCGCCTCGCGCAAACTCGCCTCCAGCCCCGTCGCACAAAAGGCATCCGGCACCTGTTTCTGGATCAGTTGTTCGCCGGTCTTTGGCTGGAACCGCTCCTGAAATTCCACCCCCGACTGCTGTGGCCAGAACACTGAATCCGGTGAGCGAGACAGGTGCTGCACGTGAATCACCGGCCGCCCGGTTCGGCGCCAAAACGCCAACAGATCAAGAATTCGCTCCTCGGCTTGAGGATTATTCCGGCGACCGAGCCGGGGATGCAGAATGCCTTTTTGTTGATCGATGATGACGAGTGCTGCGCGGGTCTTGAGCTCCATGCCGGTTTTTTCTCCTGCGGGGTCATTGAATTTCACGCACTTCAGCATCACCTCCTCTCACAGGCAAGCCATCGAACGCAAACAGGACGACCTGATGCCCGCGGTTGCTGTCCCCACCTGGGTTCAACCACATCCAGAACCGTCCGGCGACCGTCAAAGCCTATGCCCTGGCGGCCAAAATCAACCCACCAAAATCCTGACCCTTTCCCCAAGATCATTCCCACGCTCTGCGTGGGAATGCAGCCCGGGACGCTCTGCGTCCATCCAAAGCCGAATGCGGAGCGCCCGTTGAGGCATTCCCACGCAGAGCGTGGGAACGATCTTCGTCAGACAAATCTTGAAATAACCCCGCCCGCCGCTTGCGCGCCCTCCTCCTGCTCACTAACGTAGCGCCTTTATTGCGCCTTTACCCCCGCAGGAGCTTTGCCATGGCCTCGCCAGCCCTTACACATTTTCTTCCCCGGTTCGGCGTTGCCGCAGCAGTAGCCGGTGTCTTGAGCCTGTCCGGTTGTCAGACCTGGAACGCCCAGGACACCCTCCCGCCGACTTCCGGTGTGCAGCCGCTCAAGGGCTTGGCGCAGAACGTTTCGGTACGTCGCAATGCCATGGGCATGCCGCTGATCGAAAGCAACAGCTTCCACGACGCGTTGTTCGCCCTGGGTTACGTCCACGCCAGCGACCGCATCACGCAAATGGTCACCCTGCGCCTGTTGGCCGAAGGTCGTCTGGCAGAAATGTCCGGCGCCGACCTGTTGGACGCTGATCGCTACATGCGCGCGGTCAATCTGAAGAAAAGCGCCGGCGAGCTGTATAAAGCCTCTTCGCCGCGCCTCAAACGCTTCTTCGAAGTCTATGCGCGCGGCGTCAACGCCTACCTGTTCCGCTACCGCGACAAGCTGCCAGCCGACCTCGCGGCCACCGGCTACAAGCCTGAATACTGGAAACCGGAAGATTCGGCGCTGATTTTCTGCCTGCTGAACTTCAGCCAGTCGGCCAACCTGCCGGAAGAAATTTCCTCGTTGATGCTGGCCCAGACCGTCACCACCGACAAACTCGCGTGGCTGACGCCGTCCGCGCCCGATGAAAAACTGCCGCTGGGCGAAGCCGACAAACTGCAGGGCATCAAGCTCAACGGCGCGATTCCCGGACTGGCCGAAATCAGTAAAGCCACGGGGCAACTGTCCGACCTGAATCTGTTGGGCGCCACCTCGTCGAACAACTGGGCGATCGGCCCGCAACGCAGCCGCACGGGCAAAAGCATTTTGGCCAGTGACAGCCACGGCCCATTGGGCGTGCCGTCGCTGTTCAGCTACGTGCAGATCCGCGCGCCGAAATATCAGGCGGCGGGCGTGACCATCGCCGGTTTGCCGATGGTGCTCGGTGGTTTCAACGGCAAAGTGGCCTGGAGCATGACCACGGTCATGGGCGACAACCAGGACCTGTTCCTGGAAAAAATCAAACGCCAGGGCAACGGCCTCACCTACGAAGTCGGCGGCAAATGGCAGCCCGCCATCGTGCGCAACGAAACCTACTTCGTCAAAGGCCAGCGGCCGATTCGTGAAGCGGTGTACGAAACCCGTCACGGTCCACTGCTCAACAGCGCCCAGGGCACCACGCTGGCCAACGGTTTCGGCCTGGCCCTGCAAATGCCGAGCTTCACCGATGACAAATCCCTGGACGCGTTTTTCGACCTGTCCCGGGCCCAAACCGTCGAGAAAGCCTCGGACGCCAGCCGCGAAATCCGCGCCATCGCCCTTAACCTGGTGTTTGCCGATGCGAGCAACATTGGCTGGCAAGTTACCGGCCGCTACCCGAACCGTCGCGAAGGCGAAGGCTTGCTGCCATCGCCGGGCTGGGAAGGTCGCTACGACTGGGACGGTTACGCCGACCCGATGCTGCACCCCTACGACCAGGACCCGGCCCAAGGCTGGCTCGGCACCGCCAACCAGCGCGTCATTCCCCATGGCTACGGCATGCAACTGTCCAATTCCTGGGCAGCGCCGGAACGTGGTGAACGTCTGGCCGAACTGGCGGGCGCTGGCAAACACGACACGCGCAGCGTGATCGCAATGCAATACGACCAGACCACCACCTTCGCCGCCAAGCTGAAGAAAATGTTTGAAGCACCGGGCATGTCCCAACCGCTCAAGCAGGCGATTGAAGCGCTGCCGGCTGCCGATCGCGGCAAGGCTCACGAGGCCTATACCCGCCTGATGGCGTTCGACGGCAAGCTCAGCACGACCTCCGCCGATGCAGCGATTTACCAATTGTTCCTCCAGGAAAGCATGAAGCAAATCTTCCTCGACGAGCTGGGTCCGGAAAGCAGCCCGACGTGGAAAGCCTTCGTGGCCAATGGCAAGTTGTCCTACGCGGCGCAGGCCGATCATCTGCTGGGGCGCGAAGACAGTCCGTTCTGGGATGACGCCCGCACACCGCAGAAAGAAGACAAACCGGCGATCCTCGCGCGCAGTCTGGCGGCAGCGATCAGCGCTGGCGACAGCCAGTTGGGTGGCGATCACAAGGCCTGGCAGTGGGGCAAACTGCACCGCTACGAATGGAAAAACGCCAATGGCCAGACTGTTCGCGGCCCGGTTGCGGCAGGCGGGGACCACACCACGCTGAACACCGCGGCGTTCGCCTGGGGTCAGGATTTCAACACCACCCTGGCACCGGCCATGCGCTTCATCGTCGACTTCGGCCAGGCCGAACCGCTGATGGGCCAGAACGGCACCGGTCAGTCGGGCAACCCTGCCAGCCCTAATTATCTGAACAGCATCGATCCTTGGCTCAAAGGGCAATACATGAGCCTGCCGATGCAGCCGCAGAACTTTGACAAGGTGTACGGCAAGACTCAGTTGACCCTGACACCCGGCAAATAACCCCGATCCTGTAGCGTGAGCCTGCTCGCGACAGCGGTGTGTCAGCTACCATTTTGAGTGACTGACACACCGCTATCGCGAGCAGGCTCACGCCTACAGGGGGAATGTTTCTCGTCATTGAAATCTCGATAGAACTTCTGGCTTCACGCCAACCTCATAGCTAACAAGTCCCTCCATTTTGGTAACGACATGGAACTTGTTATCGCGCGTCCTGAAGGTTTGTACTGCCCGGCCGGGGATTTCTACATCGACCCGTGGCGGCCGGTCGAACGCGCGATCATCACCCATGCTCACAGCGACCATGCTCGTAGCGGCAATCGTCATTACCTGGCCGCGTCAGCCGGCGAAGGCATCCTGCGCGCTCGCCTCGGTGCCGACATCAATTTGCAAACCCTGCCTTACGGTCAGCCCCTCAACCATCATGGCGTCACCCTCAGTTTTCACCCCGCCGGCCATGTCCTCGGATCGGCCCAGGTGCGTCTGGAGTACGGGGGCGAGGTCTGGGTTGCCTCGGGGGATTACAAGACGGAAGCCGACGGCACGTGCGCGCCCTTCGAACCGGTGCGGTGCCACACGTTCATCACCGAATCGACCTTCGGCCTGCCGATCTATCGCTGGCAACCTCAGGCACAGGTGTTTGCCGAGATCAATCAGTGGTGGCAGGCCAATGCCGCCGCCGACATTGCCAGCGTGCTGTTCTGCTACTCGTTTGGCAAAGCCCAGCGCATTCTCCACGGCATCGACGCCAGCCTCGGCCCCATTCTGGTGCACGGCGCCGTGGAGCCGCTCAACCAGGTGTATCGCCAGAGCGGCGTTTATCTGCCGCCCACGATCTATGCCGGCGAAGTCAAAAAGAGCGACCCGATGATGCGCAAAGCCCTGATCATCGCCCCGCCGTCGGCGGGCGCCAGCACCTGGATGCGGCGTTTCGGCGAGTACAGCGACGGCTTCGCCAGCGGCTGGATGCGTTTGCGTGGCACCCGCCGCCGGCGCGGAGTCGACCGCGGATTTGTCCTGTCCGACCATGCCGATTGGCCGGGCCTGTTGTGGGCGATTGAACAGACCGGCGCCGAGCGAGTCATGGTGACCCACGGTTCGGTCGGCGTGCTGGTACGCCATCTGCGCGAACAAGGTCTGGATGCACAAAGCTTCGACACCGAGTACGGCGACGACGAGGAAGAAAACGCCGGGATCGAACCCGAGAAAGACAAGGTGCTGGCATGAAGGCATTCGCCGAGCTGTACGCCGGACTCGACGCCACCACGTCGAGCAATGCCAAACTGGCCGCGATGCAACACTACTTTGCCCAGGCCTCACCGCAAGATGCCGCATGGGCAGTGTATTTTTTGTCCGGTGGGCGGCCCCGGCAATTGGTCCCCGTGCGCGTGCTGCGTGAATTGGCGCAAGCCGTTTCCGGGCTTGAACCCTGGCTGTTCGAAGAAAGTTATCAAGCGGTGGGTGATCTGGCGGAAACCATCTCGCTGGTGTTGCCCGAATCGCCGCACCGCTCCACCGACGGATTGGCGGTCTGGATTGAAGACAAGCTGCTGCCCTTGCGCGGCGAGTCGCCCGAAGTGCTTGCCGAGCGCCTGCCCGAACTCTGGGCGCAACTGGATCGCGCCAGCCTGATGTTGTGCATCAAACTGATCACCGGCAGCTTCCGCGTGGGCGTCTCCAAGCTGCTGGTGACCCGTGCATTGGCGGCCATGGCCGGGCTCGACAGCAAACGCGTGGCCCAGCGCATGGTCGCGTACACCGACCTGACAAATCGCCCGAATGCGGCGAGTTATCTGAAACTGATCGCCGCCGAATCCGCAGGTGAACACGCTGAACGGGGCGGTCAGCCGTATCCTTTTTTTCTGGCCCATGCGCTGTCGCAACCGGTCGAGCAATTCGATGGGTTGCTTGGCCCCGCCAGCCAATGGCTGGTGGAATGGAAATGGGATGGCATCCGCGCCCAAGTGGTCAAGCGCGACGGGCGTTTGTGGATCTGGTCCCGGGGTGAAGAGTTGGTGACAGAGCGCTTTCCCGAGTTCGATCACCTGGTGCACGGCTTACCCGACGGCACCGTGATCGACGGCGAAATCGTTGCTTGGAAAAGCGTCCGCCCCGACACCGAAGATGCCTTCGATCCAGCCTCTCCCGCCGCCCCCTCCGTGCAACCGTTTGCCCTGTTGCAGCAGCGCATCGGACGCAAGATCCTCGGCAAGAAAATCCTCGATGAGGTGCCGGTGGTCCTGCTCGCTTACGACCTGCTGGAGTGGGCCGGTGAGGACTGGCGCACGCAGCCGCAGGCCCGGCGTCGCACGCAATTGGAGCAGTTGATCGCCACCTGCCATGACCCGGTGTTACTGCTCTCCCCGATGTTGACCGGCGATGACTGGTTCGACCTCGCCCGCCAAAGGGAAGCCTCCCGCCGTCTCGGCGTCGAAGGCATGATGCTCAAGGCGCGGGATGCGCTGTACGGCGTGGGTCGGACCAAGGACATGGGCGTGTGGTGGAAATGGAAAGTCGACCCGTTCAGCGTCGATGCGGTGCTGATCTATGCCCAACGAGGCCACGGAAGGCGGGCCAGTCTCTACAGCGATTACACCTTCGCGGTCTGGGACGGCCCACCCGACGCCAGCGAACGTACACTGGTGCCGTTTGCCAAGGCTTATTCAGGACTCACTGACGAAGAAATGCGCCAGGTCGACAGCATCGTGCGCAAAACCACGGTGGAGAAATTCGGCCCGGTGAGCAGCGTGAAACCCAGCCTGGTGTTTGAGCTGGGGTTCGAAGGCATTGCCCTGTCAAAACGCCACAAAAGCGGGATCGCTGTGCGTTTCCCCAGGATGCTGCGCTGGCGTCAGGACAAATCAGTCGAAGACGCTGACAATCTGGGCACCCTGCAAAATCTGCTCAGCTAACCCGATACCCTGTAGGAGCCGAGCTTGCTTGCGATAGCGGTGTGTCAGGCACCCTTTGTTAACTGACACACCGCTATCGAGAGCAGGCTCACTCCTACATTAATTTGTGCCGACATGAACCATCTTGGTGCAGCACTTCCACGACGCCCGTTTTCGTGCACAATTCCCGCGCAGTCACTTCTTGTATGACCTTTTAAAACGCTTGTTCGGGACTCTGGTTCGGAAATTGCTACTTTCAATAGGTCTTACGCTTACCAGTAACAATAATTCTGCGCCACAAGCGCTCATATTGGTTCTTAGGGATTGAATAATGAAAAAAGCATTGCTGACCCTTTCTGCACTGGCGTTGTGCATGGCTGCTGGTTCTGCCATGGCAAAGGAATACAAGGAACTGCGTTTTGGCGTTGACCCTTCCTACGCACCGTTCGAGTCGAAAGCGGCCGACGGTAGCCTGGTAGGCTTCGATATCGATCTGGGGAACGCGATCTGCGCCGAGCTGAAGGTCAAGTGCAAATGGGTCGAAAGCGATTTCGACGGCATGATTCCGGGCCTCAAGGCCAATAAATTCGACGGTGTGATCTCGTCGATGACCGTCACCGAAGCCCGCGAAAAAGTCATCGACTTCTCCAGCGAGCTGTTCTCCGGCCCAACCGCTTACGTGTCGAAGAAAGGTTCTGGCGTCACCGCAGATGTCGCTTCGCTCAAGGGCAAAACCGTCGGCTACGAGCAAGGCACCATCCAGGAAGCCTATGCAAAAGCCGTTCTGGACAAGGCTGGCGTGAAAACCCAGGCCTACGCCAACCAGGATCAGGTCTACGCCGACTTGACCTCCGGTCGTCTCGACGCAGGGATTCAGGACATGCTGCAAGCCGAACTGGGCTTCCTGAAGTCGCCACAAGGCGCCGACTATGATGTCAGCAAGCCGGTCGACGACCATTTGCTGCCAGCCAAAACCGCCATCGGCATTAAGAAAGGTAACACCGAGCTGAAGGCACTTTTGGATAAAGGTATCAAAGCGTTACACGATGATGGCACTTACGCCACCATTCAGAAGAAACACTTTGGCGATCTGAATCTGTACAGCGGCAAATAATGCCCGGCGCCCATCTCGCGATGGGCGCTTTTTTCATCCGATCAGGTTGCTGATTTTATGTTCGAAAACCTATTACAAAATCTGGGGCTCTCTGCCTTCAGCCTCAAGGGCTTCGGTCCGTTGCTGATGCAAGGCACCTGGATGACGATCAAGTTGTCGGCGTTGTCGTTATTGGTGGCCGTGTTGCTCGGGCTACTCGGCGCCAGTGCCAAGCTGTCAAAAGTCAAACTGATGCGCGTGCCTGCCCAGCTTTACACCACCCTTATTCGCGGCGTTCCGGACCTGGTCCTGATGCTGCTGATTTTCTACAGCCTGCAAACCTGGCTGACGTCGCTGACCGATTACATGGAATGGGAATACATCGAGATCAACCCGTTCAGCGCCGGGGTCATCACCCTTGGCTTCATCTATGGCGCGTATTTCACCGAAACCTTCCGTGGCGCGATTCTCGCCGTCCCACGGGGTCAGGTCGAAGCAGCCACCGCTTATGGCCTCAAGCGCGGCCAGCGTTTCTGGATCGTCGTGTTCCCGCAAATGATGCGTTATGCCCTGCCGGGTATCGGTAACAACTGGATGGTGATGCTCAAGGCCACGGCCCTGGTGTCGATCATCGGCCTTGCCGATCTGGTCAAGGCTGCTCAGGACGCCGGTAAAAGCACCTATCAGCTGTTTTATTTCCTGGTCCTTGCCGCGCTGATCTACCTGGTGATCACCAGCGCGTCCAACTTCATTCTGCGCTGGCTTGAACGTCGTTACTCCGCCGGTACCCGGGAGGCCGTACGATGATCGAACTTCTGCAGGAATACTGGAAACCCTTCCTCTATAGCGACGGCAACAACATCACCGGCCTGGCCATGACGATGTGGCTGCTCAGCGCTTCGATCTTCTTCGGTTTTATCGTGTCGATCCCGCTGTCCATCGCCCGTGTGTCGCCGCGCTTCTACATCCGTTGGCCGGTGCAGTTCTATACCTATCTGTTTCGCGGGACGCCGCTCTATATCCAGCTATTGATCTGTTACACGGGGATCTACAGCCTGGCGGCCATTCGGGCTCAGCCGGTGCTGGATGCGTTCTTTCGCGACGCGATGAACTGCACCATCCTCGCCTTCGCCCTGAACACCTGCGCCTACACCACGGAGATTTTCGCCGGGGCGATTCGCAGCATGAACCACGGTGAAGTCGAAGCCGCCAAAGCCTACGGCCTGACCGGCTGGAAGCTGTACGCCTACGTGATCATGCCGTCGGCCCTGCGTCGCTCGTTGCCGTATTACAGCAACGAAGTGATCCTGATGCTGCACTCAACGACCGTGGCGTTCACCGCGACCATCCCGGACATTTTGAAAGTCGCTCGGGACGCCAACTCGGCGACCTTCCTGACCTTTCAGTCGTTCGGCATTGCCGCGCTGATCTACCTGACCGTGACCTTCGCGCTGGTCGGCCTGTTCCGTCTCGCCGAACGCCGCTGGCTGGCCTTCCTCGGGCCGACCCACTAGGACCCGCTTTAGGGATAAAGAGACATGCGCCACCAGATTCATGACCTGCTGGCCCCGCTGCCGGGGACTGCACGACAGATTCACAGTTTTCATTACGGCCCCACGTCGGCCCAAGGCAAGATCTACATCCAGTCGTCCCTGCACGCCGACGAAATGCCCGGTATGCTCGTGGCCTGGCACCTCAAGCAACGCCTGGCGGAGCTTGAAGCCAGTGGCCGCCTGCGCAGCGAAATCGTGTTGGTTCCCGTGGCCAACCCGGTGGGCCTGGAGCAAGTGTTGATGGATGTGCCGCTGGGCCGTTACGAGCTCGAAAGCGGGCAGAACTTCAACCGCTGGTTCGTCGATGTCAGCGAAGCGGTCGGCAACGAGATCGAAGCCCAACTCGGTGACGATCCGCAGCGCAACCTCGGGCTGATTCGCGACAGTTTGCGCAACGCCCTCGCCCGGCAAACCGCCAGCACCCAACTGCAATCCCAGCGCCTGACCCTGCAACGGCTGGCCTGCGACGCGGACATGGTGCTGGACCTGCATTGCGATTTCGAAGCCGTCGCGCACCTCTACACCACGCCCGAAGCCTGGCCGCAGGTCGAGCCGCTGGCGCGCTACATCGGTGCCGAGGCGAGTTTGCTGGCCACGGATTCCGGCGGCCAATCGTTCGATGAGTGTTTCACCCTGCTCTGGTGGCAGTTGAAGGAGCGCTTCGGCGAACGCTTCGACATTCCGCTGGGCAGTTTCTCGGTAACCGTCGAATTGCGCGGCCAGGGTGACGTCAATCATCCGCTGGCCAGCCTCGATTGCCAGGCCCTGATCGATTACCTGATTCACTTCGGCGCCATCGCCGGCGAACCGGCGCCACTGCCCGAACTGCCCTACCCGGCCACGCCGCTGGCCGGCGTCGAACCTGTGGAAACGCCGGTCGGTGGTTTGCTGGTGTTCACCGCACTGCCGGGGGAATACCTCGAAGCCGGGCAATTGATCGCCGAAATCATTGACCCGATCAACGATCGCGTCACCCCCGTTCATTGCACCGCCGCCGGGTTGATGTACGCCCGCTCGCTACGGCGCATGGCCACTGCTGGCATGGTGATCGCGCATGTCGCGGGCGCCGAAGCCTATCGCAGCGGCTACCTACTTTCGCCTTGAGGATGTCTGCCCCATGTACAAACTGACCATCGAAGGCCTGCATAAAAGCTACGGCGATCATCAAGTCCTCAAAGGCGTTTCGCTCAAGGCCAACACCGGCGACGTGATCAGCCTGATCGGCGCCAGCGGCTCGGGTAAAAGTACCTTTCTGCGTTGCATCAACTTTCTCGAACAGCCCAACGACGGCGCGATGAGCCTGGACGGCCAGAATATCCGCATGATCAAGGATCGCCACGGCATGCACGTGGCCGATGCCAATGAACTGCAACGAATCCGCACTCGCCTGGCCATGGTGTTCCAGCACTTCAACCTGTGGAGCCACATGACCGTACTGGAAAACATCACCATGGCCCCGCGCCGGGTGTTGGGTTGCAGCAAGGAAGAGGCCGAAGACCGCGCGCGGCGTTATCTGGACAAGGTTGGCCTGGCCGCGCGCGTCGCTGACCAGTACCCGGCGTTCCTGTCCGGTGGTCAGCAGCAACGAGTCGCGATTGCTCGCGCATTGGCCATGGAACCGGAAGTCATGCTATTTGACGAACCGACCTCGGCGCTCGACCCGGAACTGGTGGGTGAAGTACTGCGCGTGATCCAGGGCCTGGCCGAAGAAGGCCGGACCATGATAATGGTGACGCACGAAATGAGCTTCGCCCGCAAAGTCTCGAGCCAGGTGCTGTTCCTGCACCAGGGGCTGGTGGAAGAAGAAGGCGCGCCGGACGACGTGCTGGGCAATCCGAAGAGCGAACGGCTAAAGCAGTTTCTCAGCGGCAACCTCAAGTAATCCATACCTTCCTGCAGGAGCAAAGCTTGCTCGCGATGGCATCCTTGAGACCGCCATCGCCGGCAAGCCGTGCTCCTGCAGGATCGCGTTGTTTCATTAAACCTTTCACCCCCCCGCACGGTCACTGAAAGAAGACTTTCAGAGCGCACACCGCCGGTATGGGAACCTCCCCCGACTACGCAAAACACTGGTTCACCGCCCGCGGATGGAAGCCGTTCGTCTTTCAGAAACAGGTGTGGGCCGCGGTTAAACGCGGCGAGTCCGGATTGCTGCATGCCAGCACCGGTGCCGGCAAAACCTATGCAGTCTGGTTTGCGGCGCTCAATCGCTTTGCCGCGTCTGTCACAGCCGTTGAAACCTCTCGTAAACGAAAACCGATCGCCCAACCTCTGACAGTCCTGTGGATAACCCCCATGCGCGCATTGGCGGCCGACACCGCTCGCGCCCTGGAAACGCCACTGGTCGACTTACAGATTTCATGGAGCGTCGGCCTGCGCACCGGCGATACCAACAGCAGCGAACGGGCACGACAGAGCCGGCGCCTGCCCACCACCCTGATCACCACGCCTGAAAGCCTGACCCTGATGCTCGCCCGCGCCGATGCGCAAACGGCGCTGGCAACCCTGCGCATGGTGGTGGTCGACGAATGGCACGAGTTGCTGGGCAACAAGCGCGGCGTGCAATTGCAACTGGCCCTGGCCCGACTGCGCCGATGGAATCCGGCACTGATCGTGTGGGGTGTTTCCGCGACGTTGGGTAATCAGGCTCACGCTGAAGAGGTACTTATCCCACAAGGGGGCGGCATCAGTGTTCAGGGCCAGACGTCCAAGGCGCTGCTCGTCGATACCTTGTTGCCGCCCGCCATCGAGCGATTTCCGTGGGCCGGGCATATCGGTTTGAAGATGTTGCCGCAGGTTGTCGCAGAGCTGGAATCCAGTCCCAGCAGCCTTGTGTTCACCAACACCCGCGCCCAATCCGAGATCTGGTATCAGGCCTTGCTGGAAGCACGCCCCGACTGGGCCGGGCTGATCGCCTTGCATCACAGTTCACTGTCGCGCGATACCCGTGACTGGGTCGAGCGAGCATTGAAGGAAGGTCAACTTAAAGCGGTGGTTTGCACCTCGAGTCTGGACTTGGGTGTGGATTTCTTACCGGTGGAGCGGGTGCTGCAGATCAGCTCGGCCAAAGGCGTGGCGCGGCTGATGCAGCGGGCCGGCCGTTCCGGGCATTCGCCGGGACGGACTTCACGGGTGACGCTGGTGCCGACGCACAGCCTGGAACTGATCGAAGCGGCTGCGGCACAAGACGCCGTGGCACAACGACACATCGAGCCCCGCGAATCACCGCATAAACCGCTGGATGTGCTGGTTCAGCACTTGGTCAGCATGGCGCTGGGCGGTGGGTTTCTGCCCGATGAGCTGTATGAAGAAGTACGCGGGGCCTGGGCGTATCGCGACCTCACTGTCGCGAATTGGACCTGGGCGCTGGCGTTCGTACGCCACGGTGGGCTTTCTCTGACAGCCTATCCGGACTACCGCCGGGTGGAACCGGATGAGCACGGCGTGTGGCGCGTGCCCGACGCGCGACTGGCGCGGCGACATCGCATGAGCATCGGCACCATCGTCAGCGATGCGAGTATCCAGCTGAGGTTCTGGAGCAAGGGCGGCGGCGGCAAGCAATTGGGCAGTGTCGAGGAAGGGTTTATCGCGCGATTGAAACCGGGCGACGGTTTTCTGTTTGCCGGGCGCCTGCTCGAATTGGTCCGGGTGGAAAACATGACCGCTTATGTCAAACGCAGCACCGCGAAAAAAGCCGCGGTGCCGCGCTGGAATGGCGGACGGATGCCGCTTTCCAATGAGCTGGCGCAAGCGGTGGTCGAGCGTTTCAGTGCGGCGGCGCAGGGCGAATGTGTCGGCCCGGAAATGCGCGCATTGCGACCTCTCTTAGAGGTGCAGCAACGCTGGTCCGGTTTGCCGACGTCGACAACATTGCTGGCCGAAGCCCTCAAGTCTCGCGAAGGCTGGCATCTGTTCCTGTATCCCGTTGCCGGGCGCCAGGTGCATCTGGGGCTGGCGAGTTTGTTGGCGTGGCGCGTGAGTCAGCAGCAGGCGGTAACGTTTTCCATCGCGGTGAATGATTATGGGCTGGAGTTGCTCAGCGCCACGCCTGTGGACTGGCCGCAAGTGTTGAGTCCCGGACTGTTGAGCCCCGAGCACCTGCTGGAAGACGTGCTCGCCAGTCTGAACGCTGGAGAACTGGCGCTTCGCCGTTTTCGGGAAATCGCGCGGATCGCCGGGCTGGTGTTTGCCGGCTATCCGGGCGCGCCGAAAAGTACACGTCAGGTTCAGGCGTCGAGCGGGTTGTTCTTTGAAGTGTTTAAACAGTACGACGCCGGGAATCTGTTACTGGCGCAGGCCGGGGAAGAAGTCCTGCGGGAAGAACTGGATATCCAGCGCCTGGAACAGACGCTGGAGCGTATCAACCGTCTGCAACTGGACCTGCATCAGCTCAAACGCCCTACACCGCTGGGGTTTCCACTGTTGGTTGAGCGCATGCGCGAAAGCATGAGCTCGGAAAAACTCGCAGACCGTATCCGACGCATGGTCACCGATCTTGAGAAAACCGCCGAAACCGGGAAAACCTGATGAGCACGCCCTACCCCGTTCGACTGGCCGGTGAAGACCTGTGGCTGCTGCCGGAAAAAGCCATTTACTGGCCAGCGCAACACGCCCTGCTCATTGCCGATGTGCATTTTGGTAAAGCAGCGGCGTATCGCAGCCTTGGCCAACCGGTGCCTCATGGCACGACCGCCAGTAATATCGCGGTGCTTGACGGCTTGCTGGCTGCCTTGCCCTGCCGCCAACTGATGTTTCTCGGGGACTTTCTTCACGGGCCCGGCTCTCATGCAGCGGCCACGTTGAGCGCGCTGGCCGAATGGCGGGCTCGGCATGCTGATTTGCCGATGACGCTGATTCGCGGCAACCACGACAAACGAGCGGGCGATCCACCTGCCTCGCTGAACATCCGGATAGTGCCTGAGCCGTTGCTACTGGGGCCGTTCGCCTTGCAGCATGAACCCGCCCCTCATCCTGATCGCCACGTGCTTGCCGGGCACGTCCATCCCGTTTATCGATTAAGAGGCAAGGGTCGGCAAAGTTTGCGACTGGCGTGTTTCAGGCTGGGAGAAGCCGTCAGCCTGCTACCGGCCTTTGGGGCGTTTACCGGTGGGTATCAGGTCGAGCGGGATGACCGTTGCAGGATCTTTGTGATCGGCGACAACGAAATATGGCCAGTCAGCTGAAGTCTTCAAGGACATCAGCTGACTGGCCATTCATTTTCAACAGCAGATCATGCGACAGGCGCGGGAGGTGGTTCATCCGGCAAGGTCGGTTCACCGGGTTCCGTAGGCTGCTCGTTTGGAGTATCGGGGTCGGGTTGACCGGGGATGCCCCCCGCCATGCTGACGGGTGGATGTGCCAACAAGGACCAGGCCAAAACGCCAATCTGATTGGGCTCAAGCCTTGCCAGTTCGGCACTTATTCGAGGATCGATCTTCATAAAGCACTCCTGAGCGAAGGCCCCGTCCGCTGTGCGCGAACCGGGCAGTACACCCAATAGAGTGTCTACCCGCTCAAGAATTCCCGCTGATTGGCCAGATGAACGGATCAGGTGCGCGGCAGAGTCACTCCACGTTGCCCCTGATACTTGCCGCCACGGTCCTTATAGGAGACTTCGCACTCTTCGTCAGACTCAAGGAACAGCATCTGCGCCACACCTTCGTTCGCGTAGATTTTTGCCGGCAGATTGGTGGTGTTGGAAAACTCCAGGGTCACGTGACCTTCCCACTCGGGCTCGAGCGGGGTGACGTTGACGATGATGCCGCAGCGCGCGTAGGTGCTTTTACCCAGGCAAATGGTCAATACATTGCGCGGAATGCGGAAGTATTCGACGGTGCTGGCCAGGGCGAAGGAGTTAGGCGGAATGATGCAGACGTCACTGTGGATATCGACGAAGCTGCCCGCATCGAAGTTTTTCGGGTCGACGATCGCCGAATTGATGTTGGTAAACACCTTGAAGTGATTGGTGCAACGCACATCGTAGCCGTAGCTGGACACGCCGTAGGAGATCACACGGCTATCGTCGCTGCCGCGCACCTGGCGCTCAACGAAAGGTTCGATCATCCCGTGCTCTTGCGCCATGCGGCGAATCCACTTGTCCGATTTGATGCTCATGGCGGGTGTCCTGAATAGCGAGGTGGAAAAATTCTGTCCGGCATCTTACCGGGCGCGCGCTCCGGGTTCAAAGTGTGGGGCACAATTCTCGACGATGTCCCATGAATTCAGGGCCTTTGCGTCAAACCAATGGACCGTCAGTCCTGAAAACAGAGAAACCTTCGCAAGAAGCATTGGCACGTCCCGGAAAAAGGGTTAAGGTGGCGCCACTGTGCTGCTTGTGTCACTGAGAATCTCTACACGATATGTTGAATTTCGATCCAACCATCTACAAGAATTTTTCCTGCTCTTTGCACTCAGTCTCGGCCAGGGTTCTTCCTGAGTCGCAGTTATCTTTGTTCAAGGAGTTACACCATGTCTAATCGCCAAACCGGTACCGTTAAGTGGTTCAACGATGAAAAAGGCTTCGGCTTCATCACTCCACAATCCGGTGACGACCTGTTCGTTCACTTCAAAGCTATCCAATCCGACGGCTTCAAAAGCCTGAAAGAAGGCCAACAGGTTTCTTTCATCGCTACCCGCGGTCAGAAAGGCATGCAAGCTGAAGAAGTTCAAGTTATCTAACTTGTACTTGCTTTAGTAAAAAGCCCCGCCCTTAAAAGCGGGGCTTTTTTGTGCCTGTGTGTTTTTGCAGGCACAAAAAATCGCAGCCCCAGGCTGCGATTTTTCTTTGACGCCTTACCAGGCCACGCCAAACCCTGCGGTGTAGCGCGTCTTGTCCAGATCAGATTCATCGGTACCGCTGATGATATCCCGCTCCGCCTTCAGGTTAAGCGAAGCCCATTCGGTTACCTTGTAGCGCAAGCCAATTTCTGAATCCAGCGCGTAATCGGCCACGCCCGACAACGGCTTGCCAATCTCCCCATTGGTGAAGAACTCCACCTTCTTGCCAATCAGGTAGCGGTTGTAATCCCACTTCATCGCCAGGGAATAGAAGTTTTCCTTGCTGCCGTCGGTGAACTCGTAGTCCGTACGGTTGACCAGCGAGCCCAGGGAGAATGCGCCCAATTCGTTGTCCCAGAACTGGTAGCCCGGACCGGTACCGACGGTGCGCTGACGGGACAGGTCTTCGACTTTGTCGCGCTTATAAACAGCCCGACCCTGCCAGAACCATTTTTCGGTGAGGAAGCGGTCGAGGGAGTATTCAGCCCGCCAGTTGTCTGTGGTCACCACGCCATCCTGGAATTCGCGGTTGTACTCGCCTTCTGCGATATGCCGCCATTTACCGTGGCGCGCCGTGGTCTTGAAGTCGATGTCGTAGTCGTCGGTGTCATTTTCCGCCCGCTGGTAATCCAGCGCGGCGTCGATATTGCCCTTCCACACCAGATCTTCCACGACCGGCTTGGGTTTGAGGATCTGCTGGATACTGGCCAACTCGACCGTCTTCGGTGCCTCGCCGTTTTGCAGCGTCACCTTGCCGTCATCGGCCGCATGCAGCGACTTGGTCTTCTCGCCGGTGTAGGCATCCTGCTTGACCAGCAACTCCTGATCACTCTCCAGGGTTTTGACCTGCTTCCAGTCGATCGGGACCGCACCGGCGTACTCGGTTTGAATCAGCAATTTGCCGCCATCGAACAGCGTGATCTTGCCGCTCAGCTTGTCACCGTTCTTCAACCAGACGGTATCAGCGAGCAAAGGTGAGGAGGCACTGGCAACAGCGAGGCACAGCAAGGTTCTGGACAACATAAGCAAGGACAGGCTCAAGATTGCGAAAAAAAGTCGGCATTATCCTCAGGAATAAGGCCCTAGCAAGGACTGACCCGACTATTTCTATTGAGTTCATTTCTCAATCAGTGATCCACGACTTACTCTACAGACGGCAAAGCGAACTTTTTCAGGAACCACCGGACGTGACCGACCCAACCGCTGATACCGAAAGCCCGGCGCAAATCCGACGCACGGCGCTGTACCTGACCCTGGCACAAGTGCCCGAGGGCAAAGTGGTGAGCTATGGTCAATTGGCAGAGCTGGCCGGACTCGGTCGCGCCGCTCGCTGGGTCGGACGCACACTGAGCCAATTGCCGGGTGACACGAAACTGCCTTGGCACCGGGTGCTGGGGGCCGGTGGTCGGATCAGCCTGCCGGTGGGCAGCCCTTCAGGGGATGAGCAGCGCGCGCGATTACGTGCTGAAGGCATCAGTGTCCTGAATAATCGTGTTGATATTCAGCGCCATGGCTGGCGTCCGGTAGAGCACAGCGGTTAGAGTGCGCCCTTTGTTTCCGTATTTCTTGAGGCAGACTCCAGCCCATGCCCCGTAAAACCTGGCGCGCCGCGCTCGCCGCCTATGCCAGCCCCTCGACGCTCGTGTTGTTGTTGCTTGGTTTCGCCGCCGGCCTGCCCTACATGCTGGTGTTTTCAACGCTTTCCGTCTGGCTTCGCGAGGCCGGTGTAGCCCGCGAAACCATTGGTTATGCAAGCCTGATCGGCTTGGCCTACGCCTTTAAATGGGTGTGGTCCCCGTTGCTGGACCAATGGCGCCTGCCATTTCTCGGCAAGCTGGGGCGTCGACGCTCGTGGCTGGTGCTATCGCAGTCGCTGGTGATCCTCGGTCTGATCGGCATGGGGTTTTGCGACCCACAAAAACACTTGTCCTGGTTGATCGCTATTGCCGTGGTCGTTGCCTTCGCTTCGGCGACGCAAGACATCGCTGTAGACGCCTATCGCCTGGAAATCGCCGAAGACAGTCGCCAGGCCGCCCTCGCCGCCAGCTATATGTCCGGCTATCGAATCGCCGCGTTGCTGGCGACCGCCGGCGCCCTGTTCTTCGCCGAGGGCTTTGGCTCCACCGGTTTCAACTATCAGCATTCGGCCTGGGCCGGCACCTATGTGCTGTTCGGCGCCCTGATGATCCCGGCGTTGCTCACCTCGATATTCATGCGCGAACCGCCCGTGCCACTGCGCACCCAGCTTCAGGCCGGCCGCTACAGCTTTGTGCATCAACTGGCGTCGGTGTTCGTGCTGATCGTGCTGTTGGTGTCCGTGCCCGCCATGTTCACCCAGCTCTATAACACCGACTTCGCCAGCGTGCTGTTCGGCGGCGTCAGCCTGCTCGATCTGGTCCTCGAAGACCGGGCGCTGCTGCGGGCGATTCTCTACACCACGCTGACCGCCCTGTGCCTGTCGACCATAGGTCGCCGCGGTCTGGCGCCCGTGCTGACGCCGGTCAACGACTTCATTACGCGCTACCGCTGGCAAGCGTTCCTGCTGCTCGGCTTGATCGCCACCTACCGGATGTCCGACACGGTCATGGGCGTCATGGCTAACGTGTTCTATATCGATCAGGGCTTCACCAAAGATCAGATTGCCGGTGTCAGCAAGATCTTCGGTTTGATCATGACGCTGGTCGGCGCTGGCATGGGCGGCCTGTTGATCGTGCGCTTCGGCATTCTGCCGATTCTGCTGATCGGCGGCATTACATCGGCCGGCACCAACTTGTTGTTCCTGATGCTCGCCGACATGGGCGCCAACCTGAACATGCTGATCGTCACCATTTCCCTGGACAACTTCAGTTCCGGCCTGGCGACCTCGGCGTTCGTCGCCTACCTGTCGAGCCTGACCAACCTCAAGTTCTCCGCCACCCAGTACGCCCTGCTCAGTTCAATCATGCTGCTGCTGCCACGCCTGATCGGCGGGTACTCAGGGGTCATGGTCGAGAAGTTCGGCTACCACAATTTCTTCCTGATCACTGCCCTGCTCGGTGTTCCGACACTGCTGCTGATCGCCCTGCACTGGTACCAGGAAAGCCGTCGCGCAGGTCCGACACCGACACCGGAACCGGAACCGGTGCCGACCCAGATCGTGGAAGAATCGTAGGAAGCATCGCAAAGGGCGGCATGAATCCCGCCCTCGTGCCACACCACCGACCGCACGCCTGTACGCCAGCGGATCTCGCCCGTACAATGCTCCGTCATTTCTCGTCATCAGCAACCGACAACGGCCAACCATGCGCACCAGTCAATTTTTGCTCGCCACACAGAAAGAAACGCCTTCCGACGCGGTCGTGATCAGCCACCAGCTGATGCTGCGCGCCGGCATGATCCGCAAACTCGCCTCGGGCCTCTACACCTGGCTACCGATGGGCTTGCGAGTGATGCGCAAGGTCGAAGCCGTCGTTCGTGAAGAAATGAACGCCGCGGGCTCTCTCGAAGTGTTGATGCCGAGCACACAACCGGCTGAGCTGTGGCAGGAATCCGGTCGCTGGGAAGAATACGGCCCTGAATTGCTGCGCTTCAAGGATCGCCACGGTCGCGATTTCTGCGCCGGCCCGACCCACGAAGAAGTCATCACCGACCTGATGCGCAACGAGTTGAGCAGCTACAAACAGCTGCCGATCAACCTGTACCAGATCCAGACCAAATTCCGTGATGAGATCCGTCCACGCTTCGGTTTGATGCGCGGCCGTGAATTCATCATGAAGGACGCCTACTCGTTCCACGCGGACCAGCCTTCGCTGCAAGTCACTTACGACCGCATGCACCAGGCGTACTGCAACGTGTTCACCCGCCTGGGCCTGAAGTTCCGCCCTGTAGAAGCCGACAACGGCTCCATCGGCGGTGCCGGCTCCCACGAGTTCCACGTTCTGGCTGAATCCGGCGAAGACGACATCGTCTTCAGCAACGGTTCCGACTACGCGGCGAACATCGAGAAAGCCGAAGCCGTGCCGCGTGAAACTTCTCGTCCAGCACCGGCCGAAGAACTGCGCCTGGTCGATACACCTGACACCAAGACCATTGCCGCGCTGGTGGAAAAATTCAATCTGCCGATCGAAAAGACCATCAAGACCCTGGTCGTTCACGCAGAAGAGAAAGGCAAGCTGATTGCCCTGATCATCCGTGGCGACCATGAGCTGAACGAAATCAAGGCCGCCAACCAGCCAGGCGTTGCCAGCCCACTGGTGATGGCGTCCGAAAGCGAACTGCGCGACGCCATTGGCGCCGGCGCCGGTTCTCTCGGCCCGCTGAACCTGCCATTGCCAATCATCATCGACCGTTCCGTCGAGCTGATGAGCGACTTCGGCATCGGTGCCAACATCGACGACAAGCACTACTTCGGCGTGAACTGGGAGCGTGATCTGCCGGTTCCGACCGTTGCCGACCTGCGCAACGTAGTCGCCGGTGACCCAAGCCCGGATGGCAAGGGCACCCTGGAAATCAAGCGCGGCATCGAAGTCGGGCACATCTTCCAGCTGGGCAACAAGTACAGCAAAGCGATGAAGTGCGAAGTGCTGGGCGAGAACGGCAAGCCGGTTACCCTGGAAATGGGTTGCTACGGCATCGGCGTTTCCCGCGTGGTCGCGGCGGCCATCGAGCAGAATAACGACGCCAACGGCATCATCTGGAGCGACACGCTTGCGCCGTTCCAGGTTGCCTTGGTGCCATTGCGCTACGAAACCGAACAGGTTCGCGAAGCCACTGACAAGCTGTACGCAGAACTGACGGCTGCCGGCTTCGAAGTCCTGCTGGACGACCGCGACAAGAAAACCAGCCCGGGCATCAAGTTTGCGGACATGGAGCTGATCGGCATTCCTCACCGGATCGTGGTCAGTGACCGCGGCCTCGCCGAAGGCAATCTGGAATACAAAAGCCGCACCGAACCTGAAGCGCAAGCGCTGCCGGTCGCTGACGTGCTGTCTTTCCTCCAGGCCCGTATCCGCCGCTGACACCAGATAGAGAAGTCATGTTCAAGCGAAACACCTTAGGCCTCGGTGGTGCCGCCCTGTGCGGCACCCTGCTGGTCAGCGGCTGCGCCAATCACATGTCGCAACGCAGCGAGCACGAGGAACGTGTCGAGCGCAAACTGCTCGATCACAGCCTGCAGATCGATGTCGGCGAGCCCAAGGTGCTTGATCTGCCGCAACGTCGGGTGAAAATCCACGAGCAGAAGACCTTCGAAGTCACCGAATTTGAAGTCACGCGCCACTACGATCGCTACACGCCTTACCAACCCTGGCGGGAGGTCTACGAGGTCCCGCTGGGCGCAGTGGCCGTCGTGGCCGGTGTCGGTGCGAACGTGGTTAACGTGTTTGCCCTCGGCAATCTGCCCGACAGCGTGACCAAGGATTGGCTGAGCTACGGTTTCGCCGGGCTCAACCCGTTCATGAACGTGCAATCCCACGGTCGTGCGCAGCAAAACCTGGCCGGTATCGACGAGGTTCAGCGCGACAAACGCACCGAATACTCGAGCCTGCCCTGGAGTGAGCGTCCGGTGGAGGTCAAGGCCGGCAAGGAAACATTCGAGCTGAGCACCGACAAAAACGGCGTTCTGCGCCTGAATCTGCTGGACAGCCCGTTCGCCGAACATGACATCAATCATCTGACCCGCCTGCTGATCAGCGTCGAAGATGGGCAGGACGATGTGCATACCGACTCATCCCTGGCGGTCAGCAGCTCTTTGCGCGGCAAGTTGCTCGAAGCCCACGGGCTGATTTATGACGACCTTGAAGACGACGAAGTGAGCCAGTGGGTACACCGGGTCAAGCGCCTTTCAGACCTGGGTCTTGAAGAAGAAGCCAGCGAACTGGAACAAAGCCTGATCGAACTGACGCGCAATGATCCTGAGCTGCAGACTGAATTCCTCAAGTCGCTGACCAAGGATGCAGGGCGTTTGGTAGCGGATCCGGGACCGAACTAAAAGCATCACGAGCAAGCTCGCTCCCACACTGGATCTATGCAACACCGTAGATCCTTGTGGGAGCGAGCTTGCTCGCGATGAGGCCCTCAATTCACCACCAAACTACCGCTCAAACAACTCCATCTGCTCAAACCCGCCCCGCAAATCCTCAAGCCTGACCCCAACCCCCAACAACCGCACCGGTTTCCCGCCGCGATTGAACGCCTGGGTCAGTAAAAGCTGATAACTCCCCAAATCCCGCCCTGCCCCGGCCTGCTCCAGCGTGGTCTGGGTAAAGTCGTGGAATTTCACTTTGACGAACGGCTTGCCCGGCCGATAGCTGCTATCGATTCGCGCCATGCGCCCCGCCAGGGTTTCCAGCAGTTCGGGCAATTTATCCAGGCAGCTCACCAGGTCCGGCAAGTCTACGTCGTAGGTGTTTTCAACACTGATCGACTGCCGCCGACTGTCGTTGTGGACCAAACGGTCATCTATCCCACGGGCCAGACTCCAGAGTCGCTCACCAAAGCTGCCGAATTCGCGCACCAACGCCAATTTGTCCCACTCGCGTAAATGCGAGCAATCGACGATGCCGAGCCTGCCCAGCTTATCGGCCGTGACTTTACCCACGCCGTGGAGTTTGCTGACTGGCAAGCCGCTGACAAAGTCTTCCACTTGATCCGGCGTGATGACGAACAGCCCGTTGGGTTTTTTCCAGTCACTGGCGATTTTGGCCAGAAACTTGTTCGGTGCCACACCGGCCGACACGGTGATATGCAATTGATTGGACACCCGCCGACGGATGTCCTGGGCGATACGTGTCGCGCTGCCACCGAAATGCGCACTGTCCGACACGTCGAGGTAGGCCTCATCGAGGGACAGCGGTTCGATCATGTCGGTGTAGTCGCGAAAGATCGTGTGAATTTCCTTCGACGCTTCTCTATAGGCGTCCATGCGCGGCTTGACGATGGTCAGGTCCGGGCACAGCTTCAACGCATGCCCGGAAGACATGGCTGAACGCACGCCATAGGCGCGCGCCTCATAGTTACAGGTCGCAATCACTCCCCGCCGATCCGCCGAACCACCCACTGCCAACGGTTTGCCGGCCAGGCGCGGGTCGTCACGCATCTCGATGGCAGCGTAAAAGCAGTCACAATCGACGTGGATGATTTTTCGCTGGGTCATATAAAAGCGCAGTTCATGACGGAGAAAGGGCGTGTTGGCGTGTCGGATAAGCAGTATCTCACTCGCACCTGTATATAGCACCAGTAGTCTGAATGTTCTTTTTCACACGTAGGAAAGGACCCAGTGCATTTATTTTATCAATCGACTGAGAGCAGCCAATAGAGCTGCAAGCCTTGCCGGGCGTGCCTTTCAGCCGTTATCCAGGTCTTGCTTGCAAGCTAAGCGGTTGAACAGGAACAGGTTTTTCCATAATTTGAGGTTGACACCCCAGCGATCCTCTGTAGAATGCCGACACACAGACGCGGGATGGAGCAGTCTGGTAGCTCGTCGGGCTCATAACCCGAAGGTCGTCGGTTCAAATCCGGCTCCCGCAACCAAACATCAAAAAAGGCTACTCGAAAGAGTGGCCTTTTTTGTGCGCGCCTGTTTTGTAGGTGTGAGCGAAGAAATGGCGCCTTTAGATGATCGTGCCCAGAAATGAGAAATCGTTCTGATTCCGAAACTTAGGTCTCCCCTGCAACCGTTCGCCCGCTCATTTGCGCTTATTTGACCTATATCGGGATTAACGGTTGACACCCCGCCGTTCGCCTGTAGAATGCCGCCACACAGACGCGGGATGGAGCAGTC